>NZ_JBTXLM010000005.1:0-212233 GCF_054871565.1 Bartonella sp. LJL80
TGGCTATGGATGCCCCTGCTTCATGGTGTGTTGTCTCAAAAGAGATGACCCCATGGGGTAGGGGGTATCTATGGCTTTTTTCCCCCGGAAACCGCTATTTCGTGTTGTGACTATCCTTCAAAAAAAAGAAAATAACACGTTGCAAGCAACAGGCTCATACGACTGATGTCTGAGCGCAAACGGATAACAGCACCACCGTTGCAGAACTTGGCACTAGAGCATTTCCAGAAAAAGTTGAATCGGCTTTTTCGTTGGACAATGCGACAAATAAAAAATCTGGAGCAAATCCATGCCCCCAAAAAAAGAAGGTTTACTCTAGTCGAGCGGTTCCCAAAAAGTGGAAACCGGTTTTAGGATAAGAACCGCGTAAAAACAATGGATGAGAGCAGACCCATGACCTCACTCAAGTGACTCTGCTCTAGAGAACGAAATCTATTTTCAAAAGCGAATAGTGTGTTTTACCTTAAGGGAAAAACAGTTCCAATCCTGATAGGATGTAAAAAGGGTTCGTCAGAGCATTGCCAACAGAAGCTGATAGACTTTTAGGTGAGGAAAAAGACGAAAAAACACAGAATTAGAGTGAAACCATGACCCGATGAAAAACGGCGTCAAACTTTTCGGGAATTGTCCTAGGGTCAGGACCTATTTATTTGAACGAAATGGTATGAGAAAATTTTGTTGAGAACGAGGAGAAGAGCCGCAGGAAATATGAATATTTTCAAGGGGCTTCGACAAAATTATCAGCAAAATTGACCATATTCCGAAGGGACACAAAAACAGCTTCAATCTGCATGATAGAAAAGCTCATACCTAAGCATACAACTTGGCTTTCGCTTTCCTTCGCGCATCTTTTTGCTGTTATTGTGCCATATCAGTCAAATTAATAGGTCCTGACCCTAGCCTTTCAGCCATGTTTGCTGTCGTAAAGAGGCTCCCGAATATGATTGCAAGCGACAAGTTTTGTCGCTCGCTGTTCATGTTGTAAGGTAAAACGGGAAAGCGTTTTGCTATCCTATAAAACCGAGAATGAAAGTGCGGAAAGTGCAGACATCCAGCCAATTGCATCCCGGACTGTTTCACATTCAAACCCTACAGTGACGGCATCAATGCGTTTGGCAGGCGGCAAATGCATAGCCTGATCTGCCAGTGCAGGTATCGAAACAACAAATTGTGCCAGAAAAGGTGTGGTGAGGACAAAGGGCTTGATCTCGCTACGGCGTTTAACTGCCTGAAAAGCTGCTTTTTGAATGAGCTCTCGCGCTTTTATCGGTGAAAGCGAACGTGCCGCGCGATTACCCAAGGCGTGTTTGACCACAGCAAATTCCGCTTGCGGAAAAAGCGGTAGGTTTTGCTCTTTTGTGCAGTCATCACCGGTAACAAGACCAACGGAAATTCCCAGCTCGCCTGCATAGGCCCCATAGATACCCGGCTCGCCCAGACGGTGATCGCCAAGATAGATGGCGCGGAAAGCTTTCCCGTTGGTGGTATGGGCAAGAACACCGTTCAGGCTTGCCCCGCCATGATGGCCGGTTAGGAAGAGGAGGTCAAACCCCTCATTCAAGCCCGCAGCCATATTTTGTGGTTTGGGTTTACCAAGGATCAATTCGGCTTCAGGGTGCAAAAGTTCGGGCAAAAGATTGACCATGGGGCCATGGGAATCATTGACGACCACCTCGCTTGCACCAGCCTCAAATGCACCGAGAATGGCGGCATTCACCTCTTCAGTCATCAAGCGCCGGGCGCGTTCATATTCGGTATTTCCCGGGGTACATTGCTGGCTTGTAACAACACCGGCGACACCTTCGATATCGGCAGAGATGAAGAGCTTCATGAAATTGTACTTTCTTGTTTTAGAAGCCCATGGCCATGCATGATGGACACAGGCAACAATATGATAAAATAGCTTGAAAACTATGCCAGATTTCGACCGCTTGATGCAACCGTGGAGCGCCATTGAAACGCTCACATTTTCGCGCACGATATCGCATGCTTTGATTAGGAATTCAAAACATAAATTCCAATAAATAATTTTATAAAATAAAATATTAATCATATAATTTTGATTTTATTGCTTATTATAAAATTTGTATTATTTATTTATACTTTAATTTTATTTAATATTGCATATTTATATAGATATTTGTTATATATTATATATTGAAACCGATAATTAATGACATTCAATGTAGATAAGATTTCATTTATTATTAAAATAAATGAAAAAGAAACAAATAATTATAAGAGAATAGTAAATATATCTCTTTTTTAACTTGACTCATATGTCGTTGCGTGACCTTATGGTTAAAAGCAAGCGTAAATGATCGAATCGCTTTTTGGCGGTTTGGTTTTTTATTTTTGGGTTTGGGACAATTGCATTGGGCAGTTGTTGGGATAAAGGGTGGGTTACTCTTGTGATTAAATTTGCCCCCCCCCCCCCCCCCCCAAGAATTTAAATAAAAAATATTTTTCAATAGCTTATGCAGATTTTAAGCTAAATTCTGTTTTCAATAAGCGGTTGAAACTGACAACGTTGTTTTTAGGCGTGAGCTTATTTTCTTTAGTAGGCACACATTCACATACTATGGCGCAAAATCTGCCATGCACATTGGTAAATGCGACAGAGGCAAGTTGTGGTGGAGGAACTTTACTTAATCCAGCTAATTCAGCCACGTCATATGATTTTTATGGAAATAATTCTTCACTCGGAAAAAAACTCAACGATTTGAATATTGTTACCGTTGTCATGAATGGTAGGGGTACCGGAGCAAAGGGGCATGGTCTTTATCTCGATGAAGACGTTACGATTACTTCTGGGATACTCGATATCACGGTCAATGGTATGGCCGCTGATGGAATACAAATAAATCGTAACCGTTTTGTAGCAAATATTCCTAATAAACTTATAATTCATGCCAATGGCTATTCTAGTGACGCAATTAATATAACCATCAATACACAAGCGACTCTAAATGTTGGTGATTATGCTGAGCTTTATTCGCAATCAGGTTCAGCAGCACGTGTGAACATTGGCTATAATTTGGATTACCCGGCAACGTTGAATATAGGTAAATATGCTATTCTTGAAACACAAGGTGATGGCAACAACGTCAGTGATGCAGCAGGATATGGTGTTTATGCTGGTGGCCGTAGCAATGAAACGAATACTGCTGGCAGCGCTTCTATGCCTCTCGGCAATGCTCCCAAAATTAGTATTGGAAATGGGAGCCAAATAATTACATCGGGCAAGGATGCTTTTGCCGTTTTCGCAAATAGGACTGGTGTTATTACATTAAGTAGTACGAATATTACGACAACAGGGCAGGGTGCCCACGGAATTGTTACGCAAGATGGAGACGTTGTCTATCAAGGAGTGACCAATTCCTTCAAGGGCGGTCAGGTATATTTGACCGGCGACACGAATGTTTCGGTTGATGTGACCAAGGGCAGCTACGCGATGTACTCTAGCGGATTGGAGTCGCTTATTGCTTCGCAGAAGCCGGACGGAACTTTGATGCCAGCTAAGTATGCCGTGACCGGTGATTTGATCGCTGACAGACAAGGTGTTATCGACCTTCATATGAGCGATGGCTCGAGGTTGACCGGTAATGCCAATAAAGAGCTCACTGCTGCGACAGCTGCTGATCGCGGTGTGATTAAGCTTGATATTGATGGTGCAAGCAGTCATTGGCAGATGTGGCAAAGCTCGAATGTGACGGATTTGAAACTTGGTCATAACGCCAAAGCTTCACTTGGTGACCAGACTATTGCTGTGACGAATGCCAATAAGGTAACATTGTCTGTTGATAATCTTTCTGGCAATGGTTTGTTCAACCTGCGCACCGACATGGCACCGACGGCTTTGTTTGGTGATCTGCTTGAAATTCGTTCAAGTAGCGCAGGTTCGCATCAAATGGTGTTTACCGATAATCGCACTGGTGGCTATACCGGCACCGAAGAATTAAAAGTCGTCGATTTTATAGGTACTAACCAATCCGATAACAATGCGGTTTTTAGCAGTGCTGGTGCTGATGTTGGGCCATATGTCTATGGTTTGAGCCAATATGCCGATGGCAACTGGTATTTGTCTCACAAAGAGACGCCGCAACCACCGGTTAATCCCAATCCACCGCCGGTAACGCCTCCAAGCCCTCCGGTGACACCGCCTTTGACAAATACGGCAGACAATTCGGCAAATTTCTTGAACGTGAACTATTATTTGGGCTTTATCGAGAACCAGACATTGCTTCAACGTATGGGCGAACTTCGTCGTTCACCTGACAAGGATGGTGAGGTGTGGATGCGCAGCTTTGGTGGCGGCCTTGACCAGTTTTCAGGAGACCGGCTATCCGGCTTTGATATGACCTATTGGGGCATACAGGGCGGTGTTGATAAGCGCATTGAGCTGAATAACCATGCAGCGGATTTGTTTGTTGGCCTTATGGGCGGCTATACCAAGGGTGATATTGACTTCAAAATCGGTGACGGTGATGCTGAGCAATACCACATTGGTGCCTATGTGACCTATAAGCATCAAAATGGTTTTTATGTTGATGCACTTGCCAAATACCTCCATGCAGAAAATGACTTCGACACCAAGACAGTCAATGGGTATCGTGTGAATGGCGATGGCGACATGGATGGCTATGCGCTTGGTGCTGAGATAGGGCAGCGTTTCTACAAGGATCGGACAAGCAAGCTTGGTCTTTATGTCGAACCACAGGTTCAGTTGACCTGGACGCATATGGGCAGTGGTACGATCAGTTCGAGCAATGGACTTCGTACCAAACTTGGCAGTTATGATAGCCTTTTGGGGCGTGCGAGTGCGGTCTTTGGGTATTCACTTGTCAATGATGGCAATCCGGTCGATCTCTACTTTAAGACGGGTTATCTGAAAGAATTCGACGGAGATACGGATTATACTTTCAATAACACATTCGTCGAAAAATATAGTTTTGATACAGGCTGGTGGGATAATGGTATCGGCATGAATGTTCAGGTTGATAAGAACAAAAACCTTTACATGGATGCCAACTATGCCATCGGTGGCACCTTTAATGCGTGGCAGTTGAATGCGGGCTACAGACAGCAATTTTAAAGCTGTCTGGATTACGCAGCGGTCTATGGAATTATACCGTTGGAGATGAGTAGTTTTAGGATCGATTTGACCCCTTAGATCCATCTAAGGCTGCTCTAGGCAGACACCCAATCTGCCGGACCCGACCAGATCTAGACTGGTCGGGTTTTCATGCGTGATAGAGGCCGAATGTTAAAACGCACCAAACCGCTAACTTACACAAATTACTATCCATTTTTGCATGGATAGGTTCTGACTCAAGTGCATTCTGATGACGGTATCGGTTGAATGGGAACGCTAAAGGGGGCGGAGGGCTTGTATCGGTTTGCGCAATGTCCGATCAAAAGGGTTGAGCCTGTTGCCGATGAGCACTGCCTCTTTTTGCAAAAGCTGCTGCATCAATGTCGCTCTTTCGTCATTCAGCCTGTCGCTTAGAGTGCCAACACTCAAGGCTGCGACCGGATAGCCATTATTATCCAAAATCGGCACGGCAAGTCCGGCCATACCCGAAATAAGCTGGAAATTGAAATGGGCTACACCCTTTTGATGCACAGATTTGATGGTCGTGCGCAGGTCGATTTCATCCATATTGGAACGGTCAAGAATACGCGGCATGTTAAACTGGATGATGGCATCCTGCTCCTCTTTTGGCAAGAATGCCAATATGGAAAGGCTGCCTTGACCAATACCGAGCGGAACACGCCCGCCAATATCGCCGGTAAAGGAGCGGATGGGAAACGGGCCATCGATACGATCAAGGCAGACAGCATCAAAATTATGCCGCACCATCAAAAACACCGTGTCATTGAGCGTGGCTGAAAGCCTGAGCAGCGAGGGGCGCGCAATCTGCAACAAGTTGTCGCCATGGGCAGCATTGGCTGCCAGCAGAAAGAAGTCGAGCGATAGGCGATAACGTTTTGAACCTTCGACCTGTTCGACAAATTTCTCTTCCACCAATGAGGAGAGAAGACGATGCACCGAGGAAGCAGTCAACCCGCCATCAGCGGCTATGTCTTGTATGCGTGCGCCATCCTTGGTCGCACTGGCAAGATAACGTAGAATATGTAGCGACTTGTTCAAACTGCTATTCATAAAACCTCTTTACGACGAAAAATAAAATTAAATTCCTAAAATTAAATATAGAATTCTGAAATACAGAATAATTAAAAAATTTATTCTGTAAATTGAATTTTTAATTAGAGCTATTCCAGAAGTTGTGCCACATTTTTGAAAAATGCGGCGAACGGTCATTGGGAAAATCCCCCTCGCGTCAGCCTAAAAACACGGAACAAACCGGCCTTCCGGCCAGGTATGAGGAGCGCCAATGTCTTTTTTGGAATTGCAAGAGCTTACGAAGATCTATGGTTCGTTTACGGCGGTGAAGGACTTCTCGCTCAATGTTGAAAGGGGCGAGTTCATATCCTTGTTGGGGCCATCGGGATGCGGCAAGACAACAACCTTGCAGATGTTGACCGGCCTTGTGGAACCGACAAAGGGCAAGCTTATATTGGATGGCCGCGACATGACAAGGCTGCGGCCCGCAGCGCGCGGGCTTGGTGTCGTTTTTCAAAGTTACGCGCTTTTTCCCCATATGACGGTGAGCGAAAATGTCGCCTTCGGGTTGGAAATGCGTGGCGTCGCCAAAGCCGAACGGCAGCAACGGGTGCGCAAAATCCTTGATATGGTGCAACTCGACCACCTGCATGACCGCTATACGCGCCAAATGTCGGGCGGCCAAAGGCAGCGGGTGGCCATTGCCCGCGCCTTGGTGATTGCACCGCCGGTGTTGTTGCTCGATGAACCGCTATCAAACCTTGATGCGAAATTGCGTGAGGAAATGCAATTTGAACTGCGGCGTATCCAGAAAAAAGTCGGCATTACCACCATCATGGTAACGCACGATCAGGCCGAAGCGCTTTCGATCAGCGATCGTGTGGTGGTGATGGAAAAAGGCACCATCACACAGGTTGGTTCACCTTACGAACTTTATGAAAATCCGCAGAATGATTTTATTTCCGCCTTTGTCGGCAAATCCAATGTGCTAAGCGGTAGCTTTGTAGACGCGATTGCAGCCGGACAGGCCATCACCATCCGGCCAGAAAAATTACGGCTTGTGAATGTTGATCATGCGCGGTTGCAGGGGCAGGTCGTCAACCGTTATTTCCTCGGCGCCAACTGGCTGGTCAATGTCGATGGCCCCGCCGGGTTGCTCACCATCAGCCTGCCCAATGTCGGCACGCTGCCGCCCCTCGAAGGTGAAACAGTGGGCATTGCTTGGGAAGACACCGATTGTCGTGTCATTACGGTCAGGCAGGGTGGGTGATTGCAGATGGCAAAGGCGAAACCCTCATCTTTCACTCCATGGGCATTGGCGTTCCCAAGCCTTTTGCTGTTTACCGGCATGGTGCTTTTGCCGTTGGCTCTTGTCACTATCCTGTCTTTCAATGTCTTCGATTACAACAAGGGCGTGCAGGACAGTTATACATGGGCCAACTATGTCGTGGTCATAACCGACAGTTACTATCTGGAGATATTCTGGCGCACCATCAAATTGTCGCTCATCACCACCGTGATTTGTATCATTCTCGGTGGGTCTGAAGCCTACATCCTGTCACGTATGCGTGCGCCTTGGCGCTCCATCTTCCTGCTGATTATTCTTGGGCCATTATTGGTCTCGGTGGTTGTGCGCGCGTTTGGCTGGAGCATGGTATTGGGTTCCGAAGGCGGCTGGGGGGTGTTGCAGTCATATTTGGGATTTGCACCGACATCGTTGCTCTATACCGAATATGCCATCATCATCGCTCTTGTTCATATCATGCTGCCTTTCATGGTGATACCGGTATGGACATCGTTGCAGAAGATCGACCCCATGCTGGAAGCAGCAGCCCTGACGCTTGGCGCATCGCGGTTTACCGCGTTTCGTCGCATCGTCCTTCCGCAATCCATTCTTGGGCTGTTATCGGGCAGTTTACTGGTCTTCAGCCTTTCAGCGAGTTCCTTCGCCATTCCCGGCCTTCTGGGCGGACGACGGCTGAAAATGGCGGCTACCGTTGTTTATGACGAGTTTATGGTTGATCTCAATTGGCCGCAAGGAGCCGCCATTTCCATCATCATCCTGATTGCCATTCTGTTCATCATGGTTGGCTGCAACCAATATGTTGAAACAAGAGCCAAAAGAAAGCTTTATCAATGATACGCAATGGCCCGCTTGCCCTGTTATTGCATACCGCGATTACCTGTTTTGTGCTGTTGCCGCTGGTTGTCGTTGTGCTGGTGGCGTTCACGCCGGAAAACACATTGTCCATGCCATGGGCAGGACTGTCTTTGCGGTGGTTCTATGCCATTTTCGACAATGCCTTGTTTGTCGATGCTTTTGGCAACAGCCTGTTATTGGGGGGAATTGCTGCAACGCTTTCTACGCTATTTGCTGTTCCTGCTTCATTGGCCGTTTCCCGCTATCGGTTTGCCGGTGCAGGCGCGTTGAATGCGCTTTTCCTTTCTCCACTCATTATCCCGCATCTGGTATTGGGGGTGGCACTCGTTCGACTGTTTTCCCTGATCGGCGTCACCGGATCTTTCTCGTGGTTGATCTTGGCGCATGTGACCATTATCACCCCCTATTGCATGCGGTTGATCTTGTCGGCGCTGAATGGCTTTGATGAAAATGCCGAACATGCGGCGCGTACATTGGGCGCAAGCGAGTGGACAGTCTTCCGCCGTATAACGCTGCCTTTGCTGTTGCCAGGTATTTGTGGCGGCTGGCTGCTGGCCTTCATCAACAGTTTCGATGAACTGACCATGTCTATCTTTATCACGTCACCAACAACCTACACCTTGCCGGTGCGCATGTATATGTATGCCAGCGAATCCATAGACCCGATGATGGCGGCTATTTCCGCTTTGATGATCGTTTTGACAGCAATCGCCATGTTTGTCATTGACCGGTTGTTCGGGCTGGATCGGCTATTGGTGGGAAAGGGCTGAACGATGGAACCATGTCGCTCGCGTTTCAAGCGTCTGGCCGTTTGTTGCGACCGTCTGCCTATCCGATTTTGGATCAACGGTATTGCCTATGAAGCCTATAGCGGTGACACGGTGTTGACGGCTATTTTGAGTGTTGTCAGCCATGTGCGGTTGAGTGACTTCAACAAAACACCTCGCGCCGGTTTTTGCCTTATCGGTGTGTGTCAGGATTGTTATGTCGCCCTGACCGATGGGCACCGTGTGCGGGCATGCACCACATTGTTGCAGCCGGATATGCATTTCATGATCGAGAAGGCTGAACAGCATGGCGAAGCATGAGAAAATTGTCATTGTCGGGGCCGGACCGGCTGGAATACGCGCGGCGCATGCACTGGTTGAGGCCGGTATTTCCCCTGTTGTGATCGATGAGGCACGCCAATGCGGCGGGCAGATCTATCGGCAAAGTTTTGTTGGTGACGGGCGGCCGAAAGTAGCCCTTTACGGCGACCAGTCGCACAAAGCCGCTAGGTTGCATAGGCTCTTTACACGGTTGAGCCCCGCAATCGATTATCACCCGCAAACCACCGTATGGCATTTGCAGGAAAAAACACTGCATTTGAGCGGCAATGGCACGCATGACGATATGCCATTTGACCGGTTGATTTTGGCAACAGGGGCGACAGACCGGGTTTTGCCATTTCAAGGCTGGACACTGCCCGGCGTATACACTTTGGGGGCCGCACAAACGGCTTTGAAAGCGCAAGCAACACTTGTCAGCGACGATATTGTTTTTATGGGTGCAAGCCCGCTGCTTTATCTTGTAGCCTATCAATATATGAAAGCGGGAGCGCGCGTCAGGGCCATACTTGATACCGCGCCCATGGCAACAAAACGCCATCTTATCGCCGCAGCCATGCATGATTTTCTCACAATCTGGCGTGGCCTTGCCTATGCGGTGAAGCTCAAGGCTGCCGGTGTAGACATTATCAGTGGTGTGCAACAGGTCACAGCACAGGGAGGGGCGTGTATCGAAGCCGTCACATTTAAAAAAGGCGGCTCAATCCATACAATAGCGACCAAGGCACTTGCCTATAATTTCGGCCTTCGGTCTGAAACCCAACTGGCTGATCTTGCCGGTGTGACATTTGCCTTTAACCCGCAGGATAGGGCATGGGCGCCCAAGAGCGGTGTGGATACGCGTACATCGCGCAATGATGTTTATCTGGCCGGCGATGGGGCGTCGATTGAAGGGGCAGACGCTGCCGAACTATCGGGAGAAATCGCCGCCTTGTCAGTTTTGGCCGATATGGGCCGCTCTTACGACAGCAAGCGCCATCACGTACTTATCAACAAGCGACAGAAACTGCGCCATGCAAGAAAGCCCTTTGACAAAGCCTTTCCTTTCCCGCTTCACTGGATGGCGCAAGTACCTGACGATCTGGTTTTGTGCCGCTGTGAAGAGATCACCATTGCTAATATCCGTAACCGGCAGCAATTCTACCAACAATGGGAAATGAACCGCTCCAAAGCGGTCAGCCGTGTGGGCATGGGGCGTTGTCAGGGGCGTATGTGCGGCGCTGCGCTGGCCGAGCTTTTGCGCCTCGACCATGCCTGTGCAGTTGAAGATATAGGGCGGTTGCGTGCGCAACCGCCGATCAAGCCGCTTTCTATTAAAGAAGGGTGATCGGTGCTGCATGTCGGTAAAACAAGAATGTGATGTGGTGATTATCGGCGGCGGGCTTGCAGGAGCTGCAACGGCTTTGTTTCTGGCACGCAGAAAGCTGTCCGTCATTCTATTAGAAAAAGCCTATTGCGGTGCGCAGGCCAGTGGCGTCAATTATGGCGGTGTCAGGCGGCAGGGGCGCGCACCGGTGCAAATGGCCCTGTCGCAATATGCCTATGATATCTGGCAGCGTTTGCCGGAACTTATCCATACCGATGGCGAGTATCAGATCAGCGGCCATTTAAAACTCGCCCGCAGCGATGCGGCTTTTGTAAAGCTGCAACATTATGCCGAAAGCGTCAAAGACTTTCCATTGGGCCTGCAACTCTACGATGGGCTGGAAGTAAAACAGCGCTTCCCCTGGTTACAGGGCGCGGTGTCGGGGGCATCATTCTGCCCGGGGGACGGGCAAGCCAATCCACGTCTGGTTTCTCCGGCTTTTGCGCGCGCTGCACAGGCGGCAGGAGCTGATATTTATGAACAGACCTGCGTGGAGAGTGCCGCATATCATGGCCATTGTTTTGTGGTGAAAACACAAACAGCAATGGAAATTCGCGCGCAATTTCTGGTCAATGCCGCGGGCGCATGGGCTAATACTGTGGCCGGTTGGTTCGATGAAACGGTGCCATTAAAAAAAATCTATCCGCTGATGGTCGT
The DNA here is from genome assembly GCF_054871565.1 of Bartonella sp. LJL80. Taxonomy (NCBI): domain Bacteria; kingdom Pseudomonadati; phylum Pseudomonadota; class Alphaproteobacteria; order Hyphomicrobiales; family Bartonellaceae; genus Bartonella; species Bartonella sp. LJL80. The sequence goes on from NZ_JBTXLM010000005.1 coordinate 11,418, forward strand.
GACAGAACCTGTAGCACCACAGATTCCGGTAAGTCTGGGGCAGGAGGGCGGCGGCTTTTACTGCCGTCAGGTCGAGCGCGGCAATCTGGTGGCGGGTGGCGGGCGCGGTATACCCTGCCAAGGGGGAGATTTCTCGCGACCGGTTGCGGCAAATATTCTGGCATTGATGCGCGACATGCGCGCACTGTTTCCGGCCATGGGCAATGCCATGGTTATTCGCAGCTGGACTGGTACCGAGGGCGAAATGCCCGACCACCAGCCGGTAATCGGCGAAAGCCGGACAACGCCAAACCTTTTCCACGCCTTCGGCTTTTCGGGTGCGGGATTTCAAATTGCACCGGGTGTTGGATCGGTCATTGCCGAACTCATCGCCACGGGCAAATCACCGGTCGATCTTCAAGGGTTTAAGATCGACCGTTTTAAAAACAGCTGAACAATAAGAGCAAAGGGGAATGATATGACTTTAAAATCAACTTTTCTGACAACGGGAATTTTCGCAATATGCCTGCCTTTCACGCAGGCTGCAGCACAGCAGAAAACGCTTTATGTCGGCATGAATGGTGGCAACTTCGAGCGTGCCTTCAGCGAATATGTGTTTCCGCCTTTTGAAAAGGAAAACAATGTTCGCATCGTCGTTGTTCCCGGCACGTCTGCCGATATTATGGCTAAGGCTGTCGCTGCAAAAGATAATCCGCAAATGCATTTGATCTTTCTGGATGATGGCGTCATGAACCGCGCTATCAGCGCTGGCCTATGCCAGCCGATCGATGATGCACCGGTGTTGAAACAGCTGGCACCCGCGGCCATAATGAAGGACCGCATGGCCATTGGTATCGATATGGGCATGACCGGCCTTGGCTATAACAAGAAAATGTTTGCCGAGCAGCATTGGCCGGCACCAACATCATGGATTGATTTGGCCGACCCGAAATTCAAGGGCAAGGTGGTGTTCCAATCGGCTTCGGTTTCATCCTTCGGGCTGCATGCCTTTCTGATGTTTAACCGTATCGAAGGCGGTGATGAAAATAACGTCGAACCGGGCTTCAAGGCTTTTCCTGAAAAGATCGCCCCCAATGTCATTGAATATATTCCCAATTCAGCGAAAATATCGGAAATGGTGCAAACCAACGAGGCGGCCATTTTTCCTCTCACGCCCACAGGGGCGGCCAATTTTCAGGAAAAAGGCATCGATGTCGGATATGCACAGCCAAAGGAAGGCTCGGTGCTGCTGATGGTTGCAGAATGCGCTATCGCCAGAAATTCCGAACCGGAATTGACGCAGAAACTTGCCCACTACATTCTTTCGCCTGAAGCCCAAAGTCTGGCACTTGCCCATGGCAACGTCTTGCCGTCCAACCAGACCGTTCATGCAACCACAGCGCAAGCCGAAGACCATTTGCAGAAATTCAACGACTATCTCAAAAATACCGTCATTTTGAATTGGGATGCCATCAACGCGAAGCGCCCCGAATGGAATAATCGTTGGAACCGGCGGATTGAACGTTAAATCTGCTGAAACATCATGGATAAGCCACGACGGTAGAAACAAAGGGAGGCAAAGCCCTCCCTTTTTAATGGAATGCATTCATCTGCATCATTCCAATATGGAATGGACGAAGGCCGTTTTGTCGCTTCAAGAAGGTTTCAAGGGGCGATAGGCTGCATTGCTATCAAATGCGGCCCCATCAAATGCGGCAATGCACTTATAAACGAGGGAGAGACGTTATGCAGCTGGTTTCGCCAGATACTATCCGCACCTATTTTTCATTGGCCATGTCGGAAATGTACAAAAAGGAAGTTCCACAATATGGCGTTCTGGTGGATCTGGTGCGCGAGGTGAATGATGAAGCGCGCAAGCGCGATCCTGAACTTGACCGGCGTATCCGTGAAAATGAAGAAGAAGAACGTCTGGACTTGGAGCGACATGGCGCGATCCGCATTGGTACGGGCGAAGAGCTTGGCACGATGAAGCGGCTCTTTGCCGTCATGGGTATGTTTCCCGTGGGCTATTACGATCTCTCCGTGGCGGGCATGCCGATCCATTCAACGGCATTCCGCCCCTATGGCAAGGAGTCACTCCGGTTAAACCCATTCCGTGTCTTTACGTCGCTTTTACGAACCGACCTGTTGGAAAGCCCGGCGCTTGCAAAAAAGGCCGATGAAATTCTGGCCCGCCGCAACATTTTTACCAACGGATGTTTGCAGCTGATTGAAAAGGCGGAAAAGCAAGGCGGGCTTGCAGATGCGGATGCCAGACAGTTTGTAGCCGAAGCACTGGAAACATTTCGCTGGCATAGCGAGGCTACCGTCAGCGCCGAGACTTACGAGCAATTCCGGGCAGCCCATCCGTTGGTTGCGGATATTGTCTGTTTCAAAGGGCCTCACATCAACCATTTGACGCCACGCACCCTTGACATTGATGCCGTGCAGGAAGGGATGCCGAAAAAAGGCATCGCACCCAAAGCGGTTATTGAAGGGCCGCCGCATCGCGATGTGCCGATATTTTTGCGGCAGACGAGTTTCAGGGCGTTACAGGAACCGATTGCGTTCCAGACAGCTTCGGGTGAAACAAGCCAGAATGGTACGCATACGGCGCGCTTCGGTGAGATTGAACAAAGGGGTGCCGCGCTCACACCCAAAGGGCGGGCGCTTTACGACAAGCTTTTATTGGAAACGCGCGCTTCGGTGCAACTAAAAGGTGATGGCAGCAATGCACATGAATATATGACGCAGCTGAAAGCCAAGTTTGCAGCTTTCCCCGACGATGAAACGATCCTGCGCCGCGAGCGGTTTGCCTATTTCCATTACAAGGTGACGGGTAAGAGCGGCGCACCGGATAGCACAGATATCGAAGTCTTGATCGATGGCGGTTTTGTCGAGGCAACGCCGATCACTTATGAGGATTTCTTACCCGTCAGTGCCGCCGGTATCTTTCAGTCCAATCTGGGAGATGAAAGCCAGAAAAACTTTGCCGGTAATGCAAACTATGCCGCATTTAAAGCGGATTTGGGCGGCGATGTTATCGACAGTGACGACCTTTACGAGACAGAGCAAAATCAGTCGCTGGAGCAGGTCTGGAAAGATTTGAGGTAAAAAAATATCGCTGTTTGATCGACCGTGTTTTTCGAATGCGCGCGCCATGCAGATCAAGCTGGCTTTCGCTATCTTGATATTAGAGCGGTTCCCGATTGATGTGAATCAGTCAATCGGATAAGATACCGCGACAAATCAAAAGCTTGAGACGCGCCGGCCGGATGCTATCTGTTCGAAAAGCGCTCTAAACCGGATGGTTCATTCCATCCGGCTTTCAGCCTCTAATTATCAGTCCTCAGATGTCACTATCATAGGGATTGATAAAGGTACGGGCATCCTGCTTATCCGACGCGGCCAGAGCCGGTTGGCGGGAGTGCGGACGGGTGAGGCTGATGACCCATTTCACAAAGGGGTCGATGGCTGGATTGTGCCGTGAACGATAGGGTATGACAACGTAATACGCACCACTGCTGAATTGTGGTGCTTCATCCAAGGCTATCAATAGTCCGTTGCGCAACTCTTCCTGTACCAGAAATGTCGGCACCAGTGCCATACCCATGCCAGCTGCAGCGGCTTGGATGGTCATCGAAAACTGGTCGAATATCGGCCCGCGATAAGGATTTGTCAGTGTGCAGCCGACCTTCTCCGACCATTCCTGCCACATATGCGGACGTGTCGATTGTTGTAACAAGACTGTCTTTCCAAGATCGTCTGCATGTTTGACAACATGCTTCTTCATGTAATTGGGGCTGCCGACGGCGATGATCGCGTCGTGACACATATAGATCAGCTCGCCATAGGGCCAAACCGGCGCGCCATAATGCAATGCCAGATCGACGGGATTTTCATTAAAGTCAAACGGGTTGAGCTCGGTTGTCACCTCAACGGTAATCGCGGGATGCTGATCCATGAATTGTGGAAGATTGGGAATAAGCCAGCGTGCAGCCAAAGTGGGTATCGAAGCGATGCGCAATGTTGTCTCGCTCCCTGATGATGCAATGATGGAATGGGTTTCCGTTTCATAATCATAGAGAATACGCCTGACCGATTGCAGATAGCGCTCGCCTTGCGGGGTTAGTTCCACACGGCCTTTCGCGCGGTTGAACAGAACAACGCCCAAAGTCGTCTCGAGATTTTTGATCTGTTTGCTGATGGCGCTTTGTGTCAGCGAAAGCTCGTCGGCTGCCGTGGTGAAGTTTTTATGCCGCCCCGCTGCTTCAAAGGCCGTAAGCTCCTGCAACGACGGCATAAGGCTTCGCGATAACGCCATGTCCCCCTCCATTCCATTTCGTCATGGTGTGATGAATTACCATCATTTGTTCTTTACCACAAGAATAGGGAAAGAATAGCCACAACGAAGAAACTACAAGAGAGGCGACCATGCAACATCATTATGACTTGAAAGCTGAAACCGGAAAAATTCTGGAAAAGATTGGGGTTTCACCGCATCTCTATCGTGATGGCGATCTGGCCGTAACCTCTCCTATCTCCGGCGAGATCATCGCCCAAGTCGTACAAAGCACAGGCGCTGAAACCAAACAGGCGATTGAAAAAGCCGACGCCGCTTTCCGTATCTGGCGTCAGGTGCCAGCACCACGGCGGGGTGAATTTGTCCGGCTTCTGGGTGAAGAATTACGTCGCTATAAGCACGATCTTGGCCGTCTTGTTTCGATAGAAGTGGGTAAAATCACCTCGGAAGGTCTGGGTGAAGTACAGGAAATGATCGACATATGCGATTTTGCCGTCGGTCTTTCACGTCAGCTTTATGGTTTGACCATGGGGTCGGAGCGTTGCGACCACCGTTTGCAGGAACAATGGCATCCGGTTGGCCCTGTCGGCGTTATTACCGCCTTCAATTTTCCGGTTGCGGTGTGGAGCTGGAATGCCGCCTTGGCCTTCGTTTGCGGTGACACGATTTTATGGAAACCATCAGAAAAGGCGCCGTTAACGGCATTGGCTGTGCAGGCGATTGCTGAAAAAGTCGTGGCCGCCTTTGACGAGGCACCTGCCGGTTTGGCGCAATTGCTGATCGGTGATTATAAAATAGGCGATGCGCTGGTCAATGATGGTCGTGTACCCGTCATCTCGGCCACCGGTTCAACCGCCATGGGCCGCATTGTCGGGCAGAATGTTGCCAAACGTTTCGGACGTTCCATTCTGGAATTGGGCGGCAATAATGCGGCAATTGTTACACCGTCAGCCGATCTGGAATTGGCACTCAGGGCTATTGCTTTCGGCGCGATAGGTACTGCGGGGCAAAGATGCACCACACTGCGCCGCTTGATGGTGCATTCCAGCGTCTATGACGCGTTGATTGGCAAATTGAAAAAGGTTTATGCCCATGTGAAAATCGGCAACCCGCTGGAAGATGGTGTTCTGGTGGGGCCATTGATTGATGAAGGATCTTTTCAGGCGATGGAGCGGGCTTTGGATGGCGCAAGAAAGGCCGGTGGCACTGTGCATGGTGGCGGACGCTATCAAGAAGGTGTGGCGCAAAATGCATTTTATGTGCGCCCCGCTTTGGTGGAAATGCTCGCGCAAAATGGCCCGATGGTGGATGAAACCTTCGCGCCTATTCTTTATGTCGTGAAATATGACAAACTTGACGAGGCAATCGCGCTGCAAAACGCTGTACCACAAGGTCTGTCGTCAGCAATCTTTACCACGGATATGCGTGAGGCTGAGCGTTTTGTCTCGGCTGTGGGTTCCGATTGCGGCATCGCCAATATCAATATGGGCTCTTCCGGGGCAGAAATCGGCGGTGCCTTTGGAGGTGAAAAGGAAACGGGTGGCGGGCGTGAGAGCGGTTCAGATGCATGGAAAGCCTATATGCGACGGCAGACCAATGCGATTAACTATGGCTATGAAATGCCATTGGCACAAGGGGTGAAATTCGACATTCAGGCAGATTAAAGCGCTTCCCAAAAAGTGTGTAACGCATCCGCCGGAAAAACAGTCCCCCGGACTGTTTTTTCCCCGGCTCCTATCGGGAAAGAAGCGTTGTGCGAATAACAGTCGGGTCGTCATGAGGGACTTTTGGTCCGAGCTGATCAGACTGAACGGAATATAGTTTGGAATTGCGGTTTCTGACGCATAAGCCTTCGGTCGGGCAAGCAGAAAACGTCACGCAGGCAATCGGGAGGAATGCATGCAAGAATATACCTTCACCCCCTCGCAACGGATCGCTTCGATCGGTGTTTCAGAAATTTTGCGCATCACGGCAGAGGCGGCAGCACGCAAGCGTGCAGGCCATCCCACAATCATCTTGGGTGCCGGCGAGCCGGATTTTGATACGCCGGATTTCGTCAAGGAAGCTGCCGCCAAGGCCATGTGGGCGGGCGATACCAAATATACCGCACTGGACGGCACAGCGGAACTGAAACAGGCTATCGCCGATAAATTCAAACGCGATAATGCGCTTGAATATGCGGTTGATCAAATCACTGTCGCAGCCGGTGCCAAGCAGATCTTGTTTAATGCTTTTATGGCGACATTGAACGATGGGGATGAGGTGATTATCCCCGCGCCCTATTGGACAAGCTATATCGATATCGTTGCCATTTGCGGCGGCAAACCGCATATTGTCGAATGCGGACAGGATGATGGCTTTTGCCTTTCAGCCGAAAAGCTGGAAGCCGCTATCACGCCAAAAACGCGTTGGTTATTGTTGAACTCTCCGTCCAACCCGTCCGGTGCCGCTTATACTGCAGAGCAGCTTCGAGCGCTTGGGCAGGTATTGGAAAAGCATCCTGATATTTGGATCCTATGCGACGATATTTACGAGCATATCCTTTATGACAACCGGACATTTGCAACCATCGCGGCTGTGATGCCGCAGTTGAAAAACCGCATTCTCATATGCAACGGTGTTTCCAAGGCCTATGCAATGACAGGTTGGCGTATCGGTTACGGGGCGGGGCCACAGAAATTGATAAAAGCCATGGCTGTTGTGCAAAGCCAGTCGACATCGTGCCCGTCATCCATCAGCCAGGCAGCCACCGTTGCGGCCTTGAATGGCCCGCAGGACATTGTCCGCCAGCGCTGCGAAAGCTTTCAGAACCGCCGCGATCTGGTTGTCGACGTCCTGAACACTATAAACGGTATAAACTGCCGAAAGCCGGAAGGTGCATTCTACACCTTTGCCGATTGCTCCGGCATTTTAGGTAAAAAAACACCCGACGATAGGCTTTTAAAAACTGATATCGATTATTGCGATTATCTGTTGCAGGCCGCAGATGTTGCAGTTGTGCCGGGCACCTATTTCGGTCTTGCACCGTTTTTTCGCATTTCATATGCCACGAGTGAACAAGAGCTGCGAGAGGCTATGCAGCGAATAAAGGCTGCGAGCGAGAAACTTCTTATACACGGTTGATAGCCTTCTGCATGGGTCTGTCGAAATGGCAAACGTCTTATTGGATAGGTTCAAGGCAAGGCATTCAATCGTAGAAATCTTCAGACATAATGGAAGTTCAAGCACCATAAAGAGTGCGTCGATCCTCCCATTCTGTCCAACAAATGGGAGCATAAAATGGCGACACAACCAATTTCCTTATGGGATAAATCTGCGCAGGAAAGTGATTATTCCGCTGAAATGGATGGCGACCAAACCGCCGACATTGCCATAGTCGGCGGCGGCTTTACCGGCCTTTCCATCGCGCTCCATGCCAGCGAACGTGGTCAGGATTGCATTGTTCTTGAAAAGAACCAGATAGGATTTGGCGGTTCAGGCCGCAATGTCGGTTTGGTCAATGCGGGTTTGTGGCTGCCTCCGCGTCAGGTTTCCGAGCTTATGGGCGAAGACGTTGCGCTTAAGCTGATTGATGTGTTGGGAAACGCGCCCGACTATGTTTTTTCTTTGATAGAACGTTATAAAATCGCGTGTGAACCGCACCGCAGCGGCACAATTCACGCGGCCCACTCGCCCAAAGGCTATGAGGATCTGGCAAGACGCGCGGAAGATTGGCACCGTTTGGGTGCACCCGTCGATCTTTTGTCACGCGCAGAGGCGGCAGAAAAAATCGGCACGAATGGTTTTTATGGCGGGCTGCTTGACCACCGCGCCGGAACCATCAACCCGATGGGCTATGTGCGCGGCCTGGCACGGGCCGCACGAGATGCCGGTGCAAGGATCAGAACCGGTGTCGAGGTTCAAAAAATTCAGCGTGACGGCGATCAGTGGTGCCTGATGACCTCGCGTGGTCGTGTAAGGGCCAAAAAAGTTGTCCTCGGCACAAACGGCTATACCGATGGCCTATGGCCGCAGTTGCAAAAAACCATCACCGTTATCCATTATTTCCAGCTGGCGACAAAACCTTTTGGTGAAAAGGCGGCGCATATTCTTAAAGAAGGGCAGGGGCTATGGGATACCGGCACGATCATGTTTTCTGTCCGGAGGGACAATTTCGGCCGCATCATTGTGGGTTCCATGGGCAGTGTCATTGGCGGGCTGGACGGCTTGTCAAAGCGCTGGGCGCGGAAGCGGCTCGAGACACTTTTCCCGGAATTGGGCGAGATTGAATTTGAATCCGCCTGGCATGGAAACATCGCCATGACACCCGACCATTTGCCGCGCATCCATCGTCTGGCCGACAATCTTTATACGCCTATCGGCTACAATGGACGAGGCATAACGCCGGGAACCGTTTTTGGAAAAGCTTTGGCCGAATTGTTGAGCGGCGCCAATGACGACACGCTGCCCATGCCGTTGAGTGAGCCAAAAATTGTCAAAAATCGTGCATTGATGACAGGGTTTTACCGCTTTGTTTTTGCTGCCAATCAGCTGGTCAAAAGTATCAGTCGATAAAGTCCGACCTCGGGCCAGACGGTAATAGACATCCACCAAAAATAAAAGGGGAAAAGGATGATTTCTATATTCAGAAAAAAACCATATCAAATCGAGCTTAAAAACAAGCTTCGCCCGACACTGGGCTGGGCCCATCTCATTGCTTTGGGTGTTGGGGCAACGATTGGCACCGGCATCTATACGCTGATCGGCGTTGGTGCAGAGCGCGCAGGCCCCGCAGTTCTGCTATCGTTTGTTATTGCCGGCGTCATATCTGCATGCGCCGGTTTTGCCTATGCGGAGCTTGCAACGGCAATTCCGCGCACCGGCGGTGCCTACACGTTTTCCTATGTGGCTTTGGGTGAATTTCTGGCATGGTTTGTCGGCTGGGCACTTATTTTGGAATATTCCTTGGTCGTCAGCACTGTTGCTGTCAGCTGGTCGGGTTATGCGGTGGGCTTTTTGCATGGTTTGGGCATTGATCTGCCCTATTGGCTGACGGTCGGCTATCATACGGTTTCTATTGACGGCCAACGCGGACTGATCAATCTGCCAGCGGTTCTGGTGGTCTTTGCCGTAACGGGTATGCTCATCATCGGCACGCGTGAGAGTGCCATTGTCAATGTTATCTTGGTCATCATAAAGATTGCTGCATTGGGCTTGTTCGTGGCCATTGCGCTTCCCTATTTCAACGCCGATAATCTCCATCCCTTCATGCCCTATGGCTTTGAAAAGACAGTCACTGTTGAACATGGCAAAGTCTTTGAAAGCGGGGTTATGGCCGCCGCCTCCATTGTGTTTTTTGCATTTTACGGTTTTGATGCGATAGCAACAGCGGCGGAAGAAACAAAGAACCCCAAACGCGATCTCTCGATCGGCATTATCGGCTCTCTGATTATTTGCATTGTGGTCTATGTGCTGGTGGCTGTCGCTGCTGTCGGTGCCAGCCACTACACAGAGTTTTCCACCAGTACCGAGCCGCTTGCCTTCATCTTGCGCAATCTGGGACAAGGGACGACAGCCGCCATTATTGGTGCCATCGCTGTCATTACGCTTCCCACAGTGATATTGGCCTATTTCTATGGGCAGACACGTATCTTCTTCGTTATGGGGCGTGACGGATTATTGCCGAAAGCTTTGTCCCGTGTGCATGCCAAAACCGGTACGCCGATTGTTACATCGCTGTTTACAGCAGTTTTGATCTCGATCTGTGCCGGTATCTTCCGTTTGGATGAAATTGCAGCACTTGCCAATGCGGGCACATTGATTGCTTTTACCGCGACCGGCTTCAGCCTTATAGCACTACGCATCACCGCACCGCAGCTTCCGCGTAAGTTCAAGGTACCATTTGTGTGGCTGAGCGGGCCGATCATTATCCTTGGCTGCATCTATTTGTTCTGGAATCTGCCGGCATCGACCCGTTATTATTGCTTCATATGGTCGTGTATCGGTGTCGTTTTTTATGCCGTTTTCGGCTATTGGAACAGTACGCTGCGCGTGAGGAAATAAGTTTTCGCAATGGCCGCCTTTTGAAAAAAAAGCGGCCATTTCAAGTTTTGATTGTTTATCACAGCTCTACCGTGTGGGCATTGGAAAGATGGCTGCGTATGCGATAGAGTGCGAAAACCGCAATCACGCTCATCAAGGCGATCACCGTCAACCATACGCCGGGCATGGCATCGGCAATCCAGGCATGGTCGGCGCTCAGCGAATGGCGTGCCATATTGATGAGCCATGTACAGATGAAGGGGGTGAAACCGCCAAATATCGTGGTTGCCAGACTATAGGCAAGTGAAAAGCCGGTGGCTCTCACGGCGGCGGGCATCACTTCTGTCAAAGCCACAACCATGGCGCCATTGTAACTGCCATAAAGGAATGACAGCCACATGCCGACGATGAGAAGGCGCGGAAAACTAGGTGCAGATGCCAGCCACAACATCAGCGGAAAGGCGGTGATGATTGTGCCGATTGTAGCGGCAATCAAAATCGGTTTGCGCCCCAGCCTGTCGCTGACAGAACCCATGACCGGCAGCCAGAAGAAATTCGAAAACCCGATGCAAGTCGTAATGATCAGGCTTTCCATCGCCGTTAATTTCAATTCTACGCGGCCGAAAGTGGGCATATAAGCGGTGATCAGATAGAAGGTCGCGGTTGTCATGCCCACCATCATCATGCCAAGGAGAATGACCGGATAGTCAGCCACAATGGAATGAAAAACTTCTTTTATGCCGGGGCGGGATTTGTTCTTTTCGAATACTTCACTCTCCATCATCGAACTGCGGATGTAAAACAGCACCGGTACGATGAGGCAGCCAATGAGAAATGGAATACGCCAGCCAAATCCCGCGATAAAGTCGACAGAAAAAAACGAATGCAGCAACACGCCAAGGCCGCTGGCAAAAATCACCGAAACCTGTTGGCTTGCCGACTGCCAGCTGACATAAAAGCCGCGATTGGTGTTGTTGGATATTTCCGCCAGATAAACCGATGTCCCACCCAGTTCTGCACCGGCAGAGAAGCCTTGTAAAAGGCGGCTTAGTAAAACGATCATCGGTGCCAGCACACCAATATAGGCGTAATCGGGCGTAATCGCCAAAAGCAGAGTACCGGTTGCCATGAGGGTCAGCGTTAGCAACAAACCCTTTTTGCGACCGACCCGATCGGTATAGGCACCCAGTACAAATGCACCGAGCGGACGCATAAGAAAACCAACACCAAAGGCCGCAAAAGACTTGAGCAGCGAGGCAGTCGGGTCGTGGGAGGGGAAAAACGCATCGCCAATATAAGACGCATAATAGCCATAGACCATGAAATCGAACATTTCCATGAAGTTGCCTGAAACAACCCGGAAGATCGTCATGAATTTATTCGATTTCGTCATTGCTAACTCCTCACGTCAATAGAGGCTAACAATGCTGGTTTGACTTGGTTTCGACTATACACAACAATGTGTAATTCCTACAATATTCTGTGAAGCTTTGAGCCACTGCCATGCCGATATGAAAAGTGGGCAGCAAGCGCTTGGCTTCCTGCCCACCAAAAAGTCATGCCGGTGTTATAGCGTGGGTTGAAAAGTGGCGATTGCTTCTGCCGGTAAAATAATCCGGCACCCGTTTGCCAATTGGGCTTCTCATGAATGCATACATGCATTCAAACGTGGGTTTAATGCGTGTATTCAAAACGCTAAAAACGCTAAAGGTATTTGGCTCAAGACGCCTTGAGCCGCTTTTCTGCAAGATAGCCAAAGCCGACACCCAATATCAGCCATAAGATGGCCTGTATTCCGAATGTCGCCGTTCTGAAATGCCATAAGACATCGGCGGAAAAATCGGCTGGAACCTCGTTAATGATTGGCATGATAAGATAAACGACCGCCATAAACACGATATAACCGAAACCCGCCGTGATGGCAGCATTGAGGCTGCCATATTTTTCTGCAAGCTTATGGGCCGCCAGATAGGCGAGGATCATGGCCAATAACGATATCAGGATAAGGCCGAAATAATATTCCGTCCGGCTGACGATGGTTTCAGGACTGCCGACAGCAGGCGGATTGGCCGGATATTTAAGTTGTGGCATCAAGACGACGGCAATAAAAGCCGAAACGGCAAGGAGAAGGCTTGTCGCTTTGGCCCCAAGGCGCCCTAACCGTCCGAAGGCAAATGCGCATAAACAGGCAAATAGACCACCTGCCGCCGCACCATAGACGACCAGACCAGTAAGAAGTCCCAGGCCCGCCTGTGTCGAACGGCTGACAATTTCTTCTTCTTGTCCGTGGCTGTGTCCGCCACTTTCTTCCATAGCGGCATGTTGCTCTTCAAAAGCAATGGCCGCATCCACATAAGGTTCGCCGTAAAGGCGAGCAAAACCGAAGGCAATCAAACCGGCCACAAGGCCGACAAGCATGCCCCTATAAAGGAGAGAACCCATCATGTTTCATCTCCTCAATGGCAAGGGAAGCCAAGAAGATGGCGCCCGTCATGCACAAATTCATGGATGGTCGTGCCGCTAAAAACTGATAGGGCACCTTGTTCCGTTGTGATGAAGTAGAGCGCTATCAGGCATAAAAGGCCGCCAAAAATCGCCCAGGGCAGAATGTCTTTGACAGGGATGGAAAGAGTTTGCGGTGCAGTGACCGTTTTGACAGACATAGATAACCTCCTTAGGATTACGCGTCCCGTTGTGAAGTAAAAAACATTCAAATCGACGTTCTGGCTTCTGTCCCATACATGGTAGACAGTCACAGTGGCGCGACCGCCCCGGATTGACACCGGGTTCCACGATATTGAATGTTGGACTATGATATGCCGATTGCAAAAGTCTGTCAAAGCAATATGGCCGCAAAAACAGGGATCACGATTTGTTGCATATAACCTTGCTCAGCCATGCTGAAACTATAGCCCAACGGCGCGGCATCTTTCCCGGTAACGAGGCCCTTGATGGCGATATCGCTATTTCCGATATGTCCAAATTGGAGCACCTGAAAAGCGTTGTTTGCGCGCCCTGTCTAGCAGCCACTGCAACGGCTGAGCGGCTCCAATATCCCTATACAATTGATAGAGACTTGCCGATATATGATTTTGGCCGTTGGGCGGGGCGTTCTTTGAAGGATATTGCCAAAGAAGAGCCGTTGGCTTTGCAAGCTTGGTTGCAAGACCCTTACGTCAGCCCGCATGGGGGAAGCTCTTATGCGCAGATCTATGACAAATGTGTAGAATGGATTGAAAATCTAAACGACAGCAGCAACCTTGTTCTGTATCTTACCGACGCAATCATTATCCGATGCGTTTTGGTCCATGTTCTTTCCGCACCCTTGGCGTCTTTATTCAGGATGGATATTGCACCGCTTGCAAGGATAGAGGTCATCCGACAAAATCAAAGCTGGAAACTCCAAGCCGCATCGTTTGACCTTTCGATTTGAATTGTCGTTTTATCGGTGCTTTGCCCCTTGTTCCGCAGTGTTTTCGTTCTTAAGTGCTAAAGAGATGCGTTAACAAAAAAGGAGAGTTGTCATGTCGGCTAAAGTTGCAGTTGTCACCGGTGCAGGTCAGGGAATTGGCCGCGGAATAGCCTTGCGGTTGGCAAGAGACGGGTTTGATATTGCACTTGTCGATATCCAAAAAGACAAGCTTGCCGGTGTTGCCAAGGAAGTGGAAGCCCTGGGCTGCAAAGCAACGACAATTACGGCAGACGTTTCCAAACGTGAAGATGTTTATGCAGCGATCGACAAAGCCGAAAAAGATCTTGGCGGCTTTGATGTGATGATCAACAATGCAGGTATCGCACAGGTAAATGCCTTGGCCGATGTAACGCCTGAGGAAGTGGATAAAATCCTTAAAATCAATGTCGAAGGGACATTATGGGGCATACAGGCTGCGGCGAAAAAGTTTATCGAGCGCAAGCAAAAAGGCAAAATCATCAACGCCTCATCCATTGCCGGCCATGAAGGTTTCGCTATGCTCGGCGTTTATTCGGCAACCAAATTTGCCGTGCGCGCTTTGACACAAACAGCCGCCAAAGAATATGCTTCGAAGGGCATCACCGTGAATTCGTATTGCCCCGGTGTTGTCGGAACCGATATGTGGGTTGAGATTGACAAGCGGTTTGCTGAGACAACAGGTGCTAAAGAAGGCGAGACCTATAAGAAGTTTGTCGACGGTATTGCGCTTGGGCGCGCGCAAACACCGGAAGATGTGGCAAATTTTGTCTCGTTCCTGGCAAGTTCGGATTCAGACTATATCACCGGTCAGTCTATGTTGACTGATGGCGGTATTGTCTATCGCTAAGATAAGCCGCTTCGGCAAAAAAAGAGTTTCGATACACAGCCGGGTTTCATCGCCCGGCTGTTTTTTTGGGTGCGAAAAGGGCGGAGACATCACGTTGATCTTCGGGGGGTAAATCTCCAATAGGCCTCTAGGGTACGATTTTTTGTCCGATAGGAGCAGGATAGAGAATTGATCCGGTGTATCAATTCTCCTGCGCATGCGCTTCACACTTTTCGGAAAATGCTATAACGCGTTACCCGCAATCTCACTTAATCTTGATTATATGTGATGTGTCCGTGTCTGCACAGTCTGCTAAATTGCGGGCACTTTACGGGATACATTGGGCCATGCAAAAATCGAAATCAAGTCAACCTGCGACGATGCGGGAAAATAGCAATAGCGCTTTTGTTTTAGACCGGCGTTTATTGTTGCAAAGTGTCGGGGCGCTTCTAGCTTGCACTTTTTTATCAAAAGCTGCCTTTGCAGGTGAAGCACAAAAAATTCCGGTGGCGGATTTTCTGAAGCTTTCATGCGCACTGACCGGCTATAGCGATCTTTCCCCGATCACGGCGCGGCGTATTCAGGATGCGTTGGCACACCACAATCCGGCTTTCATCACGCAAAGCAGCGAGCTGTTCAGTCTAACATCGCCACTAAAGTCTGTTGAAGACAACATGGCCGCCATCAATGCCGAAGATTTGAAAGCGGCAGCATTGTCGATCATTGCGGCTTGGTACACCGGCACCGTCAAAACCGATGACGGGCCGGTTGTTGTCGCTTACGAAAAAGCATTGATGTATCGCCCTGTATCGGACGGGCTGATTGTGCCGACCTATGGCAGCAAGGGCCCGCTTTATTGGAAAGACAGCCTGCCACCCGGTGTCAGCCGCATGCCCGAAACCCAACCTTCCATTTTATAAACAGGTATTATTCACGATGGTTAAAAAACCGGAATTTCACAATGGTGATGTGAGTGCCGATGTGATTGTTGTGGGCTCCGGCGTTGTCGGTTCACTCATCGCCGACCGCATGGCCAGCCAAGGCCACTCGGTTGTGATCCTTGAGGCAGGATTGCGGATTACGCGCGCTCAGGCGGTTGAAAACTGGCGCAACATGCCTTTTGATAACCGTAACGGATCGGACTATCAGGGGCTTTATCCGCAATCGGACAAAGCACCCGCACCGCTTTATTGGCCGGAAAACAACTATGTCCATTTAACCGGCCCCAGTGCATCATCATTCAAGCAAGGTTATCTGCGCACAGTTGGCGGGACTACATGGCATTGGGCAGCCTCGTGTTGGCGCCACCTGCCGGAAGATTTCAAAATGCATTCGCTATATGGCGTCGGGCGTGACTGGCCTATCAGTTATGAAGAAATAGAACCGTATTACTGTCAGGCCGAAGAACAACTCGGTGTGGCTGGCCCCAACGATCCGCAATTGCAGTCACCGTCGCAGAGATCACAACCTTATCCAATGGATATGGTGCCATGGGGCTATGGCGACAAACGCTTCGCCGAGGTTGTTAATCCGCACGGCTATCGCAGCGTCCCTATCCCGCAGGCGCGTTCAACCAGACAATGGCAGGAAAGGCCTATTTGTGCGGGCAATAACAACTGTCAGCCCATCTGTCCTATCGGTGCCATGTATAATGGTATTCACCATGTCATGCGGGCAGAGGCAAAGGGTGCGGTCGTGCTTGCCCAATCGGTTGTCTATCGCATTGATACGGATGAAAACAACCGGGTGACTGCTGTCCATTGGTATGATGAAAACCATGTGTCGCATAAAGCCAGCGGTCAGCAATTTGTTATTGCCGGAAACGCCATTGAAAGCCCGCGTTTATTGTTAATGGCGGCCAATGACAGAAACCCCGCCGGGATTGCCAATTCGTCCGACCAGGTTGGCCGCAACATGATGGATCACTCCGGTTTTCACTGTTATTTTCAAACCAGCGAGCCTTTGTGGTTGGGGCAGGGGCCGGCGCAAAGTTCTTGCCTGGTAGGGCCGCGCGATGGCGCATTCCGGTCGCAATATTCTGCAACGAAAATCATCGTTTACAATATTACACAGGTTACCGCCGCCACCAAAGCCGCCTTGGCCAAAGGTCTTTATGGCAAAGCGCTGGATGCAGAGATCCGTAAACGGGTCACCCACGGGGTTGATCTTTCCATCAGCCTTGAA
Source organism: Bartonella sp. LJL80 (assembly GCF_054871565.1). NCBI lineage: Bacteria > Pseudomonadati > Pseudomonadota > Alphaproteobacteria > Hyphomicrobiales > Bartonellaceae > Bartonella > Bartonella sp. LJL80. Next base: position 28,182 of record NZ_JBTXLM010000005.1, read on the forward strand.
CCTCTGCCCGATCCTGAAAATCGTTTGACACTCAGTGCCGACCGGCTGGATCCCCATGGGCTGCCCTGTCCAGATATCCGTTACGATGTCGGTGATTATGTCAAACGCGGTTATGAAGAGTCATGCAAGCAGCTTAAACATATCGGTCAGCTTTTCGGCGGTGAAGATTTCAGCATTACAACAGCACTCAATGCCAATAACCATATTATGGGCAGCTGTATTATGGGAGATGATCCGCGTGACTCGGTTGTTGATAGAAATTGTCGCACCCATGACCATGAAAATCTGTGGGTGCCGGGCGGTGCGGCAATGGTTTCGGCCAGTGTTGTAAACAGCACACTCACAATGGCTGCTTTGGCATTGAAGGCTGCGGACGATATGTCCCATGGATTGGTGAAAAAATCATGATGCGCGCAATTTCTTTTTCACTCGTCAGTTCGATTTGCGCTGTTTTCATAACGATTTTATTACCTATGGGATTGGCATCCGCGCAGCTTTCCGATGCGGGGAAAATTGAACAGGGACGCAAGATCGCCATTGCAGCCGATTGTGCTGCCTGCCACACCGCGCCTAATGCGCAAGGTAAGCCCTATGCCGGTAATTATGCGATTGTCTCACCGCTTGGTGTTATCGTTTCAAGCAATATCACTGCATCAAAGCAATATGGCATTGGCAGTTATACGTTGGAGCAATTCAAGACGGTGATGCGCCAAGGCATAAGACCGGATGGCACCCATCTTTATCCGGCTATGCCCTATGATACCTACCAGCAGATGACGGATACAGATATTGCCGCGCTTTATAGCTATCTGACCCTTGCAACCGAACCGGTTGATGCAGCACCCACGCTGCAAACCCGATTGGGTTTTCCCTTCAATCAGCGCTACGTCATGTCGGTGTGGAATGTCATTTTTGCGCGGCATAAAGTTTTTTCTCCCGATCCCAAGCTGACGGATCAGCAAAATCGCGGGGCCTATCTTGTTGACGTTTTGGGGCATTGCGGCACTTGCCACACGCAAAGAAATTTATTGATGGGTTCGGATAGCGCCGATTATCTTGGCGGCGGACAGGTCGGTTCGTGGTATGCGCCAAATATCACGCCAGATGTTGCAAGCGGGATAGGCACTTGGAGTGAAACAGACATTGTCACCTATCTGAAAACTGGAAAACTGGCTGGCAAAGCGCAGGCCGCCGGCCCCATGGCCGAGGCCGTAGAAGATAGTTTTCGTTACCTTCCAGACGGCGATCTACAGTCTATTGCCGCATATTTAAAAGTTGTTCCGCCGATCAATCATGCGAATGCTAAAAAAGTCGAGCAGGCAACCGACAATGTCGATCTGGAAGCAACAATTCGTGGAACTGAACCGCAAACCGCGAATAATACATTGCAAAGCGGGATGGCGCTTTATTCGGGCTATTGTGCCAGCTGCCATCAACCGGATGGCAAAGGCAGCGATAATCAGGCCTATCCATCGCTAATAGGAAATTCAGCTACAAGCCGTGGTAATCCCAATAATCTCGTGGCCGCCATGCTTTTTGGCGTTCGTCGTCAAAGCGATCTTGGCACTGTCATCATGCCGACATTCGGCAAGGGGTCGCAAATCGCTGAACTGTCGGATGACGATGTTGAAAAAATTGCCAACTACGTGTTGACATCATTCGGCAATGCCAATTTGCATGTCAGTGTGGCTGATGTTGCAGCAATACGGGCTGGCGGCCCGCAGCCCTTACTTGCGCTGGTGCAGCCATTTATTGCACCGGCAATCTGCGTGGTGTTGCTGGTTCTGCTCTGTCTGGCCTCGATGATCTATGGACGGAGGAAACTGAAGGCGCACAATGCGCGGTTTTAGTCTTATCCGAAGCAGGGACGGAGTCATTGCTCCGTTCCTAACGGACTGATCTCTTCGCCGCCTTCAATATCATCCTAAAATAGCGGTCGGCGGGCAGAATTTACATCAAGTCGTCAAATCGCAAGTTGAACTTAGCAAGAAATTTCACCAGACGATCGGCATCGTTTTTGCTTTTCTTAACATCACGGGAATGGGCGAACAACGCCCGTCCCGCAGCACTCGCGGTTGTGTGCAACCGGCAGACATTAATGACATCGGCCAATTGTACCGCATCAAAACGGTCGATCTCTGTCATGCCATCGGCACCCAATATTTCAGTCAGGATAGTCTGCCAGTCGTCTTTGCTATCGGTTTCAGCTTTCCAAAGCTGTTTGAGACGTTGAATCTCTTTTTCTACGATATCACAGGTAATGCGGCCTTGTGCGGCAAAGGTTGCCATACGCGTTACAGAGGCGGAAAGATCGCGGAAATTACCGCGCCAAACCCCGTTTGAACCGGTGGCAAAAGTCAAAAACATATCGCGCGCTTCGCGGTTGAATGTAATGTTTTGGCCTTCCGTCTCCAAATGTTTGTGCAACTCGAAATCGAGATTCGGTTCAATGTCTTCTGGTCGCTCTCGCAAGGCGGGTAATTGGAAAGTCCATAGATTGAGCCGCGCAAATAGGTCTTCGCGAAACTTTCCTTCAGCAACTGCTTTGGCCAGATTTTTGTTGGTGCCGGCAATCAGCTGGAAATCAACGGCGATTTCCCGATCACTGCCATAAGGAAAAAAACGCTTTTCTTCCAATGCCCGCAGACACATTGCCTGCTCATCCAAGCCCAACTCGCCAATTTCATCAAGAAAAAGAACACCCTTATCGGCAGTTTTCATCAAGCCGGCACGCTCGCCTTGTGCACCGGTAAAAGCCCCTTTGACATGTCCGAATAGTGTGGACATGGCTTGGTCGCCGCGCAGTGTTGCACAGTTGACTTCAACAAAGGCACCGATGATTTTTCGCTCTCTCTTTTTTAATTCGAATATTTTTCGCGCCAATTGCGATTTTCCCGCGCCTGTCGGCCCCATCAACAGGACAGGTGCCGTGGAACGGATCACCACGCGTTCAATCTCGTCTATCATTTGGTTGAATGCTGCATTGCGTGTGGAAATGCCTGATTTCAAAAAATTCGTCGCGTCCAGACGTTCCGACGCAAAACGCTTGGCAATATCATCATAACGCGACAGGTCGAGGTCGATAATCTTGTATGTGCCGACAAAACCATCACCTTCTTCGCGGTTTTGTGGTGGTGAAAGCTGTATCAGCCGCGCCGGAATAAGGTGCGCTTCTGTTAATAAAAACCAACAAATCTGCGCAACATGGGTACCCGTGGTAATGTTGACGAGATAATCTTCATGGTCGGGGTCGAAAGGATAGCCACGCGCGAAATCGCGCAGCGCATTATAGACCTCGGCAAAATCCCATGGGTCATCCATATTCAAAATATGTTCGCGAACGCGGGTCGCCGGTGCCACTTCCTGTAAATCGCTGACAACATTGCTTGCCAGCTTCTGCGACGTTTCACCATGGATAAGTTCCAGCCGATCAACAAACAAACCCGGCTGCATGCAAAGACTGATGTTGGGGCGCCATTTGCCCAAGCGCTTGCGTCGTTTAACCTGATCCAGTGTTGTGCCCAGAATACTAAAAACGACTGTTCGCTTCATTTATATAAAACCTTATAAAATTTTATATAGAATGAGATATTACTCAAGGGCCTTTGTCAACGGTTTTTGTCGCTGAAAATTCTTTCCAAAAATAAATATGCAATGAAAACAATACTTTGTAAATTTATAACGTTATATTTTTGAATTTTTTTTCAACTTGGCACAGTTCTTGAAATGTTAAGGGCATAACAGATAAAGAGGTGCTATCATGGCAAACAAGGCAGTGTTTAAAAAATATTTTGGTAAATGGCTTGCCGGTACCGATGGGCGCAATATGGAAAGTGCGCCGTCCTATCAGCTATCTGCCTATGATGCATTGGCCCAATTGGCGGAGACCGGCACATTCAACAATACGTTCTACGGAACGGGCGAAATGCAACTGGCAAAAGTGCTGGAACTTTCGGCTCAGGTCGATCCTGAATTTCTGGCAAAGGTTGCGGTTTACGCTGCCCGTCAGGGACATATGAAAGATATGCCTGCAACGCTGCTGGCCGTTCTTTCCTCATTGGATCATGCGCTGTTTACGAGAGCTTTTCCGCACGTGATAAAAAACGGCAAGATGCTGCGTAATTTTGTTCAATTGATGCGTTCAGGTGCCGCAGGGCGAAAGTCGCTTGGTACACGTCCGAAAAAAATGGTGCAGAACTGGCTGGAACGTGCCTCGGTACAGCAATTGCTCAATGCTTCGGTTGGCAACGACCCATCCTTGGCGGATGTTGTAAAAATGGTTCATCCCAAACCACAGGATGAAGAAAGGAAGGCTTTCTACGCCTGGCTTTTAAGAAAGCCTTATGATGTCGCCGCTTTGCCGGAACTTGTTGCACAGTTTGAAGCGTTCAAGCGGGACCATACCCTTGCGGTGCCCAATGTTCCGTTTCAAATGCTGACCACTTTGCCGCTTGAAGCTGTGCAATGGGCACAAGTTGCTAAAAGGGTAAGCTGGCAGACATTGCGCCAAAACTTGAATATGTTTGCCAGAAAGGGCGTCTTTGACGTTGCTGGTATGGGCTTTGTTGTTGCCGAAAGATTGCGCGATGCCGACGAAATCAGGCGTGCAAAAGTTTTCCCCTATCAGCTGCTCATGGCTTGGAAAATGGCTGATGTTCAGGTGCCGCCAGAAGTGCGTGATGCATTACAGGATGCAATGGAAGTTTCTTTGCAAAATGTGCCAAGCTTCAAGGGGCGAATGGTGTTGTGCCCGGATGTTTCCGGTTCGATGAGCTCTGCGATAACAGGCTATCGAAAGGGCGCGACTTCAGCGGTGCGCTGTGTTGACGTGGCTGGATTGATAACGGCAGCCTTTTTGCGACGCAATCCGCATGCGACTGTGCTTCCGTTTGAGAACGAGGTTGTCAATCTCGACTTGAATGGACGTGACAGCGTGATGACCAATGCGCAAAAATTGGCAAATGTTTGTGGCGGCGGAACAAATTGTTCGGCACCATTAAAAAAACTGGCCAACCGAAATGAGAAAGTCGATCTGGTGTTTTTTATATCGGACAATCAATCATGGGTCGATGCGAACCAATTTGGAAGGCCGACGGAAATGATGCTGCAATGGCGGCGTATAAAAAAGCGCAATCCGCAGGCGAAAATGGTCTGTCTGGATATACAGCCATATACCGACACGCCCGCGCTTAACGGTGATGACGTATTGAATATAGGTGGGTTTTCCGACGCCGTCTTTGACCTGGTGAATGAGTTTGCCACCCGAAAAGAAGGGAAAGTGAATTGGATGGAAATGATAGAAAAAACTGAACTTTGAATTAGAGCGTCGAGCTCAACCTACTAGATCGAAATACGCTCTAAGTGTGACGAATGCTGGTTAAGACTACACGTTTCCTATCACGAGCCGTTGGGCATCTGCCCGAACTTCCGCAAGGAAGATGTCTTTACCGAACTTGTCGTCACACTTTTTCAAATATTCAATCGGCGAATGCACGGCAAAACTACATCCTCCAACGATCTGGTGTGGCTTTATGCCCCGTAAGAGCTTGCTCTTTGGCATGGGCGGAGCCGCCGGTGTTTTGTCGCTCTTTGTCGCCGATGCTGTCAGTCATATTCATAACAGCCAATTCTAAATAAAAAGACGAAACGCGCTAATTCGACGCGTATTATCAAAAGCAAGAAGATGCGTAGGATGAAGACGTAGAGCTGTAAGAAAGGTAAGATTTCAACTGTCATGTGACGAATGCCCGAACAGACTACATGGTAACTCTACGGAGCGGTGGGTTCGAAGCCCTCTCTTCCAAACGGAAGAAGTCTTTTCAACACTCGTCGTCATACAATGTTTAACCAAATGATGCGGCGAATGCCCGACAAAACTACATCCGCCATTAATGGATGATCTGGTGTGGTTCGACTCCCCCTTGGAAGACGCTCTTTGGCATGGGCGGGATCATCCGGGTTTTGTCTCTATTTGTCGCCGCAATTTCTTGTCTGGTGAATGCATGCAGGACTACATGGGTAGAGCGCTCCGCAAAACGGAGAGGTCGGATGTTCAAGTCATCCCAGATTCGGATGAAGTCAGTAGCTCAGGAAAATGTCCTGCAAATTTTGTCACCAGAACAGGAATACAAAACGTAACAATTTTAAACTCAGGAAGAAAGGCTGCAAAAAAGCAGAAAAGAAAATGACACAGACACTAAGCGGACAGGATCTGATTAATGCTGGTATGAAACCGGGAAAATGGTTTAACCCTGCTCTGGAGGCTGCAAACGCAGTTTTGGCAAGCGGCGGCGCAATAGATCTTGCTCTGCAAAAGGCACTCACTTTCGCGCCTCCGCCCAGTTTGCCGTTGCAAACTGAAGGCAGCGTTCCCATTCATGTCAATATTCGTGGTGAAAACGAGATTGAGCAGAAGAATGTCGAGAATGTTATCGCGACGATGCGCAAACTTGCCATGACGCCGGTTGTAAAAGCGGCAGCGATTATGCCAGACGCTTGCCCGACCGGTGCTATTGGCAATATTCCGGTTGGTGGTGTGGTTGCATCGCAGGCGATCCATCCCGGTATGCATTCGGCCGATATCTGTTGTTCAATGGCACTTTCGGTGTTTTCGGGTGTTGATCCGGCCGCATTGCTTGATGCTGTGCATCAGTCCACCCATTTTGGTCCCGGTGGTCGTGCGCGCGGTGCGCAAGTCCGGCCTAGTAACCAGACCATGCAGGCATTTGAGGACAACCCGTATCTTGATGCCATGACGAGTACCGCGATAGAGCATTTTGCGACACAGGGCGATGGAAACCATTTTGCTTATGTCGGGCAGTTGAAATCGACAGGCGAGACGGTTCTTGTCACGCATCACGGCTCGCGTGCACCCGGCGCTCGTCTTTATGACCGCGGAATGAAAATTGCGAACAAGTTTCGTGAAATCCTATCACCGGAAACAGATAAGGTTAATGCGTGGATCCCGGCAGAAAGCGAGGAAGGAGAACGCTATTGGTCAGCGCTTCAGATCGTTCGCCAGTGGACAAAGGAAAATCATTTCGCCATTCATGATCTCGCAGCCGAAAAACTTGGTGTGCGTGTGAATGACCGGTTTTGGAACGAGCATAATTTTGTGTTCCAAAAAAGTGATGGTCTGTTCTATCATGCTAAAGGTGCAACGCCGGCTTTTGACGGTTGGGCGCATGATGCGACGGATCTGACGCTTATTCCGTTGAATATGGCTGAGCCGATTTTGATCGTGCGCGGATCAAATGCATCCCATGGTTTAGGGTTTTCGCCCCATGGTGCAGGGCGTAATTTTTCGCGCTCGGGCTACGTTCGTAGTCTTTGTGCTGAATTCGGCGCCGATAGTCGCGGCTTAAGCGAGCGTGATATTGCGGCTGTGATGGCGCGCGAAACAAAAGGACTTGATGTACGGTTTTTTGCGGGAAAGCCCGATGTGTCGGAACTGCCCTCCGCCTATAAAAATGCCGATACGGTGCGAGCGCAGATAAAGGAATATGGCCTTGCTGACATTGTTGACGAGGTCGTGCCCTATGGTTCCATCATGGCGGGAAATTGGCTTGCCGATGCGCCGTGGCGTCGTAAGAAAAAAGCAAAAGACGCGTCAAAATCTCCATCGTAATAAGAAAACTTTCGCCGGTATCAACCGGCGAAAGGATTGTGTCCCGCAACGATAGAAAGGCGATGCCGAAAAAGCGAAGCGGCTTGGGAATGGTCATAAATCCTGTGGCGCATCTCTGCGTTCCCAGCAAATTCTCAACCTGTCGTTTCGTTCAAATGAATAGTCTTGACCCTAAAGCGGTTCCCGATTGATGTGAATCATCTATCGGATAAGATACCGCGACACATCAAAAGCTTGAGACGCGCCGGCCGGATAGCATCAGGTCGAAAAGCGCTCTACACTTCACCGCGCGCCTGATATTCTTCCAGCTTCATCCGTATGTTGGCGGCAAAGGTTTTTATTGGTTCGGGCGGACACCAGCCGGGATTGCTTGTTTTAAGGAGATGGCGGACTTCTTCACCGTCGATGCCACTGGCCAATTCTGCCAGATAAAGCCCCAGCATAGAACTGCGGGTCAAGCCGCATCCATCGCCAACTGCGGCGGCATAAACATTCGGGCTTTTTTGAAAGAAGAAAGATTGGCCGTTTATGGTCAACGGGATCATGCCGCCATAGACATATTCGAACTCGACATGGCGCAAGGTGGGAAACCGGTTTTCGAACGAAAGGCGCAATTGTTTTCTGGCATGATCTACTTGTGAATTCGATAAGGATAGATGGGTTGGAAAGGTCAGTCCATTGCGCACATAAACACGCTTATCTGTGAGCAGCCGCACAGTTGTGCCAGCTGCATGGGCCGATGTGCAGCCCCAAGGGACGATCTTGGCAAATTGTGCCATTTCCTCTTCTTTCAGTGTACGGGTAAAAGCGCCGAAGCTGCCGGCAGGAGTCATGCGCCCTGCCTTTTCAATGCCGAACCGGTCGATAAATACCCCGGCCAGCAAAAGAAGCTTGCCGGCTTTGATACGGATGCCATCAGCCAGTGTGACTTCGACCACTTTGCGATCGTCGATTTGCACAATGGGGGTTTCTTCGAAGATATCAACATTTCCGGGTAGGACGCTAGCCAAGCCCCTTACTGTTTCGGAAGGGTTGATAAGGCAAGTGCCGGCAGTATAAAGCGCCTTGATATAATAATTTATACCAAGTTTTTCCGCCAAGGTCGCCTTATCGATCAACCGGCTTTCTTCGCCGATACGATCAATGATATCGGCCATCGCATAGAGGTTTTTCAAAAACCTCGGCTCGCGCGCTGCCAGATATTTGCCGCTTTGTCTCCAGTCGCATGTAAGATTATTGGCAACCCTTATGGCATCCATACGTGCAATGACAATACGGTTGAGCTTCATCCGGTATTGATGATCGGCAATCGTCATTCCCGGTTCTCCAAAGGAATGGGGAACGTCCATCAAAAAACCGGCATTACGTCCGCTATCTCCCATGCCGATTTTCAAAGCTTCAAAAACTGCAATGGTAGCCCCAGGGTTTAATTCGGCGAGACGATGGGCCGCGTTGATGCCAGCAAATCCACCACCGATGACAACGTAGTCATAGGTTTTTTGTAGCTGCTGTCGTGGTGTAAAGGGATGATCCTTATATCGCGATAAGGCAAACCAGCCGAGATCTCCGGCGCAGGTGGGAAACCGTTCAATCGTCTTCATAAGCCTGTCCTCCACAGAAAACATATGAGAATTGCATGATTATAGCTGGTCAAAAAATATAAATATAAATTGTATAATATATGTATACAATAAAACTTATGATGAGTTTTGAGAAAACGCAATATCCTATCGTTCATTTTAGTGACAATCTGGACGATTTACATTGCGAAATAGCGTTTTAAGTTCAAATGAAAAAACAGAATGTATTTCGATCTGATTGGGTCAGATCGACACTCAAATCCGATGTTTACAACGCTTTTACATCCTAAAACCGCTTCACACTTTCGCAAAACGCGCTCAAATCAAGTGGATAAAGCCTGATTTTGTGGTGATGGAAAAACTACCGACAGCGATTGTCAGTTGAGGCTCTGACGGCGCGCCATGATGCCTTTTTATAGATTGTGTACAAAATTTATACAAAATTAGTTGACAGGTTTCTAAGGCAATGTATTCTTCCAATCAAGACGTAAATAAATAACCAATAATGGGATGATGTCTGTGCCGGGTGGGAAGAATAAACTTTACGAGGACTTGAAACGTCAAATATTGACGATGGAGCTGGATCCGGATTCCAATCTGGACGAAGTATCATTGGGTGAGCGCTATGGTGTTTCACGCACACCGGTGCGGGAAATCTTCCGCCGTCTTGAGGGGGAAGGATATGTGTCCATTCAAGAAAATCGCGGTGCCCGTGTCACCCCGATGAATCACTCGACATTGCGTAGTTTCTTTCAGGTTGCGCCGATGATTTATGCTGCAATCGGGCGGCTCGCCACGCAAAATCATAAGCGAGCACAGTTGGATGTTTTGCGGGAGGTTCAGGAGCGTTACCGGCGTGCCAGTATTTTAGGCGAACCTTACGCCATGGTGATCGAAAATAACCGTTTCCATGAGATGTTGGGAGAGATGTCGGGTAATGTGTATCTGTGTGCAAGTCTTAACCGCTTGCTGATTGACCACGCCCGCATTGGCCATACGTTCTATCGCCCCCGCGACGAAGATATGCAAAAACGCGTGCTCGTTTCAGTTGAGCACCACGACCTTATGATTACGGCAATCGAGCAGCGCGATGAAGATTTGATTGTCGATACCGTTTTTGAGCATTGGGAATTATCGCGGAAAGATATGGAGCTGTTTGTCGCGCCTCAGTCGCTGGAGCAGGACAGCCGTGTCGCGCTTGCCAGTCTTACAGATAAAAAGGTGTTGTCATGAAATTTCAGGGTATTTACACGCCGGCAATTACGCCTTTGACAAGCGATGGTGTGATCGACCGGAAGGCCTTCAGCGAAGTGTTGGAGTTTCTGATTGAGGCGAAAGTTCATGGTATCATTATTGGCGGTTCGACTGGTGAATATTATGCGCATACACAAGACGAGCGTCTGGCGCTGAATGCTTTTGCAAAAGATGTCATTGGCAGACGTTTGCCGCTGATCATCGGCACTGGAGCGATCCGTACGGAAGACGCTATTGTCTTTGCAAAACATGCGCGGGAAATCGGCGCGGATGCAATTCTGGTCACGTCGCCACCTTATGCACTTCCAACAGAAGAAGAAAATGCGGCGCATGCTTTGGCAGTTGACCGGGCTGCCGACCTTCCCATTATGCTTTATAATTATCCTGCGCGCATGGGTGTTGATATGGGGCGCGATTATCTTACGCGGGTCAGCCGATCAAAAAACATCAAGGCGATCAAAGAAAGTTCGGGTGATATGGCGCGGGTTCACATGCTTTCGCGTGAATTTCCGCAGATATCAATGTCGTGTGGCTGGGATGATCAGGCGCTGGAATTTTTTGCCTGGGGTGCTCAAAGTTGGGTATGCGCTGCGTCAAACTTCATCCCGCACGAGCATATAGCGCTTTATGAGGCCTGTGTTGAGCAGGGCGATTTTACCAAGGGACGTAAAATCATGACAGCGATGCTGCCTTTGATGGATGCTCTGGAAGGTGGGAAATTCGTCCAATCGATCAAATATGGCTGTGAATTGGCAGGTTTACATGCCGGCGATGTGCGCGCTCCGCTACAGGGATTGCAACCGCAAGAAAAACAAGCCCTGCAAACAATCGTCGCGGATTTAAAAAGCGCTATTGGAGACATTGTGTCGGAGGAGAAAAATGCCTGATATCCTCACGGCGGCCGAATATGCGGCCATTGCAAAAACCATGTCATTTCCATCCAACGCATTTGTCGATGGCGGTTTTCGTCCGGCGATAGCGGGCAAACGCTTTAAAACTATCAATCCGGCGACAGGGACAGTTTTAGCAGAACTTGCGGCTTGCTGCGCCGAGGATATCGACTTTGCGGTCGAAAAAGCCAAAGAAGCATTTGAGGATGGTCGTTGGCGCCTTTTGCCGCCCGCCGAACGCAAAAATATCATGTTGCGTTTTGCCCGCCTTCTCCATGACAACCGTCATGAATTGGCGGTTATGGAAAGTCTCGATTCTGGCAAGCCGGTGGGGGAATGCCAGTCGACCGATATACCCGAAACCATCAACACGATACGTTGGCATGCTGAACTGATTGATAAGATTTACGACCATGTCGCACCGGTGGGTGATGATGTCATGGCTATGGTTGTCCGTGAGCCCATCGGCGTTGTAGGTTTGGTTTTACCATGGAATTTTCCATTGCTTATGCTGGCTTGGAAAATCGGTCCTGCGTTGGCGGCGGGCTGTTCCATCGTTCTGAAGCCTGCGGAAGAGACCAGTCTGACGTCGCTTCGTGTTGCCGAACTGGCCAGCGAAGCAGGAATACCGGCAGGCATATTTAATGTGGTTACCGGAAGCGGCGAAGACGCGGGTGAGCCGCTTGGAAAACATATGGATGTCGCGTTGGTCAGCTTTACTGGATCAACGCAAACAGGCCGTCGTTTCCTGCGTTATGCGGCCGATTCCAACCTGAAAAAGATTGTGCTGGAATGTGGCGGTAAAAACCCGGCGATTGTCACCGCAGATATTGACGATATCGATAAGGTCGCCGAACAGGTGGTCAATGGCGCATTCTGGAATATGGGTGAAAATTGTTCTGCGACATCGCGTTTGATTGTCCACCATAAGGTCAAGGACGCACTTCTGCAAAGTATCGTCAAACATATGGGCGCGTGGAAGATGGGCGATCCGTTGGAACCTGAAAACCGTGTCGGTTCGCTGGTATCGGCTGCCCATTATCAAAAAGTCATATCCTATCTGGAAGACATCAAACGTGAAAAGCTCAACCTCGTTTCAGGGGGGAAAACCTCTGGTGATATTTTTGTTGAGCCGACGTTGGTCGATGGTGTTAACCCACAAAGTCGTCTCTTCCGCGAAGAAATATTCGGCCCTGTTTTATCGGTCACAACATTCCATACACTGGAAGAAGCTGTCGCCTTGGCAAATGACACGGTGTATGGCCTGGCGGCTTCGGTTTATACCAGTAAGCTCAGTCACGCACTCCGCCTTGCACGCGAAATCAAGGCGGGTGTTGTGACGGTTAACTGTTTTGGCGAGGGTGATGTGACAACACCATTTGGCGGCTTCAAAGAATCCGGCTTTGGCGGGCGCGATAAATCGATTTGGGCCCATGATCAATATACTGAGTTAAAAACGATTTGGATTGATAGCCGCGATCATTCGGAAGAGGAGGCTGTGGCATCTTAGATTGGTTTTTCTGCACACTATGTGCCGGCAGTTACAAAGCCGGAATATTTGCTGCCGGGTGAATTGGTATTTGCAGAACATGGATATGTGCAGAGCGAAGAATGAAGAACAGCCGGCTATACTACTGGCCGTTTAACACCCTTAAAGCCGAAAGCCTGCTTGACAGGTAAAAAAGAAAAAAGCGCAAAGGGTGACTGGGAACGAATTGAGGAGAGAATAATGCGATATTTCTGGAAAATCGTCTGTCTTGTTTTTGTCATGACATTGGCTTGCACCCAACTGCGTGCCGAAGAGAAAACCATCAAATTGGGCACGATGTCCTGGGAGGATCTGACGCCCATTACCGGCATCACCAAAAAGGTGCTTGAACAAGCCGGTTACACGGTCGAGGTCACCCAATTTTCTGAACTCGGCATTGCTTACGCGGCATTGACGAGGGGTGATGTGGAAATTTTTACATCGCAAATCAATTATGCAACGCAAGACTATTGGAACAAGAATAAAAACCGTCTCGAAAAGATTTCGCCTGTATCCTATGGCCTCTATCAAGCTATTGCCGTTCCGGCCTATGTCAATATTGACTCGTTGGATCAATTAAACGAGCAGGCCGCCAAATTTAACGGGCGTATCATTGGCATTGAGCCGGGGTCGGGTCTGATGCTTGACGCGGAAAATGCCGTCAAGGCCTATGGCCTCAAGCTGCAACTGGTTGAAGGCAGTACGGCTGCAATGACAGCGGCGTTGCAATCGGCAATCAGCCGCAACGAGTGGATTGCCGTGACGACATTCAAACCGCATTGGATGTTTGCAAAATACGACATCAAATTCCTGAAAGATCCAAAGGGCATATTCCCCGGTGCCCAAGCCTATTACTATATTGCGCATAAAGGTTACTCGGAAGCCAATCCGCATGTCAGGGAATTGCTTGCCGGTATCTATATCCCCCTCGACGATATTACCGCCATCAACGCCGAGTACAACGATGGCAAGACAATGGATGAGGCTGTCGATCATTGGATGGAGGCCCATACCGATCTGGTCAAGCGCTGGATGAATATCAAGAAGCCCTGACGGAACAAGCATGATGCCGGCCACCCTGTGTCGGTAACAATACAAGCGATCAATGTGAATTTTGAGGGCAAAACCATGACTGGGCAAATTGTCTCGGACGAGATTCTTATCGACTGTCAGTCCGTTTGGAAAATATTCGGCCATCATGTGGAGCGCGCAGTGGATGCCGTGACCCAACAAGGCTTGAACAAGACGCAGATATTAAACGATTATAACTGTGTCGTCGGTGTTTCAAATGCCGATTTGCAAGTCAAGCGTGGCGAAATCTTCTGTATCATGGGATTATCGGGCAGTGGTAAATCGACGCTTATACGTCTGCTCAACCGTTTGATTACGCCAAGTCTTGGCAAAGTCATCGTAAAAGGCAAAGACATTGCCAAGCTGAACGCCGCGGAGCTGCGTGAAATGCGCGCAAAAAATATTGGCATGGTCTTCCAAAACGTCGCTTTGCTGCCCAACCGCAATGTCGTTGAAAATGCGGCATTTGGTTTGGAAGTACGCGGCGTTGCCAAGGCCAAACGTCTGGCAATAGCCACCGAAGCGCTGCAAAAAGTTGGATTGCTTGATTGGCAAAAGCGCTACCCTTGCGAATTGTCGGGCGGTATGCAGCAACGCGTCGGCCTTGCACGAGCGCTGGCATCTGACCCTGAAATTATCCTGATGGATGAGCCTTTCAGTGCCCTTGATCCACTGATACGGCGTCAATTGCAAGACGAGTTTCGTCAGCTTACCAAAGAGCTCGGTAAGTCTGCGGTGTTCATAACCCACGATTTGGACGAGGCCATACGCATCGGCGACAGAATTGCAATCATGAAAGATGGCATCATCATTCAGGTCGGCACCGCTGAAGAAATCATCCTCAATCCGGCAGACCAGTACGTTGCTGAATTTGTTGCCGGAATTTCCCGGATGCATCTCGTCAAGGCGCATTCGGTCATGATAGCTCCGAGCGACTACCGCGCGTCAACACCGCAGAACGACTTGAGCGCTCTGGCCATTGCCGGCCCCGATACCGACATTGAAAATCTGATCAATATTTTACTGGAGTCTGGCAAGGACGCAGTAGCGGTTGCAGATGAAACGGGAACGATTGGTGTCATCACCATTCATAGCCTTTTAAAGGGCCTGCAGGACAAACCGGTACAGTCACATTGAAGGTGAGCGCACATTAAAGGCGAGGGCACATGCTGTTTTTAGATACTGCTACACTGGCTGAAATTTTCGATGGTTATGTCGATAGCGCGCTGGAATGGATCAGCGATCATGGAAATGCATTTTTTTCTTTTGTTCGTGATTGCTTGGAAGCGATTTATGATGGCGTTTTGTGGCTTGTGCAATTGCCACCGGCGCTTGTGCTTATTGTGCTGTTCGGTCTGATCGGCTGGCGCCTTGTGCATCTCGGCTTCGGACTTATCAGCGCGCTCGCGCTTGTGCTTTGCCTTGCAATGGGATTATGGGCTGAAACACTCAGTACCCTTTCGCTGGTGGTTATTGCTACATTTATGGCGATAGCAATCGGCCTTCCCATCGGTATTCTCTCCGGTCTTGTCAAATCGGTCGGGCGCATTGTCGATCCCGTTCTTGATCTTGTGCAGACACTCCCGCCCTATATCTATCTTTTACCGTCTATTGCATTGTTGGGCTATGGGCCTGCAACTGCGCTGGTGGCAACTATCATCATCGCTATACCGCCGGTCATACGATTGACGTCACTGGGTATGCGCCAGACGCCCAATGAATTTATCGAGCTTGGCGATGCGACTGGTTTGACGAAACGGCAAATGTTTACCAAGATACGCTTGGCTTTTGCACGGCCAAGTATATTGGCTGGTATCAATCAAAGTCTGATGATGGCCTTTGGTATGGTGGTCATTGCCGGCATTGTCGGTTCTGGTGGGCTTGGCCAGACGATTTATAGCGCCATTCGCACTTTGGACATCGCTCTATCCATCAATGCTGCCATTGCAATCGTCATTCTGACGATGATTATTGATGGTCTTACACAAAGTAGCGCCAACAAAACGGGTAGGACGTAAAGATGGTTTTACAATTTTCACCCGGATCCTATTTGGCACCCGTCGTTGACTGGTTAAACATCAATTTCCATCCGCTTTTTGCGGCGATCAGCTCCGTTGTCGAAGGATTTTTGGGTGCCATCGAGACAGCCTTGTTGTTCTTCCCCGCTTATTTGGTTATCGCGTTTGTCTTCAGCGTTTCATTTTATCTGGCAAATTGGAAGATAGCGGTGTTTTCTGCCTGTGCACTTGCTTTGTGTTTTTTCAGCAATCTTTGGCAGGCATCGATGCAGACCGTTGGTCTGGTCGTCGTGTCGGTAACGATTTCGGTGTTGATTGCCTTTCCGATTGGTGTATTGGCAGCCCGCAAACCTCGTTTGGAACGAACTATTCGCCCGCTATTGGATATTATGCAAACTGTGCCTCCTTGGGTCTATCTGATACCGGCTGTCATGCTGTTCAGCTTAGGCCGCGTTCCAGCAATCATCGCGACCATTATCTATGGCATACCGCCCATGCTGCGTTTGACCGCGCTCGGTTTCAAACAGATCCCAAAAGAATATCTTGAATTGGGATACGCGATTGGCGCGTCCCCTCGCAAAATCCTGTTCAAGATAGAAATGCCGATTGCAATGCCGACCTTATTGGTTGGGCTTAATCAATGTATTCTGCTGTCACTCTCCATGGTGGTTTTGGCCGGACTTGTCGGAGCCGGAGGGTTGGGCGCAGAAGTAACGCGCGGTCTCACACGTATGGAAATGGGATTAGGATTGCGCGCCGGCCTTTCAGTTGTTGCCATCGCGCTGCTTTTAGACCGCTTGTCCAAGGCCGCACTGACGCAAAAACAACGCTAATGCGTGTCGTGTTCTATCGCGTTCAGACACCACGCATGAGCCATTTTTTCGCGTATATTCATCCAAAGCCGGTCCCACTTTTGGCTACACGCTGTAACAGGTCAATGAAGGGACAGGCGGCGAGGTGCGCCTGTCCGTTTTTTCAGATATTGAACAGCCAGACATCTTCCGGTTTTATGGCAACATGCACGTTACCGGCGTCAAGCCTTTCTGCTCCGCTGGCCTTTATTTCAAGGCCGCCATGGTGCAAACGATATTCCCAACGGTCACCGAGATAGAGACTTGCATCAAGATGCATAAGAGAGGAACCTTTTACAGCGGTTTTTTTCACCCTTATATGTTCGAGACGGATCACCGCCTTGACCTTTTCGCCGACCTCCGCCGGTTTCTCGTCCCGTAACGTTCCGGTTATAGACCAGTCCTCGTCGCCGATGACAGCAATATTGCCATCTCTTTCCAGAATACGCCCTTCAGCGACATTGTTGGCACCGAGAAATTCTGCCGAATAGAAGCTATTGGGATTGGAATAGATATCCAGAGGGCTTCCATGCTGGATGATCCGACCATTTTGCAACAAAAGAATATGATCGGCAGCCGCCAAAGCTTCTGTCTGGTCGTGGGTTACAAGTATAGCACAGATATCCAGTTCCAGAATAAGTTTGCGGATCCAGTAGCGCGCTTCTTCCCGAAGTTTCGCATCAAGGTTTGACAAGGGCTCATCCAGTAACAAAACACGCGGTTCGTAGACAACGGCACGACAAATGGAAACGCGCTGCTGCTGTCCGCCGGAAAGCTGGCTGGGATAACGGTCGGCAAGGTGATCAAGCCCCATTGTTTTGAGTATCTTATCGACACGCTGGGTAATTTCTTCATTGTTGACGTGGCGCAGTTTCAAGCCATAGCCGACATTTTCCCGCACAGTACGATGGGGCCAAAGCGCATAGGACTGGAATACCAGGCCGATATGACGTTGTTCAGGCGGCAATTGGATGTTTTTCACGCTATCGCGGGCAATGCGTTCGCCGATTTGAATATAGCCGACTTCAGGGTTTTCCAATCCGGCGATACAGCGCAGAAGCGTCGTCTTGCCGGAACCGGAGCCGCCCAGAAGCGCGACAATGGAGCCGCGTTGGGCTGTAAAATCGACACCTTTGAGGATTTGCAGGCCACCGAGCCATTTTTCTACATTTTTGACGACGAGTTCGGTTCTATTCATTGATTTTTGCTCCCAGTTTCAGGGCAAGCGCAAGCGCTGCTGCGGTTAGTACAATACTGACAAAAGCCAGGGCGGCGATGGTATCCATGGCGCCGGTTTCAAACTGCTGGACGATGAGCGAACCGATGACACCGGTATCCGCGCTCATCAAATAAACGCCTGTGGCATAATCGCGCAAAAACAAGATCATGATCAGCGCCCAGGCACCCGTTAGGCCGGGTCTGACAAGCGGCACCACAATGTCGCGCCATGTGCGGCCAATGGTTGCGCCGCTGGTGCGGGCGGCCTCTTCCAATTCGGGCGAGACTTGCAACAAAGTGCCCTGCAACAGGCGAAGGCCATAAGCAAGCCCCACCACCATATAGGCAATCAGGAGTGAAAAGAGCGTGGGCCGGAGCGGTGTCAAAAAGGGAACAAACAAAAATACCCAATAGACCGCCAAACCGATAATCAGGCCGGGAAGGGCGCGCGGCAACAAGACGATATAATCAAGCAGGGTGCCGCTCATTCCGCGGTTTCGGTGTCCGGCAAGACCGATCAGCAGGTAGACAAACACTGCAAGCAGCGCGCCGAAGACACCCAGAATGACAGTATTGATAATGCCGGTTGAAAGGTTGCGGACTTCCCAAAGTCGGGAAAAATTGGCCAGGGTCAAATGATCCAGAACATTGACCCCCTGACCCCAGGCATTAACGAAAGCGCGAAGCGTAATGCCACCAACCGGGATAATGACCGAAACAAATAGCCAGAAAGCAATGGCGGTGAGGGCGATTATCTGACCCTTTGTGCCAAGCTTCAGCGGTGAAGCTCTGACCCCTTTGCCGCCAAGCGCTGCATAGCGACGGCTGTGTTTGAGGATTTGGCGTTGGGCAAAGATAAGTGGCAAGGTCAGCAAGATCAGCACCATGGCCACAACAGCCATGAGCTGATAGGTGGGGGCGCCGAACAGAGTGGTCAATTTATAGATGTAAGTCGTTAGAACCAATGTGCCGGATGGGTCGCCAAGCACCAACGGTATGCCGAATTGTTCAAACCCCA
The DNA here is from genome assembly GCF_054871565.1 of Bartonella sp. LJL80. Classification (NCBI taxonomy): domain Bacteria; kingdom Pseudomonadati; phylum Pseudomonadota; class Alphaproteobacteria; order Hyphomicrobiales; family Bartonellaceae; genus Bartonella; species Bartonella sp. LJL80. Next base: position 47,237 of record NZ_JBTXLM010000005.1, read on the forward strand.
AAAGAAGATTGAGTGCGGCGGCAAACACCAGCGATGGCAGAACCATTGGTAGCGTGACATCGCGCGAAACGCGGAAAATTGAAGCACCGGTCGTGCGTGCCGCTTCTTCCAGATCGGATGGCAGATTGCGCATGGCCGCGGTGACATAAAGATAAACATAGGGAACGTGGCTCAAAGCTGCCACGGCAATAATACCACCGACAGAATTGATATTCCATGGGACGAAACCGATGATATTGGATGTCCATATGCTCAAGAAACCCGATGGCCCCATGGCAACCGTATAACCGAAGGCCAAAACGATGGACGAAATGAACATGGGCACCAAAACCAATATTTCCAGTGCACTGCGAAATTTCAAATCGGTACGCGTTAGCAGGAATGATAGAATGCCGCCAAGCGGTACAGAAATGATGACCATGCCGACCGCAATGACAATGGTTGTGCCAAGGGCGCGATAGAAATCCGGGTCGGTCAAGACAAAGCCATATGCATCAAGACTAAAGGCGACATTGCTTTTGAAAAAAGCATCGTCAAGGAAGCTCTGGTAAACAATCAGGCCAACGGGCGAAAGGACAGTGACGGCCAGAAGAAGAATGGTGATCCAGCGATAGATTACGGCATCGGCGCGCAGCTTTTGCCATGAAAATGGTCTGGCGGGGGGAAGTCTGCTATTTTCCATTGTCAAACTTTCTCAGATAGAACGCGGTTCCCGTGACGTGTGAAACGATCTTCATAGGGAAACCGGTAAAAACAGATGAAGGGGGTAAATCCGCAAGCCAACATGCAGTGATTTTTCTGCTCAATGCAGCCACAAGGTGCTGAAAACAAACCCGTATTGATTGCAGGCCGGACAAGGCATCATCTGCTTTATTTTGAACGGGAAGGTCGAGTGAAATGAAAAGGGGACATTCCCATCACCCTTTTCAAATGCAGCAGGAAAGAACTACTTGATCGCCTTATTCCATTCGCGGAAAAACTTGATGCGGTTTTGCGGCTTGAGATAGTCGAGAAGCGCGTCATCAAGAGCAATCGGCTTGAGGTTTCCGCCCACCATCTCGTTGAGTGAATCCAGATCCAGATCACCATCAAGGTCGGTGCGAACGGATGGCAGGCCGTGTTGTGCAAGCGCTGTCTGGCCTTCTTTCGACAACATGAAATCGAGAAAGAGACGCGCTGCATTCGGGTGCGGTGCGCCACGCGGAATAACTGCGGGCCGTGAGAAGGCGGCGGTATAGTCTGTACCGAAAGCCACGCCGAGATTTGGTGTATTTTTCACCCAATCAAGTGCATAAGAGCCGATAACATTGATGGCCATAACATTTTCACCCGAAACGACTGTTTCACGCATGGTGCCGGTTGCTGCATAGGTTTTGACCTTTGCCGCGCCCATAGCCTTGGCCAAATCCCAAAAACTATCGCTATTACGCGCATCATTGGTCTGCATCAAAAAGCCAATGCCGCTTTTTTCAGGGTCGAAGGTGGCCATTTTATTTTTAAGTGTATCGGTATGTTCTTGGACATATTTGACAAGATCTGCACGCGTTTTGGGAAAAGTGCCTTCAGGAAACGCCTTGGTATTATAGATCACGCCAATTGGCTCCACCGTGGTGGCATAAACCATGTTTTTATAGTTGGCCCAAGATGGCAGGTTCTTGATCTCTGGCGATTGGTAGGTTTCAGCATAGCCGTCGGTGGCCAGTTTCAGCTGTAAGTCCATTGCCGAACTCCAGACCACATCACCGCCGGTCTGGTTGGCCTCTGCTTCAGCGACGGTACGGCTATAGGCATTGTTGGTGCCCATATCGGTAAAGTCGATCTTGATGCCGTATTTTTTTGTAAAAGCGTCGAGCAGGCCCTTGGCCAATTCTTCATCGGTTGCAGAATAAAGCGAAAGACGCCCTTCCTGTTTGGCTTTTGCAATAAGTTCGGCGTAATCGGCCGGATAACCTTCGGGGATGTCCTGTGCCTGAGCCGGCAAGGTTGCAAGCATAACGGATGCGGCAACAGTCATGCCTGTCATCATCGACAAAAATTTCATTTGGTTTCCTCCTCCAATGAAGCAAACAATGTCGTTGCGACACTGCTCTATGTCGGGTCTGCTCTCCTCCTCCAAAGAGTTTTGCAAACGCCATTTTGCTACTATGACATAGAAAGCTGACAGGAAGCTGTCATGAAACTCGGCTTTGACATGTCGTTTTTCTTATGCCTCTATAACAGCTGGAGACTATGAGGCTGGGAGGCATAGAGGGGCGTAAGGCGGGCTTTGGGAAGCCACCATGCGCTATCTTTGTCGGTGCCGGGAGGATGGATTTATCGTGCACATACTGCTTGTTGAAGACAATGATGATCTGGGCGAAGCCATTGAGGCACGCCTTCGTCAGCTTGGCCATGCAATCATCTGGGTACAAGATGGCGACGATGTCCTTGTCACCATTCGGTCGCACAATTTCGACGCTTTGGTGCTTGACCTTATGTTGCCGAATAAAAGCGGTTTCGACATCATCAAAAGTCTGCGCAGTTCTGGTTTCAGCCTGCCCATTGTCGTCATAACAGCGCGGTCTGAAATTGATGACAAGGTTAGTCTGTTTGATCTTGGTGCCGATGATTACCTTGTTAAACCCTTTGATTTCCGCGAGCTTGAAGCACGTTTGCGGGCGGCAATCCGTCGGGTTGGCGGCATCACCAGCAGTGTTGTGACCATTGGCAACACCAGTATCGATATGGCTGCCCATCAATTGGTCGTTGCCGGACAGGAGATGGAATATAACCGGCGCGAATATAAGCTGCTTGAAATACTCATGCACAATCTCAACAAAGCCGTATCGAAAGATCTGCTGATGGAACGATTATTCGATATAGATGACGATGTCTCGTTCAACGCTTTAGAAGTGTATATTTCACGCCTGCGGCGAAAGCTCGAAAAGTCGGATATCGAAATTCTCACCCTGCGCGGCGTCGGCTATCGGGTTCAGGAGCGACATGACCATGTTGTGTAGCCGTTTCATGTTCATCACGGGGGCATTTTTCAGCTTTCTGCAAAGCGCTTTTGCATCGGTTGATATCTATCCGGCATCGAATACACCATCTTCTACGCTGCATATTTACGGTACAACAGACGGCCCGCTTTTTTCCTCCTTCATCCGCGCATTCCAAAAGCTTAATCCGGGTATTGCTGTCCGTTATGAGGAGCTTGAAAGCGGTGCGGTTTTCAACGGTGTCATCCATGACGATCTCAATCCGAAAGCCGATCTGATTATTTCATCCGCTGTGGATTTACAGATGAAAATGGCAAATGACGGTTACGCGCTCGCCTATGCTTCCCCTTATCTCGAAGGTCTGCCTGATTGGGCGCATTGGCGGGATGAAGTGTTCGGTTTCACATTTGAGCCAGCCGTTATTGTTTATAACCGGCGGTTGATGGCCGCCGACGAGGCACCGCACACGCACTTGCAACTGGCAAAGCTTTTGGAAGGGCAAAAACAGCGCTTTATGCATAAAGTCGGTACCTACAATATAGCAACTTCCGGTGTAGGCTATGTGATGGCAACCCATGACGAGCTTATATCGTCGAATTTCTGGCGGCTTACTAATGCCTTTGCGGCGGTCAAGGCGCAATTGAGCGCATCATCGCCGGAAGTGCTGAGCGCGCTTGAAAGCGGCGATATTGCCATTGCCTATAATCTGCTTGGTTCCTACGCTTTTGCACGAGCCCTCAGAAATCCGGATCTTGTGGTGATTGTTCCCGACGATTATACGCTTGTGCTGGCACGTTCCGCCATCATCCCGCGTACATCCCGTCAGCCGGAGGCTGCCAAGCGTTTTGTTGATTTTCTCTTGTCGCGCCAAGGACAGGAGATCGCTGCCGGTGAAACCGGATTTGGGGCCATTATGCCAGAGGTGTCAGGCCGCTTCACGCAACAATCCATCATGAAAATGGGCCAAGGAGCCTTTCAGCCTATTGCCATGACGCCGACATTGCTTGTTGCTTATGATCATCAAAAAAGGGCGCAATTCCTGCGCGTCTGGCTTGATATTATTGGTGACCGCGAGGAAAAAGATGACGTACCGCGCACGATTGGACAACGACCGTGAAACGGCATTTCTCGCTCCGCCGCCGCGTGTCACTCATAGCATTTTTGTTGCTTTTTACCACAGGCATTGCCCTGCTTATCTTTATGCAGAAAAGTGTCGAGAGAGCGACGGAAAGTGCTTATGACAGGCTCCTTCTTGCATCGGCACGCACGATTGCCAATGCGGTCCAAACGGAAGATGGGCGGGTGGTGGTGGAAGTGCCGAGTGCGGCCTTTTCCATGTTTTCGGGTGATGACCGGACGTTCTATGTTGTCCGCCATGCCGACGGTAGCTACGTTACGGGATACCGGGACCTCGATGCGGGTCTGCCTTTGGCGGAGGCGGCCAATGGGCGTTTCGACACGATCAGCTACCATGATGAACCCATCCGAATTGTAACGGTGGGAAGGCTTGTGGCCTTCAATGATGCAACCGGCTGGGTAACAATCCGCGTGGCGCAAACCCGGCTGGAGCAATATATTTTGCAAAAAAGCATCATGCATAATGAGATCATCGCTATCGCGGCTTTGATGGTGATAGCACTGATTGTCATCTGGCTTGGTATCGGCTTGACCTTTTCGCCCTTGAAAAAACTGGAAAACGAATTGCATCGGCGCGATCCGTCCGATTTGTCGCCGCTGGAAAGTCCGGCACCGAATGAAATCAATGCGCTGGTTATTGCTTTGAATCTGTTTATGGCGCGGTTGCTTGCTGCTTCGGGGCGTATGCGTGATCTGGTGGCAGATGCGGCCCATCAAATACGCACGCCGCTGGCGTCATTGCGATCACAGGTGGAAGTTGCCGTCCATGAAACCGACGACCGCAAACGCCAGGAACGATTGTTGAAAATTGAACGGAGCGCCATACAGGCAAGCCAACTCGTCTCCCAATTATTGATGGATGCGACCATCGCCCATCGTCTTGAACAAAAGCAGGAAAGCGATGTCGATATCGATATATTGGTCGATGATGTGATCAATCGTTTAAATCCCGATGAAACACAAAGGGTTCGCGTTCGTATGGATGCGCAAACCCGCAATCTCCGCATCAAGGGTGACCGGATAGCTTTGCGCGAGATGCTGCGAAACCTGATTGACAATGCGCTGCGCTATTCTGATTTGGATGTGGTCATGGCCACCATGCGGGAAGGTCAATGGCTATGCATCAATATTATCGATCATGGCCCCGGTATTGATGAAACAGAACGCGACCTTGTTTTACAGCGGTTTCAGCGGGGGCGCAATGCGGGGCAATCCGTGGGGTCGGGTCTGGGACTGCCGATTGCAAAACAGGTGGCCGAAGCACATGGCGGTGTGCTTGACCTTTCTGATGCAGCCGATGGAAAAGGTCTGCGTGTCGAAGTCCGTCTGCCTATCAACTAGAGTGGTTCCCGATTGATGTGAAACAGCAATCGAATAAGATAGCGCGACAAATCAATAGGTCCTGACCCTAAAGTATTGAAAGCCTTTCTTCTGACAAAAGCCACTTTGTGCAACGGGATAGATGGCAGCTTTTTTCTGGCATCATTTTGCGCAACGCCTTCACCATGCTGCTGCATTGCCCATTGGGTCACATTGCAAAAAAGCGCCCGCTGATGACGCTTGTTACTCAGGCGCGCGCAAAAAGCGACATTGTCATGACTATCAAGTTGTATGGGAAAGCGCGACGATCAAGGAGGCAATTCGCTGCAATTTATCAAAAAATAACATGATTAAGATCAATTATGTTATAATTTGTTAAAATCTGTTGCAAAGTGATTGGGGAGTCGATAGCCTAACCACAGGAAATAGCAGGGAGGCTTTGATGCCTGAGAATTATAGCGTCTGTGTTGTGGGTTTAGGTTCTATGGGAATGGGCGCTGCACGTTCGTGCATTGCTGCCGGTCTTCATACCTATGGTGTGGATCTTGATGCAGCAAAATGCCGCTCGCTGGTTGATGCAGGTGCGATTGGTGCTGGCCCCACCTGTGATGAAGTTGAAAATCTCGATGCTTTGCTCATTTTGGTGGTCAATGCTGCACAATGTAAAGCGGTGTTGTTTGGCGAAAATGGTTTTGCCAGTCGCATGAAGCCGGGTGCCGCCATCATGGTGTCATCAACGATTTCCGCTACGGATGCAAAAGAGATCGCCGGTCTGCTGACACAAAATGGCCTGCTGGTTCTTGATGCGCCGGTTTCTGGTGGTGCGGTGAAAGCCGATGCCGGTGATATCACGGTCATGGCGTCTGGTTCCGATGTGGCTTTTGCCAAATTGGCACCTGTTCTGGAAGCCGTTGCGGGCAAGGTCTACAACATTGGTGAAGAGATCGGTTTAGGCTCGACAGTGAAGATTATTCATCAGCTGCTTGCAGGTGTTCACATTGCAGCCGGCGCAGAAGCGATGGCACTTGCCGCCCGCTCCAATATTCCTCTCGATGTCATGTATGATGTTGTCACCCATGCGGCTGGCAATAGCTGGATGTTTGAAAACCGGATGAAGCATGTGGTTGATGGTGATTATACGCCGAAATCCGCCGTGGATATTTTCGTCAAGGATTTACGTCTTGTAACAGAGACTGCACTGGCATTGAATTTTCCGCTCCCTTTGGCCAGTACGGCCTATACCATGTTCGCCAATGCATCCAATGCCGGTTTTGGCAAACAGGATGATGCGGCGGTGATAAAAACATTTGCAGGCATTCAATTGCCCGATAGGAGTGCCTGATATGCGGCTTGGTGTTATTGCCGATGATTTTACCGGCGCAACCGATATTGCGGGATTTCTGGTCAGCAATGGTCTGCGCACTGTGCAACTCAATGGTGTTCCGCCTAAAGACCTGGCGACAGATGCCGATGCGGTGGTGATCAGTTTAAAAAGCCGTTCTTGCGCACCTGAAAAAGCTATTTCTGAAAGCCTTGCAGCACTTGACTGGTTGCAAGCGCGCAATTGTGAACAGTTCTTTTTTAAATATTGCTCGACATTTGATAGTACCGCAAAGGGTAATATCGGGCCGGTAACCGACGCCTTGCTTGATGCGCTGAATGAAGATTTTACGGTGATTTGTCCGGTTTTGCCCGTCAATGGACGCACGATTTATCATGGCTATCTTTTCGTCAACGGCGTGCCATTGAGCGAGTCCGGTATGCGCGACCATCCTGTCACCCCGATGACCGACAGCAATATTATGCGCGTGATGGAAGCACAATCGCGCGGCCGTGCAGGCAATATTTGCGCGACCATTATTGATAGAGGCGTTGAAGCCGTCAGACAGGCGCTGCAGGATCTAAGGGCTGCAGGGGTTGATTACGCAGTCCTTGACGCGCTTAATGAAAGCCATATCGAGATATTGGGGCAGGCTGTCTCGGACATGAAGCTTGTCACCGGTGGTTCCGGTCTGGCAGATGGTATGGCGCGCGCTTGGACAGATTTACGTGGTGATGTCGCAAAGGCAGAATCTGCCGGTGCACCGGTTGAAGGCGCGACCGTTGTGATATCCGGCTCGTGTTCACAAATGACCAATGCGCAAGTTGCCGAATACAAGAAAAAGGCTGCCGCCTGTAGTATTGATGTTGCACGTGCTATGGATGATGGCACTTATTTTAAAGAAGTTGCTGATTGGGTTATCGCCCATCAGGGTGATGAATATGCACCCATGGTTTATGCAACAATGTCACCGGATGATTTGAAAGCGACCCAAAACCGTTTTGGTGCGCAAGAAGCCAGTGCAGCCATTGAAGCATTGTTTGCCAACCTCGCCCAGACTTTGGAAGCGCGCGGCTTTACCCGCTTCATCGTGGCTGGTGGTGAGACGTCCGGCTCTGTCACACAGGCGCTTGCTATTGATGGTTTTGCCATCGGCCCGCAGATTGCGCCCGGCGTGCCATGGGTGCGGGGTATCGGGAAGCCACTGTCATTCGCACTGAAATCAGGAAATTTCGGCAAGGAAGACTTCTTTTTTGCCGCTCAGACAATCTCGACAAGTAAAGGGAATTGATGCGATGCCACGTTTTGCTGCCAACCTTTCTATGATGTTTACAGAAGTACCGTTTATTGAGCGTTTTGGTCTGGCGGCCAAAGCAGGCTTTGAAGCGGTCGAGTTTTTGTTTCCTTACGACTATGCGCCGGAAGTGCTGGCTGCAGAATTGGAAAAACATCAGTTAAAGCAGGCATTGTTCAATATGCCTCCGGGAAATTGGGATGCTGGCGAGCGCGGCATGGCTGCCATTCCGGGGCGCGAGCAGGAATTTCGTGCCAATGTCGATAAAGCGATTGAATACGCCGTAGCCCTTGATTGCAAACTGCTTCATGCCATGTCCGGTCTTGTGGACGGGCTTGATCGTGCTGCATGCGAACAGAGTTTTATCGAGAATTTCCGTTATGCAGCCGATAAGGCGGCACCGCATGGCATTACGATTTTGGTGGAGCCTATCAATACCCGCAACATGCCCGGATATTTCATCAATCATCAGCTCGATGCGGTAGAGCTTCTGGAGCGTGTAGGCCGCCCCAATGTATCGGTACAATATGATCTCTATCACGCCCAGATCATGGACGGCGACCTGACCCGTCTGACCGATAAAATGGCCGGCAAATTCGCCCATGTTCAGGTGGCATCCGTGCCGGATCGCCATGAGCCTGACGAGGGAGAATTAAACTTTCCGCATCTTTTTGCGGCGCTGGATAATGCCGGTTATGAAGGATTTATCGGTTGCGAGTATAACCCGCGCGGTAAAACCGAAGACGGCTTGGGTTGGTTTGCACCTTACAGGAAAAACTGACCATGATACCGGCAGAAAGGCAGGCGCTGATTATCCAAAGATTGTCGGAACGCGGCGTTTTGTCTATCGCCGAGATTGCCGATATTTTGAATGTATCGCAGATGACGGTTCGCCGCGATATTCGTGCTTTGGAAGATCAGGGGCGCGCTTTATCTGTTGCCGGTGGCATCCAGCTTCCGGAAAGAATTTCCAGCGAACCTTCGCATTTGGCCAAACGCGCTCTCGCCCACCAGCAAAAAGCCGCGCTTGGCCGGTTTGCTGCCAGCATGGTCAAGCCGGGATCGATTGTCTATCTGGATGCCGGTACAACCATTCTCGAGATAGCACATCACTTGACGACAGTTCCCGATTTGACGGTTGTTACCAATGACTTTGTTATTGCAGCTTTTCTTAGTCAGGAAAGCGATTGCAGGCTTTTCCATACCGGTGGAGAGGTCGAGCGGGAAAACCAGTCTTGCGTGGGCACGTCAGCCGGTGTCGGCATTCGGCATTTCAATTTCGACCTTTCTTTTATCTCGACATCTTCCTTTGGGCCGCGGGGAATCTCCACGCCCCAGGAAAACAAAATTCCAGTCAAACGCGCGGTTGTTGAAAGTTCATCGAGAAAAATTCTGGTGACCGATAGCAGCAAATATGGCCGTGTCGGTACTTTCAATGCCATTCCGCTTGATACATTGACGGCAGTTATTACCGATAAAGCGCTACCGCAAAACGCGCAGGATGCCATTACGCAGCGTGGTGTCGAGCTTCATCTCGTTGATTACGCTGAAAATTCCATAGAAGGATCATAAAATGAATAAGATCGTCGTAACCGGTGGTGCGGGCTTCCTTGGCAGCCGCCTGATCAGTACACTTCTGGCAGCACAAGGGACAGAAAACTATCCGGCATTTGATCAGATTATCTCGGTCGACCTGGCCGAATGCCCGATTAAAGATCCGCGTGTTATCTCCATGACGGGTGATATTGCCAATGGCGAGTTTGCCCGCCAGGTCATCACCAAGGGTACCGTTGCGGTCTATCACATGGCTGCGGTATTAAGCGGCCAGTCGGAAGCGGAATTCGATGTCGGAATGCGTGTCAATGTCGACGGTACAAGAGCGCTTTTGGAAGCTGCACGCCATACCGAAGACAAGCCGATTTTCGTATTTACCTCATCATTGGCCGTGTTTGGCGGTGTTATGCCGGATACCGTCCCGGAGGATCTGGCATTGCTGCCGCAGTCATCCTACGGCGCTGAAAAAGCAATAGGCGAAATTCTGGTTGGCGACTATAGCCGTCGTGGATTTGTCGATGGCCGAGTATGCCGCTTGCCAACCATTGTGGTCCGTCCTGGAAAGCCAAATTCTGCCGCATCTTCTTTTGCAAGCGGCATTATCCGCGAGCCATTATCAGGTATCGCGTCCAACAATCCGGTTCCTCCTGCAACCCGCATGTGGCTTTCATCCCCCAATACGGTTGTCAAAAATCTCGCACATGCACTGACCGTTAGCGCCCAAAAGCTTGGCATCAACCGCGTGCTGAACCTGCCGGGCCTCTGCGTCAGCGTTGCGCAAATGCTCGATAGTCTGGAAAAGGTCGCCGGAAAAGACGTTCGGGCTTTGGTCAGCGAAGTGCCGGAACAGCGTGTTATCGACATTGTATGTTCATGGCCGGGCGATTTCGATGTGTCCAGACCGCTTTCCCTGGGCTTCACCAGCGATGCAGATTTTGACAGCATCGTCTGCCAGTATCGTGATGAATTCGTCACAAAATCATAAAGCATAGCAAAGACAATCAGGATAAAAAAATGACAGAGCAGGAACTTCGCCTATTGCTTGTCGAGCTTGGTGCAAGCCTCTTTCAAAGAGGGTTCAGCGTTGGCAGTGCAGGCAATATATCGGTCAGGCTTGAGGACGGTTATCTCATGACACCGACCAATTCTTCCCTAGGACGCCTAAGGGCTGAGAGCCTTAGCAAGCTTGATAAGGATTGGAACCACATTTCAGGCGACAAGCCTTCGAAAGAAGTATTCATGCATCGCGCCGTGCTGACAGCGCGTCCGCAGGCAGGAGCTGTTGTTCACCTGCATTCGACCTATGCGACTGCGGTCAGCTGCCTTGAAAACGGCAAAAACGACATGCCGATAGCGCCGCTGACACCTTACTTCGTCATGCGTATCGGGCGACGTCTTCCGATCGTGCGTTATTACCGGCCAGGCGATAGTGCCATGGAAAATGATATCCACGAAGAGGCAAAGACAGCATCGGCCATGTTGCTCGCCAATCATGGGCCGGTGGTTTCGGGAAAGACGCTTCTTGATGCGGTTTATGCAGCTGAAGAATTGGAAGAATCGGCACGGCTTGCACTTATGCTGAAAAATGAACCGGCGCGGCAACTGACCGCTGCACAGATCGATGATCTGTTGACAACTTTCAAATAAGAACAGCTCGAGGGAGGGCTATCTATGAATACCGATCTACAAACGGGCGGGATGGACAAGGCAAGGGAAGATTTCACCTATAGGAAGATTGCTATACGCATCGTTCCTATTTTGATGATCTGCTACATCGTAGCCTATCTTGACCGCGTTAATGTTGGTTTCGCTAAATTACAGATGGCCGACGATCTTGGCTTCAGCGAAACGGTTTACGGTTTGGGTGCCGGACTGTTCTTTATCGGCTATTTCTTTTTTGAAGTTCCAAGCAATATGCTGCTTCACCGTGTCGGCGCCCGTATGTGGATTGCCCGTATCATGATCACGTGGGGGCTTTTGTCGGGGCTTTTCGCCTTTGTGCAGACAGACTGGCAGTTCTATATTCTCCGCTTCCTCTTGGGTGTTGCCGAAGCAGGTTTCTACCCGGGCGTCATTCTTTATCTAACCTATTGGTTTCCGTCACATCGCCGTGGCAAGATGTTTGCGATTTTTCAGGCAGGCAGCCCTGCTGCGGGTATTTTCGGCAATCCTTTATCGGGTTGGATCATGGATCGTTTCCATTCAACCGCGGGTTGGCATGGTTGGCAGTGGATGTTCGTGCTTGAAGCTATTCCGGCTGTTGTCCTTGGTGTCGTTGTTCTTCTCTATCTCGATAATAGCGTGAAGGGTGCAAAGTGGCTCAATGATGAAGAAAAAGCTTTGGTCATGCGAGATATCGCTGCCGATTCAGAAGGAAAAGACGCCCATCATTCGTTCTTCGGCCTTTTGAAAAATCCTATGGTCTGGGTGATGACGCTGATCTACTTCTGCTTTGTCATGGGCCAGTATGGGTTGACCCTTTGGATGCCGACCCTCATCAAGGCTTCAGGCGTGACAAGCAATCTGACGATCGGGTTCCTTGGCGCTATTCCGTTCATTTGTGCGATTATCGCTATGATTATCTTTTCGCGTAGTGCCGACAAGCATCGCGAACGTCGTTGGCACCTTGTGGTCCCCGCACTCCTAGGTGCAGTTGGTTTCATTGTTGCAGCTTCGGCAACAAGCACCACTGTTTCCATCATCTTCCTGTCGATGGCTGCCGCCGGCGTGCTTGCCTGCGCACCGCTTTTCTGGTCGTTGCCAACCGCAATTCTCAGTGGAGCCGCAGCAGCTGCCGGTATTGCCATTATCAACTCTATCGCCAATCTCGCGGGCTTTGTCAGCCCTTACATGATCGGCACATTACGCGACCTGACACATTCGTCGGAAATCGGCATGTATGTGTTGGCGGGTTTCCTTGTGTTGGGTGCAGCCATTGTTCTGGCCATTCCGGCAAGCAAGGTTAACCGGTAAAACAGTCTTACCAATAAGACATGACGGGCGGCCTTCGGGCCGCTCTTTCTGTTTCAGGATTGTGTCGGCTGTACCTGTGGTTCAAGCCGTTGCTACGCCACCAACCCATTTCCTAAGTCCGTCTATGCTTTGGAAATCGGTAACTGCATAAGCCGCAATATGCGGATAATTTGCCTTGATCATATGGGCAAGTGCATTACCCGGCCCAAGATCAAGAACATGGGTCACGCCTTGTTCGCAAAGAGATAAAAGGGTCGATTGCCAATCAAGCGGCGCAGCAATGGCTTTGCTCAGTTTCGTTATGCCCTCAATTGAAGAATAGATGCGCATTCCATCAAGGCCGCTAAACAGAATACGATCATCGTTTAATGGCGTGGCGGCAACAGCCGAAATGTAGCGTTGAAACGGGGCTACCGCAGAAGAAAGGTAGTGGGTGTGCGAGGGAATAAAAACGGTAAGTGGCTCTGCTCGTTTGGCGCCAAGTTCTTTCAGCTCAGAACACAGACTGCCGACATGTTCGACGGGCCCACCTAAAACAAAGAAATCGTCAGGATTTCGAATTGCGAGGGAAAATGCATATTTTGATGAAACCGTTTCAACGGCCTTCAAAGGCAAACCCATGCTAAAGGCGAGCTGGCATGGAAGCTGGCACGAGGATGACATCAGCCTCGCGCGTTCCCATGTAATTTGCAGCGTCTGTTGTGTGGTCCAAATTCCACCAAGACAAAATGCTGCAACCTCGCCGACACTGTAACCCGCAACGGCAAATTGCTCGGGTAGGACATCTTTGATCAATCCATAATGGGCGAGAGACAATAGTACCGAGAAAAACTGGTTATATTGGTTTTGTGCCACAGTGGCAGGTGGCAGTCGGTGAAAAAGTGTAAGGGGATCCTCTGACAAGACATGCTTTGCCGGAGCCACTATGGATATTGGATCATTAGCCTTTGCAACAAGATCAAACGATCCGCTTTCCAACCTTCCTTGTCCGCCGCATAACAAAGCCAGCATGGTGTTATGCCTTTTCCAGACAGTCGATGAATAGAGTTGCTGCCAGCATGTCTGCAACACCGCCGGGTGAGAGATTGCGGGCAATAAAGATGCGATGGATTTTTTGTGCTGAATCCTGCCAATCCTTGACACTGATCGAGCCGTTTTTCAAAAAAGCTTGTGCACTGTCTTGGGCAAATTGCATGCCTTCCAGACCGCCGCGATGCAGCAGGTTTGTGTCTTCCATCTGGTTCAAAAGTGCCATTGTAACATGAACACGCTGCGCTTCGGGACAGGCGTTTAGATAACGCGCTTTTTCGAGCTCCGGCAGGCCGATATCATAGATGGTTGGAAAGCCGCAGGCCGCTTCAAGTCTTGCGCCTCCTGCACCATATTTTCTCGCGGCTTGATGACCGTGACTTGTCGCTATCACGGGGCCATCGATGATTGCTTTGCCCCATCTTTCGGCGATGATAGAACCAAGACGATGCTGTTTTTTTGAGTGTCTTTGCCGCCATCCATAGGCTGCGCTGATCAGCCCCATGGAAAATATTGCGCCGCGATGTGTATTAATGCCACCGGTGGCATGCAACATAGTTTCTTCTGCTTGCAATCCAATATGGCGCAATTCGTCCATTGTCGCATTTAAACGACCTGCTTGATAAAACCGTCTGAAAAACGGCTCTAAGGTTGCGGCGCTTTTTTCCAGCAGCGCACAATTCATATCGCGATGTGCACCATTATCGCGGTGACTGACGAGACCGGGTTTAGGAAAGGTTCGCACTTCCAAGCAAAGCGCCTTATGCGCCAGATGGCCGACCATAATGGCTAGCCACTGCGTTTTATTACTTGGGTGAATGACACTATCACAGTCGCGTTGCATCTTCGCTTCCAATCCACTCGGCATAGTCCATCATCCGCACGCCTTTTAAAGTTTTTACCAAAAGTTGCCTCACCGGTTTTTGGTTGAGTTCTCGCGATTGGACGCCGCCTGCTGCCGATATCAGTTCGCAGTCGATGACCATTGGAGCGTCCTTGCCAACCTCATTCAGTGCGTTGAGAAGTTGGGGAATCTCATGTTCCAAACTGTTGATATCGAGGCAAAGATCGAGATCGGACGTCGCGCTTAAATATTGGAAACCAGTCAGATATTGCCACGCAAGACTGCCGAAGACACGAAAGGCCGGCGTACATCTCATGAGTTTTTCGATTGTTGCGTGCCAATCTGTCGGTGCGCAGCCGGTGGTATCCAAAAGTAAAGGTGGTCGTTCTATTTTCTTGATGTGGTCGGCTTGCACGGTCAAAGACAATCGGCGTTTGCCTTGGGCAGGGGGCAGTGGCAAACCGAGTAATACCATGCCTTCATCCATATCGGCATTTTGTTGGCATACGATCAGCGGTAGATCGTTGTCCCGCCAGCATAATGGTGGTTGGGCGAAGTCTGCACCGGATTGAGGAAATCCATTTGATGTTCGGCAGAGAATGTTGGGATGTTCTACATCGCTATGCTGTTGCTTAACTGAAGAAGTTTGCACCGTTGCGGCAGCCCGCTCCAACGCGGCCCAGCCTTCTTTATTCAGCCAAACAAGATCGTGGCGATGCATCATCTTCATGCGTTTTGCGCCAATGCGACGATGTCCTCACTGATCGCCAGTGCTTTCAGGCGTCCTTTAAGCTCCAAACCTTTTTGGCGCCGCAAATCGGGATAAGGCGGGGAATTCATTTCGTCGATGAGTGTTGCAAGTTTTGCGCCAAGCGCATCATCATTATCCCATACCGTTTCAATACCGCCGGTTTGCAGAAGATTAGCCAATCCCGGCGCAAATACCGGCGTCCTCTTCGCCATGTCTTGTAACTTTTCCACCGATAGCTTGGTTACGCGCGCCATGGATGGCAGGTCCATCACTGCCGGATTGGCCGTCGGCAATGCGATCAAAATTTGCGTTGCCAACGCGCTGGCAATGAAAGCACCCGCAGCACTTGTGCCATATAATAAGCCAATGGTCGGATGGCCTTTCGCAGCTGCAAACAATAACGTCTTTGCAAGTTGTGCAAGATATTGATTGAGACCGAGCAGTTCATCCCTTTTGCTCATATTCTGGCTTGCTGAATCAACCAAAACGACAATGCAGCAATCAGGTGAAGTCTGCATGGCATCAAGAACCGCTTGTGACGATGCGCAGGCATCATCAATGGTCACACTAGCCCCATTGCAAAGCCCGATAATTCTCACATCCCGACCATTCAAGGTTGCTGTGGCACTCAGCCTATTCCCATCAATCTGGATGATCGTTTGCTTGCCAAAAAGCCGTTCAACCAACAAGGCGAGAGGTTGCGGCAGTGTGCTTTCGCTCCGCTTTTCATGATACGTTTCGCTTGGGAGGTTTTGGCGTGCTTTGTCGGCAATCGTTTTAAAGTCTTCCGTTTGCAATGATGGTATATCTTCCGGCTTTGAAACGCCAAGTTGCGCCCATATCTGCAGTGCATCAGGCGCACTACCGAAAGCATGCAGCCTTGCTGAAAGCTTGTTTTGTTGTGCAAGAATTGCGGATGAATCCAAATCAGATTTATCATTGAGGGCGTCAATAATGGCCCTGCGAAACTGCAGGATATCATCGTCGACAAATATATCCGCATCGCCCATGAGATAGCGGTGCTTACCCCCCATTGTGCGCCAGACAAGCGAACGGTCGCGCGAGTCAAATTCCTCTACCCCTTTATTGGTCTCTATGACCTCTGGCCCGCTTACACTCATGCGGCCATGTTCTGACATGACGATCTTGCTGGCGCAGGCCGCAATCAGGCTGCCACCACCATAACAACCAGCCCTGCCGCCGATTGCCACCACGATGTTTCGGCCTGCAAGTCTGGCTTCGATAATCGCCCGCATGATCTCAGCGATGGCAATCTCGCCTGCATTGGCTTCCTGCAATCGCACACCGCCGGTGTCAAGCAGCAATACCAGATCGCGTTGGTGCTTTTGCGCCGCTTGAATGAGCCCCAATAATTTGGCTCCATGAACTTCGCCAATGGCCCCGCCCATGAACCGTCCTTCTTGTGCCGCAATATAGATCTTACGATGCGCAAGTTCTGCTTCCCCCACAACCACACCATCGTCAAATTGTTCGGGAAGATCAAACAGTTTCAAATGCGGGCTTGTCTGTCTTTTTTCGGGGCCGAGAAACTCTTTGAAGCTATGCTGATCGACCAAGTCATGGATGCGCTGGCGCGCGCTTGCTTCATAGTAGCTTAGCTGTTCATTGGTTGCTGGTCGTGTCATTGCTCTGTCTCCTCAAGCAAGCGCATGGCCTGCGCCAGTCGTAACAAAACCGTATCTGGCCGTGCACCGCCGTCGTTTATCGAAATGCGCAGCCCGCCTGTTGCATGCGTATTCATAAAATCGTCCAGGACAGCCTGCCAAACCTCTGCAAAGCCATGCGAGGCGGTTTTGACATCGACTATGCACGCGTCAGGTGCAAGGTTATCCTCAATCAGCACTTCCAGATTGCCGGAGGCCACAACGCCCGCAATCGTCATTTTAGTTTTGCAGGTCGCCGGTTTGGCAGTTTTGAACTTGAAATTCAGATTTTCCATTTTGCGTACTCACCAATTACGGAACCGACTGGGGGGATTATAAAGATTGCCCGATTGCTGCATGATATCCTTGATGGAACGTGCGGCAAGATAGCGCCGGTCCGCATCAAGCGGATCCAGCCCCAGATCCTGCGGACGTTGGATGACGCCGCGTTGACGCAGCATTTCGACATAACTTTTATCGCGCTGGCGGCCGATCTCTGTATAACCGGCTACACCGCGTATGGCTTGTTCTCTATCGGTTGCGTTGCGACACAACAAAAGATTGGCAATGCCTTCCTCGGTGACAATATGGGTGACGTCGTCGCTGTAAACCATGATGGGGGCCAAATCGAGTTCAAGCTTTTCAGCCAGAATTTCCGCGTCCAGTCGCTCAACAAAAAGCGGGACGTTGTTTGCGCCGAATGTTTCACCCAATTGCACCACAAGTTTACGTCCGCGTCGTAGGGCAGCGGGCGTTTCGGGGTTGGCCTCTTCACCGGCTTTCAGCCATGCGGCACTGCCATGACGCCTTCCATGCGGATCCGACCCCATATTGGGTGCGCCGCCAAATCCGGCAACACGATCGGTTGTTACGGTCGAGCTGTGGCCATTAAGATCGATCTGCAGCGTGGAGCCGATAAACATATCGCAGGCATAAAGCCCCGCGGTCTGGCAGTATGCGCGATTGGAGCGCAGCGACCCGTCCGGGCCGGTGAAGAAGATGTCAGATCGTGCACGGATATAATCTTCCATACCGACTTCGGAACCGAAGCAATGGATTTGCTCGACCCAACCGGCTTCAATAGCCGGTATCAAAGTCGGATGCGGGTTCAACGCGAAATGGGTGCATATCCGGCCTTTAAGACCGAGCTTTTCACCATAGGTTGGTAACAAAAGCTCAATAGCTGCCGTGCTAAACCCGATGCCGTGGTTAAGCCGTTTTACCTGATAGGGTTCATATATGCCTTTCAATGCCATCATTGCGATGAAGATTTGCGTTTCTGTTATGGCGCCGGGATCGCGGGTAAAAAGCGGCTCGACGTAAAACGGCTTTTGGGCATCAACAACAAAATGGACAAGATCGCCGGGTATATCGACGCGCGGCACTTTGTCGACAATTTCAGCCACCTGCGCAATCACAAGCCCGCTTTTATAGGATGTCGCTTCGACAACAGTTGGCGTATCCTCGGTATTCGGTCCGGTATAGAGATTGCCATCCTTGTCGGCGCAAACCGCGGCGATCAGCGCGACATTGGGTGTCAGGTCGATGAAGTAGCGGGCAAAAAGTTCGAGATAGGTATGAACCGCCCCCAATTCTATTTTGCCGCCAAAAAGCATGCGGGCAATGCGGCCTGCTTGCGGGCCTGAATAGGAATAATCCAGACGTTTGGCTATGCCTTTGTCAAAAATATCCAGATGCTCGGGTAAGACAATGCCGGATTGTACCATGTGCAGGCTGTGGATTTGCTTGGGATCCTGTTTCGCAAGTGCTTTTGCCAGGATGTCGGCCTGCTTTTGATTGTCGCCTTCCAGACAGACTCGGTCGCCTGCATGTATCACATGGGCCAGAAATTTTTCTAAAACATCAAGCTTTATGATTTTGCCGTCGGCAAAGGGCCTTGCTGCGGAAATTCGTTGATCAAGCGCAGTTTTTTGCTTGTTCCAACTATGCATAACATCCTCCTGCATACAATAATGAATTTAAAATATATTAATGTATCCATATTGTCCATAATATTTATTTATTGTATGTTTTAAGTGAGCTTATTTTTTGGGAGGAAAAAATGAGGAATTTTAGTGATAAATCGATGAGCGCGCGGAGGTATCGAAAATGACGATATCCGGTGTGGCTCTTTTGGCAATCTGTACCCTTTTGGGTGGCTTTCTAGGAGATGTTTTGGGAAGGATATTGGGCGTACAGGCCAATGTCGGCGGTGTTGGTATCGCCATGATAATACTTATTGCCGCCCGCTTTTGGCTGAAGAAACGCGGCCTTTTAAGTCGTGGTGTCATTTTTGGCGTCGAGTTTTGGGGCGCGCTTTACATTCCGATCGTCGTGGCGATGGCGGCCAGTCAAAATGTTGTGGCTGCGGTCGAAGCTGGGCCTCTGGTTGTTGTGGCTGCGGTAAGCGCGATCATCGTTTGTTTCGCCTCCGTCGCGCTTATTGGCAAGATGAGCAGCACAACTGAAACGATGGATGAAATCGAAGCGCGTGAAAAGGCACAAGGAGACGCAAAATGAGTGAGATGATTTTCAATGTCCTCAACCATAATGCTCTTCTGACTGCTTTCGCATTTATTGGGCTGGTGATGTGGGTGTCGGCGCTATTGTCGAAATATCTGACATTTGGCCGTGTGCATGGTTCCGCTATCGCTATTCTCGTCGGTCTTGCCTTGGCTTTTTGGGGCGGGCTTGCAACCGGGGGGCAAAAAGGGCTGGCAGATGTTGCCGGTCTCACCGGTGTTGGGCTTATGGGGGGTGCCATGTTGCGTGACTTTGCCATTGTTGCGACAGCTTTTGAAGTGGATGTCGAACAGGCTAAAAAGGCTGGCATTATAGGATTCGTCGCCTTGCTGCTGGGGACAGTGCTGCCCTTTATTATTGGAGTGGTTGTGGCCTATGGTTTCGGCTATCGCGATGCCGTTTCTTTGACGACGATCGGGGCAGGGGCTGTCACATATATTGTCGGGCCGGTTACAGGCGCTGCAATCGGGGCAACTTCGGCCGTCATGGCATTGTCAATTGCGACGGGTGTGCTCAAGGCGATTTTGGTCATGATTGGTACGCCATTGGTAGCCCATCTGATTGGCTTGAACAATCCGCGTAGTGCAATGGTATTTGGCGGGTTGATGGGGACGGTCAGCGGTGTTAGCGGTGGTTTGGCTGCTACTGACCGTCGATTGGTGCCTTATGGTGCGCTGACTGCAACATTTCATACCGGGCTGGGTTGCCTTCTTGGGCCGTCTGTACTTTATTTGGTCGTGAAAATGATATTCTAGAAGTGTGGAAGAATGAACGATCATACCGGCGACATGGACCAGACAGGCTCACTTTCCGAGCGCATTAGAAATGCCCTGAGTGATGAAATTACCAGCGGTGTTTTACCGTCCGGTTCCGACCTTGATGAACAGCAATTGGCTTTGCGCTATGGTGTATCGCGCACGCCGGTGCGCGAAGCATTGCGCCATTTGGAGGCCAATGGACTGGCTGAAAAACGCGGTCGGCGGGGTCTCATCGTGACGCCGATGACGGCTGAACGTATAATGGATATGTTCGAAGCGACGGCCGAGATAGAGGCTATGTGTGTGCGCCTTGCCACATACCGCATGACACCACTTGAACGCAGCCATTTAATGCAGTTGCATGAAACTTCTTTCGCTATGGTGCAAAATAACGACATTGATGCCTATGATCGCCTCAACCGTCAATTCCATGAAGCAATCTACAAGGCGACGCATAATAGCTTTCTGGAGGAACAGGCTGTGTCAGTGCGGTCCAGGTTGAGTGCATTTCGACGCTCGCAGCTTCGCGAAGGCGACAGGATGAGCCGTTCACGCAATGAACACGACATGGTTATGCAAGCGATTTCACAAGGCGATGCAGAAAGGGCGGCACTGCTCATGCGCGCCCACATGTTGAATGCGGCAACGGCGCTCGCTCGTTACATAGAAAGCCGCCCTGTTGAACATTAGAGCGCTTTTCGATCTGATGCTATCTGGCCGGAGCGGCTTAAGCCTTTGAATTCCCACGGCATCTTATCCGATTGATGATTCACCTCAATCCGGAACATCTCTAATAAAGCAGTTGTTCGCTCCGCGCGGCTATCAGCAAAGAAAGCGCGTATCTGGATGTAATATGCGGACGAAATGCCCTCTCAAAAAAGCCGAGAAAATATTGCGAGATCTCAATCCAGTGCTTCGATTGTTTGTCGTCCTATCATTGACGAGATAGTTTTCTTATCCAAATTGACGGGAAGTGCGATGCATCATGAAGCAGCATTTTGCAGGTAGAAATCTTGCAAATATCGACGCATATGCCGATTATAGGTTGTAAAAATTATTCTTTTTTACGGAAATTAAGTCAAGCTAAGACGTATTTGAGTTGTTTTTCACGAAAATCAACCTTTGGTTGTATTCTTTTTCATGTGCGACAATTTGCTACAAACTGAGATAAATCAATGACTTGCTGGTCGGTTTTCCCATTTTGGGTCAGAAGTGTTTTTCACCTTATTCACTATAACTTGAAAAAAAAAATAATATCGTTAAAAGGCTAGGTGATTCTTTACCGGCTCATTAATCTTTCCGGTTTGTTTCAATAGTGCCTCAGGTCGGGTCTGAGTAGGGGTTATTTTCTAATTGCTTGTCGGTAGCCAGCTCGTGTAGCTGGACGATGCCGCTTTATGCCTGTAAGGGGGTCTTATGAGCTCTACGCGTTCAGTGCTTTATTTTTCACTCGTGTTGTCGATCTTATCTCTGTTGGCGCTAGGGTATACGTTGATATATCACGGCGACTTCATTGCGCACAACATCATTTTCAACTCTGCCATTGCGCTCTTCGATGTCGTTGTGTTGGTTTATGCCGTTTACACGATTATCTATGTTTCTAAAGGCATGGCACAGTGGGAGAGTTTCAAAAAGCATTTTCCGCGTGATGGTGAAGAGCCAAAACTCCGCGGCGGTATGCGTCTTTTGCGTGGACGACTTCAGGATCTTGTAAGTTTTGACGAGGGTGAAAGAACTGCTGCAGTCTCTCTCGTTTCCAAAGCGTTGGATTGGCGTGTTGATTTCATTTTCTACGCCGCAGGGGCGACGATTTCGCTTGGTCTATTGGGTACATTCTTCGGTTTGACCTTCACAATGGATGGTATCCGCGGATCCATTGATATCTTGTCTTCAAGTGATCAGGTCGATGCCAAATTGCTGGTAACCTCGCTTGCAGCGCCACTTGGTGGTATGGCGACGGCCTTCTCTTCATCAATGTTTGGTCTTGCATCATCTATCTGTGCCGGTCTTCTGGCCCACTTCATGGGGCGCGCCACGGATGGATGGGTATATGATGTGGAGAAATGGTCGTTTGTGGCCAGTGGAGAAAATGCGGCCGATATGATTGGTGAAGATCATGTTGCCGATGCAACGGGTCGCGCCGTCAATCGTCTTGCGGCTGTGCTTTCACGCCATGTCAATGTGGCGCGTGAAGATAGTGTGCGTTTGGTTGATGTTGCCGGCGGGTTTGTTCAAGGGCAAATCGCGCAACAACAGACGCTTGAAAAGATTCTAAAGGCTTTCGAGCAGCAATCCGATGTCATCAATAAGTCGGTGGTTACAATTCTTGATACCGTGGCGGGAAACAGCGATGCGTTGAAGCGTGTACTCGAAGTAACGCAAAATGGTAGTGAAGCCGTCATCCGCCTGACCGATGCATCGGAAGCAAATAGCGCTTTCATTGCTCGTGCCACCGAGGCTGCGGAGCGCAATAGTGAATCTGTAGCGCAGACAGTCGCACAGGTTGGCCAAGTGCGTGTCGAATTTGTCGGCGGTCTTGAAAGCTTGTTACAAAAACTCGTCCAGATTGAAAAGAATACGCTGGCAATCGAGCATCAAACATCACGTGTTGTCTTGAATGGCAATGAGCAGCAAGCCGCCCTTGAAATGGCAGCCCAAGTATTGCGCGCGCAACAGCAGGCCGTCATGGAAGGCATGCGCGATTTGACTGAGGCACGTGTGTCTATTGTTTCGGCTGTCAAAGCGGCACAGAGAACAGTTGCTGATCCTTATGTGAAAGGATAAATGCGATGCATTGCTCTTATGTGTTAAGACGTCTGGCCTCGGTTTTGCTAGTCGGTTGCTGTGCCATTTCTTCAGGTTGTGCTTCCGATAGGGCCGGTAGAAATGGCTCTCCCGCTATCGACCCGGTGACTACGCGATCAGTGCAATCACAAGATCGAAATGGCTCTGCGGTCGATGCTGCAGGCGAGCGCAAATTTCCCAAACGTGAAAATCGCCTACTGAGCCTGCAAGAAGCCTTGAAGATGGCGGCAGACTATTCCTGGACAATGCAAATTGCCCAAGGCGAATTGGATATAGCTGACTCACGCGTGTCCCAGGCACGTGCCAAATATTACCCCGTTGTCAGTGCGGAAGTGAATGCCCCAACCGTCCGTCACGATGGCGGTATAGATGGGCGAGATCGCGACTTTGAAGATGTTGCTTATGCGGGTATTGATGTGCGTTATAACATCTATGATTTTGGAAGGCGTAAGTCTGAAAATCTGGTTGCCGAACACAATTTGCGTGCAAGCAGCCATGCAAAGCGTGCTGAAGACCTAACCGTACTTTTCGACACGGCCAACGCTTATCTATCAGTGCAGGCTTATACCGAACAAATGAGTGCGGCTTCGCAATATGTGCACAAGATAGAAGCACTGAACCAGACTATCGCAGAGAG
Source organism: Bartonella sp. LJL80 (assembly GCF_054871565.1). Taxonomy (NCBI): domain Bacteria; kingdom Pseudomonadati; phylum Pseudomonadota; class Alphaproteobacteria; order Hyphomicrobiales; family Bartonellaceae; genus Bartonella; species Bartonella sp. LJL80. The sequence continues at coordinate 70,825 of NZ_JBTXLM010000005.1, forward strand.
TGTGGCTGGTGGTATTTCGCCGCAGTCGGACGCTGTAAGAGGTCGTTTGGCTCTCAGCAATGCGATAAATCGCCGTAAGAATATTGAACTCACTCTTTCGCGTGCACGCCAGCGGCTCAACGCATTGGTAGGGATTGATGTGACGGTGATGCAGCCAAAGCGTGTTGCTTTGCCGCGTGTCAAAGGGCTGGAAAGTGTGGCTGTTGTTGCGGCTGACGAAAATCCGGCAGTCTTGGCGCGAGGGGCGGCTCTGGATGGAAGTATGGAAAACGTTGTTGGCGCTAAAGCTGACCGGTTACCGCGCCTTGATCTTTCGGTTGACTACAAGCGGGCTTTGGAAAGTGTTGATGATCTTTATGATGTTTCCAGTACCGATGGCGGCGTCAAATTGAAGCTGACTTTCGACATTTTCGATATGTCGAAAAAAGGCAAGATCAGCGAAGCTTATGCGCAGGTAAATGTAGCCAAGGCGCAATTGGGCAAAGAGCGTGCTACAATTGACGATCAGGTGCGGGCGTTGCTGGGTGATATCGATATTACGGCGCAGCAATGGGCCATCAGCCAGGAAGCAAGTTTCGAGGCCAATAAAACCCGCGGTCTCTATCTTGACGAGTTTCGTTTGGGTGACAGAAAGCTGTCTGATCTGATTTCCGCAGAAACAGAATATTTCATGGCGCATACCGACTCTATCGATGCGCGCTATGGTTTTATCCGGTCTGTTTTCAGTATCTATTATCTAGCCGGCAAGCCGCGTGATGGCCTTGTCGCTCTTCAGCTGTTGGAGCAATAATATGTCGAGCAAACGCGGAGGTGAAAGTATCTGGATTGCGTATGCAGATATGCTCACCGTTCTGTTGATGGTTTTTCTTCTGCTCTCGATGCTTTTTCAGGTGATCGTGGCAACGTCGAAAATCGCCGGGCCTGAAGACGAGGTCGGCAATCAACAGGCCAAGGCGCCTGTCGATGCGACAACGCAGGCTGGCGATCCGACCGCACCGGTTTCACTTGAAAAGACTGAGGACAAAGAATCCGGAGCAGGCGATAGTCAGGAAGCAGTCAAGTTGCCATTGGTGATGGTGGATACGCAGGTTCTCCAACCGCGAGATGGTGATCTGAGGTTGAATATCGAGCTTAGTCGTACCTATATTACCACTATACAGCAGGAGCAGGTGCGTGCTTGGGCACGGCAAAACCGAGAGAAACTGTCATTGCATAAGCTGCGGATTTATTCCGTGGCGCGCAGTGTTGGTGTTTCAACCGGAGACGTTTTGTCCATGCAGGTTAATCGTGTCGTGGCTACTATGGCAGCCTTGCGTAAGGAAAACGTCGCTATCAAAAATATTCTGTTTGATAATTTGATCGTTCCCGACAATGCCGGTGATTATCTTATTTTGAGGTTTGAGGAAGCCAATGGCAGCACCTTACAGCCGAAACGATAATGTCGTCGCGGTGATAAAAAACGCGACGCTGCAAAAGAAGCTTCTTGCTCTATGCCTTTTTGCCGCCTTCTTATGGGCGGCTTTTTGGCCGTTTGATGTGTTGGTGCGGGGTATGGGTATTATTCGTGTTGAAGGACACAATATTCAGATACAGCACGCCGAAGGCGGTGTTTTAAAGCAGTTGCTTGTTACGACGGGCGAAAATGTCAAAGCTGGTCAGGCCTTGGCAACGGTCGAAAATCTGACAATTGCAGAAGATAATGAAAGCAATCTCATTGCGGTGCGGGCTTTTGAGCTCCGTGAAAATCGGTTGCGGGCTGAATTGGATGGAAAAGATTTTAATCCACCTCCGCCAGCCAACCCGAAATTGGCCGAAATCTATCGCAATGAAACAGATCTCTATAATGCGCGTCGTCGTGCACTCAATGAGTCGATCGCGATCGCAAAAACACAGTTCGAGCAAAAAGAAGCACAGTTGACATCGAACAATGTGGCTATCGAGAATTTGGGCGCAGAAATGCAGCTTTCCAATGAGCATATCAAATTGTTGGAACCGTTGGTTGCGCGTGGTGCGGCCGCCGAAGCGACTTTGGTACAGCGCAGACTGGAATATCAAAAGGTGTTGAGCGCCCTTGCAGATGCGCGTTCAAAAATTCCTGGAATGACGTCGGCCCGTGATGAGGCGCGGCTGAAAATGTCTATGTACCGAACGGAATTTGTTGAAGACGCCAACAAGCAACTGGCCGAAGTTCAGGTCAAGCTGGAAACGGCGAGAGCGCAGTGGGAAGCCAGCCAGAAAAGGGCTTTGAATTCTGAAGTCACGTCACCGGTGGATGGTGTTATCCAGCAAGTGGTCATGCCGCATGTAGGTGCCGTATTGCGTCCGGGAGAAAAGCTCTTTGAAATTGCGCCAAGCAAAGTTCCGCTGGTTGCAGACGTTAAGGTGGTTCCGCAGGATAGAGACCGTTTGTGGGTTGGGCAGGATGTGCGCGTGCGCGTCATGGCGATTTCAAACTATAGCAGTCCGACACTAAAAGGTAAGGTTGCGGTGATCAGTGCAGATGCCGTCGGCGACGACGAAAAGGGGCGCTACTATGAAGTTACCGTCAATATGGATGCACAGCCGGACAATATGAAAATATTTCCCGGTATGACCGTCGAGACATTCGCGCTGGCTGGGCAGAGAACATTTCTGCAATATCTGTTCAAGCCGTTTGTCGATGGTATGTCGATCGTCTTCAGCGAATGAGGCGCAAAAATGCCGCAGTTGTCCTTTTTAACGAAATAGACTATGAAATATACGGGGTTTAAGGGGTTATATTGATATGAAATTGCCATTACCGCAAAAGGACGGATTATCCGTTCTCGTTGATACCTATTCCGATAACGAAATACCGTTGGATATCTCGCAGGTTGAGATTATCGTACGCGGGAGTGACGTGGTTATCCGGACAAAGGATGGCGCCGAGCTGGTGTTGGTGCAGGCAGCACAGATTTCATCCATGCATGAAAATGTGTTCAATCTGCTGTTTAAAGATGGCACGGTCATATCATCAACAGAACTGTTCCAGCGCGCCGACCTGATTGAGCCCGGGCCGGAAATGACCGAGATCAAGGACATTAATGCAACGCCGCAGGTCGAGGTTGATCCGCTTGTGGTCATTATTGATGCTCCATCTGCCAACACTGCCTCAACGATGGATATTGACGACTATGCTCCGGACTTGACCGATGGTGGGCGCAGCACGCCGCGGCTTTCGGTTGCCGACTTTATCGGACAAAATAGCAACAGCGACAATGGCACCTTGGATTTTGGCGTTTCAACATCGCAATCAGGTGTAGCGCCGCCGAAAGAACCCGATCCAGAGCCCACACCGGAGCCGGAAAAGCCAACAGAACCAGAAAAGCCAACTGAGCCCGAGAAGCCAACGGAGCCGGAAAAACCCGGTGGCGGTGGTGAAGGTGGCGGCGGCGGCGGTGGCGAAGGCGGCGGCGGTGAGGGCGGCGGCGAAGGTGGTGGTGAAGGCGGCGGCGGCGGCGATCCGGGTCTTCCTTTCGTCGAAAAAGCCAATCTCTATCAAGTCGGCAATAGCCAGATGACCGACAGCGACGGCAACAAGGTATGGTTGCTGGGTGGCGGTAGTGTCGATGCGCGTAATGATCCTGATTTGGGCGTGCAGTATGACGAGAAAGCTGTTCTTGACCTGCGCGGCAAAGAAGGTGAGCAAGATGGATTTACAATCCATGCCGATAATGATGCCTTTCAACATGGGCAGGTCAATACACCAGAAAATCCCAATAATCTTGATCACCGTCTTGGACGTATCGTAACGTTTGACCAATTGGTTGGTGGGGAAAGCGTTGCCGGAAAAACCATAAAAAATGTCGAGAACATACCGGCTGGCATGACGATCATCTGGAAAGGTGGTCCTGGTTACGCCGATTTTGTGGCGAAATATGGCATCGAGCTTAAAGATAACGAGATCTTCGTAAGCTACAAAGGCAATGTCGACTATAACGGTAACAGCATTGAAGTTACCTGGGTGGATGCAAACGGTAAAGAAACGCAGGCAAAGTCGGAATTTACCAATCAATATAATGGCGACCATCCTGATCAAGTCATCAATGGTGATCACGCAATCGTTTTACCGAAAACACCGAATGAACGTGAGATCATTGGTGGCAGCGGTAACGATACGATATATGCTTCCCAATTCCACGATAAAATTACCTATGATGGTGCAGGTGGCGATAAGAACCGCCTGATCTTCGGTGATGGCTATATACTCACGCAAAAAATCGGTTCAAGTGAAGTCTTCGGTCTTACCTATGATCTGAAAAACAATAAGATTACCGACGAGGGTAGCGGCGAAATTGCTACCGTAAAAAATATCCAGCAAATCATTGGTACGAAGGGTAATGACCATTTCATTATGGGCAATGCCGGTACATCATATTATTTCGACGGACGAGACGGGAATAATGTTTTTGACTTGCAGTGGATTAATCAGGAAAGTGGTGAAATAACCGGATCCAGCGGTAACAACGAGTTGTTTGGTGGCGCGGGTCTTGACACCTATAATCTGGAAAAATCATCTGGTCAGAACACCATCGTTGATACTGGTACGAACGGTTCGAATGATATTTATAATTTCAACTCGTCGACGGGCGTAAACACCATCAATGACAAGGGTGGTGCAGATACCTACAACTTCAAACTTGCCAGCGGAACGGTCAAGATAACCGACGAAGCGGTTGGAGCGAATACATCCAATATCAACGATGTTTACAATTTCACGCAGGCTAAAGCGGACGTGACCATCATTGATAGCAACGGTACAGATACTTATAACTTTGAGAAGACCGAAAATAAGGTCAATATCACAGACTATGGAGCCTATACGGATTACTATAAATTCAGCGATACAAAAGCCGATGTGAAAATTGTCGATTATGGTGGCGCGGAAACCTATGAATTTTACCGTACTACAGGCAAAATCGATATTACCGATCATGGGAATTACCGTGATATTTATTGGTTTACAGGCGCCAATGGCGCCAATGTTACCATCGTGGACAATGGTGCAATCAACAATGGCAATAGCGCCGACGCCTATAACTTTGCCAGCATTGTAAACACCGATGTAAAAATCACTGACGCCTGGGGTGATGACGTTTATACATTTACCGGTGCAACAGGTGGAACCGTTCAGATCAATGACAATGGTAGTGGTAGTTACTCATATGATAAGTACCATTTCACCGGTACCAATATAACCAAAACCACCATCGTCGATTCCGACGGCATAGACGTTTACAACTTCAATGACTCCAAGGGTGAAGTCGATATTACCGATTATGGTTACTATCACGATGAGTACAATTTCCTTCGTTCGGAAGGTAAAGTGACCATCCGCGATAACGGTGTTTTTGCAACGACCAATTACGCCGCCAATGATACCTACAATTTCAATTATACGAAGAGCGAGGTTTACATCACTGATAAAGGTGGTGATGACACATATGTCTTCGAGAATGCGGTAGATACGAGCCGTATCTCAATAACCGACGAGGGTGTGAATACAAGCGCCGGTTATGGTGGTAATGACACCTATAAATTCAAGTCGTCGCATGGCAATGCGTTGATCACCGATAAAGACGGTTCTGACAATTACGATTTCACCTATACGGACGGTAATAATGAAATCGTCGATTCCGGTGGCAATAAGACGACAGTCACCCAGCGTTATAAATATGACGCATGGGGCCATATCGTTCGTGACGCCAATGGCAATCCCGTTTATGAAAGTTATAATAAACAAACTGCTGATGTTTTCGACTTCAGATTTTCCACTGGCTCGAATAAAATAACCGACAAAGATAAGTCTGACGGGCTTTATTATTTTCAACAGTCAACAGGCGATAACACCATCATCAACGAAGATGGGCTGGATAAGTATTATCTTAGTGGCTCGACCGGCAAATTTATTGTCAAAGGCGGCAAGGGGACCGATATTCTTTTTGCCGGCTCCGGCTATCTTCAATATGATGGCGGAACGCGGGACGATGGCGGTTTTGAGAATGATTGGATTTCGTTCCAGCCAGTCTACAGCAATGGCGTTGATTTGAATGCGCGGACAGAAGGCGTCTATATCAATTTAGGTAACGGTAACTATAGCGATCGTTCCAAGGTGACCAGCTTCGATGAAAACGGTGGCGTGGTCAATTCGGGCGACATGAAGGGTAGCATCACCAATGTCGAGCATGTCATCGGATCAAAATATTCCGATTTGATCTATGGCAATGAAAAAGACAATTGGTTCTTATCCACCGAAGGAAGCGATATCTATTATGGTGGCGCGGGTTCGGATACTTATTACGTCGGAAGTCCCAATAATGGTGGCAAGATTATGGGGATGCCGGGCGATACCACATTAGACGCTTGGGCAAGTACCCCGACTATCGGATCACGAACAACAATTATTATCGATCTGGACAAAGGGTATGCAACGACCCTCTGGGGCGGAAGAGATACATTGCACGATTTTGAAAATGCCTATGGGGCCCTTGATTATAAGAATACGATCACCGGGCGCTGGGGAACTGACGGCATTTTGGTTGGTGGTACAAAAGAAGATGTATTTTATTCTGTCGAGAATGCCAGTCCCGATGGCGTTACAAAAATAGATGGTAACGGCGATTCAGCGAATGATACTGTCCGTTATGACTATGAAACTTCGGATGGCAAATATATTAACGGTGTCGTCGTCACAATGACTGGTGGTACGACCGGCACGGTTAAGAAAGGTATCAACGGACAACAGGGTAACGACGAGCTGCACGATATCAACGAAATATACGGCACTAAAGGTGATGATAAATTCTATGGCCATGAATCCGGCGGTCATAATTTTCACGGCAATGGTGGGGATGATATATTTTACAGTAAAGGCGGTGTCTGGTCGTCATTTGATGGAACAGGCAACAATTCTGCTACTCTGGATTACAGCGCACTGAACACTTATGTGAATAAGGATGGCGATACTGTCAAGCATAGTTTCGTCTTCACGATGAGCGGTGAGTTTTCAGGTACTTTGCTTCGCGATAATGATCGCAACCAAAATGATACCGTTACGAATATCACCAGTCTAGTCGGAACACAGGGTGACGATCTGGTCTATTTCTCGGTTCATCCGATCAATTACAATACCAACCTCATTTCCTTCGATGGGCAGGGCGGTGAAGACTGGTTTGTAAAACGTCAGGATACCGGACGCGGTTCGCAATATGATATTAGTGGTGGCTTCAAAAATGTTGAAGCGATTGGCTTTATCGACAAGCATAAGGATGTCGTCAACCTTGATATGGATGGCTTTTTCAAGGACTTCATAACCGGCACCGCCGATGCGGATGGCAAATATCATGCCCACTTCTTCGTTGACGGCAATGACGAATTCAACGTTGATGACAAGCAAGGTGGTTGGGACTGGAAAGAAACAGCCAATGACGGTAATGGCAATAGAACCTGGACAGCGTTTGACGATCAAGGAAATAATACCGGCCATACCATTGATGTCACCGTCGGCTCTGAAGGGGATTCTCATCCGCAATAGGTGTCTTGGCATCGGTTGATGGTTTTGGAAGTTGTGTGAATGATCGCTTTAATTGATGCTCTTGAGACCGCGTGTGACAAGCTACGCGGTTCTCTTCCTTACCATTGGCAACGAATTCGTACATTGCCGGTATCCAGCGACGAAACCCTGATAAAACTTGTTGAGCGACAGGTGGGTGTGCATGTGGTGCGTGTTAATAAACAGTCAGCATTACAGATCGGCGGATTTTATATTGTGCTCACCCCACGGGGAGATTACCGCGCGGCATGTGTTGCCAATAACGGGAAGCTGAGATTTATCGAGGATCAATCGGGTGATGGTATTGCTGAAGGCGATGGCCAACCGGCCAATCCGATAGACGAACCGGATAATGTCGGGAAGCAACAATCACCATCGGCAGTCGAGATGTTGGCAGTCGATGGAGGTGCGAGCGATGCGCTTAAGCCATCAGCTGCAAATGTCCCTCAGCTCTTAGACGATGAGATCAACAATTCTATTCCTCAATATCAGGTTTTCAAAGCAAGCCTGCTTGATCATTTTGAACTGAGGCGTCTCATCAGTGCAGATCCTGTTTCGGTCTCGTTGATTAAAAAGCTCTTGTTTGGCTCTTTGTTCATCAATCTCATGGTTGTAGTCACACCACTTTATCTTAATGCGATCTATAGTCGTATTCTGCCAGCTTATGCATCAGCATCTCTATGGGCATTTTCAGTTGGTGTTATTCTGGCCGGTATTGCCGAATATTTGTTGCGCCGTGATCGACAACGTTTAAACCTTGAATTGGTACAGCGTTTGCATACGACGCTTGAGCCTAATATCATTCGACGTTTACTGCGAATTAATGTCAGTCAGTCCAATGAATGGGGTGCTCGAAAATTTCGTAGTTTGAACGATTGGCGTCAAGTGCGCAATTTTGGTCTTATGGCATTGAACGCGAACATTATCGATGTGCCGTTCATGTTGCTGTTTCTCATCTTCATTGCGCTATTGGGGCATTGGGTTGTTATCGTGCCCATTCTGGTAATTGCAGTGATTATCGGTCTTATGGTTCACTCTTGGCGTGAAGCGGCGGTTGCCTATAATGTCAGACCGCTGCATCGCGACGCGCCCAATTTAGCTGATCTTAAGGTCGCCTCGATTATCGGGCGTCCCGATGTCGTGAGTGATCGGTTTATGGCGGATTCAGAAAGCGAGACTGAAAACTGGAAACAGCGCTATCAGCGCTCGGCGCGATCACAGCGTGCAAACTACGCTATCAATGCTGGTCAAACAGTCGTTATCGTCATCTGTGCATATTATCTTGTCGTTGCAGGCTCTTTAAACCAAGGGGCGATTTTTGCCGTCATCCTGTTGGCCGGAAGAATGATGCAGCCACTTCTGAGCGCCTCCAGCATCGTCTATGATGCCTACGGCGCGCGTCAGGCTTATAAAAATATAAAAGAGGTTATTGCGCAAAGCAGTGAAGCGACAGAAACGGCGCTTCATCTTGAAAAGCAAGAAAACCTGAAGACACCGCTTTGGAATATCGAGCAAGGATCTTTCTATTATAACTCTGAAAAGATTGTTCTGGATAATCTGCAGCTTTCCATTCCAAATGGACAGAAGGTTGCAATATTTGGACCAGCAAACAGCGGCAAGACAACACTTTTGCAATTGCTTGCAGGGTATTTGTCTCTAGAAAAGGGGACAATAGCTTTTTCTAAACGACCACTGCATGCGGGTGACGAGACGGTCAAACGGTTAGTGCATTATGACTGGCAAGACCATGTCATGTTGACGAGTTCGGTGTATGAATTTCTATGCTTGGAAGAACGGCTATCACGTGAGGAATGTGAAGATATATTGCACCAGCTCGACCTTGTGAGTGGCGAGATGCAGATTGCCGACAAGCTTGAAGTCACTTGGCGTGATGCAGGTTTTTATCCCAATCCTGCCCATAGGCAAATGCTTGCATCTGCGCGACTTGCGTTAAGTAAGCGCAAGATTTTCCTATTGGATGAGCCGACATCACAATTGTCACAGAAGCAGGAATCTCGTGTGGCAAATCTTTTAAAAAACAAACTGACCCCTGACACAACGATGGTCGTTGTTACTGACCGCTACGATATGCTTGCATTGACGGAACGCGTTATAGTGCTTGATCAGGGCCATATTAAATTTGACGGTCCAACCCAGGAATTCTTAAGCCGGAGCACGCGCCGCGTGGAAAGTTGAAGACTATAAGCCCTGTTGTTTAGTGCGCGTTTGTCATATCACCATAGGAACGGACACTTGAACCTGATTGGCCGCGCAAAATGGGTTGCTTGTATGCGCGAAGTTTTTTTGAAGGGTATAAACGCGATCAATTACAACACGCGCGTTGATTGTTGTTTGCATTACGACGCAACCGTCAAAGTCATCAAACCAGCTTTGTGGTTGAATTTTAGAATTTTGGCTGATGAATGTTGTTTTTCAAGAGTAAAACACAAGCGATACCGCTAGAAAACCATTCGCAAAGCGATGATTGGGTACTCTAAACTTAGCTGTTTGTTGAAAACACGTTGAACCTTTGCAATAACCGGGACATACCACTCGTAAGCCTAACCGAAGATGGCATTACTCTCTGGTTCAAAGAGGTGTATATGGTGCCCAGAAGAGATATGACAAAACTCCATTAAAACAACATGTTATAAAAAAGTGGGGGCATAAGCGCTCTATTGATTTTTAAAGATTATTTCAAACGTTGCCCTTACTTTTCAGTTCCCAAAATAGGACACACCCACCCCATTGACTCCTAAATACAAAATGAGAACAATACGGGAACAAAATGGAGTCGAGTGAAGTGAGACAGAAAGACGAGATCGATCTTTTGATTGATGCATGGAACGGGGACATAAAGGCGCTCGTAAGCCAGTTACTAGAAGAGCGGTCTATGCTGGTAAAGCAGATTGGAACCGCAGCCAGCGCGATGTCGAGCGGCTATGCACGTGGTTGGAAGCCGAATCTACCTAAATGAACCGCTTTCGTTTTTACCCTGTCACCGAAGAGGAGACCTTCAGAACGTTGCAGCACTGGTTTAACATCTATGCGTATTGCAACGAATGCCGCCATAGTCTCATGTTGGACAGGAAAGCCCTAGAGCAACGGTTTGGGCTAGATTACTATCTGAAGGATATAGAGCCAAAACTATCATGCGGGTATTGCCATACGAAAAACGGGAGTTTGGGCGTATACCCCAAAATCCGCGATTAGTTTCTGTACCCCACATGATAATATCAATGCTTCATTCATTATCCCATAGAATCGTAGCTATCATGTCTAGGAGCAACGCTTCGTACCTTGACCGGCGATAAAATGCATCTGCTGCCCACTCCATCAATAGGCGTCTTTTCTCATATGTATCCATTTTCTTTGTCATAGCACTTACTCTCCATAACGTCGTGAGTTATGTAGTATGATCATCTGGGAACAGATTGCATCTTTAAAGAATTGTTATCGTTACTGTCATGCTGTTGGGGATAAATCATTGTTAGTATGGAGTAATTTAATTATTTGGTGATAGGGAAGAAGCAAGAATTTGTATGACAATGATATCATCTATCAATCGGAACATTTCTTTCTTATCAGGGCGATCACCCCATCAATCGCAGACACGCCAAGCGCACCGCATAAGAACCCCGCCAAACCGATAATCTTTTCAGGCACAACATAGCCTGTATGGATAAGGTCGTATTTGCTTAGCAGGTGATAGATCGTTTGCGCAACAATCTCAGCGCCATAGACGGCGCATAATGCCCCGCCTATCCATTCGATAACACGCTGCGGCCATTTGCGGGCTGGCCCGTGGATCTGTCTCACAAAGGCACCAAAAGCACCGGCAAGAGCCGTTAAAACTGTGTAGAGCAGATAGGCAAGCCAATCTGGCGGGATGATTTTCTGTGGCATTATTTCCAGCACTTCTGTTTTTGACCGAAGCGGTCTGTTGCAATTATCCAGCGCGTTAGCTCAGGTTCAATCTGAACCATGCGGGCGGGTTCATTCGCTTTCGGTGGAGCTTTCCACCCTGCGCAAGAGGGCGGCGCACTCGTTTGGCAAGCCGCCAATGGCAATACAAGCATCAATGGGAGAAAGGTCAGAAGTCTCATGGTCTATTTCCTCGCGGGTTTGGAAAGCCTCGACCACGCTTTGAAGCGTGGCCTTATGTTGATAGCTGCGGCCATAAAAGAAGCCGCTTATAAAGGCGGCGGCGAACAAAAGGGCTAAGAAGCCGATGCGATAGGGCAGCGTCATGCCACGGCGTCCTTATCACGAAAGAAGAAATGCCAGATGCCGAATGCAAAAGCCGCAACCATAATAGCTGCAAAAGCCCATTGAACAGGGCCAGTGCCAGAGATAAAACCGCCTAGACCAGATAGGAGGCCAGTAACCGGTGCAAGCACTTGCGGGTTCTTCAAAGGATTGTTGCTGTTCGCATCAGGCTTCACAAAATTGGAAGACACGAAAGCGCCCTTAATCCAGATTGCCCCCTCAGCGCGACGGCGGTTTACAAGCCCTTGAACACGCTTGCCGCCTGCCTTTGTCCACTTCATCATTTCGGTAGGAACGGAATCATAGTCGCCCTTATTCAGCTTTTTGAGCAAGGTAGACTTTTTAAAAGCTCCAATACCCACATTGTAAGTGAAAGAGACGAGCGCTGCGAACTGGTTGTCATTGATATCGACCTTTACAGCATCTTCGACCGCCTGTTCATACTGGCCTAAATCGGACATGAGAATCTCAGTCGCCCGCTTCTCGGTTATTTTCATGCCAGCCTTGGGCTTTGGTTCACCTGCTGCAGCCGTGTGTCCATATCCAATCGTCCAGATCCCTGCTACATCCTTATAGGCTGTCGTTCTCAGGCCTTCCCACTGTTTGATATGGTCAAGGCCAAGCTTGTTGATTTGTCGTGCCATTTTATTTTCCTTTCAGGCATAAAAAAGCCCCGCAATAGCGAGGCAAATTATTTTTCGGTATGTGATTGGAAACTTGCTTTTCGTTGTGAATGGGGTGAATAATTATTGCGTGTGGGTTTAAAGGATCATAAACTGATGGTTGTAATTTTCACACGGAGGGCACCACCAAAATGAATATTAAGATCAATAAGTTAGCTGCAAATTCATTGAGGGAGGGCACCAGTGCGGGACAAGGGCAATTGTTCATTGATAAGGATGCGGAATTAGAGGGTATAGGAATGGGGGTGTTGACTGATGGTACTCCCTACCTTAACCAGCGAGGCTTAGCTGCTCTTTGCGGGGTTCATCACTCCAGAATTGGAGAAATTAGTAAAGAATGGTCGGACGAAGTTGAGAAACCTCGTGTTAAGACTATTAAAAGCATCCTTTCAAAAATAACCATTCCACGCCCCGAAGCGTATATAGAAGTCACGCATAAAGGAGTGGTTCATTATTGTTACCCATCAGATGTTTGCTTATCTATACTTGAGTACTATGCATTTGACGCCGGTAGTAATATCCAAGAGACGGCTAGAGACAATTTTAGAACTTTGGCAGGTTCTAAACTTAATGATTTGATTTATAGTCAAGTTGGTTATGACCCAACTCATGCTAACCGTTTTGATAAGTGGCATGAGCGCATATCATTGAACTTCCAGTCCGCTCCGAAGGGTTATTTCCATGTTTTTAATGAAGCCCATACCATTATATACGAATTGATCATGGCGGGGGCTGAGATTGGAGATAAGTTTGTTGTAGATATCTCCATAGGCTTACATTGGTCCAAGTTTTGGGAAGAACAAAACCTTTCAGAAGTACATGGTTACAGAAATAAATACCCTCACCACTACCCGGATAGCCATCCACAATCTAAATCCAATCCGCAGGAATCTTGGTGTTACCCGTTATCAGCACTTGGTGATTTTAGAGAGTGGCTTCAATCCGAGTACATTGAAGGTGGGAAATTTAGTGGTTACCTATCTAGCAAGGTGAAAAAGGGAGAACTACCACCTTCGTTTGCACAACTTGCCATTGCGGCTGTCGAATCAAAACTTCTGCCGTCCGCATAAAAAACCGCCATTGAGGCGGTGCGTACGGGTATTGAATTTGTGCTGTGCTTACTGAATGTTTGAAGCCCACTGCCAAAGGCAGTCGAGCTGTTCCGTCGGGATATCCTTCGCCTTCGCCATTTTCTCAACAAGGTAATGGTCACGGCTAAACAGTGTGGTCTTCTTGATATCAATCAACACGCTTTCGCGCTCTTCATCATCAGCCACATATAACGGGCTTTCGGGTGACGAAACTTCACTTGCTAAACCTTCTTCTGTTACACCTATTACAAGTGCAGCTTGCCAGAATTGTCTTGCTGTTAATGCTGGTACGACTGGTTCCGGTTCTGGCAACACAGGCTTGTCAGCCGTCAAACCGCGCTCTGACGGGTCGCCGATAAAGTCTATGGTGACTTCTTCTCCAGTCTCTTTGAACCAGACCTGACCTCTATAATCTTTAACGCCAGCCCATGTCGCGCCAGTCCATAAAAGCACGACGCCTTCTTCAACCTCTGGAGGCTTCTGTCGCGTGCTAAAGGCCGGATAAAGATATCTGTCGGGGTTTTGCTGGTCAATATCTGCGACACCGCTGCCTAGATACTCTTTCGTGGCTGGTGAATATAAGAAATAAGTTCCTGTCATTTAAACAGCTCCTTAGATATAACAAATGTAAGCGGGGAGTGCTATACTGCGCGGTCGGTTTTCGGTCGCTGTAGGGACAACACTTGAAGCGTCAAGTGAAAAGCTCCCATAGGAATTCGCGCCTGAATTGACGTAATCACCGCCGTTTTTGTAATTGGAAAGAACGTTGCCGGAAAAGGCTCCGTAAACCGAAGCTAGGTTCGTACCTTGGTCGCTACCATGCAGCACACCCCCGCCGGTAATATTTCTAATCGCGTCGCCCTGCCAGCTACCTGCAACACGCCCATTATCGACACCCCGACCATTATCCCACACACGCAAAAATTCACCCAAAATCATTGGAATGCGAAATGTAGTTGAGCCATCACCTGTTGACCATTTACCCCAATTATTTTTCGTCACATCTAACCAATCCGCATCCGAAACAATCATGCCGCTATCATTTGCAAATTGCCAGAGTGGCGGATAATCAGCCCGTTTAATTAATGTTCCATTCGGCGACAAACAGCCATATGGCGGTTTTGTGCTTGTTGAGTAAATAACCTGCCCAACGGTTGAAACTCTGTTCTTTATTGCCTCACGCTCGGCATTCGTGAGTAAGAGAGCGCCTTTGTCGTTGTGGGCCGTTGTGTTTTCAACGAAGTTCCCGGCGTCGTAAACGTCGGCTTTCTTGCCGTTTTTGTCGTATGTTTCGATCTTCATGTATGGGCTTAAATCAGGAGCGGTAGGCAAGTCGCCAGCAACAAAGCTGCCCTGCACTTGACCGGCGGCGGGAACTTGTCCAGGTTCAAGCGTCAGGTCTGCAAGAGCCGCAACATAACCCGTTCCGTATTTCGCGATAAGATTGCGAACGGCGGCGCTTGAACGGCTTCCGTCCGGCTGTGGCCTTATGTAAACGGGAAGGTTCTCACCCGCACAATCTGCCGGACAAGGATCGCGCAACGTTCCTTTCGTGTCGCTGGTAATTGTTGCAATCGTTAAACGTTTTCCATTTGTCGTTTCTATCTCGTCACCGGGCCATGCGTTCGCAATAGACTGCAACATTGTTCCGACGCACGTGAAGTCTCTCTCGCCGGCAACAAGGGTAATTGTGCCAACGCTATAGATCGGGCGTACGCCGATCAATTGGGCATTATCATAGGCCATTGATAACCTCCGCTTCTGGCGTCAGCCGTTTAACCTCGGAACGCAAATGCGCATTCTCTTCTTCAAGCTGTTCCGACTTTGCAACTGCTGCGTCCCGCTCTTGTTCAGCGACGAAACGAAAATGGGAAAGAAGTCTAACTCTCTCCTTTAACTTTTCTGCCAGCCATGATTCTTCGTTCAATAGAGCCAGCGGCTCCAATCGTATTTTCTCAGTCATGTTCTATCTTTCCCATATTAAGGCGCTGATTTTCCCGAAACCTTGATCGCGTGAAACGGTCGCGCTAACCGAGCCGTTAGACACGGCCCAAAACTGATAGGTATTCGTGCCATTGATTGCACTGGCATCGATATTAAGCCCGCTGCCCGCTATCCAACCCGCACCGCGTCCCGTATGGGTAAACTCCCATATTCTATTGCCTGTCGTGGCATTGGATAGATAAACATTGATACCCCAATCACTGTTAGAGTTAACCGGGCTGATATACAGATTGTAGTTGCAGCCAACTAAAGACGTGTTCGCCTGCGGGTTATTCGTGCTTAGGTTGATAATCGGTGTTGCTTGCGCTGACGGTGGCAAAAGCCCCGTATTCTGATAAGCTTTGGTGACGCTGTTAAAGCCCAAATTGCTTGTTTGAACTTCCAAATATCCAATCTTTGCCGATGTAATAGACCCGTCTCTTATCTGCGCTGTGTCAATCTGAACATCCGTTATCTTCGCCCAATTGACATACATTTCGTTGGCATACATTTTCCCATCTTGGATAAGAAATGGCAGGTAGTATTGCCCTTTGTTCGACGGGTTCATCACAACAAACTGGTTGCCAACGACAGAGACGCGGCTTGTCCCGTCAGTCTTTGCATCAATGAACAACGAAGCGCTGTTAGGGCCGCTGGCATCTGATGCCGCTGCCGTCAAACCTATCGTGCTGCTTGAACCTGCGGCGGTTGCTTCTGTCTTTACTCGGAATAGACCTTCTGCGGTTACGTTTCCAACTTGCGAGCGAACGATGGTAACGGCCTCGGCTGTGGCGGTGAGCTTGCCGTCAACTTCCTTGACCTCCGTTTTTAGCAGATCAACCGCGTTCGCTGTCGCGGTTAATCCTGTATCGGGATCTTCAACCTTTGCTTCCAGCGATTGCGTTCTTGCCGCAAGAGCGCGGAGATCGCCAACAGCTACCGTTATCTGCTCAGTAAAGTTGGCGCTTGCTGTCTCAAGCGAGACGGATAGTTCCCGCTTTATCGTTTGCTGTTGTAGATAGTTTTCTGCGCCTTGATCCGATGATATCTCTCCAAGCCGCTGCATTTCTTCCAAAACGTAACGCCAAGTATCTGCGGAAAATTCAAGATTTTTGTTAATGTTTTCTGTAAGATCGCCAAGGTCGATAGGATACATGTCTTTCGGGCCAAGACGGATATCAAGCGTTCTAACCGTCAGCCAATCCGACCATAGCGTTTGCCGGTTATAGCTGGACACATACTTCCCACGGATAGCATAATCAGTCAGTGGTAGTACGTCTTGGCTTATCAGAAGTGATCCGACTTCCGGCCTGTCGGTTCTTCCACGGACGACGACCTCAAGGTTATAGGCAAGAGCAACCTCATATTGAACGGCGTAAACGTCTTCTTGCTCTCCATCCCAACCAAGACGGATGGCAGGGCGGCGGGCGTTGCCTTCATAGTCATCAACCTGAGAGGCTGTTGCCGTCCAGTCAATCATGGGCTGCGGCTGTGGGCGCACAGGGCCAAGAGGAGCAAACTCCGGCGGCGTATAGTCGTTTTGCTGATCCCAGTCGTAATCTGACGGATCAACTTCTGTAAGATCAACCGTCACGTCATTATTCGGGTGATCGATCGTGCCATCAACGCGAAACAGCTTGTTGACATAGCCGTTACGCTCGGATGTCCAAGAGACAATATCGCCCGGCTCCAACACCCATGCTTCAGGTGGCAAAAGGAATGTGTGACGGCGGGCACGCCTTGCCTCGCGCAATGACGACAGCATAAGCCGCTGAACTTGCGAAGCGCGATAAACCGTATCCAATTGAACGCTTGTCATCAACCGGCGGTCGCCGTCTTCTGCTTCATACGTTCTATTGTAAAGAGCTGGCGCGGTCTTGGTGTTCCAGCCTTCGTTAATCTCTGGATACGTAGCAGACACGCCGTTGACGCTTTCAGCAAGACCAAAGAACGGCGTGAATGTCTGTTCTTCAGTCGATAGGATATCGGCATCTGTGAACGAATAGACCGGTGCATCCGGTTCGCCGACATAAATCTTATAGAAGCCACCCGCTTCGACCAACCGACCGTTACAGGCGGTTAGAAGCTTTTCAATGGTGTCGCCGATTGGAGTGTCGACGGTTATCTCAATGCCTGATAAATACTGTTCTTCTTGCCCATTTGGCCCATCCACGAGTTGACGGCATTTATTTATCTGGCTAATCCAATGAGCGACAGGCAAGCGGGATTCAGGCATATTCTGAAGCCCATAAACCCATGTGCGGACGCCGTTCTGGTCGTATTCATAGATCCCACGCAAGATATTGTATATCTGGACGGCGGGAAGATCGTCGCCGTCGCCGCCCCATGTGGAAGTATCAGCCCATCGTTGCGAGCCGCGCCCGCCGACCGAGCTGTCGCGCGACGGGTCATAAAGCCGCCTTCCAAGCACTTCGAACTTAAATTGCGGGAAGCCTGTAAACAGCTCAGGATTGGCCTTTGCTGTCATAATCGAATAAGCCACATTGTAGCCAACACGGGTATTTGGCCAAGGACGCTCGGAGTTGTTAACACGCTGCACCAGTAAAGGGTCTGCAACTGTTTGCTCGCCATTCTTTGGCTTTATGAAAAGGCAGCCGTCATACTGCGGGATGTTGTATCCCTCTAATGAAGAATTGTTTTGGTCAATATCGACAGGCTCACCATTCACCCAAAGCGCGGATATGCCTTTGATCCTATGATCAGCCAGTGCAATAACCTGTGTAACATAGGCGTTCGGCGTCTTGCTGGCACGCCCCCATGTATTGGCATAAACAAGCGAACCGGCGGTGCAGATGCGACCAAGCAGTATAGAGCGCGGCAAGTCTCCGCCGCCTGCGATTTCCCCACGAACGCCTGACTGCTCACTTTGTTTTTTCTTCTTGCCCGCAAGCGTTTGCCCCAAGAGGCTTAAGCCTACGCCAAGAACGACTCTCAAAAGTGCGCCGCCAAGGACGGACGAAAACAATCCGCCGATCAGCGTAGCTAACCCGGTAAAAACAGCCATGTTGTATTCCGATTTTTAGAGGCGTTTGAGGAAGTGCTTTTCCTGCGCCTGATATCCCTTGCGCCGATAGAGCGCGGTTGTGATAGGATCGTCACCAAGACCGATCATGGACGCGAATGCACAACCCTTTGCCTTCGCCCATTCCTCGTAGCGTTCCAGCATCTTAATTGATGACATGCCGCGATGTTCTGAAGAGACCCACCAAATGATCTCTTCTGCGATTTTGACCGGTGAAAACCGGTGCAAACCACACTGTGCCGCCAATATGCCTTGGACGCCTGTTTCGTTCTCCATGAGAAGGCAAACAAGGTCGGTATTTGTTAAGCAAGCTTGGAATATCGCTTTGGCCATCGTCTCTGAGAACGGGAAGGGTACGCCCGATGCTGTGTGGAACTCACGACAAAGACGCAGAACGTCTTGTAGGTCGCTCGATACTGCTTTCCGTATCATAAGCCAGACACCGTTCCTTGATCGCTTCGTTTATTCCATGGCGTGGTTGCAACCTTGCCACTGGTCTGTCCCCAAAAAAGCTCCCATTCGCCAACTGTCGAAGTGTCTTCAAAGAACCCATCATTCGACGAACGACGCTTTTGACTTTCGTTTGATCGCGTGTCTGGATTAAAGCGGGATACCTCTCGCGCATGTGAATAACAGCTTAGAGAGATTGCCCCTTCTTCGTTTTCTTTCGGGGTCGTGATGTCAACTTCATCAACAAAGCCGATGAACCTGCAAAACGCTGGCGCGACCGGCAATCGCGTTTCGGTATTCAAAAGACCTCGGTAAAGCTCGATACGCGCTTGTTTGAGGTCATAACCGCGAGCGATATTCTGGACGCCCTCGCTTAATTGCGACATCTTGATATTGATCGGTCTTGCTTCAATGCCGACCGTTTGAGGGATGGCGTCAATTTCTATGAGTGTTCCTGACCCTTCAAACGAGCGCGTTTCGGGCCGCCCTGTATCCGGGTTTAATACCTCTGCTTGGATATTGCCGATACCCGACCAGAAACCATAAGGGAATTGCGAACCGTTGTTCATATCCTTTGCCACAACCCACAAGAATTCGCGTGGCATTAACACGCGCTGTTTAAGCGCTGTCACGTTCTCAGGTGATAGATAACGCATCAACGTGCCTCCAATGCGTCAAACGACACCGTACCGCGCCCCGTGCCAGCATCGGCTTGTGCTGACAAGCTGTCGGGAACGATGGTCATCAAACAATGAGGTCGCACAAGCGTAACCTTCGTGCCGGTCGTGGCGCCGGGCCAAAGAGGCGGATATACCTGAACAGATATGCCGTTGACCGCAATAACGTCGTGCAGGTCACGGTCGCCGATCTGTATCTTATCGCTTACGGTAAAGACATAGCCAGACGGCAAGCCAGAAAACGTCAAGGCGTTGTTGTTGGTGATAGTCTGGATCGACACCTTGGAGACATCGCCAAGACCTTTCCCGTTCGGATAGGCCCATGGAAAACAGTTTGTCGGCCTTGCATAAAACCGCACAATGCCATTGCCAAGCCCATTTGCCCGCGCGCGCCAATAAGACAGTTCGGACGGGCGCAATGTCTTTGAAGAATACGACGCCTTCCATAGTGGTGACCCCATATCTTTGACGATTGTCACGCCGCCAGCGGTTCGGCTGCGCTCCTGTCGGTGATATAGATCAAAGTTCGTGGGCCATCCTGGAAAACCGTCGAGAAAATCAAATGGGTCTTGATACATCTTACGGCCTCCCAAACTTATCTGATGCGCGTTTATTTGCTTGCGCCCATGCTATTTGCTGCAACTCACGGCTTCCAGCAAACCGCTGAATTCCCTTTGCTGTGTTTTCCTGAGCCACCTTCGCGACGTAGGCTTGCAAGTTGCCGTCTTGATCTACGCCCACGCGAACGTTTGAGTTGACCGCTACTTGGTTTGGCTTAGGTCGTAAATCAGAAGGTGACGGAATGCGAGGAATTGCAGGGATAGAGGGCTGTCCGCCGATGCCGCCATTTGCATAGCCACGGCGCATAGCATCAACGGCTTTAGCCCCGCCCCAACGCTTCACATCATCCTGCGACCATACAACTTCCCCCTTGTGTACTATGCCAGCAGGTTCATATTTCCCACCTGCACCGGTATAGCCGCCGCTGTCATATAGCCCGACGCCGCTACCGTATCGAGAAAATAGGGATTGCCCACCGCCGAACAAACCACCCAATCCCCCACTGAATAAGCCGTTGAAGAGTTGGTCGAGACCCGCATCAAGGAACCTTTGCCCAAGACGCGATACAGCGTCGCCTAAAGCCTCGGCTGCTGACTTGCCTTGGATCATCCCATCGACAAACGTTCGCGTTACGTCACGAGATACGTCTTTTACAGCTTCAAGCTTTTGACGCATCTCTTCTTGACCCGCGCTAAGCTTCGCAAGAGAGGCATACGCAGATGCATATTTTGTCGATAAATCGTCTATCGCCGCTGTAGTGTCTTTATCGATAGGTATGTTTGCTTTTTTGGCAGCAGTAAGGAGTTCTTGTTGAATACGCGCTTTTTCCACGGCGTAACCAAAATCGTTAATAAACGGATTCAGGTTAGATTGTGCCGTCGCTTGCGCATTGAGCGCATCGATCTGTTCGTATATGCTTTTGTTTAACCGCTGATATTCATCTTCTTTTTCCTTAGCTCCCTTGCCGGTTTTACCTGTTCCCATCGCGGGATAATCTGCTATCGAAACCGGCTTTTGCTGGCTATTCGCTGGTTTATTGGGTGAGCTTGCGGTTATTACTGTTGTGTTTTGGCTGGCTAGATAATCAGCAACCCCTTTCGGGTACTTCGGTTTGTAAGCTGCAACTATGGATTGTTCTAAGCCGTCGACGTATTCTTGCCCATCGGCAGATCCTTGTGTGCGCCAAGATTGCTTGCCGTTTTCCTTTTCCAGCCGCGCAGCTCTTTGGCTATTGCTTTCAGCGCCGATATATGAAAGCACCCCTGAACCCCCTAGATACTCTCCTACGCGGTCAGTGCCCCAGTCTTTACTCTTCTTACGGGCCCACTCCGACATCGTATCTGAAAATTTGATAACCTCCTCTACGCCGGACCGTAATGTGCCGATAAAGTTGTTTACCTCTGATATAGCGCCGGTCATATCGAAATTATCAATTGACGTTGCCAAGCCATCCAATGACTTACCGAAAGTATTGGCAGCCTGTGACGATTCATTAAACTTACCCACTGCATTTACGAGTGAGTTGTAAAGTCCTGTCATGCTTTGTGCGATTGTTCTATTCGTTGAGCCGAGGTTCTGCGTGACATCTCCTGCGCCTGCCATGATTGCTCTAAATAATGCCTCGGAGGATAGCTTCCCATCAAGCATCAGTTTTCTTAACTCTGACACTGAACCATTCGCCTCTTTTAAGCCCGCAGCAGCAGCGCGCAATATGCCAGGCGCGCCTTCAAGAATAGAATTAAATTCTTCAGCTCTGACGGTTCCACTACCTAAGGACTGCGATAGCTGCAATAGCGCGCCTGAAGCCTCTTGTGATGACGTACCCGTTGCCCTCAAAACCTGAGAAATAGTGTCCGAAAATTGAACAATCTCAGATGATGATGTGTTTAACTCTTTTTGAGTTATAGATAAACGCGAATATAGCTGCACAAGGCTTGATACAGGTGCTGAATTACGTTGCGCGGCTTGATATAGATCAGAATACGTCTTTGCTAGATCGTCCCCTGCTAAGCCGGTGGCCTTCAATGCATTTTGAATTGTCGTGTATTCATCGGTAAGTTTTTGATAGTTTTGATAGGTAAAAGCTGCCCCTAATGCGGCAAAGGCCGTTTTTATAGTGCTTGTAGACGTGCTTATCTGCCGTGCCATGCGGCTTGCAGAATTACTCATACGTTTTGTTTGGCTATCAAACTGATCGCCCGCACGTTTCGTGTCGCGCAAAAATGTATCTATTTTTGTTTTAAGTTCAACTACAACCTGATCCGCCGTTGCCGCCATAGCTATTACTCCGCAACTCGCGCTGAGGCAGGAGCGCCAAACATCAATGCGGCAATGATTGACTCGGCTACAGATGCCGGTGAGTTCTCACCGTCAGCGATAGGCATTGTGCCATACATGTCGCATAATGCTTTTGCCTCTAGTGGCCCCATACCCCCGCCAATAAGACCGAGACGTATGGTTTCGTATATATCGTTTAAATACCATGACCGCGCTGCGAAGACTTGGCTAATCTCGCCAATGCCTTTACCTAACTTCCGCTCAAGTTCATCTATTTCCTTCTTCCCTAGAAGGAATTTATAAGTGCCGTCGGCCCAATTTAGATACAATGCAGTATTCAGATGTGACATGTTCACTTCCGTTCTTCACTTTTTAAATTGTTGTGATAATTTGGGCTATGTCTCAAAGAATAGTTTCAAGATATTGCCCATCATGTGATGCGACAGTTCCAGCCTACGAAAACAGGCCGAACCATCTGTTGCATCTGATTTTGACGATTATTACCGGCGGTCTTTGGCTCGTCGTTTGGCTGCTGTTGTCCATAAGTTCGCCAGCTGCGGTTTGTAGCCGCTGCGGCGAGAAGACCAAAACTTACAACCCAAACAAAGGATGGGCCAGTGTGCCAGATGGCATAAAGGTTCTCATTGTAATTGTTGGGCTTCCGACAATTGGTTTAATTATTGCTCTGTTAAAAAAGATTGTTCATTAGAATGAGTGATTTATATCCCTCTCAACACTATAAGCCATGCGCTTTGTACGTCTCGGTAGGTTCGGTGAAAAAAAACCGCGTAACAAATGAATAAAACACCAGCCAATTTGTTAGGTATTTATATCAACGAACTGGCTGAACTTTGCGCCCATGAGTCTTGCACAGCATTAGGGCTAGTTCGCATTGATAAATACAAAGATATAGCCAGATTGTCCCGTGAAGCTATGCAGTTAGGTTCGCGACCTATCGAACTCGCCTTTCGTAAATCAGGGCACCCAATCCCCGAAGTCGAAAAGAAGTCACTCAAGATAAGAAAGAAAGCGTTTTATACATATGAGGCATACGACCTTTTGACCGACAAGGGTAAAGAAAGTCCGCTGGACGCTATTTTATATACAATCTTGCGTTCAACCTCTGCAATGTCGATGGTCAAAAGCGCAACCGAATGGATTGATAGAGGTTACACCCGACTTTTTTATTGGGTTCCGACAAACTCCTGCCCGCAATGCTATGAGCTTGATAAACAGGAAGTCGATTTATCTTCTTTGTTTTGCTTTCCACCTAAAGGCTGTGAATGTGAGGTTGGGCAAGCGAGGATATGGTGCTCACAAACCCCATAACCACCCACCGGCAAGGACTAGCGCGAAAGCAGGTTGTTAAAAATGTGGTTCTAGCGTGGAAAATTTATTTTGACGCTGCCGCAGATTGTCTCAATTTGCACTTGTCCATCTTTGACAATCCGTCTGTCATCTTTATCTTTCTTGACCTTCGTGATGGTGCCTTTTTCTTCATCAGCCGCATAGACATCTGTTTGTTCGACGTCGTTCAAAAATGTCTTGATTCCTTGTCGGTTTTCTGGCGAGATATAATCTTTGTGAGCTGTATCAACTGTAACTCGCATGTTTACCTCAGGGGGATCAGATGGAAGATGATTTTTTTGAAGAGTATGATGAATTAGCTATCTTAGTCGAAAAGTCAGGTTATCGTCACTTCAAACAAAGTTTAAAACGTTGGCATGACTTCCTAACTGTTTATTCTAGTCCATCTGTTACAGGCTATATTCTAAGATTGCGTTCAGAGATAAATATCAAAGAACATGATGCCGATATTTTCAAAGAGCCAAGTTCAATGGTCGGGAGCGCATTGATACAATGGCCTGACAGAAAAGAGGATAGGCTAAGTGCACAGCTACAAGTGATAGAAAAGCTTCTTGAACCAGATGTTAAGCCAGAAGGCTTTGCGTTTATGTATTTTAATTCAGGTAATAGATTTGATGACAATATCAATAAAATGTCAGAGCAATTTTTTCATCCTTTCCAACGCGAGTTACGAAGGGAAATAAAGAAGATCTTTGCTTCTTCATCAATTGATGTGCCAGCTTCTGATAGAACTGTCTCAATCAACCATAATACACCAGAATATCAAGAGTTGGATAAAAGACTTGAAGAGCTTGAAAAAACGCTCAAAACTGTGAACTCTGGTGATGTTGGAGCAAAAGAGCAAGCCATTTCAGAGGTCGGGGCTATGCGGCGTATCTGGCAAGCTATGACTGTGAGGTCTACAGTTTTGAAGACTCTATTCCTTGGAGGGCTGGTTTGGATATCAACGGTCTTCGCAGAAACTGTTGCTGGTCAGATTTGTACAGCGGCTATTGAGCTTTTAAAAGTGATGTTTGGTTACATTTTTTAATTTTTATCAAATGCTAGAAAAGTTTTTATATCTTCTTATAACACCTACAAGGACTAGTGGAATCGACTCATTTTCTTCTCTGTGCTAAGCCGTTCACGGCGCTCTGATCGTGACATAAACATGTTGATGATATTCAAGACCATGTTCAATACGCATAATGCGGCCAGCCAATGTTCCAGTTGCATTGGGTAGTCCTTTCTATAGAAATGGGAGTAGATATGTCTGATAAATTTGATCCTGATCCGTGGACGGTTATATCTACGGTGGCGTCCGTAGTGGCTTCTGTCGCTGCGTTAGATCCAATCGCTACAAAATACATTGATCGATTTAAAAAGGACACTTCAGGAATTAGAGATTCTCTTTTGGATAGACTGACTGATGATTTGATCCAGGTTCAGAGGGACACCGAAAAACTAATTCGATTTTTGTCACGTGAAATTGGCGAACAAAAAACGATGGAAAGCCCATTTTTTATAGGTGAGACTGCTATATTCTTAGACCAAAAGCAATTTATGCGATTTAGCGATTTGGCAACAACAATAACTGCTGACTTAGATCGAATACAAAACGCAACTTTTGGAATTTGTCAGTATGAAGCAAAGCTGTTGAAAGAATTTGGGCACGAGCTAAAAACACAGATACCCAACCTATCTCACCGAGTGATGCAGTATTATAGGCGTGACATGACTATAGGCGAGGTATTGGAAGACGCTTTATGGGTACTAAAAGAAATTAATCGAATAATGCAGCGATTACACGGGAATTAGATCAATTGCACACTTGGATCAAACCGCGTTGCATCGAATAGCATCTGTTCGGCTTGTTCCAGCTCTTCGTCTGTTACTTCAACCTTTTTGATACCCTTGTTTTGCAATTCCAGGGCTTTCACCATAGAGACGAGTTCGTAAAGGCTCATTGTCTCCATTGCGCGTGGATCTATCCCGCTACTGAAGAAAGCTGCCCGATACGCCCCGAAGTCAATCAGGGTTTCGGGCTTTCCTGCTCCCCCGATGTGGGTAAGTCCTCAAAGCCGGTCATTACAGCCGAAATGATTGCACGTGCTACCGATTCCGGACTTGTATCATCTCCGCTGTATGGAGCGACGCAGTACGTGTCAGCAATTCTCTTGGCTTCAAGTATTGGCATACCGCCACCTATCAATCCAAGCCGGATGATTTCGTATAGGTCGCCAACAGACCAACCACCCAACAAAACGCGCTGATAGATGACCCCAAAGCCCGTCTTGTCTCGCAAATACTCAAGCTCTTCAACCTGTGTGCCTTTTAAAGCAAATAGATATTCTCCATTGCCAAAAGGCAAAACAACTTCTGCTTTGAGGTTACCTGTCATTGTTATCCCCTTTACGCTGTCACTGCGGCAGTAGGAGAGCTGGTCGCAGTGTTTTGCCCACCAAGGTTCGTGGCTGTGACCTTAACGGAGATGGCCTTGCCAACTTCGTTGTTGGACAAAAGCAGGCTTGCGCCCATTGAACCTGCGATTGCGACGCCATCAGCCAGCCACTGATAAGTAAATGTCGGGTCGCCTGACCATGTTCCGGCATCAGCAGTAAGCGTTTGTCCGACCGCCGGTGTACCGGTGATTGTCGGAGCAACCGTGTTGACAGGTGCAGCAGGGATATCAGTCCAAGATGGGCGTCCATCAAATACGATTGTGAATGACATTTGCCAACGACCACGGCTTTCTGAGCTTTCTTCCCACTGGGTCAAAAGTGCTTTCCCTTCCCAATATCCTGCATTGTCCGCGTCGAGATTGCGATACCAACGAACGCGACGGAAAGAACCTTCATTGCCTTCTGACATGCTCCAGTCTTCCCAGAAGTCCAAATAGTCCTGCTTTGCAAGAGTTCCTGAGCCTGTAAGGGTCAAACGCTTCGAAACGGGGTCAATACCTAACCAGATAACTGCATCAGGGTCATTACAGGGAGGTAAATCAATATCGTTAGTATTTGTCTCAACGCTTTTTGTCAGGCTGGTAATACCGCAAGGTGCAGTGAAGCTATCACTGCCCGCAATGCCTTCGATTAAAAGCTGCTGGCTTCCATACTTAATCGAATAGTTATCTTCGTCTTTATCACGTGTTTTACGTGCCATAGGTCATTCTCCATATTTAATTGTAAATGATTTTGCCTTGCCGAAGGGCGCTAAAGGCTGGTCACTGCTCTATGGCCGTGATTTGGAATTCTATGATTGCGTGGTAACGGTCGGCTTCGTCGCCGTCGCGAATGACGTTTGTTTGCAGCCATTCGCTTTCAATAATGTCGATATCATCTGGCACATAGTCGGACATGGCTTTCTGGATAAGTCCGGCGATAAGATATGCAGCATCTTCACCGGCCATTTCGTCCGTGCTTTCCGCAAAGGCGTGAAGCGTCACCCTGACAGAAGAACCAGTCCAGCAGGTGGCATCATAAGGGGTTGAGATAGCGCTGCCGTATTTTATGAAAGGAAAGGTCGGGTTAGCTGGTGCGCTCAGTCCATAAATACGGTCTTGAACGATCGCCATCAGGTCGCCGTCACCCATCAACTGATTGATGACCGAGCCTTTAATCGCAAGCGATAGGTCGGCTGCCATTAGGCTTCGTCCGGCAATTCTGTAGCCATGCCTTTTTCAATGAGATACAAGGCAATATTGCGAGGAAAGAAGTGCTTTCCCGCATCATACGCTGTAAAACCGCATGGTGTTTTCGCGCCATCACGAAAACGGGGGATATCAATGTGTTGATGCAGTTCAACAAGAATGTTGGCGCGTTTATCTGTTGCCTGTGTCTTAACGACACGGGCTTTCGTCCGTTTAGCCATGTTATGTTTCCTTATTTAGACGCTTGTCTGACCGCTCGCATCTGCCAGTATGAATGGGCGGGATCTTCTGTCACGCCGTAAACTTTCCAGTTCTGCCCGCCAGCGACAATCAGGTCATCACTGTTTGGCTTTTCGCCCTCAATCCCCTGTTGAAGGATAATCATGCGAACGTCTGTGTCCGTGTATCCAGCCTGCTGGCGCATGGCTTCGGTACATTCGTCGATTTGTACCTTGATCGTTACTGGAGGCTGTTTTACTGGTCGCATTGAGCCGGTTTTGGGATCGCGCACCATTGTTGATCTGATAAGTTGCCCATCTTCATAGATAGATGACAAGACAGATGAAAATAGCGCCTTGATCGATCCGTTTGAAAGCAAAGACATCATTTATTTCCTAGAAAGACACCGGGCCAACCGTAGCTGCCGCAATGTTGGTCTTTCGCATAAGGTGAAGCGCAGCCCATACCTGAAACTGTTACAACACGCGGTCCCGCTTTCACACGCCGCAATAGCTGCAAGAAGAACTGCCCGCATGGTGTTTGTGATAGCCATGACTGATAGTCAGAATTGCCGCCTGATGATTGCTGATAACGCGTCAACGATAGTTGCCCCGAACGGATAGTGCTGAATTGCGCCGTCCCGTCCTTTTGGCTTTGACTGTATGCATCAGCTCCAAGGCCATCAAGTGTCATGAGGTGACAAGCCGCAGCTATCATTGCAGGTTTATATAGCTTTTCGGGCCATGAGCCATCCACCCACAATTCGGCAAGGTCAAGATATGTTTGTATCGTATCGTCGGGCACGTTTGCGAATTGCGGCTTTGCAGTCTTGAACTGATCGACTGTCACCTTTTCAATTGCCATCGTTCAAAGCCTTGTCGATTTCAGATTGCAACCGTTCCTCTTTCCAGAGGTGGTGAGGTTTTTCGCCAGTCAATCCGGTATAATCTGCCTGCAACTGTTCGAGGTTGCTATCAGCGGGATTCTGTGTGGTTGTGACGGGCTTTTTAGGCTCGTCACTACCTTTTGTTTCGCCGATTTGGAAGTATCCGACATGGCGGTAGAAGGGCAAATGCAACGGGTCAATATCAACCGTGATTTCTCCCCTTGCAGGAAGTCGCTTTTTGCCACCACCTTTAACGTGAACATCATAAGGCGAGTTGGTTAGGTTTTTGATTGTTTGCATTTGCCCCTCCTATTGTTAAGCTGGAACCGGTGTCACGCCGTCGAGATAGCGAATGGCATTGGGCTTGATGACATCGAGTTCGCCAACGCGAGCAATACCCGGAACAACAAAGTTCAGAGCGCCGTCCTGATAGGCGGGAAGGAAGCGGTAAGCCATCGGTAAGGGCAATGAAAGAACGTCATCGCTATTGCGATAACCAACTGCACGACCGCCGCCAGCGATGCCTTCTGTAGCCGCACGGCTAAGCGCGGGCATATCAAGAACTTTAATCTGCTGCCCTGTACGACGTGTGTATTCGTTATTCTGCATAAAGAACGTTAGAATAGTCATATTGGGAGCAGTCACACCATAAGGTGTTTCGCTGATATATTTGAATGCACGAGGCGGCAATAGGATAGTATCGGCAAGAAGAGACGACATAATGCCGATGTCATCAATATTCTGATTGCCAAGAATAAGACCGTTAAGTTCCGCAACGATCTGCTCCGCTGTTTTATTGCCAGTACCATTAATAAGAACCCAAGCTGTATTCGGTGTAGCCGTACCAGTGTCCGGTGCCGCAATAGGTTTCACATACGCGCTATTTATAAGTCCTGTCCATTTCTTGCCTTTTGAGCCTGTGATGACATTACGCCATAAGAACTGTTCTGCGCCTTGACGTGCAGCCATTGCGCGGCGGTCACTCAATGGAACACCCATAAACATGGCCTTACCAAGTTCTTCTAGGTTCCACTGATACCCGATAGCGTACATATCAAACTGCGACATGATTTCTGACTGCTTTACATCAGCAAGTGGGATATCTTTAGCATAGCCAGACTGCCACTCAGCTTGACCCACATTTTCAATCTGTCCAGTATATTGCCCAAGCGCGAACTCAGGAAGATTGGTGTTGACTGGAACCAGAGCAGCATAATCCATTTCTGGATATTCCATCTGATAAACACGGGTATTGACAACATAACCCTGTTTGCGAGCATAGCCCATAATTGCTTGCGGCTCATCATAGAGCTTTTGCATAGCATCTGAAAAATTCGTATTCATTTGTTTGGTTTCCTTTTGTCAAATATTACGGATTGCTGCCACCAGAGCCGCCGCTAGTCGAGCCAGAAGCGCCAGGGATACGATGCAAGCGAACCTTGACAATATCGCCTGCTGCGGTTGCTGAGCTGTCAAATTCCGCGTTCGGGATTGTTACGGTTCCGGCATCTGAATATTGCTCAGTGGCAGGATTCCACTTAACTTCGCCGCCAATAGTGCAGACGCCTCCAGCAGCCACCCAGATAACGCCACTTTCCATCACAGGTACATTGTAGCCCTCAGAGTAGGATTCATCACCTGTTGTCTGGTCGAGTTCTGTAATGCCACGGAAAATACCGTTGGCAAGCTTGCGAACCTGTTCGCCTGCTGTACCGCGTTGCACTGGTTGACCATAATTGATCGGATAAGTGCCTGTATTTTCTGCAAGGCAAGTAACGGTGTTCCATTCTTCCATATTGACGCGACGACCGACAAGTCCAGCGTCCATAGTTGTTTTATAATTTGTCTGAAAAGGCATGGCTATTTCTCCTTATGCTGATTTTTTGCGGTTGAGGCGGTCAATCATTGCCTGATGCGCAGTCTTTTCTGCGCTTAATGAATCGCTTGCATCTATTTTGATACCAGCAATCGCACCACGAAGAGCGTTGTTGCTGTCTGTGGTTTTCTTGGCTGTATCCGCCAGAATATCGAAACGGGCGTCGATATAGGCTTCTGGCTTGTCTTTCATGGCTTCATCGCCAATCTTGGAAACCACAACCGCCTTGCGAATGTCGGCATCGGATAGACCAGCCGTTTTCACATCTGGCGCAATATCCTTGGCCACAGCAATGAGTTCGGCACGGGCTGCAACGCGGGCATCAAGTGCGGCTGCGTCCAATACCTCGCCTTTGAGAGCGTCGATTTCGGCGTCCTTAGCTGCCATTTGTGCATCTTTTGCATCAGATGCTTTCTTGGCTTCTGCCAGTTCCTCTTCTTTTGCTGCAACCTGTTCTTTGAGCTTATTCAACTCTTTTTCGACAATAGCAGCGTCCTTATCGGCCAATTCCACCGGAAGGCCATCAACTTGGATCGTTCGGTTACTCATTGACCGATTTCCTTTCATATCATTGTCACCGATTTTGAGTGTTGAACCGCCTCTCGCAGCGGTGACGACTGCAAGATGGTTCATGCGGAGATTGGTTTGCTTGACTTGGTAAGGCTGGCCTTCCGGCGTTACGCCGTCGCCGAAAACGAGTTCAGCGCTATATCCCATGGACAATTCGCGCTTACCGCCTTCAACGTCATTGATCGCTGCTTCATCCATCAGGACAAGAGGAACGCGAATGCTATCACCGTCACGGGCGATCTCGTCGCCGGTTTGTCCGATTGCGTATTGTTTCCAATTTGAAGCATCGACCATGACAGGCGGGTGATCGTTTGTTACTGGTCGATGCGCATATGACTTGAGAGCATCAGCGTGGAACACTTCATCTTCTGGGCGGTAGACATTGACCGTGGCTTTATCGCGCAGCCCATGAATATCCTGTGGGTCCACCTCATATCCGGCATAGACTTGAATGCCAGTTCGTGCCACCTTTGGAGTAGCAACAAGGTATCCGTCACCGGTACGGCGAACGCCGTCCAGAGTTAATCTGTCAGTGAATTGCATGGTCAGATAACTTCTTTTTAAGGGAAAAAAATGGAAGAGAAAATATTATATTTCTGGGTTCTCTCAGAGAATGATGATCAGAACTTGAAAGAAGGCGATAGAGTGCAGTTTATATCGTGGATTAGTCCAGAACCTATTCACAGTTCAACTAAGCTCGGGACAGCAACGATATGCGAAATAAAAAGCGGGCATGCTGTTTTGCATAGAACTCAAGACGACGTAGCGTATACTCCTACCGATAGTAAATTCGGGACGACTTCGGAACCCTATCGTTTTGCATCAACGCTTCATGATGATGATAGCTTTTACCTGCCGTTAAAGTGCTTGAAGAAAATTACGACCGCCGAATAGTAATATTCACCGCCTCTTTGACTTTTTCAGTTATATTCTTGCGGTTTTTTTCTACGGCAGGACGAAGAAACGGACGCTCTGCCATCTTACTCGTCCCGTATTCCAAAGCAGCGGAATAAGGCGCATGTGAAGTGACATGAACGGTCGGTGGGTTTTGCGCTTCGATAGTCGTTTCAATATTTGTATCGAGATAGCGTGTATCAGCGTTTGGTGGCTGTCCAGGACGAGAGGGAACGTGCCCTTTTCCCGATACGCTACCTTGCGTTATTGATCGTTCGGCTTCGATCTCAATATCTTGTCCTGCCGCATAGAGCGCTGCGACAACCTGCTTCATATCACGCATCCCGCGCAATCGCTTTTGGAACCTGTCGGCACCTTTGATTTTTGCCATCAAACTAACCTTAGCTTGCCTTTAGCCTTACAGCCACAAAACGGGGCGTGCCCGGGCGGGTCGGTTTTGGCGACTTCACTTGTCCAAGAAAAAATCTTGCCATTCCTCGCCAAGTGTTCCGGCCTGTAGTGTTTCTTGCCAGAATGGATCCATTCAAAATCGGTCATGCCCATTTGCAACTGGCGTTGTTTATCCAATTCAGATGAAAGCTTGACAGTCTGGTCGCTGGCTATGCGCAATGACCGGTCTCTTGCCATGCCCGTTGCCGCGCTTATCTGCTTCGCAACGTCTCTCACTGGCGTTCTGTTCTGTAGCCCCCTGAATACTATATCTGCAATCCGCCCGCGCGTTTGATTGGATACGTCACGGACAAGCGCAACGTTCCGAGCCAAGATGTCTTCCATAGTCTCTGTAACGTCATCGCCGCTTATCTGCGTTGATAGGTCAACATTCGTCGCGTAAAGAATGCTTCGTATAAAACGCCGCATATGCCACAACTGGAAGGATTGCGACCATGAACGGAATAGATTGCGGAAGGTGAACGTCGCCTGTACTGCGGCGCTCTCTATAGCTTCAATGATAACTTCGAGATCGCTTGCTCTATCCGCTATCATGCCGTCATTTGAACTAGCCTGCTCCAGCGACCGTTGATACTCAGGAATTATCTGTTCCTTTGAACCCTGCTGCCATATGCGCACGATATTGACATAGAGCCTCGCCAGATCGTTTTTTTGTGCTTTGGTGGTGTTTATCAAAGGCGCGTCGATTTGCGCTCTATGGCTTCCTTTGGCTTTAATCTGGCGCTTTAAATCAATCTTCTGCACATCAAACCTCTTCGATAAGGTCTTCAGTGCCTAATTCCTCAAAAATCTCTGGCCCAAAGATAATTTCACCCTGATATGGCGACATGCTATCTATATTCAAATTCTCTGAATTGTATGAAATAGTTATATGCGGTTGATACTCGTCATAATCCCACGAAGCGCCAGCCTCTCTAATCTCTTTATGACGCCATGACAGTTCATTCGACGAAATAAGGAGAACAACTGCGTCACCAAATTTCTCTATTAAACGTGGTCCGCCTTCGCTTATCGTGATCTCGTTTTGCCAAGACTCGCCGACTTTCATCCAATCTACAGGATTTCTCGAATAAGCGATAGTTACATGCAAGTCATCAGGCTTTAAAGTAGTTTCGAAACCTTGCATCTTTGCCCATGCTAAAATGTCTTTTGCATTTTTGACCTTGCGGCTTACGTATAATGGTTTTGGAGCCGCATCTGATACGTTCAGCGATCGCTCCACTTCTTCCTCTGTTATGTCAGGCAACGATAGGTCGTTCTCGGCATCCTGCATTGCTTGTTCAAGACCGGGATATGTTCCATCCTCTACAAGCTGGTTTTGAACACCAGTAGACAAAGCAGACGTTGGCAACAAACCGCTATTGACATAGGCAACAGTTGTTTCGGCTTTGATCTTTGCAGTTTCGGCCTGTTCCTTTTCTGTCGGCTGCCAGAGGCTATCCCATTCATAATGGATCTCATCGGGGCGCGAACCGAGAGCAGAACGAATGATAATCTCGTCCAGCGTTTCTATTGCTGGCGTTATCTCCATTTCCTGCATCGACCTGATATTGTCATAATAATTGACCAGATCGTGCTCACCAGTAGCCGCCAAGCCGCTGGCACTCTTGCCAATTAGTCGTGTTACTGGAATATCGGCTGCGCCCGCCATGATGGTTAGGAGTGTTGTCATAACATCAGGCAAGCCGCTAAAATTGATTTGCTTTTGATCCCACGTATCTTCTGCGTCTTTAATGACCGAGTTTGTCACGCTCTTGAGAACATTGGTCATCATGAAGCGTTTCATAATGGCCTGTTCGCCTTCACCATCGGCCATCATTCCAATCATATCGGGCAGCCCGTAGATATCAACCTTGGCTTCCTTCATTAGTGCAGCGATAACCGAAGCGCCAGCATCACTTGCCGTCACACTGTCGCGCATGTGTGCCCAAATACTATCGCCCCATAAAGTCGTATTATTGTTTGAAGCCACCTTGTCGCCGTTGAATAGGATTACGCGGGAGGGGTGAAGGTTGACCGATTGTCCGTCATTGGTGTTTATCGTCCAGCTATGAGGCTTACCATACCAGGGCGAAAACGGGTCGCTGATTAGATTGCTGTAACCTATCTGCTCTTTGGATAGCACTGTGATGCTTTTGAGAGCGCTCTTGCCGACTGTATCGAGCTGAAGCTCTTCTTCGTTCGAACCTGTCAAGCCTCCGATAACCATCACAGCGCCGCCATATAAACGCTGCCATATGATTGCTTGTTGCACCTTCTTTAGTACGCCATGCTTCTTCTCGACGGCTTCAATAGCAGTCACTTGCTCTTTTTCAGCTTTCCACGTCCGGCCTTGTCGCGTTGCATCTTTGGCGGGAACCGTAACGATCTTTTTAAACCATGTCGAAAAGCGGTAAGCGTTTTCTAAAGACTGGCAATCGCAGTTGTTTATATAGGTATCTGCGGACTGCTTTGGATTAGCGGCGCCAAGACCAGCAATCACATTGGCAAAGCCATCGAATGTCAGCACTTGGCCTTTATTTTTTTTTGTCATGAAAAAGCCTTTGCCATATCCGCGGCTGAATAGCCTTGCCTCTTAATCATCGGATTAACGCTATAGCGTAGGGCGTCTATCCCGTGATTGAACGCGTCTATTATCACCGGCAATACATCACCCGTGTTTCTGTCTGTCTTGTAGCTGTAAAGCCTGAACTCTCTTGCTAAATTGCTGCAGCGCGAATGAATAACGATCTCGCGGAATGAGCGAAGAAACTGAACTCCGTCCTCCACGCTGCCTTTCCATTTCGCGACCGCTTCTGATCTGGGCAAGCCATGACGCTTGAGATAGCTTATACTTTCCGGCCTAGCATTATCCCATCGCGTCACATATCGACCGAAATCAGGAATCTTCCCGCTTATGAATGTTGCTGTGTCATCAAGTTCAAGCTTTGTCTTATAAGCCTCATGGCTCACATACAGAACATCACCTGATATGTAGCATCGAACCGCAGCCGTTGGGTCTTGGCTGAAACCAAAGTCACCGCCTTGATATGGCCCATCCCATGAGGGTGATAATTCAAACTCGGATATCCGATATTTACCAGCAAACACTTGCGCATCTGTCAGCGTTAGAAACTGGCCTTCCCACACATGGTCATAAATCTCTGGTCGTAACCGTTGATCTTCGAGACGCTGTGTGTTGAGTATATCTGGAAACCAAGGGTTATCCGACCAGTTTACGTCCGTTACAACACAATCATCAGGTTGTTTTTCGATGAACCGCTTATGAGTAGCACTATCAGGGCTTTCAGGATTGTAACTAATCCAGTTTTCAGCTTTCCAGTTTGAGCCTTGTTCTCGCAGTGTTGGTATCAGCTTGCGCCAAGCTACCTCGGAAACGTTTTCCGCTTCATCTGTCCAGTTGCCAATGATGCGGGCTTTCGATTTGATGCTATCGAGATTATGACGCAATCCAGCGAACACATAACTGATACGTCTATTTTTCGTCCTTATGTATTTTTCGCCAAGTTCGAAATAATCGTGCAGCCATGGTTCTGAACGTATGGCCGCTTTAATCTCTTCCATCGAGCTTTCATCGAGACTGTTTAAATGCTCACGTGAAGCGAGAAAGACGCCTTCGACACCCATCTCAGCCAATTGATAAATGCGCAGCGCCGATCGCTTTGCTAGTGCTCTTGTTTTGCCTGATCCTCGACCACCCTTAAAAACACGTGTTCTCGCCTCATGGGCAAAGTTCTTCGTGATTTTGGGGATCTCTTCAATCGTCGCTTTCGTCATCTGCCTGTGGTGTTATAAACTCGATGACGTTTGGTTTTGGTGTCATCGAACCGTCACTCGACTGTAGGTCTAGTTCGCGCTTATCCCGCCAGTCTTCTGGCCCTGCGTTTTTCAGTGCGAAAATAGTAGATGTAACGACAGGCCCCGTTGCTGCGTCATTTAAGAGCCGTTTTTCTAGGAAAGCCTGCCTTTTTACTTGTGCGAGCTTTACAGTGTCCGCAAATTCTGGATGCCTATCGACCCATTCATAGACACGTTGCCGGTGTATCCCTATTTCAGCGGCTGCCGCAGCAAGTGATAACCCTGTGGACATAAGCGCTAATATCTCTTCTCCCATCTCTGGGCGGAAGTCTGTAGGGCGTCCCATTGGCTTTTGATTATCTGTCATGAGTAAACGCCTTTACGCTATCGTATCAATCCACGCTTCTATAAAGCGGTCTTCTATTTTAGCGACTTTTGCGTTCCAGCTTTTGCCTGTTCGCGCTGTGATTAAAAGCGTATCACCAACGTTGATTTTATCTGTTTTACCGTTTGCCGATAGTTTGATTAGAACACCGTAGTCACATAAATATTGTACGCTTTCTACCTCAATAGGCCCTGTTTTGACGAATGAGACAATCGGCAAATGAATGCTTGCCCATTCCATATCTTCAGGATTATCTTTTGAGGTGCCTTTCCCCGGTTCAACAATCTTCATTGTTACCGTCACGCATACGTCATCTCTATCAGGATTGGCGCAATCAGGAAGATCAGTGCCAATCTCTGCAGATTGCAGTTCAAAGCCATCAGGCGTTGTAAAGCCGAGGCGCTTTAATACTTCTTCATTGATCTGCATTTTAACCCCACATCACTTCCGCGATACCGTCATTGCTTCCGATGGCAAGAATTTTATATTTGCCATTAGGTAGCCTTGAGGCTTTATAGCTTGTGTATATACCCGCCAATTGTAGGCGTCTGTTTGCTACTGTATAAAGTTCTAGTTTTATATCGTTTACGTAACCGCGCTCGCTTTCTGGAGGGGCTTGGTCTATGTATAAATCTGAACCTTCGCGATCAACCTGGCAAATGAGAGTGCTTCCCCACCCCTTTAAATTATATCTTTCAAAGACTGCAATGTATCTCGTAGCACCGGGTGCGGTCACTTCAAGGTCACTCATGTGCAAGCTGATGTGTTCGAGTAATGCCTTATTGATCTGCATGTAATGCCTCGATACGATCGAACATATTCATCCCAGTTCCATATATGGCACGGTTGAAAGACATAGATTGGTCTAAAGCTTCTTGAAGGCCCGCAAGCAGCATGTTTAGTCCTTCGATAAGGAGTTCAACACCCTCAGCCCTAAGCCTCTCGCCTTGGATAACTCTGCTTGCCTTCGCTTTAGACAGGTGGCGTAATGAGTGGCGGCGTCCTTTGCTCATTTGATCGCCTCGACTTTTATTTTCCCGGTATTTGGATAAGCCCACAATATACGGTCGC
Organism: Bartonella sp. LJL80; assembly: GCF_054871565.1. Taxonomy (NCBI): domain Bacteria; kingdom Pseudomonadati; phylum Pseudomonadota; class Alphaproteobacteria; order Hyphomicrobiales; family Bartonellaceae; genus Bartonella; species Bartonella sp. LJL80. The sequence goes on from NZ_JBTXLM010000005.1 coordinate 108,595, forward strand.
CCACAGCGAATTGAGGAAGTGGGCTATCCTCGTTTTCCTGCTCCACTACAACTGACTTTAAGGTTCCTGCAGGGAATAAAAGCCCGCGTCTATAAACTTGCTTAGCCATGCTGGGCCTCAGTGTTGAAAGCAGGAACGTCACAACGCGCTTTTAACGTCTGTCTGTCAGTTGATCGGTTGCTTGTTGTTCCTGCAAATCGTTGTAATTGTATCGGCTTGGATCTAGATGCTCGTTGCCGATCGCGAAGACGATAACATCATCGTCAGCAATCTCGCGTTGCGCTCTCATATCCCAGCCTCTATGGATAAAGTCAGGCTTTCCAAATACCTTGATTGCACTCCAGTATTCTTCACCGCGAAAGCCGACGAAGTGAATACAAGGACGCATTTTGGCTCTCACATTCTGCCGTTTTTGATAGACAAACTGTTTTGACTTGCACCCACGCGAATAAAGCAAAGGCCACCTTAGATTGCTCTTCGGTAGCCTTTGAACCCATGGCACGCCAATGGGCCGGTAATGCTGGATCAGAAAACGCGGTCTAGCCGCAACGCCTAAAATCTTGACGCAGTTATAGTAGTGCCGTATTTGTCATTAAATAATTAGTGACATGTTTTTGCAAGAAAAAAATGACGTTCAAGCGCGTTTAAAAGCAAGCGCGTTGCTCCGACTAAGTATGGCAGTTCTAAATCTTCAATTACAACATATTGGAGCGCTGCATAAAGATTATCATAACGGTTATCAAATTGCGCCTCTTGAATAGCTTTTTTGGCTGCTTGGTACTTCTGCTTTGCGATGATACAAAATTCCTCATAAAGCATAGGATCTTCAGCGCTGCTATGCTGGTCATAATATGCACCAGGTGATTGCTGTGCCTTCTTGAAATTGTTGTCAATCTCAAGATACTTTACCGCTGCATTGTACTGGTCTTCGCTTATACCGCCACCTTCAACCCCCATCATGAAAAGTCTTCCAATATAGGTTGCCGCCCGAGGGTCTTTAGCTTGTTGCATACTTAATCCTGTATGTTTTGCTCGCATTGAGATAGCGAGTTTATCAATTGCTTCTTTTGGTTTTTTTGCCCTTAACCGGCGGCCATTAGGTTCGCGCTCGATACCCTCAAGTTTTGGCCGTCCACGACTACGCTTTGACCGTAACTTGTCTGCTTTTGATCGTGCTTTGGTTTTGATTGTCTCTTGTCCGAACATTATCGTGCCTTTCTCAATGTTCTGCCCATTTTCGCGCGCTTTACTCGGTACACTTTCACGCCATGTAAGATTGTTGTGTGGTCTTTCCCGCCCATGAGTACGCCTATTCTGGGGTATGAAAGCGGGGTTAGCCTGACGGCCCAATACATGATTGCTTGCCGCGCAAAAGCTATCTCACTGTCGCGCCGTACTGAGCGGATTTCATTGCGGGTAATCTTCAGCGCCTTGCATATGCGGAACTCAATCTTCTGATAGGTGCTGCGCTTTATGACCGGCTCTACTGTTTCAGTTGTTTCCGTTTGATTGGCTGCTTCAAGCAGCTTCAGTGCCTTCTCAAACCGTTCTTTCGCGGCAATAGCTCGCTCTTCATTCTCGCGCTTTACGGCTCTCAAACGATTGTTGCGGGCGGCTCTTTCAATGAATGCCGGATTGTAAGACGGCTTGAAGTGTATGCTATCGTCTATGAATCTCATGCTTGCCCCGCTACTATCTTGTACCAGTCGTAAGCGTCGATTTCGTCATGCAGGATAACAACGTCACCGCCACGCCAACTATTGGCAAATTCTGTTTGATTGTCGTTAAGGCCCTTGCCGTATCCCTTCCGCCCACTCTTGACCTCGACAAGATAGTTCTTGCCTCGAAAACCAACGAGCAAGTCAACGGGCTGGTTAAGCCGATAGACGGACATGTGAAGTTGTTCCAGAACCCTCACAATGCCTTTTTCTGATAGGTCGCGTTTGGCTGCTCGTCTCATAGCCTATCCTCCAAATGGACATCAATGAGGCGAAGTGCAGCTATAGCTCTTGGTATTCTGAACTCAGACGCTAAGCATTCTACCGTGCCTCCTTTGTTCGATTGGATAAGTTCTTGTCGACGTTTTATAAACAGGTCGCTAGGCACAATAAGTTCAAGTGCCAGCCGCCTTGCCTCGTTATCTATCTCTGTGGATGCATCACTTTTGTATAAAACGTTGTCGTTTAATACACCGCCCAATTCTTCAATGACGTGCTGGTGAAGGATAAAATGCGAAAGCATATGCGCGAGTGTGTATCGTTGCCGGTTCGGGGCTTCAAAGCGGTTTATGTATATAAACCATCTGCCATCAACCTTCTTAATGCTGCCGGAAATGCTGCGCTTAAGGTTTGCAGAACGTTTAACGATCACACCCAAATCTTTTGCAATATCGCCAATTTTCACAGGCGCTATTTTCAAGTGTTGCTCGATTTTGGCCTTCAGCTCTGGATTTAATTCAGCGATCATCATTCGCCCACCTCCAAAGGAAAGCGGTCAAGTGCATTGAACAGACACCGGGGCAATGAGCCTTTGTACTGCCACGCCTCGGCTTCTGCCTTTACGCTGAATGCCGCATCATCCGGTATTCCATCGCATTCCTTGCCAAAGTGCTCCGTATATGAGCGGCTTCCGTCTTCATGTTCAAACAGGTTAATGTAAACTTCACGGCATGAAACACCGGTTGCATAGTGACCAAACGCAGTCGCTTTGAATGTCTTTTCAGCCTGCTTTCGAAAGGGCCAGATCATTTTTTACGCCCCTTAATTGAATTAAAAATCTCGCATGAAAAAAGAACTATGGGGGTAAATATCGCGATGATTAAACAAAGCCCGATAAGCCATAGGAATAGAAGGCCCAATAGCTGCAAAGAGAATAAAAGCAAATCACCCATCTTCCCACCTCACTTCATTCCAAGAGCGTCTTTGTAAAGCTGCGTCATGGCTTCCTCTTCCTGACGCTCATGCTCTTCCTTCTTGCGAAGCCGAATGATTCCGCGCATGGTCTTCTTGTCAAAGCCGGATCCTTCAGCTTCCGCATAAATGTCCTTGATCTCGTCGCTTACGACTTTCTTTTCAGCCTCTCGGTTTTCAATGCGCTCGATGAAAGAACGAAGTTGTCCTGACGCCACGACATGCGCAACATGCGCGTCATATCCGGGGGTATTTGTTTCGGTTTGTGTGGTCATGCTGCTGCTCCTTTGAGAAATGTAATCCAATGTGTACCAGCGGATTTCCCTGATTTATGACCGATGACTGGCTTGTGTGGTGTAAGGGCGAGGATTTCGCGCACTGGAATATCCTTTTCCGCCCACTTGAAAATCAATGTTCCGTTTGGCTTTAAAACCCGGAATGCTTCGGAAAATCCTTTGCGCAGATCATCGCGCCATGTTTGTTTGTTTAGCTTCCCATACTTGAGCTTGAGCCAGCTTTTATCGCCGACATTTACAAGGTGCGGAGGATCAAACACGACCAGGTGAAAACTATCATCTGCAAATGGCAGGTCGCGAAAATCGATATTTATATCAGGGCTGATTTCAAGCGTACGACCGTCGCAAAGCGTATGTTTTTCAGCGCGTATGTCGCCGTAAATCGCTCGATCATCAGATTTGTCAAACCAAAACATTTTGGATCCACAACAAACGTCGAGAATAGGTTTTTCCATTATCTGGCTCATGCTGCCTCTCCTGTGTATTGGTTGATTGCGCCCTGAAGCTCTTGAAAGCGTTCTGCCGTTATGCTTTCGGCTGGCGATTGTTCTTCATCGGCTTTTATGCGGCGTTTGATAGCTTCTATTTTACTCCGTTCAAGCCTTTCAAGTTCTCGGCAGTAAGCGGCCAATTCGGGCGCTGCTGGCATGAATGTTTTGTTGAAGCCATCTGCATTGCCCTTAATGATGCGGATCACGCTTTCACGGATTGACCAACTTGAGCAGCCTTCAAGAGCAATCATGTAGCCCTTGGCAACGCTTTCCCCATCCATATCTCTTGGAAGCTTCATGGCACCTGAGAGCAAATAGAATTGATCCATGATTTCATCTGCCGTTGCTGGCAACGAGAGTGAGTTGAGGGCCGCTGTGACTATCCGTTGGGTCTTCTCGATCTGCGAAGGGGTCAACTTCTTGCCAGCCTTGAAAATCGGCGGATACCCCTCTTTCATGAGCGTGGAAAGCTTGTCTAGCGTTGAATTCATCAGAGAGACCGCGCATTGCGTCGATGACTTTGCGAGCTGACGGTCGGTTGTCTGTGTGAGCGCTTGCATGGTTTTGCTCCGTGATGGTTGCAGGTTGGTCGTTCCAGCGTTCTTGGTTCAGGAAGGTTGCAGGGTTCATCCATGACCTGTCAGGTGGCTTGTGGGCGATGTATCCCCTTAGCCCCGCCATGATGCTTTCGAGATTGTTTGACGTTCTGGCTTTGAGGAAAGCTTTGAGCGCTACAGGCTTGCCGACCTTGTGGGGATAGGCTGGCCAGAAGGTCCCGTGAAATTCAGTTTCGATTTCCCGTTTTGCCGATGCGCGTGTTTCGTTTGAGGAAACGATAGTTTCCGAAAACGTGGGATAGGGGTTATTTTCTTTAGGGGGGTATGGGGGGACCTTTCTTTTAGGGGAAAGGGGTAACGTTTTGTCACTGTTACAGTCACGTTTCTGTAACGTTACAGTAACGGTTTTATTGTCACGATGACGACGAACACGTTCCCGTTGAGACGCCTTGCGCTTTTCCTCTTTTTCTTCGATACCAGCCAATATTTCCAAAACGCCGGACATCTGTTCGGCTGATAGTTTCAGAGATGAGAGGTGACGAAGAGTTGCGGCGTCAATGCTCATTCCGACGTTTCCTTTCCGCTTCCGCCTTCAGTTCCGGCGCTATCCAGAGTGCGCTTGAACGTGCGAAACGCAGCAAAAAACGCGCGAACGAAATTCTCATCTTCGCCCACAAAGAAACTGTCTGCGGCATTGATAAGATCGTCGATCTCTTGTGCTTCCTTGCGGCCATAATAAATTCCCGTGTAATCTTCGATCTGGCGCAACTCGCGCGGCTTTAATGAAATACGTTCATCTGCATACCAAACGTCATTCGTTCGTGTGTATGACCAGCCAAGCTTGCGAGCGGCGTACCGAATACGTGCTTTGATCTGGTCGCCCACCGAACGCGGCGCGATATGCTCTTTCAAAATCTGAGACGCAAAAACTAATTCAGACATTTCGGAAAACTCCGAAGGATTTTTGGACATTTACGAAAACTCCCAAGCTATTTTTGAACTCATGAAAGGAGATCAAAGACAGCCAGGAGTTGATGAAATTGGATTTGAACCGCTCGGACGTGTTTTGTTTAGGGTAATGTGTGACGTTCGAGCGAAAAGGGCGGGGCTGGTCAATGCGGGGGAATCTGCAACCAGCCCCGTTTCCGCACAACAGCAAGTCGTTAAACTCGTGCGGAAATTGGAATAGATCGGCAATGGCTTTTATTTCAGTGCGTATGCTTTCGTTTGTCGTCGCATAAGGGGAGTTCACAGCCAGCCATTGCCTGTTACACGGGCGAGACTGTGAAGTAGAAAGATCGCGCTGGAATGCGCCCCGTGTGATAGTTGAATTGATTGAAATCGTTATGGGGGTCATTTGCGTCCCCGGATTTTAGCTTTTAGATATTTATCCCTAGCCACAAGGGAGTCAGCAACCATGCTGCATAGGCTTAATGCTATACGGTCTATAGCATTAAGAGCTTCGCTGATTTTCTCGCATACAAAGCTAATGCAAAAAAGAAAAAACATGATTGCAAAAAGCATCACTTCAAGAGCTTTTACAAAGATAAGAGCTATCCAGTACAAAGCCTTCATGCTGCGTCCTCCTGTTTGGAGGGGCGAGCGATGGACACTGCCAACTTTTTATATGATACCCCAACAATATGACGGGAAGCTGCCTTTGATATCATTACATCCCAGTAGACTGCTGGAACAGAACCGCGCCGCCTCATGGCTTTAGCTGTCCCATAAGCAACGCCTATATCGTCAGCAAAATCCTTTAAAGAAGGCCATGAATTGATAATTTCTGTATGTGTCATAAGCGTAAAGGTACAATATATACCCTCAACTTGTCAATACGCAAAGATATTACTTGTACCCGATAAATGGGTATAATTTAGACCATGAATATAGATCTCAAAAAACTTGAGCGCATTGCTCGCGCTAAACGACTTGTCAAAGCCAGGAAAGATGCAGGTTTTTCAGGCCCTACGCCCGTAGCCAATTTGCTTGACATCAATGTCAATAATTATAAGGCACACGAAGCTGGCCGTAACGGTTTTGAAGCGGTTGATGGTAAGCGTTATGCCAAGGCATTCAACGTTAGTTTGAAATGGCTGATGTTGGGTGAAGGTGACCCGAATGATTTATCAGAAGAAGTTTATGATATACAGCCGGTTCCTCTTATCTCGTGGATTAGTGCCGGTGAAATGACGGAACAAGATAGCGTCACTAATCTATCTGATTACCCTGTTATTGAGACGGTAAATCTTCCAGAAGGGGAGTGGATAGCGCTGCGTGTTGACGGCCCTTCCATGAATAAAATAAGCCCGCCAGATTCGATCATATTTGTAAATACACGCGATAGACGGCTGGTAGCAAACGGCTGTTATGTCATTGCAGATGAAACAGGCAAGGCTACGTATAAGCGGCATAGGCCAACCGAGACGCCACCCTGGCAGCCCGCGTCTTATGAAAACATTGACCCGCCAAAGCTTGAGGGCGCAATCAAAGTGATTGGCCGCGTCCGGCGCTCTGTTATTGATATGTAGGGGAAGACGAAACGTCAGCGTTTTATATATTTAGCGAATCATCTATTTTAAGTTGTATTGTTATGTGGAGGGTACAACTTAAATGTCTTTCAATGAATCTGGCGGGCACGCTGTAGGTGCTGATGTTAAATATAAAGGTATAAAAGACATAGTAGCTTATTCCCATAATGGCGAAACCATAGCTCTTCGAGCAACAGATGGTTACATCAACGCGACGGCGATGTGTAAGGCAGCCGGTAAAGACTGGAGCAATTATCGAAAAAACGCTGAGACTGAGGAATTTTTAAAGGCTTTAGAGATGTCCCTTCGAATTAGAAGGGACCTATTAATTCAAACAATATCGGGTGGCCCCAATAGTGGACGAGGGACTTGGGTCCATCCACAATTGGCAATTAACCTAGCCACTTGGCTAAGCCCAGAGTTTGCGGTTCAGGTATCTGAGTGGGTTGTTGCTTGGATGATGGAAATAGCTGATAGAAAACCTGCATATCCAGATTTTTCGAATATCTCTGAGGATGAAAAACGATTGTATTTGCGGGATCAAGTTACATCTTCCAATAAAAAATTAGCTTCAGCTGCACGTAGCGCCGGCGTAATCACTGGATCGGACTTTAGTGTTTTCCAATCATTTGGTTACCAAGGAATGTATGGTGGCCGTAATGTATCAAAAATAAGGCAAGCAAAAGGTTTGCCGACAAAAGCAGCCATTCTGGACCATATGGGTAGCGCCGAGCTGGCCGCAAACTTATTCAGAATTACGCAAACAGAAGAAAAACTCATAAACGAAGGCATTTCTCATAAAGCTGCTGCTAATAACGCGCATTATCAGGTCGGAGAGCGCGTTAGAAAGGCTATGCTTGAAATAAGCGGTGTTACACCAGAAAACTTGCCTGTAGCACCAGATGTTAAAAAGCTTCAAAAGCAGTTGCAAAAACAAAGCATTTCAAGCCCTAAGGCAGAAAATAAAAGTTCATCTATCCAATTTAATTCTGATGATATTGCGGAAATTGAAGGCAACAAAACGCCATTTGATAATAAAGTAATCAATCTGCGTGATGACCTCTGGAAATATACAATATTGATAGCCGCCACTAAACCAGATGGCTTCATAACAACTTCAGAATTGATTGATGAATTCCCTAATTACATTACTGTTCCGGAAGACACAAAAGAAATACTAAAGGGGCGTAATGATAGTAAGTTTTCGCAACTGGTAAGAAATCTAAAATCACATAAAGCTTCAAAAACTAACTTCATCTATCAAGGATATGCTGAGGACGTAAAAGGTGGTTTTAAGGTAACTGATAAGGGGATAGCATTTATTAAAGAATATTTTTCGGAATAGATAAAGCGAAGGAGGTTATTATGGGCAATTCACGAAAAATTAATCTTAGTAGTAGGCCATTTGATACTGTCGGCGAAGCTACAGTTTTTTTTACGCGTATGCTGAATGCCTATAACATAGGTGAGCGTGTATCAGAAAAAGATGAAATACATTTGAGGGGTTTAATAGAACGCCATGATGAGCCTGATGAAAAAGTGGGGCCAGGAATAGACCATTTTGAAGTTAATATACCTCCTGAGCATTCAGGCAAGTGCTTTTGGGCGGTTTGGTTTAATGGGCATAAAATAGACTTCTCAATTAGACACTGCCTAAAGCCGCATCCGAACGATAAAAAATAGTTGTTGTCTTTGTTTCGTATCCGCTATTCATGACGTTTAAAATCCCCCGCCCGCTCCGGCGGGTTTTTTTATTGCCTTACGGTGGTAGATTACGAAGTCGGAATTCCGACCACGAAAGCACCACCCTTTATCCCCGCAATACATAGGCTTATGCCTGTGCACCCCCCCCATTCAGTCACCATCCCCATTCCCCACGTGCCAGCAGTGAGCGCCGTTGATTCGGTATTATTGTGTGTTGAAATAAAAAAAAAGAAGAACAGGTATAATTTATATCTTTTTCACTTGACTTGATAGGGTACAAGTTGTACCTTGATTACATAAACGAGCCACGAAGAAGCGCAAGCCGATCTGGCAAATGGAGTAAGTCAAATGCAACACATGTTTATTCAACCCGATGAAATGCTGTTAATCGTAACTGGCTGTGACGAAGATGTTTGCTTCAAAGGCCCATTCGCGAATGCAAACGCCATTATCAATAAAATTGAGGGTGTCGAAGGCATACAGCAACTTTTGCGCATCAACTGCAAAGACAAGTCAATCGAAGATATTAGCGAAGACGTTGCCGCCGCTTATGATGATGGCGTGATAGGGTCGGATCGCATGTTTGAGGCTGCGATTTCCCACCCATTCGTTGCAAACTCAGAAGCGTTTGAGAATTCCGCAAGTGACGTTGACTATGAGATGTCCAATGACCGCAAGTATGGCAGCTATGCAAGGCAGCATCGCGTGACAGCTTATGACGTATTGCCAAGCTCTTCATTCGGGAGGGCAGCGTGATGTTTTACAATTTCCCATCAATACTAAGAAAAACAACAGTCTATTTCACGTGTGAATGCTGCAATAAGCCAAAACGCAGCCGCACCATAACGGTTGAAAACACGGTCAACCCGTACAATCGAAATGCGGATGGTGAAATAAAAACTTCGCAAGAGGTTTTGGCTGACGTCAAGCAAACTTTGAAATCTGAAAAAGAGGCGTTTCTCCGCAAGCCCGTTTGTAAGTCTTGTGAAGACGGACTTTCATATGATGAAAAGAAAGAACTCAGAAAATTAAGAAATCAGGTTTTGCAATGTGTGGAGGCAGCATAATGCGCCTCTTTATCACAGCCCTTCAAGACACAATCGAAATCATTTCAATCATTGCCTTTCTCACGACTGTCATAGTCTGGGCAAGCGTATTCGCAGGATAACATATCATGGGAAGCTATCTTCACACATATCACAAAGGCCATAAGCTATATTACGCTGGCTTCTTTGATGGAAAAGTCCACGTTGAGCCGAATAAAGAAGACGCTATTCACTACTTAAATACAGACGCTGCACGTCTTGCCGCTGTTGACCTTGCGTATGATGCAAAGCGGTCTGACTTCCAAGTGGAGACAAATTCACATGATTAAGATTGAACGAGTGGAGGCTTTGTTTTCTGCCGTCAAAGAACTGCGTGATGAAACACGGAAGTACGTTAAGGCGTCACAAAAGCTTGCCGAGAAAGATCATCATGCACAACGTAGCTATGCTGCTGCAAAGCTAACTGAGCACGCCCGCGCTTTGAGCGCGCTTGAGGATAAAGCTCATGCTCTTGCTGTTGACTGTGGTCTTTCACCACTGCGTGATCTTCAATGCTACGAGCCGCGCGTTGTCAACAATAACGGCTGGCATGACCACCTATATCACCCGCCACGGCCTGAACGTCTGCCGCCGTTGGAAAACAAAAGCCACGTTCATTTGATGGGCATGAATAAAGAACATAGGAGAGCCTCATGATTAGCCGTCGGGATGAAGCCAGTAGTCAAGGAATGCTTGACAACTCAACTTGTAAGAAACGCTTACAAGTTCAAGTGCCTGACATTGTTAAAGCTTTGAAATGGGAGGTTTTGGACGGTTGGGCTGAGTCAATGCCCTCGAGGGGCGAAGCTAATAACGAAACAAAAAGTCTTTGGCTCATGGAACGCCTTTTATCCGTAGTGAAAGGCGGTGCGTGATGACCGACAAGAATGATTATATAATAAGCCTAGAGCCGTTGCAGTTTAAATACCGGGATAACGAAGAAACAGATTGGCTCTATGTTCCACACAGTTATCGAATTGCAACAAATGATCGGTATGGGGCCGATAAAGATGAAGAACGGTTTTATTCGGTTTTTATCGTTGAGAGTCCATCTAGCCCATGGGGTGATGAAGGCTCCAAAGAATTTTTGTCGCGTCATTCAACGCGAGAACAGGCGGAAGCCGCTGCAAATCAGCATTTCCATGACTGCATTACTGGCTGGATAAAATCCATTGAGAGAAAACCCACTGTATCGGGCGATAGCCTGAAAGGCGGTGCGTGATGACACCTGAACAGTTGAGACAGAAGGCTTTAGATAACGCGTTAGGTGTTTTTGATATCTATGAAAACGTCAAAAAATATACTCAACGTGAATGTGTGACCGCTGCAATTAGCACTGCCCTTGACGTTCTTTCCGAAGGCATTGGCTTCACAAAGCCAGATCTATTACAGCCCGTCATTGTGGATAGGTCAAAGCTGGAAGAAGCAGCCCGAATTTATTTTGAAAAAATGTTTGGGAGGGCACCCACAGAAAGAGACCTTTTTCAAGGTAAAGGTGAATTTTTAGACGCTTTAGACGCTTTGCTTCAGGCTGGAGTCATAAAGCCAGCACAGGAAGAGCAGCAACCCGAACAGCCAACGTTGCGAGACTTTTATGCTGCCGCTGCTTTGACCGGCATATATGCAAGCGGCATCGACAGGGGTCTATCTGGGGTTGGAGAAATAGCTAACACTGCGCTTTTCCAAGCCGACGCCATGCTTGCCGCCCGTAAAGCGGAGGGCAGCAAATGAGTAACCAGCCCGCAATCACAAATATCAATGAGGAACAGAAAATGGCACAGAACGCTGTGGTTGAACGTGAAGACAATCAAGTTGTAGTTGATACCGTTGGCATCAATCCTTTCCAGCTTCTTGACCGCGCTATTATGAATGGAACCGCACCTGATGTCATCTCAAAGCTAATGGACATGCAAGAGCGTTGGCAGTCTGGTCAAGCACGAATGGCCTTCAATGATGCGATAGCAAAAGCAATGGCACAGATACCAGTTGTCATAAAAAACAAGAAGGTTGATTTCACAAGCAAGAACGGCGGGGCGAGAACAAACTACAGCTATGAAGATCTATCTAACATATCCGAAGCTGTGAAGCCTATTTTGGAAGAGCATGGACTTTCATTCCGTTTCAAAACGGAAAACGGAAATGGGGTTGTAAAAGTCACCTGTATCATTGCGCACAAGGACGGTTACTTTGAAGAAAACTCATTGACTGCACCGATTGACGCCAGCGGCAACAAAAATAGCATTCAGTCAATCGGGTCAACTGTCACTTATCTTGAACGTTATACGCTTAAAGCCGCGTTGGGGATAGCAGTCGCAGAAGATGATGATGGGAAAAACGCCGTCGCAATAGACTTTTTGAACGATAAGCAACGTGATGAAATAACAAGCCTTGTTCATGAAACAGGAACGAACATAGCAGCATTTTGTCATACTTATGGCGCGACTTCAGTGGCTGAAATCCCTGCCAATATGTTCCATATTGGCAAACAGCTTCTATTGGCTAAAAAATCAAAGCAAGCTGTCGAACGGGAGCAGTCCAATGCCAATAGTCATTGATTGCGAACAGGGTACGCCTGAATGGTACGCGGCCCGTGCTGGAATACCGACGGCATCGGAATTTGAAGCCATTATTGCAACCAAAAAGAACGGCGAAAAGACTGCCGCTTACAAAGCTTTAATGATGCGGCTTGCTGGCGAGAGGATAACGGGGGAGATCGCCGAACCTGTCAGCAGTGTAGCAATACGCCGGGGTCATGAAATGGAACCAGTAGTTCGCGATGCCTATTCGCTCATTACAGATGAACAGCCTCAATTGATAGGATTTGTTCTTGCCGACGATAAACGTAAGGGCTTCTCACCTGATGCTTTCATTGGTGAAAATGGCATTCTTGAGATTAAGACCAAGAAGCCGGAATTTGTCATTGAGTGCATTTATGACGGTGAATTCCCAGAAGATCATAAAGCACAATGCCAAGGCGGGCTATGGATATCCGAACGCGAGTGGGTGGACATTATGGTCTATTGGCCTGGCATCCCGCCCTTTATCAAACGCTCTTGCCGTGACGAAGCTTACATAAAGCACCTATCGCGCGAAATGGATAGGTTCAACGATGAACTAGACCGCATGGTCGAAAAGGTCATCAATTACAATTCTTATGAAGTTATGGAGGCCGCATAATGGCTGGTTCAGTTAATAAGGCGATCATTATCGGAAATGTTGGTGCTGATCCAGACATACGCCGGATGCAAAGCGGCGACCAAGTGGCATCACTGCGTATAGCCACTTCGGAAAGCTGGCGCGATCGCAACACAGGTGAGCGCAAAGAAAAGACCGAGTGGCACAGCGTGGTTGTTTTCAATGAAGGTCTGGTCAAAGTCGTCGAGCAGTACGTCAAAAAAGGCGCGAAGCTTTACATTGAAGGCCAATTGCAAACGCGCCGTTGGCAAGACCAGCAAGGCAATGACCGCTACACGACCGAGATAGTCCTTCAGAAATTCCGTGGCGAATTGCAGATGCTTGATGGCAAAGGCGGCAATGACGAACGCTCGGCACAATCACAGCAAACAAGCACAACCACCAGCAACCAATATGCAGAGCATACAGGCGCATATAGCCGTGATCTGGATGACTCTGAGGTGCCATTTTAGGAGGCGATGAAATGAGCAAGGAAACCGCGCCTCTATACCTTATCAAGAAAGGTAATGGATTATTGCCTGCATCTGAAATGGATATGCGTATTCTGGATGCTATCCATGATGGCGAAACAGTTGAGACGCGCATCAAAAACCGTCGCAACGGTGGCAGGTTGCGGGCTTATTGGAAGATGCTGCATGAGGTTGTCAAAGCGACTGAATGCGCACCGTCGATTGAAGCTTTGCACCAGATTGTCAAACTTGAGACAGGTCACACAACAGACGTTCTATTGCGCGGTTACAAGGTGAAGATTCCTGCCTCAATCTCATTCGACAAAATGACCGAACCGGAAATGATTGATTATTTCGAACATGCCAAGCGGTTTTTAGCCGAGGCATACGGATACGTTCAGGAGAAAGCAGCATGAGCCTTTTCAAACGAATTTTTGGGAAAAGTAACAAGCCAACGGATCCATGTGCTCTTGTGATTGATGCTGATAAATACAACGCATTTGTCGCCAGCACCCGTGACAAGGCAGAAGAACAAACCAAAGCTAAGAAAGCCGTTAAGCCTATTCACGAAGCGGCCAAGCTTATCACCACCATGAAGCTGAAGGCAGAGATTGCAGGAGGCGCTAATGGTTGAACGTATCCAATTGAAAAGAAATAAGGGCTGGAAGATGCCAGAAAACACCGTGAAAGTTACGCGCCCGCTAGTGTTTGGTAATCCTTTCATCTGCGATGACCCTAGCATAGCAGTAGATGCTTATGAACGTCTTATCAGTGGCGGCACACAATGTTTTAGTATGTCACCTGATGGACTCCGATTTGCTAAGAATTTTCACCCCAAAACAACACATTGGAATTTTGCCACATGGATGAAAGAAGAGGGGTTGCCTTATCTTCGAGGTAAAAACCTTGCGTGTTGGTGCAGTTTAGACAAGCCATGCCATGCCGAAGTTTTGCTGCGAATGGCAAATGCAGGAGGCGTTAGATAATGGCCGCATTTCGCATTCAGCGCCACCCAGAAGCATTCTCGAATGCTCCGTCCAAAGGTAAGAAGCGCCCGCGTCAAACCGACGAAGCGCATTTGAAATGGGTTAGAACGCTACCTTGCTTGATAACAGGCAAATACGGGGTAGAGTCCGCGCATATCCGCTTTGGCAACCCGATATTTGCAAAACGCGAGACAGGGCGTGGCGAAAAGCCAGACGATAAGTGGGTTGTACCGCTTTCACCAGAGATGCACCGAAAACAGCATTCAATGAACGAAAACAAGTTTTGGGAAGAATACAAGATCGACCCATGCCAGACAGCAATAGCACTCTATGGCGTGACGGGTGACGATGACCAAGCTCTCGTCATCATAAGAAACGCGAAGAAAGGTTAAACCATGACCCAACAGGCAATATACAGGCAGCCAGCTAAGCTAGTGTGGAAGTTAAGTTACCTTACAGAAACAGCCCATACGGTGTTCGGCACTTATTATGGAGTGCGTCATATAGGTGGCAGGGATGCATGGGAAGCTTACTATTCCACAAGCACATGTGTCGAAACATACGGTTCCACGAATTCGACGATTGGAGAGTACGCATCTAAGGAGATAGCCAAAGCCGCTTGCCAAGCCGACTATGACCGCCGATATGCTTTGGCAAGTGTTGAAGTGGGGTTCACCCAATGACCCAACAGACAAACATAGCAGACATTGTGACGCCGCTGAAGTGGGAAACCCACATAGGTGATGGTAATTACGACCATGCCCTGGTCGAATACCTTCCAACAATGAACCTGTTTGCCGATAATGATAAGTGGAGCGTAAGCTGGGGTGATTTTAGGTTTGCACAGGGCGGATGCGGTAATGTTTTGGTAGGCATGAGAAGGGCTGAGGCCGCCTATAAGAAATTGATATTAGCATATATCGACCTCACCAAGCTCCAGCCACAACCAGCACCCTTCTGGAAGCCTATAGAGCAATGCCCGAAGTTGGAGGGTTCTTATTATGACCTTTGGGTCATGGAACCAATTTATCACGGCGATGGTATAGTAAAAGACCATTATTATCGCCTCCAAGACTGCTATTTTTATGATGGCGAATGGTATTATCTCGGCCAATACAGACAAAAAATAGGTGGGGCAATTCTCCCAATCGCCTTCGCCGAAATACCAGCCTGCGAGGTGCAGCCATGACAGTAAAAGATCAGGCCCTTTGTTACCGAACGATCGAAGGGGTGAGATGGTTTAATCTCTGCGGTATGTTGGATGAACAGCACTTCGATGATGTTTTCAGGTGCAGGGCTGCTGGCATACGTATTAAGCTGCGCACACACCCAGATGGACATTTGCAAGCGTTCTTTCACCCTGACGATCACCATCTTGTACAAAAAATGCTTACTTCCAAGGAGGCGTCCAAATGAGCACTAACATTACTGCAATTATGAAGCTTCTTGAGTGGGTTGATACAAAAACACGGGCAGGAGCAACAGTAGAAATTGCAGTTACTCAATTCGCATCGTCATACACTATCGTAAGGGTTGATGAAAAATATGTAGCTAGGCTGGAAGATATCAAAATAGGGGTCTTCAAAAGTTTATGTCTAGCAAAATCAGCATGTCAGAAAGATTATGAGTGTCGGTTGGCGCAGGGGTGTGAACCAGAAATCTTCTGGAAGTTTAAACTGATTGCAGAATGCCCTAGACAGGCAGGCACTGTCTATATGCTCTTGTCGCCTCAATATGAGCCAATGCTTGTTAAGCCTAAAGGCAATAGTGTCTGGTCTATGATGCCATTGGGGCAGGAAACGTCTGCTGATGGATACACCCACTACGCCGAAATACCAGCCTGCGAGGTGCGATCATGAAAATAAAAACCCACGAGTTGAAAACACTGCCTTGCTATTTTGATGCGGTAATGGATGGGCGCAAAAATTTTGAAGTCCGTCTAAATGACAGAGCATTTCAAACTGGCGATCTGGTTAAGCTGTTAAAGATGAATGATGACGGCACATGCTACGATACATTCAAAAGCTCTACAACACGTCGAATAACCTATCTATTACAGGGCGGTCAGTATGGCATTAAGGCACGTTACTGCATTCTTGGTCTTAGCCGTGACGAGGTGCAATCATGAGCCATTCAGAGCGTTGCACAAAGCCTGGCTGTGGAGCATTGAAAATTATTGGACAGCCATGCCGAGATTGGGACTGCCCACAAAAGCTTTTAACACCGAATGAATACAAAGCCCTTGTTGCCGAAAACGCCGCATTGAAACAGCGCATCAAAGAAATAGATAAACGTTTAGAGTTTATTGAAAACAACGATGTCTATTGGAATATGGATGACCCTGATGAAACAGGAAATTCACCAGAAGAGATAGCCTGCAATAATTCACTCGATAAAGAAGCCTATATGAAATTTGGAGGCAAAAAATACGTCGAGGGCTTCATTGCTTTCACAGCCACAGAACTTGATGATGAGGGCAATCCTTGCGATTGGGAGCCTGTTTATTGTGGAAACGAGGAAGATGCTGCGTCTTGTTGGAGATTGTCTGTTTCCGCCCTACAGGAGAGCCAGCCATGACACTGACAGATAATCAAAAGAAAGCATTATCAGAAATTAAGGCAAGTCGTGTCTATAAAAGAAGATATGGCTATGGTGCATGGCGCATAAATGATGCGGTCAGCCCTACAGTAGTTGGGCGTTTATTATCACTAGGTCTATGTGAATGGCACGACAACGGAAATGTTGACGGCACAAAACTTGCTGTACTCACGGCGTCTGGACGCGCTGCACTGGAGGACCATGATGCCGGTCTGCAAATGAAGGAAGGTGGATAATGTCACGTAAAGCCGCAGCTTATACACAGGCTGATATTCGCCGTATTTGTGCGGGCGCGAAGCTTGAAGGTGCGCCAGTTGTCCACATTACTTTTCCATCAGGTGTTAAATTTTCAATTCCGCTGGACAAGGAATCAGCGATTGACGATTATATGGATAAGACCTCAACGAAAAGTGAGGACTTCTTCACGCTATGAAAAACAGGGATGATATGGCGCGACCACGACCACCATACTTGCAGAGGCAAGTTGACCGGCACGGAAACGTTGTGTGGTATGTGCGTATTCGCCCTAACCCCCGCATTCGCATTTATGGGGAATATGGAAGTCCTGAATTTATCAAAGCCTATAAAGCGGCTGTAAATGGTCAAGAGTTGCCGACTATTCGCGTTGCCAGTCATTCACTTGAATGGCTTATCGAGCAATATCGAAAGAGTTCTGATTGGTTATCTCTATCAATGGCGACCAGAAGGCAAAGAGAAAACATTTTTTTGCACGTGATTAAGAAGGCTGGCGCTAAGCCTTACAAAGACATTACACGAAGGATAATAATAGCTAGCCGTGATGAAAGAGCGGATACACCGGCACAGGCTGGAAACTTCTTAAAGGCCATGAACGGATTGTTCAAATGGGCTATTGATGCTGAATATGTCACAGACAACCCTTGTGCGGGCGTAAAAGCTCCAAAGCTGAAAAGTGTTGAAGGCTTTGAGGCTTGGAATGAAACTGATATCGATAAATATGAAAATAAATGGCCCGTAGGTACGAAAGAGCGCGTTTGGCTTCATGTCCTTTTATATACCGGATTGAGGCGAGGGGATGCCGTTAAGATTGGCAGGCAGCACGTGAGGGACGGTGTAGCAACAATCAAAACAGAAAAGAGCGGCTATAAGACCGAGGTGACATTGCCTATTCTGCCAGTGCTTCAACAAACACTTGATGCAGGGCCGACAAGTGATCTGGCTTTTATTTGTGGGGCCAACAGGCAACCTTTGACCAAGGAATCGTTTGGGAATTATTTCAGGGAAGCGTGTAACGAGGCAGGCATTAAAAAGTCTGCTCATGGTGTGCGCAAGATAAGTGCGACACGGGCAGCAAATGCAGGCGCTACTGTGGCACAATTAAAAGCCTTATTCGGATGGGAGGCTGATAACATGGCCGCGCATTATACGAAATCGGCAGATCGGCGCAGACTGGCAAAAGAGGCTATAAGAAAACTTGAAAAATAGAACAAAAACTGAATGTCTATGCCCCCACCTTTTACCCACTTGCCCTCACCTAAAAAATAGACAAGTTAAAACAACGGGTTAAAAGTAATAAAAACGGGGATGGTGCCCAGAAGAGGACTCGAACCTCCACGCCTTGCAGCACAGATACCTGAAACCTGCGCGTCTACCAATTCCGCCACCTGGGCAACGGGCTTCATCTAATCTGAACAATCAATTCTGTCAATCGCATTCGTAGATAATTCATCCTAAATGTCGAAAAGCCGGATCAATTGTTGATCCGGCTTCAAACCATTTAATTGTCTAAAACTTTTTTATGGGCAATCGTTGAATCCGCGTTAAGTTCGTAAACGATCGGGACTCCTGTTGCGAGCTCTTGTTTCACAATCTCTTCACCGCTCAGTCCTTCTAATGCCATAATCAGTGCCCGCAAGGAATTTCCATGGGCGGCAACAAGCACAGTTTGCCCACGCAAAACATGCGGTTGGATATTGTACATGTAATAAGGCCAAACACGCGCGCCGGTATCACGCAAACTTTCTCCGCCGGGTGGCGGCACATCATAGGAGCGCCGCCAAATATGGACTTGCTCTTCACCCCATTTTTTACGGGCATCATCCTTATTTAGCCCCGACAAATCGCCGTAATCACGCTCATTGAGGGCTTGGTCTTTGATGGTCTTGAGATCGGGTTGTCCCATCTCATCAAGTATATGCTGGCACGTAGTTTGAGCGCGGTGTAATGCGGACGTGTAGGCGATATCAAATTTAAGCCCTTGTGCCTTCAACTTTTTTCCAGCAGAAATTGCTTCTTCATGACCTTTTTCAGTAAGGTCAGGATCCTTCCAACCCGTGAACAGGTTTTTTAAATTCCACTCACTTTGACCGTGGCGTACTAATACCAATATGCGCGACATTCTGTTCTCCTTATCGGCTTATAGCTTTATGATGTTTTAATCGTTCAGGCCCAGGACGTCGAGCATTGAATAGAGGCCTTTATCTTGCTTTTGAGCCCATAACGCAGCTTTGACAGCTCCGTCCGCAAATATTGAACGCTCTTGTGCCAAATGCGACAAGACGATCCGCTCATTTTCACCAGCAAAGATCACAGAATGATCTCCTATAACTGTTCCGCCCCGCAATGCCGAAAAGCCAATTGAGCCACTCTTTCGCGCGCCTGTGAAGCCATCACGCCCACTTACCTTCACCGCGTTCAGGTCGACATTTCTGCCTTCTGCGGCGGCTTCACCCAGTAAAAGTGCTGTTCCAGATGGTGCATCGACTTTTCTTCGGTGATGCATTTCACATATTTCGATATCATAATCTGCAGCGTTAAGTGCTTTGGATGCTTTTTTGACCAAACCAACTAAGAGATTTACGCCAAGGCTCATATTGCCTGATTTCACAATAGTAGCATGCGCTGCTGCTGCTGCAATTTTGCGCTCCTCATCATCATTGAAGCCTGTTGTGCCTATAACATGGACAATTCGCGCTTGTGCGGCATAGCCTGCGTAAGTAACGCTGGCTTCCGGTAAGGTAAAGTCAAGCACGCCTTCTGACGTAGCAAAAGCAGCCAAAGGATCATCGGTTATTTTGATTCCGCAAACCTCCACCCCAACGAGGTTTCCGGCATCTTGGCCGACAAGCGGCGAGCCTTTACGGACAATAGCTGCGGATAGTTCTGCACCCTCAATTCGCTGTATTGCAGCGATAAGCTCGCATCCCATTTTTCCATTTGCGCCCACGACTGCCAACCGCATAATTTTCTCCTGCAAATAATGATGACGGTATCATTACAGTGAAATTTTGCTGTCGCAAAAACTTTTTTATTACTATGAAAATACTGGTTTTATTTTTCGCTATGAATCTATGAAAATCGCTTGCAAGATATGGCGGAAATGATGGTGTGTCTTTTAGACGGCAAACAACGCACCGACGATAGAGGAATTTGATGCGTTGTTTTATTTGTTATGGTACTAGATCGCAGTTCTTCTGTTAATCCAAAGAACCGGTTTAGAACTGGTATTTGAGCTTGATACCGCCCCCACTACCTTGGCGTTGTCCAGCATAGGCCTGTCCGTTGACATCAAGGCTCAACGCCTTGTTGCTGGCAATCGGCTGAAGGCTGAAGCCAGCCTCGAAAATACCCGTGCTGCCCTCCAATGATGGACGGTCGAGATTGAACTCATACGCCTTCGCCTTCACCTCGCCATCAAACTCATATTCATAGACAGCACCAATGTAAGGCTTGAACTGTTCGCTATAGGCATAAGCATAACGGCCACCAAGCTGAATGCGTGAACTCAACGAGCTGTCAAAGTGAAGCGGCTCATTGGCGACAGAAACATCATCACCATCCATATGCGTCCATAGATAACGACCATAGACATCAAGCGCCTGTCTTTCATCGAAGTTGAACACATAGCCACCGGCAACATGGCCACCATAATAGGTCACTGAACTATCATAAGAACCACGATAGGCACCGGTGAAATTACCCAGTACATCGGCATTGCGCCCGACATCGAATTCACTCTTGGCGCGACCGGCACGAAGCGAGGCTTCCACATAAAGACCATCGGCCTGATCGGCGGCAAGCTGGCGCACACGGCCAAGACCGGTGCCTGCAAAGTCAATACGACCGAAGATGCCACCACCCTTATAGTTGCTATCACCATCACCATGCACAGAGGCAAAGTTGGTAAAGCTGTTATAGGTATCATAGGTGCCACGGCCATATTCAAAGAAGGCGCCCACTGTTGCCTTGTGACCTGCTGCAAAGTCGAAGCCTGTGGCAAGACCGACCGCCATGTTGAAGCCGTCAATATCCACATGGCTGCCTGTCTTATAACGCTGCGATGAACCATTGGCGATCATGAACGGTATGAGGGCAGGGCTATTGCCTGTACCTTGCGATGAAACCTGCAAACGAATATCACCAAGTTGACTGCTGATCAGGTCGCTGCCCTGATTGACAAAGCCAAGCGCTGCCGCACGGCCTTCTGAATAAGATTTCGATTGTGGATTCAACTTCGCTGCTGAACCTTTACCGTTGACCCCGTTTCCAACAGTTGAACCGTTTTTGCTATCCACTGTCAAAGTGAGTGCTCTATCGCCACTATTCTGCTGTGCCAGTGTTGCACCGTAGATGACGAAATTGCCTTGTTTAATAGTGTAACTCTGTGAAGCAAGGTTGCCTTGTGTCTTGTTGATCATGGTAACCGTATCGCCAGTGTTAAGGCGATTACCATCAGTAGCCATATCGGCTACCGTGTGTTTGGTATTGGTGAGATCAACGGCGGCACCGCTATTGGCGATTGTCACAAGCACATCGCCATTCTTCACATCACTTGGCAATGTCCAATTATAGGTCTCAAAATTGTAGATACCAGAAACAGTTCCGCGATAGCCTAACAGATTCAGTGTGTTGCCGGTAAAAACGTCCGCACTGCTCAATGAGCCATCACCATTGACGCTATAACCACCATAAACTGCTCCAAAGGAGGTCATGTTGTTGCTGCTGTCACGTGTGCCGATTTTTATTTGATCACCTTCGAGCGTTATCGTATTACCGGTGACAATCCCGCCGACGCCCTGCTGGCCGCCATCACCGACACTACTTCCCAAACTATAGCCCCCATACACGTTGCCTGAGAAAAATGAGGCGCCGGAAATCTTGATTTTGTTGTTAGATACTTTACCACCGCTTCCGCCGACACTGCCTCTGCCATCGCCATCGCCACTAGCGCCACCGACACTGACACCACCATAAACGGAACCGCCCAACAAACCATCGGCGCCTTTCCCTGCATAAGTTCCTACGTCGCCGCCTAGACCACCATTGGCTCCAATCAGTGTAACATCTTTAAGGATTATTGTATTTTGATAGACGTCGCCGCCATTTCTGCTTCCATATGCTCCAAGGCCGCCGGCACCTGCAATACTAAGCCCGCCGACTACCGAACCGCCACCCATACCACCTGCTCCAGAACCGCCATCGAAGCTTGAGGTCCCGCCTTTTCCGCCAATTCCACCTTGGAGAATAGAGTTTGTCAGGGTAATCGTATTGTTATAGACCGCTTGACCATAGCCGCCGTCCATAATGCCTCCAGCACCACCAATACTGGCGCCGCCGAATACGGAACCGCCCCCCATACCGCCGACACCGCCGCCGCTTTGACTATCGCCGCTGCTACCGCCGTTGCCGCCTTCACCACCTCGTAGCGATACATTTTTCAAACTTATTACGTTGTCATAAACATTCCCGCCATCTCCACCATTGCCATTACCACTATTCGTCTTATTGGCCCCACCTAAACTCAAGCCACCTAAGATGGTAGCGCCGCCCAATCCCCCAAGGCCTCCGCCACCAATAGTATGGCCGGCAGACAGTTCGCCGCCCGTTCCGCCCGAACCACCATTTGCGCCGACCAATGCCGTATCTGATAACGAAACCTTATTATTGAAAACATCGCCACCATTGCCACCATTGCCTGCACCGCTCGAACTATCGTCAGGACCCTCTGAGCCGACACTTACACCGCCAATTGCTGTGCCGCCTCCAACACCACCCAAACGGCCGCGATTAATTGCATTAGGAGCATTTTGACCGCTCCAGCTATAGGCAACGTTGCGTATGATGACTTTATTGTTTGATATATTGTCGCCATCCGCACCATTTCCATTCAGTGTATAAGATTGGATGGCTATGCCGCCATAAACGACATAAGGTGCATTGATCGATCCTGTAGTATTCCATTGCCCATTTTTTCCATCAGCCGTCGTGCCGTCGATGGTAATTGCAATATTCGATTGGCTAATAGTCGATATAAAGCGCTTATAATTGTTTGATGATCCTGTAGGGTCATATTGCAACAAGTTTGTGTTGGTACCGTCATACAAAGTTTCCGCATGTGAGGATTGAACCAGCGCAACGTTTGCCAAGAGGCCACCTATGGTCGCTGCAATTGCAAGCATAGAGGTGGAATTTTTGAAATGAAAACCAACGACCAAATTCATCTGAATCCCCGCATAAAAAGATACAAAAAATGACAATTTCCTTAATAAAACTGTCAGCTCTACAAACTGGGTTGCACGCCAGGATATATGCAACCAAGACGCAAGACGGGCCATGAAATCATATTGGCAAAACGCTTTTGCCAAGACATTTTAAAAAGCCCAGTGTGACATTTTTGCTATTTTTTGGATTTTTAGCTTGAATGGGACGTCCAGAAACGGTCGGTCTTATCTAAAAGATAACGCTCGGGATGACGAACGTAACTATCCATACCAACAAGAGCAGCGCGTGGATGTGTCATGATGACAGTCGCCGTTTTTTTTAAAACATCTTGATGAGGAGATTTATTTTCGAAAATATTGCGAAATTCTCTATGATTGATGACATTGGCAAGTTTAGGAGTAATGCCGCCTCCAATATAGACCCCACCAAGCGCTTTAAATGTAAGTGCAAAATCACCAGCCAAACGTGCAAGATAGGTGAGAAAATAGACAACCGTTTCATGGGCTTGCCGATGAGCTGTTTCAAGCGCTGCCGCAGTGATGGCGTCGGGGGTGCTAAAGTCCGCCATCTTACCATCAACTTTGCAAATGGCGTTATAGATATTCACCAGACCGCGGCCGCTTAATAACTCTTCAGCACTGACGCGTTCACTGCCTTTTTTAAGGTAGGGAAGCAAGGCTAAATCGCGTGCACTCTGCGGCGCAAAGTCAACGTGACCACCTTCGCCGGGGAAAGGAATGAACTGGTCGTCAAGATGAATAAGGCCCGCAACGCCAAGGCCGGTTCCAGGGCCAAGAATAACCTTTGTCGCCTCCATGACCGGTTTTACTTCGCCGATAGGCTGAAGATATTTTTCCGCGAGGGCCGTCGTGGCCAATGCCTGTGCTTCGAAATCGTTGATGACAAATACCTGCTGAAAACCGAGCTCTTCAATCAGCTCTTGGGGTTTGATTGTCCAATGCGAGTTGGTCATGGCTATTTCGCTGCCATCAACGGGCCCGGCTATGGCCAAGAGCAGCGATTTTGGTTTGACTTTGCTAGCTGAAAGTATCTCTTGAGCGATTGCCGCATTGATTGATGGGAAGTCGGCAACGGCAAGATTGGAAAAACTCTGTTCTTTATCAACCGCATTCGGGATGATCGAGAAGCGTGCATTCGTACCGCCAATATCGCCGATTAAGACCGGAAAATTCAAAGGCATGTCACGCATCTCTCATCCTCGCTTATGGTTGGCGATCGGGTGCAGCAAGCACAGCGGCGCAGGCTTGCGGCAAGTCAGATACCATAACCTCACGCGGTTTTTTAGGCGGGGTGGTCGTCTTTTTGGGAGGCTTTGCAGGTGCCCATGGTTCACTGGTAAACCACCATGCAAGGCTCTTATCGCAGCCATCACCGGGAGCGACGGCGGCCTGCGGTTTACAATTGGCCGAACCCGGCTGACATTTTATGCGAATATGAAAATGCCAGAAATGCCCATAATAGGGGCGCACTTTGCCAAGCCAAGCGCGGTCACCTTTGACCGTTTCACAAAGTTGTTTCTTGATACCCGGATGCACGAAAATACGTTCTACCTGCGGATTGGTTGCGGCGTTTTTGATAAGTGCGGTGCGGGCAGGGGTCCACTTTTTAGGATCGGCATAAAGTGAGTTGGGTTTTAACATGGAAATGCCCTGCATTGTCTCGCGCTCTTCACGCGTCAGACGATGGTCCGGCATCGGAGTGAGCCAGATATCTGCATCCAATCCTACCTGATGGGATGCATGGCCGTTAAGCATCGGGCCGCCGCGCGGTTGCGAAATATCGCCGATCAATAATCCCGGCCAGCCGTCCTTGGCAGCATCCCGAGATAATTGTTCAAGAAACTGGATCATCGCCGGATGACCCCAGTTGCGGTTGCGTGATAGCCGCATGACTTGCCAGTTTGGCCCATCAATAGGCAGTGGCTGTGCGCCGGCCAGGCAACCCTTGGAATAAAAGCCGATAGATTGCGCGGCTGTGGCGGAGGGCCGTTCAACATGACCAAAGGCCTGCTTTGCGGGCTCATCTGCCAATGCGGCCGCCGTGGACAGGAACAAGCCAGCGAGTAGGATAGCTGCCGATTTTCTTATAGTCGTCAATGCTCCAGCCATTGGCTTATCCTCCAGCATCATTGCCAATTATCCGTCAGCCACATTGTATCCAGTGCGGTGCGATAATCGGGGTGTTTTAATCTATAGCCGGTTTTTAAAAGTTTTTGATTGGAAATCTTTTTATTGTCACCGTAAAATGATCGCGCCATCTCGGAAAGCTGAGCTTCTTCAAAAGGTATTTCCTCCGGTGCTTCTACGCCCATCAGATGCGCAGCGTAGCTGATGACGTCTTGTGGCGGTGCCGGTTCATTATCGGAAAGATTGAAGATGCCGCTTTGTCTGGCTTTGGCAAATTGGTCAATAACGCCAGCAATGTCATCGCTATGGATGCGGTTGAAAACCTGTCCCGGTTTGATGATGCGATGTGCTTTGCCTTGTTGAAGTTTTATGAAGGCATTGCGGCCCGGACCATAAATTCCGGCCAATCGTAATATCGCTATGGGAATGTCCCTGGGTTTGGCAAATTGTATCCATTCCGTTTCGACATTCAGGCGCATTTGATTGCGCAGCAAAGCAGGACGGCAAATCGCATTCTCGTCAATCCACTGCCCCTGATGATCGCCATAAACACCGATCGTCGATAAATAGCCAATCCATTCAAGCTTTTTCATTGCAGCAAGCAATGCAGGTTGGTTGAGTACGCAATCGCCATTGCCGTCGGGTGCAATCAATATAACAAGATGGGTGGTTTCGGACAACTGATCAAGCAAGTCGGTAGACGCTGTCGGTTGCGAAAAAAGCAAAGGCTTGATGCCGGCTTCGGCAAGAGCAGGAAACTTGCTTTCACTGCGCGTCGTGCCATAGATCAGGGCGTCCGATTGCTTTGCAAAGGCGCGGGCACTGAAACCGGCACCAAAAATCATGAAGCGCATAATGCCATCTCCCATTCCGCGACGACTATTGGATCCGTGTGCAGTGTGGCATAGCGTTGTCGTAATGTCATGACATATTCGGTTGATGTCAACTGCCTGATCGCCCACACCGCCATGCCGGACACCAATGGATTTGGATCTTGCAACAATTGTTCGATCTTATTGAGCAGCGTGATGTCGCCGCTATTTCCAGCTGCAATCAGGCAATTGCGAATGAACCTGTCGCGTCCTATCCTTTTGACCGGGGAAGCGGTGAAAAATGTTCGAAATGCTGGATCGTCAAGCTCAAGCAAATCTGCAAGGGGAGGGGCGAGCAGATCAGCACGCGCTTTTAATTTCATTTCATGGGTTTGGCGGGCAAATTTGTTCCAAGGGCAAGCCGCCAGACAATCATCGCAACCATAAATGTGGTTTCCGATCGGTTTTCTGAATTCCTCCGGTATCTGTTCTTTCAGCTCGATCGTGAGGTAGGAAATACAGCGGCGTGCATCCAGCTGATAAGGAGCAGGAAAAGCTTGTGTCGGACAAGCAGACATGCATGCATGGCAGGAACCGCAACGGTCATGATCGCGATGGTCATAGGGAAGGTCGATATTGGTAAAAATCGAACCTAGAAACAACCACGAACCGAAATCGCGACTGACGAGATTGGTATGTTTCCCCTGCCAGCCAAGACCGGCAGCCTGTGCCAATGGTTTTTCCATAACCGGGGCGGTGTCGACAAAAACCTTGACATCGGCTTTAGCACGGGCGGCAAAACGCGAGGCAATATGCTTTAGCCGCCCCTTGATAACGTCATGATAATCGCGGTGCCGGGCATAGACGGATATATTGCCGCACGCATCAGGAACAGGGTTTTCACGCGGGTCAATCTCAGGCCCGTAGTTCATCGCCAATACAATCACCGATTTGGCTTCTGGCCATAGGTTTGTCAAAGCAATACGTCGTTGTGCCGTTTCGCTCATCCATTCCATGGTTCCATGATATCCGAGATCCAGAGCATCAAGCAAGCGGACGCCCGCATTGTCACTATATCTATCGGTTATGGCGATTGCATCAAAGCCTTGCGCTTTTGCTTCGTCTTGCAGAAAGGATTTCAGCCTTAGCTGGTGCTCAGAAGTCAAGATCGGCATAGTGGGCACTGGGGGCAAGTCCCCTGATACGGTCATTCAGCAAAGGCCTGAAAGCCGGACGTGACTTTATCCGCATATACCAGTCACGGGCTGCGGGAAACTGTGTCCACTCTACTTCGCCCATAAAGTCGAGGACTGAGAGCGATGCAGCTGCTGCAAGGTCGGCATAGGAAATCGATGTTCCAGAAAGCCAATCACGGGAAGCGGCAAGCCAGTTCAAATATTTCATATGGGGGCGAATATTGGCGCGGGCGTTACGCAATGTTTGAGAATCGGGGGCGCCGCCCCCCATTGCAAGCGGCATTTCACGCTTGTAAATTCGTTCGCGAACGATATGCCGTGTCACTTCACTTTCGAACTTGCCCAAGAACCAATCGGTCAAACGGCGCACTTCCGCACGCTCCAACGGATTTTCCGGGAAAAAACGTTGGTCCCTGCGCAGGCTGCCCCTTGTTTCATCCAGATATTCATAGATGACATAAGCGCCACAAAGGGGGATTTCCCGTTCTGCCAACAAGACCGGCAGGCTTCCCGCCGGATTGAGCACCAGAAACTCGCGGCGGCGTGCCCATTCATGTTCTTCAATAAGGTTGGTCGCCACGCCATATTCGTTTAAAATAAGCCGTGTAAAACGGGAGGCGGAAGACATCGGATGATGAAAAAGCGTCAGCATGGCTTACTCAATGATGGAATTTCTAGTTTAACGTCTTATAAAGCCCATTGGCGCTAAGGACAAGAAACGGAGCGTCACTAGGGCGAACATGCCATAGCCATGCTTAACCACGTGTTAATGGAAGAAAGTGGAGCCATTATGGAATTTGCGCAACTATTCAAGTCAGCAATCCTTGGATTGATTGAAGGACTGACAGAGTTTATTCCGGTGTCCTCTACCGGCCATCTGGTTTTGTCGGGCCATTTTCTGGGGTTCCATTCTACCAATAATACGTTTGAAATTCTTATCCAGCTTGGTGCAATCCTTGCAATCCTGACCGTTTATTCGGCTAAACTGACCCGTATTGCATCGGCAATCCCACATGATCCTGCTGCGCGCCGCTTCGTCATCGGTGTGCTGATCGCTTTTCTTCCAGCCGTGGTTATAGGTGTGTTCGCACACGGATTTATCAAGTCTGTTTTGTTGGAATCACCCAAAACGATCTGCCTTTCGCTGATCATCGGCGGGTTTATTCTATTGTGGGTCGATAGGCTTCCCTTGAAACCGCGCTACCACGATGCAACGCGATATCCATTGTCAATGTGCTTCAAGATTGGTCTTTGCCAGTGTGTCGCGATGATACCGGGCGTCTCGCGTTCTGGTTCGACGATTGTCGGGGCGCTTCTTATGGGCGCCGACAAACGCTCGGCTGCGGAGTTTTCCTTTTTTCTTGCAATGCCGACGATGTTGGGTGCCTTCGCTTATGATCTTTTAAAAAACTACAAGGTTTTGACATGGGATGACGGTGCATCCATTGCGATCGGTTTTATCGTCGCCTTCATTTCGGGTGTTTTTGTTGTACGCAGACTTCTCGACTATGTATCAAGCCATGGTTACAGTTTCTTCGCTTGGTGGCGGTTGGTTGTCGGCTTCGTCGGCTTGGCTGCTTTGTTCATCTGGGGATGATCAGAAAATGACAGGTCTGCATCACAAATAATGGTGCAGGCCATACCAATATGCCCATTGGTGAAATCTGTTGTCCATTGTAGGTTTTTTAGGCAATACAATGGAGCCGTCGTAAATCTTATTCGGTAATGACCTGTAAAATTGCTGCGCGCAACTGTTCCAATCCAAAACCTTTTTCCGATGATGTCGCCAGAAGCTCCGGAAATGCCGCCGGACGCTTAAGGATAGCCAAACGTGTTGTCTCTATCAGTTTTTCAAGCTGTGAGGGCTTGATCTTGTCGCCCTTGGTCAAAACGATCTGATAAGAAACAGCGGCCTTGTCCAAAAGATCCAAAACATCAGAATCGTTTTTTTTGATTCCATGGCGTGAATCAATCAAGACGTAAACGCGTTTCAATGTCGTGCGGCCGCGCAGATAATCGAATACCAAACGCGTCCATGCATCTACCTGTGCCTTGGGTGCTTCTGCAAAGCCGTAGCCCGGCATATCCACCAAAGCCATAGGCGGCATATCGTCAACCTCACCACTGAAGCCATCGGGAACGAAATAATTCAATTCCTGTGTACGGCCGGGTGTGTTGGAGGTACGTGCCAGCCCTTTATGGCCGACAAGCGCATTGATCAAAGACGATTTGCCAACATTGGAACGCCCAGCAAAGGCGATTTCCGGCGGGCCTTCGGGAGGAAGAAATTTCATCGCCGGTACACCGCGGATGAAAACCCAGTTGCGGGCAAAAAGTCCCGCGCGTGCAGGACTGTTTGTCACCTTACTTTGCCTCTTTTTTCGGTTTCTTTTTGAAAAGACCTTTGAGATTGTCCCAAAGCTCGATCTTGGCACCTTGACGTTTCATGATGATACCTTGCTGCGTAATCGACAAGGTGTTGTTCCACGCCCAGTAGATCACCAGACCAGCGGGGAAAGACGCCAACATAAACGTAAAGACAACCGGCATCCATGTGAAGATCATAGCCTGTGTCGGATCTGGAGGTGTCGGGTTCATACGCATTTGCAAGAACATGGTGACGCCCATGATCAGCGGCCAAGCGCCAATCATCAAGAAAGCCGGTACATTATAGGGCAGTAGACCAAAAAGGTTGAAGAGCGATGTCGGATCCGGCGCGGCCAAATCCTGAATCCAGCCGAAGAAAGGCGCGTGGCGCATTTCGATGGTGATATACAACACTTTATACAAGGCGAAGAAGATCGGGAACTGTACCAGCAATGGCCAACAGCCAGCCAGCGGATTGATCTTTTCAGTCTTGTAAAGCTGCATGATCGCCTGTTGCTGCTTAACTTTGTCATCCGCATATTTCTCACGGATTTCCATCATGGCAGGCTGCACAACTTTCATGCGTGCCATTGACTTGTAGGACTTATTGGCAAGCGGGAACAGAATTGCCTTCAAAATAACCGTAACAAGAAGGATGGCGACGCCGAAATTGCTCGTTAATTTATAGAGCATATCGATAAGCGCGAACATCGGCTTGGTAATGATCGAAAACCAGCCCCAGTCGATCAGCAATTCGAATTTCAGAATTTTGAGATTGTCCTGATATTTGTTGATAGCTTCGACGCGCTTTGCACCGGCGAAAAGATGATTGGTGATCGTTTTGGTTTCGCTGGGGGCGATTGTCATAGCCTGACCGGTAAAATCGGACTGGTAATGCGTGTTCAAACGATCAAAATAGATGAACCGGCTGGTATATTCCTCATCTTGCGGAGGAATAGCGGCAACCGCCCAGTATTTATCGGTGATGCCGATCCAGCCGCCTTTGACATTGCTGAATGCCATTTTCTTTTCATTTTGAGCATCGGGCTTGAGGTCTTTCAGGGCCGAATATTTTTCAGCCTGCATTCCCTCATCGCCGGCAACACCAATCATCCCTTCATGAAGAAGGTAGGTTGCACTGGCATGCTCAGGCGGGGCTGCACGTGCAACACGCGCATAAGGCAGGATATCCACAGCAGCTGTCCCGCCATTGGTAACGCTATCGGCGATGGTAAACATGTAATGTTCATCGACAGATATGGTGCGGCGGAATATTTGCCCCTGACCATTGTCGAAAACCAAAGTGACCGGGGTTGTCGGTGTCAGCTTGCTGTTGTCGCCTTCAACTTTCCATTCGGTGTTGAACTGTGGCAAAGCGCCAGCAGGCAGAGCTTTGCCGGTGAAGCCGAATTCTGCGAGATAAGTGGTGGTAAAACCATTTGGATTAAGCAGCGCAATTTCAGGGCTTTGTTTATCGACCGTCAAACGATAATTTTTGAGCAGCAAATCATCAAACTGGGCGCCAACGAGATTGATTGAGCCTTTAAGTTCAGGGGTATCGATTTCGACGCGCTTTGACTGTGCAAGGGCGGCATCGCGCGCCTGTGGCGTCATGTCGATGCCTGCAAGATTTTCAGCACCGGAAGATTGCGGCGGTGTCGCTGTCCCGGTATTTGCTGTCGGGACGGCCTGATGCTCGGAAGCCTGCTGCTGTTCAAGCTGGCGTGCGATTTCCTGGGCTTTCTGCTGGTCAGCATTTTTGGGTGCGACATAGAGAAATTGCCATGCAAGGATTATAAGAAAGGACAATCCAATGGCGATAAAGAAATTGCGATTATATTCCATTAGCAGCGGTCCTGTTGCAGTTTTCAGTGTTCATGTTTTTTGCCCGATCCGGCGGTTCAATTCGCGGGTCAGGCGTTCGAAAGGCGCGTTGAGAGCATCAGGGCGCGCCACAATGACATAGTCTGTTCCAGCGTCCATGTCACGCGTTAATCCAACCCTTAAAGCTTCACGCAGCCGCCTTTTGATGCGATTGCGTTTTACAGCGTTGCCATTTTTACGCGTTACGGTGAACCCCACACGCGGCGACGTTTGCTCGACAATTTCGGCTGGAAGA
Organism: Bartonella sp. LJL80; assembly: GCF_054871565.1. Taxonomy (NCBI): domain Bacteria; kingdom Pseudomonadati; phylum Pseudomonadota; class Alphaproteobacteria; order Hyphomicrobiales; family Bartonellaceae; genus Bartonella; species Bartonella sp. LJL80. The sequence goes on from NZ_JBTXLM010000005.1 coordinate 140,517, forward strand.
TCGCGTTTCTTCACTTCAAGAAGAAAGAACGGACCACGCCGTTTTTCACCGGTGCGAAGAGCCAAAAACTCCGCTCTCTTACGAAGGCGGAGGGGACGTTTCCCGTTCATAGGAAAAACTTTGCTGGCTGGAGGGATATCGATTGCCATAAGCTTGAATATCGCCTCCGTTTTTTTACCGGACAATGACGGGCAGAAAAACGGTTTGCCATTTTCCCGACTGCTCCGGATCAAAAATGTTAAGCGGAAAGACGCTTGCGTCCGCGTGCACGACGCGCTGCAATAACTTTGCGGCCACCGGGTGTTGCCATACGGGCGCGAAAGCCGTGGCGACGTTTACGGACGAGTTTGGATGGTTGATAAGTACGTTTCATTTATTTGACATACCGCGGCGTGCGGCCCTTCTTGGTTCGATGCGGCGGTTGCCCGCCTGATTGAACAGTTTTGTTTGGTCTGTAACGATACAATCGAGACAGATTGCGGGCTTATACGGGTTGGCGGGCTTTGAGTCAATTGCTGATACGATTTTCTCCCATTCGGATCGCGCGTGAATAATCAATACGTGGAACATCGTTTTGCGGTGCAATACGGGCGTCCTGCACAGTCTGCTCCAGCGGTTTTTGTGTATCAATCATCTTATGGTTATAGAGATAGGCCGGAAGCTGGCCGGAAAAGAGGATGCGCCAATCGAGCGGAATTCCCGGGTCAAGAATGCGCGCCATGTCAAAGACCACAGTCGTACAGTTTGCCGTCAGCGTATTGTAGAAATGGGCTTTATCGGCAAGCGCATTGGCGGTGGTGACATAAGTGAGAAACAGTTCGCGCATCTTCTCCTTTTCGACCTTCAGCGGATAGCGATAGACGTTTTCTTTGCGAATATCGGTTCTGAGCTTAATAATGTCTTCTTCGGTTGCGGCAATCATTGCAAGTTCGAACTGTTTGAAGAAACCGCCAATTGCGGAAAAGCTTTCACCCTTTTCACGTCTTATTTCTGCGGAAAACACCAAATGGCGGCCATCGGAAAAGGTGAATCCAACGAGCGTATGGGCGATGTAGGGACCCATCCAATAAGAAAGATAGATATCCATCCCGACGATCGCGTTGGCATCATAGGTGCCCGATATCCATTTTTCGTGGGCTGTCTCGGTGGTTATCCAATCGAAATCACGAATATTGACCAGATACACTGTGTCGGGGCTGTTCCTGTCGATGCTGCCCGATACGGTATGTGCCAGCTCGGGCGCCCAATCGCGCTCAAGCGATGGCCGGATTGTCGCCCACCAAACGGCGAAGCCACAAAACATCAGGATGAGCAGTATACGCGACGTCCAAGCTTTGCGCCACTCATTGATGAGGCCATAGACGCCAGCTGCCGACCAGAGCACGGCGACGATGATAAAAGCGGTTTTGCCGCCTGGAAGTTGATACCAAAAGCCGAAAAGGCACCACAAGAGACCTAGAAATGCCAAAAAAGTCCAAATCACGCGTAGGAAATTACGAATGAAAGTCATGAACAGCATCTCCAGTCTTTTTTTTGGTAACCATATTAAACGGTATCGGTTGTATTTAAAAATATTCAACCTATGATTGTATTATGGTCGGGTTAGAACATAGGTTTCAGGCATGGTGCCAGCATGGTAAATGACAACTGCATGATCACGAAAGGTCTTATGCAAACGATCCGTGAATACGTTTCTTCACATAAACATGTCAATCGTGTGTTATGTGTCGAGGCCGCTTGCAGGGATATTCGCTTGTTGAATGAAGGGGCCAAGATACCGGACGATATGCTGCGGCAAATCATATGCCGTGAGGCTTTCCGGTTTGGTATGGTTTTACATTTCGAACATGATTGCTGAATTTTATAAACACTTCTGACAGCATCAAAGCGCTTTTTGTCGCATCATTGTCACAATGATGCTTCAGGTTGGCAGCGTAAGGTTGAATTCTATCCGGAATTTATTTTTTTTAAACCACTTTGCGTCAAAACAGAGCCATGAAAAAGCGTATTCTTTCTTGTCTGGTAATAGGTCTGCTGGCAATGTCCGGCTTTGTTTCGCACGCCTTTGCGGAAGCTTCCAGAGGTGCTGTGCTTTCCAATGCGACATTAAGTGCTGAAACGCAAAGTGATTCCGCACGTGGATTAAGCACGCACCGGACAGGAATATTGAAGCAACACAAAGATCCTATCGTAAAGAAAGATACGGCGATGCAGGATAAACTCGTCCATCACAATCATTTTCGTTATCGCATTGACCATCCAGCCAATCCTTCGGGAGAGATTATCGTTTTGCTGCATGGCTCAGGCGGCGATGAAACGACGCTGTTTTCTTTTGCGCGCCCGATATGGCCGCGGGCAACACTGGTTGGTATTCGAGGACGCTTGGTTCAGGATGGCGAAACGCGTTGGTACAGAAAGATTACGCCGACGAAGTTTGACCAGAAAGAAGTTGTCAGTGAAGCGGATGCATTTGTCAAATTTCTTGTAAGCCTTGGCGATGGCGTTGAATATGACTTGTCGCGTACCACTTTTGTCGGCTACTCGAATGGCGCAAATCTGTTGGCAGTGATTATGATGGAGCATCCCGATCTTGTGCGACGTGCCATTTTAATGCGGTCCATGCCCGTTTTGGACGATATGCCCAATGAAAATCTCAGTAAAACGCGGGTGTTGACCATATCCGGTAAGAAAGACGTGCTTTATTCGCCTTTCGCACCGGCCTTGTCGTCTTTGCTGCGTGCAAGCGGTGCCAAGGTGGAAAGCCATATGGTCGAGGCCGACCATATGATTGGTCAGGCAGACGCCGATATTATCCGTCAATGGATCGGGACGCAGAATTCGGATCGGGTTTCCATCAATACCAAACCGGTCGCGCGATAGCCGGTTGACGTTTTGCCTTGCCGCGCGATATTGATCACTAAAATCCAGCGTATATGCAGGAAGGAAAAAGCGTGGTAAGTATCAGCCGTGATGCTGTTCTGGAGCAGTTGAAAAAAGTCAAAGGCCCGGATTTCGAAAGTGACATCGTTTCACTTGGGTTGCTTTCAGAGATATTTATTGCCGATGGCAAAGTATTTTTTTCCATCACTGTCCCTGATGAAAAAGCGCAAGCCTTGGAGCCATTGCGTCAAGCTGCTGAAAAAGTGGTCATGTCGATCGAAGGCGTCAAAGCGGCTATCGTGACCTTGACGGCGGAGAAAAAAGCGGGCGATGCTCCGCGTCCGGCCGAACCGAAGAAAATTGTGGCAGAATCGGCTGGTGCGCATGGGCGTGCGGCGCCCCCGGCAAAAACTCCTGTTGAAGGTGTCCGGCATGTTATTGCTGTAGCATCGGGCAAAGGCGGGGTTGGCAAATCTACGACCGCTATCAATCTTGCATTGGCGTTGCAGGCTGAAGGTTTCAAAACGGGCTTGATGGATGCTGACATCTACGGCCCTTCATTACCGCGTTTGACGGGACTTATCGATGAGAAACCGCGGGCTGTTGATGGCAAAAAACTGGAGCCTTTGGAAAAATTCGGTTTAAAATTGATGTCGATGGGATTTCTTGTTGATGAAGAAAAGCCCATGGTCTGGCGTGGCCCAATGGTGATGTCTGCTGTGACGCAGATGCTGCGTGATGTTCTTTGGGCGCCATTGGATGTGCTTGTTGTTGATATGCCACCCGGAACAGGCGATGCGCAACTGACCCTTGCGCAACAGGTGCAGTTGACCGGTGCCGTCATCGTGTCCACGCCACAGGATCTGGCATTAATTGATGCCCGCAAAGGTATCGAGATGTTCGTAAAGGTTGGCGTTCCTGTGTTGGGTGTTGTCGAAAATATGAGTTATTTCATCGCCCCCGATACGGGTACGCGATATGACATATTCGGCCATGGCGGCGCCCAGCAGGAAGCACAGAAGCGCGGCGTTCCCTTTCTTGGCGAAGTTCCGTTAGATCCCGATCTGCGTGCATTGTCGGACGCCGGTACACCGATCTTCGTAACCGCCCCTGAAAGTCCTCACGCAAAAGTCTATGCGCAAATGGCGCGGCAGATCAAAGACAGCCTTTCATAAACTGTGTTTTGCCAATCGCCTCAACCTGTGGTAAGCGGTATCAAACAATCGGAGTGTTTACATGGCATTTGAAGATATTAAGGCTGAAATAGCGCTGCTTTTCGACGAAATGGTCAATAAACCGCAAGATGCCCATGAAATTGAAATGGCATTGCGCGAAAAGCTTAATATCTTGAAGGCAGAAGGGATGCCCCTTCCAGACGATCTTGTTGCACTGGAACAGAAACTTGAAAAAGATTTTGATTCTTGAACGGGTGGCGCATGACTAGACAACGCTTAATTCTCAGCTCTGGTATTATCGCGGCCGCAGGGCTACTTTCTGCCTGTACACAACAAAATGGTGCAAACCCATCCGCTTCATTGACCGATGCAACTTCAGCGGCGGCAATGTCGGCAAAGATGGGGACAATGACCACACCGTTATCCTACGGCTATTTGCTGGACAAAAAAATTCCCGTCCCTTCATTCAAAGAATTGGCGTTTAACGGGAAAGCAGCAAATCCCGCCGCACTCGCGACAAAAGATGCGATTATCACTGCATCTACGCCCGTTACCCTGCAACAGGCAACACCCGAAGTCGAACAGCTCATTTCCAAATATTCTTTAGCTTACAATGTGCCGGAGCGTTTGGTGCGCCGCGTTGTCAAGCGCGAAAGCAATGGTAATCCCGGTGCGCGTAACGGGCCATATTTCGGCCTTATGCAAATCACCCATCCGACTGCCAAGGGCATGGGCTATGCGGGTGATCCGAAGGGATTGCTTGATGCGGAAACCAATTTGCGTTTTGCAGTCAAATATCTCGCAGGAGCTTATAAAGTTGCTGAAGGGGATGAATCGCAGGCCGTGCGTTTATACGCCCGCGGTTATTATTATGACGCGAAAGCCAAGGGGCTGCTTGAGGAAACCGGTCTGCGTGACGGGCCCAATGCCCCGGACACTGCTTTTGAAGCCATAGAAAATGTCGCACCACAGCAAACCAGTGCCAGCACCGGCAACGGTACTGTGGTTATGCCCGCCTCAGGTTTAAAAAATAACGGAACATGATTTTCGTTTATGACGATGGGAAACCTGCTTCACATTGCCGCGACCGGTGTGAAGGAGGCTTTTCTTATGTCGGGCATTGTGTAAAACCCTATAAAGAAAATGGAGATTCTTAATGGTGAGTGCAATGCGCGACCGATTGATAGTGGGGTTGGATGTAGCCGAAATCGGCCAGGCTGAAAAGCTGGTGGGGCAATTGGGCGATACGGTCAGCTTTTATAAAATCGGTTATCAGTTGCTGTTTGCCGGTGGCTTGGAATTTGCCGGTGATCTCGTTCGTTCGGGAAAAAATGTCTTTCTGGATATGAAATTGCTCGATATCGATAATACGATCGCAAGCGCCGTTGAAAATATCGTGAAATCTGGCGTCGATATGTTGACACTCCACGCTTATCCCAAGGCGATGCGGGCGGCGGTTGCCGCCGCAAAGGGAAGCGACCTTTGTCTTCTGGGTGTTACCGTTCTGACGTCCATGGATGCCGAAGATATGAAAGAGGCAGGCTATAACGATACGCCTGAAACAATGGTTCTCAAGCGTGCCAAACAGGCCCGCGAAGCCGGAATGGGCGGCATTGTAGCCTCTGCGGCAGAAGCTGCATCATTACGCAAGCTTATTGGCCCGGATATGGCTCTGGTAACGCCGGGTATTCGCCCGCAAGGCAGCGACAAGGGCGACCAAAAACGGGTGATGACACCTAAGGATGCAATATTGGCGGGTGCAAGCCATCTTGTCGTTGCCCGTCCGATTGTTCAGGCCGCAGACCCTCTGGCCGCTGCCAAATCCATATTAGCCGAAATGGAGCTTGCACAACCCTGAGCGCAAAACTTGAATCAACAGTCCAAGGTGCCTCCTCGACCGAATAACCTTAATGATGGATGAAGCTGATGTATGAAGATCGTATCCGCAATGCTGCGTTGAGAAACAAAATTGTTTCAGCCGAACAGGCGGCAAGCCTGATTAAGGATGGCATGACGGTTGGCATGAGCGGTTTTACCCGTGCCGGCGATGTCAAGGAAGTGCCGATTGCAATGGCAAAGCGGGCCAAGACCGATCCTTTTAAAATCACTTTGATAACCGGTGCTTCGCTTGGTCACGATGTCGATAAGATATTGTGTGAAGCCGGTGTGACGGCGCGTCGTATGCCGTTTCAGGTTGACGCGACACTACGCGCTGCGATCAATCGTGGCGAGGTTATGTTTATCGACCAGCATTTATCCGAAACGGTAGAACAGCTTCGATCCAATCAGATCGCACCCATCGACTATGCAATTGTTGAAGCTCTCGCGATCAACGATGATGGCGGTATCATCCCGACAACATCCATTGGCAATTCGGCAAGTTTTGCCATTTTAGCCGATAAAATTATTGTCGAGATCAATACCAGCACCAATCCGGCATTGGAAGGGTTGCACGATATCTATATCCCCACCAAGCGTCCCTCGCGCGAGCCTATTCCGGTTCTGTCCTGTGAAAGCCGAGTGGGTTTGCAATATGTGCCGGTACCGCCAGAAAAAATTGCTGCCATTGTTATCACCAATCAGGAAGATAGCCCGTCTTCCGTGTTGCCCGCAGACCATGAAACCAATGCAATTGCAGGGCATTTGGTCGAATTTTTCAAAAATGAAGTCAAACATGGCCGTCTTGATATGACGCTCAATCCATTGCAAGCAGGAATAGGCACTATTGCCAATGCGGTTCTGACCGGATTGGTCGATAGTCCGTTTCATAACTTGCGGATGTATAGCGAGGTGTTACAGGATTCGACCTTTGAACTTTTTGATGCTGGCAAACTCGACTTTGCTTCTGCATCTTCCATAACGCTAAGCGAGGCTTGCGCAGCCAGGGTGTTTCCGAATATCGAACGTTATAAAGATCGTCTGATCCTGCGCCCGCAGGAGATTTCCAACCATCCTGAAGTTATTCGTCGTTTAGGCATTATCGGCATCAATACTGCTTTGGAATTTGACATCTATGGCAATGTCAACTCAACCCATGTCAGCGGTACACATATGATGAACGGCATTGGTGGTTCGGGAGATTTTGCGCGTAATGCCTATATTTCCGTCTTCGTGACCAAATCCATAGCCAAAAACGGTAAAATCTCATCGGTTGTTCCAATGGTCACCCATGTCGATCATACGGAACATGATGTCGATATTCTGGTAACGGAGATAGGGCTGGCAGATCTACGCGGATTGGCGCCACGTGAGCGTGCGCCTGTCATTATTGAAAATTGCGTCCATCCGAGCTATCGGGACAAATTGCGTGATTATTTCGAACGGGCTTCGAAAAACCATGGTGGACAGACACCCCATCTGATTGCGGAAGCATTTTCCTGGCATACGCAGCTGGCTGAAACCGGCACAATGCTTTAATGCGTTTCGGGTGTTACTGGTATGGGGCGGTAGATATTGATTTTGTGTGGTGTCGCGCGTCTCACGCGAAAACCAGCGTCTGTTTTTCGCTACAGGCTATAGGATACAAAGCATGAGCGAGCGACATTACATCATCGGTGCCCATGGCTATACAGCCTCATCGTTGGAGCCTGCACTCTATCTGGTTGCCACGCCGATCGGCAATCTTGGTGACATTACCTTGCGGGCGCTTGATGTGCTCGCGGCGGCAGATATTTTGGCTTGCGAGGACACCCGCGTCACACGTGTCTTGCTTGAACGCTATGCTATCCGACACAAGCCGGTAATCTATCAGGAACATAATGCTGCCGAAGCCGGCCCAAGACTGATTGAGGCAATGCTCACGGGGCAGTCCGTTGCGCTGGTTTCAGATGCCGGGACACCGCTTATTTCTGATCCGGGTTTCAAGCTCGTGGAAGAAGCCCGCAAGGCAGGAATAAAGATTATTCCTATTCCCGGTGCTTCCGCCATTTTGGCAGCCTTGATTGCTACCGGCTTGCCTACGGATTGTTTTTTCTTCGCCGGTTTTCTCAGTTCAAAAAGGGCGCAGCGTAAAAGCCGGTTGGAAGAATTGTGTCACATTCCGGCATCGCTGATTTTCTATGAATCACCGCATCGTGTTTGCGAAACACTGGCGGATATGGCCGAGATTTTCGGCGCGGAAAGACGCGCTGCCTTATGCCGTGAATTGACCAAGAAATTCGAGACCGTTGATGTCTCAACCCTGGGGGAACTTGCTGAACGTTACGGCGAACAGGAGCGGGTGCGCGGCGAAATTGTCCTTGTTGTGGAGCAGACAATCGCGAAAAGCCTATCTTCGACACCGGAAGAGGTTGATGCATTATTGTTGCAATTGGCAGCTGAGCTTTCCACGTCAAAGGCTGCCGGTGAAGCGGCCAAGATGACCGGTTTGCGCAAACAGGATCTCTTTCAGCGTTTGATTGCTTTGAAGGGGTGAAGAAGCATGGCAGACAAGCGCAGGAAGCAGGCTTTTTTGCGCGGTATTACTGCCGAAACACGCGCTGCCTGGTTTTTGCGACTAAAAGGTTTTCACATTGCGGCCCGCCGCTTTAAAACCCGGCATGGAGAAATCGATCTTATTGCACGGCGTGGTAATCTTGTCGCCATTGTCGAGGTAAAGGCACGACCAACTCTAGCCGAAGCGATGGATGCGGTCGGCATCGTTAACAGCCGTCGCATCGAAGCGGCCGCTGACATATGGTTGGCGCAACAGGCAGATCGCAACGCGCTCGATTTACGCTTCGATCTTGTGGCTGTCATGCCTCACCGCCTGCCGCGGCATGTGCCAGCCTTTTTTCAATCACGCGGATAATTTTTTCCAACTGTCGATCAAGTTTAGAAAAAAAGCTTCAAGCGGCGGCATTCCAGAATGCGACTATCTCTTATCTCAATGCGTTTTTCCATGGATAATCCACACAGAAGGAACATGGAGCAACACGATCATGCAGGACAGGGAAAAACTATCTGTATTTCCAGCTTTCTTTAAGGTTGCAGGCAAACGTGTTCTGGTTATCGGAAATGGCGAGGAAGCGCTGGCCAAGCTAAGGCTTTTGCAGCAAACAAACGCCGATCTTGTTTGCATAGCAGAGGATGCACTTCCTGTTTTGCGCGACTTTCTAGCCGAACAGGATATTGAATATATTGACCGGCCGTTTACCGCTGCGATGCTGGAAGGTGCAGCACTGATTTTTGCAGCGGCAAGTGAAAGCCGAAGCAATGATCAAGTGGTCCACGCGGCACGGCTTGCAAACATTCCCGTTAACGTTGTTGACCATCCTGCCCTTTGCGATTTTTATACTCCTGCGATCGTCAACCGAGCACCTATCATTGTTGCAATCGGCTCTGAAGGCGCGGGGCCTGTTCTGGCACAAATCATTCGTGCGCGCATTGATGCGCTATTAGCGCCTAGTCTGGGAAGGTTGGCACGCTTTGCCGGACAGTTCCGGCCACAGGCTGAAATGCTTCAAAAGGGCGGCGAACGGCGTTCATTCTGGCGTCGATTTTTCTCGGGCGATGTAGCGCGGGCGATCGCGTTGGGTGATGAAAATCTTGCTTATGAAGCGGGTTTGGCATTGCTTGACAACCAGTCTCAGGCGCAGGGGATCATTTCTTTGTTTGCGGTCAATACGGATGAGGCTGACAATATTACGCTGCGAGGGCAACGGGCGCTGATGAATGCTGATGTGATCCTCTATAATGACGATGTGTCGCAAACCATCCTCGATCTTGCACGTCGCGATGCGATCTTGCAGCCGGCCATACACCGAAAAGGGGATGCAGCCTGGCACGCACACACGCTTGCGGCCGCAGGAAAACAAGTATTACGACTTTATCGGCATGAAGATGACATGATCGACGATATTGTCACGTTGAGTGAGGCAACGATTGCCTATGAAATTCTCTCAACAGTTGTTGATGCAGAGCCCGCCAAAGGTTTTTGGGCGCGATCGGTGAAAGCCAAGCACAGCACGAAAAAAGCCGCATGAGGAACGCATTATGGGTATAAAGGTTTTGACGGCCAACCGCCTTATCGATGGAACCTGTGTTTGGTTTGCGGGGGAAAAACAGTGGCTCGAAGATTTCCAGAAGGCCTATTTTGCATCCGATCAGGAAGACATCGTCTTGCTGGAAAGTGCAGCATTGGAAGCGCTGAACAACAATATCGTCGTTGATGCCAATCTCATTGATCTTGCCGACATTGATGGCAAACAGGTTCCAACACGACTGCGTGAGCGCATCCGTATCGCTGGGCCTACAATCGCCTATTCGGCCCGTTTTGTGGAGGAACGCTGATGTACAGATATGACGAATTTGACAAGGCATTTGTGTCCGCAAGAGTTGAAGAGTTCAGCGATCAGGTGGAAAGGCGCCTCAAGGGCGAACTGACCGAGGAGGAGTTTAAACCCTTACGCCTGATGAATGGCGTCTATCTGCAATTGCATGCTTACATGCTCCGTGTGGCTATTCCCTACGGCACGTTATCATCGCGACAAATGCATAAGCTTGCTTATATTGCTCGAACATATGATCGCGGTTATGGCCATTTTACCACGCGGCAGAACATTCAATATAATTGGCCGAAATTGTCCGATATACCGGCAATTCTAAAAGAATTGGCAGAAGTTGAAATGCATGCCATTCAAACCAGTGGAAATTGTATTCGCAACGTCACCTCGGATCACTTTGCCGGTGCTGCGGCCGATGAGGTTGCAGATCCGAGACCTTATGCCGAAATTTTGCGCCAGTGGTCATCGCTGCATCCAGAATTCTCTTATCTGCCACGCAAATTCAAATTTGCCATTATCGGTGCTGATGAGGATAGGGCTGCCATTCAGGTTCATGATATCGGGATACAGCTAAAACGTAATAGCGATGGCGAGATCGGTTTTGCTTTCTACGTCGGGGGCGGGCAGGGGCGCACCCCCATGGTTGGCAGGCTCATCAATGACTTTGTTCGCGAAGAGGATCTATTAAGCTACGCCACAGCGATCATTCGCGTTTACAATCTACACGGTCGTCGTGACAATAAATACAAAGCACGCATCAAAATCCTGGTTCATGAGACGGGACTTGAAACCTTGAAAGAGGAAATCGAGGCTGAATTTTCCGCTTTGAAAGAGGGGCAACTGAAACTTCCACAACAGGACATTGCGGCAATTGAAAACTATTTCGCATATCCCGATCTCGCAGCGCGTCCTGACGGTTCTTCTATTTTGCAACAAGCCCGTTTGCACAAGCCTTCTTTCGATCAATGGGTTGAGCAGAATATTGCTGTTCATAAACACCCTGATTACGCCATTGTAACCGTTTCGCTCAAACCCATTGGCGGCATTCCGGGAGATGCAACGGCTGAACAAATGGATGTATTGGCGGAACTGGCAGAAAAATTTTCTGATGATGAATTGCGTGTTTCCTACCATCAAAATATCGTGCTGCCACATGTGGCAAAGGCCGATCTGGTACAGGTTTACGATGCGCTTGTGGCTGCGGGCCTGGCAACCGCGAATATCGGGCAAATATCCGATATCATTGCCTGTCCGGGATTGGATTATTGCGCATTGGCCAATGCCCGTTCTATTCCTATTGCACAGGCAATATCGTCCCGTTTTGCCGATGCAAAGCGCCAGCGTGATATCGGTGAGCTCAGTTTGAATATTTCCGGCTGCATTAATGCCTGCGGCCATCATCACGTTGCCAATATCGGGATACTCGGTGTGGAAAAAAAGGGTGAGGAACTGTATCAGCTAACCCTTGGCGGGGCTTGCGGCACGATGACGGAAATTGGTGAGATCACCGGGCGCGGATTTGAACCTGAAAAGATTCCAGATGCGGTTGAAACGATTGTCGACACTTATCTGCAATTACGGGATAGCCAGCATGAGACATTCATCGAGGCCTATCGACGTTTGGGAATGGCACCCTTCAAACTTGCGCTTTATGGCGAACCGACAAAGGCTGCATAGATGGAGACAATAGCAGCAACGAAATTATGGGGAATAAACGGGTTTATCGACAATGTTTATAACCATTGTGATGCATTTGACGATGGCGCTAATCATCTTTTGATTTTGCCGCTTGCAGCTTGGCTATCGCTCGTTGAAACGCGGCCTGACGATGCGAAGCGCAATGGTGTCCGGTTGTCCGCAGCCGATGATGTTGAAGTGCTTTGCCCCTATCTTGAAACCATACCGCTGATTGCCTTGGATATCCCTGTTTATCATGATGGGCGCGCTTACTCCAAAGCCGCGCGGCTGAAAAACCGTTACGGTTATCAGGGAGAGATCCGCGCAACGGGCAATATTCTGATCGACCAGATATCGAATTTGCTTCGTGCGGGTTTTGATACGCTTGAAATAGCCCATGAACTGACCGCAAAACGTTTGGCCGACGGTGGAACCGTGCGGTTTCCCGGCTATTATCAACCGGGAAGCGGACTGGCGAGAACAGGGCCTGCCCGACAATGGCGGACAGGCTGATCGTAGCGCTGCAACGGCATCACTTTATACGTCCGACACGATAGATTTATCGGTTTTTTTTAAAAAACATTTCGTTTTTCCAACGTGATGCGTTAGAAGGAGGGCTATTGCAAACAGGGCAAGTGCCTTTGCCATTATGAGGATTGATCATGGACGATTATGAGAAGTTCGCAACCGGCCTTTTAATTATGTTTGGTGCGCTGATTATCGGTGGCCTGATGGCCATGCATATTGTCACCATGAATAAAGCGGGTTTTCTGTTTGCGCTGGCAGGCGGCGTTGTCGGCTGGTTTTCAGCTTTTGCCATATTGTTTGATAAGCCAAAGGCCTATCTGGGCATGATTATTCTGGCAATCTTATGCGTTGCAGTGTCTATCGGCATTTATGTCCGATAGGTTATCTGCGATATCCCGTAAAAAAAGCGCCGGTTTTCCGGCGTTTTTGTTTTGTTATAGGACGGTTCATTGACATAAAGAAATCTTTATGTCAGTGAAAGTACTTGATATGAAAGGGTTCTCTATGTCGCATCCCGCTAGCAGCCTATTTGGAAATCTCAAACCCGCAACCGACCGTATTGCGCTTTTAAATCAGGCCGCAAAAGAGCGAATCCTTATCCTTGATGGTGCCATGGGAACGCAAATTCAAGGCTTGCACTTCGATGAAGAACATTTCCGCGGTCATCGTTTTGTGGCATGCGAATGCGCGTTGCAAGGCAATAATGATCTATTGACGCTGACACAGCCGCAATCAATTGAAGATATCCATTATCGCTATGCCATGGCTGGTGCCGATATTCTGGAAACCAACACATTTTCATCAACTACCATCGCCCAGGCAGACTATGGTATGGAAGCGATGGTTTACGAGCTGAACCGTGATGGTGCGCGTTTGGCCCGCCGCGCCGCGGAACGGGCAGAAAGCCAAGATGGTAAACCGCGTTTTGTCGCCGGTGCCATTGGCCCGACAAATCGAACGGCATCGATATCGCCGGACGTCAATAATCCGGGCTATCGCGCTGTGAGTTTTGATGATCTGCGCATAGCCTATGCCGATCAGATACGCGGTCTTATCGACGGTGGAGCTGATCTTCTATTGGTTGAAACGATCTTCGATACTTTAAATGCGAAAGCGGCGATCTTTGCTGCCGAAGAAGTCTTTATCGAGAAAAATATACGCCTGCCAATTATGATATCCGGTACAATTACCGATATGTCGGGGCGCACCCTTTCAGGGCAAACACCAACGGCCTTTCTCTATTCGATTGCCCATGCAAATCCGTTTTCTGTCGGGCTCAATTGTGCTTTGGGCGCCAACGCCATGTTGCCGCTCATTAAAGAAATGGCGGAAAACACCGAACATCTTATTTGTGTCTATCCCAATGCCGGTTTGCCGAATGCCTTTGGTGAATATGATGAGACGGCTGACCACATGGCTGTGCAAATCGAGCAATTTGCACGCGAAGGTGTGATCAACATTGTCGGCGGCTGTTGCGGCACCACACCGGAACATATCCGTGCAATTGCCGAAATCGTAAAACCGTTCAAACCGCGTGTTGCACCGCATATCGAAAAGCGATTGCGTCTTTCCGGATTGGAGCCCTTTACATTGACGGATGATATTCCCTTTGTAAATATTGGTGAGCGAACCAACGTGACCGGCTCGGCGCGCTTTCGTAAGTTGATCACCAATAATGATTATGCGGCGGCTTTGGATGTGGCGCGCGATCAAGTGGAAAACGGCGCGCAAATCATCGACATCAATATGGATGAAGGTTTGATCGACTCGCAAGCCGCCATGCATGATTACCTTAATCTTCTGGCCGCAGAACCCGATATTGCTCGTGTACCGGTGATGATCGATTCTTCAAAATGGGATGTTATTGAAGCCGGTCTGAAGTGTGTTCAGGGAAAGTCGGTGGTCAATTCCATCTCGCTTAAAGAAGGTGAAGAAAATTTCGTGCGTCAGGCATCTTTGGCGCGCGCTTATGGCGCTGCAGTCGTCGTCATGGCATTCGATGAAGACGGACAGGCGGATACCAAAGAGCGAAAGGTTTCGATTTGCAGCCGCGCTTATAAAATATTGACGGAAAAAGTCGGTTTTCCGCCGCAGGACATCATATTCGATCCCAATATTTTTGCTGTTGCTACCGGTATTGACGAACACAATAATTATGGCGTCGATTTCATCGAGGCTACAAAGGAAATACGCCAGACATTGCCTTATGCGCATGTATCGGGCGGGGTGTCCAATCTGTCATTTTCTTTCCGCGGCAATGAACCTGTCCGCGAAGCGATGCATTCCGTCTTCTTATACCGTGCCATTGCTGCAGGAATGGATATGGGGATCGTCAATGCCGGACAGCTTGCGGTTTATGAATCGATTGACCCGCAGTTGCGCGAAGCCTGCGAAGATGTCGTGTTGAACAAGGATAAAGGTGCGACAGAGCGCCTATTGGCCTTGGCTGAGGAATATCGCGGACAAGCTAGCGGACCACAAAAGGAAAAGGATCTAAGCTGGCGGGAGTGGCCGGTCGAAAAACGGCTGGAACATGCATTGGTCAACGGTATCACAGAATACATCGACGCTGATACTGAAGAAGCCCGCTTGGCGGCAACGCGCCCGCTGGACGTGATTGAAGGCCCGCTTATGGCCGGTATGAACGTTGTGGGAGATCTCTTCGGCGCTGGCAAGATGTTTCTGCCGCAGGTGGTTAAATCCGCCCGTGTGATGAAACAGGCTGTTGCGGTCTTGCTGCCCTTTATGGAAGAAGAGAAACGGTTGAACGGCGGTCAGGGCCGTCAAACTGCCGGTAAGATCATATTGGCGACCGTAAAAGGCGATGTCCATGATATCGGTAAGAATATCGTTGGCGTCGTTCTAGCCTGCAATAATTATGAGATCATCGATTTAGGTGTCATGGTCCCCGCCCAAAAGATATTGGAGAGTGCACGGGCGGAAAATGCAGACGCCATCGGCCTTTCCGGCCTCATTACCCCTTCATTGGACGAAATGGTCAATGTTGCCAGTGAAATGGAAAAACAGGGCTTTGATATTCCGCTACTTATTGGCGGTGCAACGACAAGTCGAGTTCATACGGCTGTCAAAATCCATCCGCGTTATGAGCGCGGGCAAAGCGTATATGTGTTGGATGCAAGCCGCGCCGTCGGGGTTGTTTCGGCACTGCTTTCACCAACGATGAAAGAAGAAACTATTCAAAACCTACGTGCTGAATATGCGCAGGTTGCTGCCGCGCATGAAAAGAGCGAAGCGGCTAAAAAACGTCTGCCTATTGCCGATGCACGGGCAAATGCTTTGCAGCTGGACTTTGATCGCTATCAACCGCCCAAACCATCATTTCTTGGCACCAAGATATTTGACCATTGGGATCTTGCCGAACTGGCCGGTTATTTTGACTGGACGCCGTTTTTCCAAAGCTGGGAACTGCGTGGACGGTACCCTGCTATTCTACAGGATGAGAAACAGGGTGAAACCGCAAGACAGCTTTTTGCCGATGCGCAAGCCATGCTTGAAAAAATCATTGCTGAAAAATGGTTCGAGCCAAAGGCGGTCATCGGTTTTTGGCCTGCCAATCGCATTGGCGATGATGTACGACTTTATACTGATGACAGCCGCAATGAAGAGCTTGAAACATTTTATACTTTGCGCCAGCAATTGACCAAACGGGACGGTAAACCCAATATGGCGCTGGCCGATTTTGTGGCCCCTGTCGGCGTTGCCGATTATGTCGGTGGTTTTGTCGTAACAGCCGGTTTTGGCGAACAGGCCATTGCCGAGCGTTTCGAACGTGCCAATGACGATTATTCGGCTATTTTGGTCAAGGCTTTGTCAGACCGCTTTGCCGAGGCTTTTGCTGAATGCCTGCATGAGCGTGTGCGCAAGCTCTATTGGGGCTATGCGCCTGATGAAGACATTTCCAGAGATGATTTGATTGCGGAAAAATACCACGGTATTCGGCCCGCTCCCGGTTATCCGGCACAACCTGACCATACGGAAAAGCGGACTTTGTTCAAGCTGCTTGATGCACATCAGGCAACGGGCGTTTCATTGACAGAAAGTTTCGCCATGTGGCCGGGTTCATCGGTGGCGGGACTCTATTTTTCGCACCCCGAAAGTTACTATTTCGGCGTTGCCAAAGTGGAGCGTGATCAAGTGCTGGATTATGCACAGCGCAAAAAAATGGATGTAAGCGAGGTCGAGCGTTGGCTTGGCCCGATATTAAACTATGTTGTGGAGGCGCCAAAATGAAAATCGGCTTTATCGGCACGGGAACCATAACGGCTGCCATGATTGATGGCCTGATGGCAAGCCGGCTTGAGGTCGTGCAAATCATGGTTTCTCCACGCAATGGCGTGATAGCAGACCGCCTTGCACGCCAATATTCATGTGTCCACATTGCGGAAAGCAATCAGGATGTCATCGACCGCAGCGAGCAGGTGTTCATCTGCCTGCGGAGCCAGATAGCAGAAGAAACACTGAAACACCTTGATTTCAGCCACTGCAAGCTTGTTGTTTCGGTTTTGGCAATGGTAACAGCCAAACAGGCCGAAGAATGGGTCGGGCAACCGGTCTATCGTGCGGTTCCGCTTCCTTTTGTCAGCGAACGCCGAAGTTTAACGGCAATTTATCCGGATCACCCGTTTTTGCGCACGATGTTCGATGCGCTTGGTGGCAGTATCGTGGTGAAAGATGAAAATCAGTTCAACCTGATGATGACGGCAGGCTCACTGATGGGCGTTTACTTCAATATGATGGAAACGTCGAGCCAGTGGCTGCAAAATCAAGGGCTCGATGGTGATAAAGCCATAGCCTTCTTATCCACGATGTTTGGAAACCTCGCGGATGAAACACGGAAAAGCAGCAAGCCCGATTATAGTGCGCTGGAGCGAGAGTTTTCGACCAAGAACGGTACAAATGCGCTTGTGTCGCAACTTTTCGACGAGCATGGCGGTCGAGCTGCACTCACAGATGGCCTGCAAGCTGCATATGAGCGGATAAAGGGATTGTAGTCTGGTGTCAGTTGTTTAATATGCCGACGAGTTTGAGAGGGTGGAACCGATGAGCGTTAAAGATATCACACGTCTAGATGTTGTCGTGCCGGATGAGCAGAAAGTGGCAAATTTGGCTGAGCGGATCGACCTGATGGATCCAAGTCTATCGGTGTCCTACGGCGCTGATGCGATGCAGGATATTTCAAGTTTTGCCGATTCGGTTTTAAGTAAAGTGCGCGCTCGTGATGTGGCTCCGGTCAGTGAATTGCTTTCAGGAATGTTGCAAAAGGTGCAAGAACTCGACATTTCCGTTTTGTTGAAAAAGAAGAGTGTCCTTGCCGCCCTTCCTCTTATCGGTCAGGTTTTTGACGCCGCGAAAACCTTTGTCCAGCAATTTGATACTATCGCCGATCAGGTGAACCAGGTTTCTGAAAAGCTTGATCGCTCCATGGAAGGGCTTATTCGTGACGTCGAAATGCTTGACCAGCTTTACGGCAAGAATTTGCGTCTGCATCAAAGTATGACAGACTATATTGCTGCTGGCCGCATGCGCGTTGAGCAGGCGCGCACAGGCGAATTGCCGCCCATGCAGAAAATGGCGAACGAAAGCGGAAATCCGTTGGATGCGCAAAAGCTGCGCGACTTCAACAGCATGATCGACCGTTTTGAAAAGCGGCTGCATGATCTTGAACTTTCGCGGACGCTGACTTTGCAGACAGCACCGCAACTACGGCTGATCCAAAGCAATGATCAGGCTTTGGCGGAAAAAATCCAGACAAGTATCCTGACCACTATTCCGATCTGGAAAAATCAGTTCATATTGGCAATTGCTCTGCAAAACCAGCGTGACGCTGCCAAAATGCAAAAACAGGTTACCGATACTACCAATAAGCTATTGCGCAAAAATGCCGAATTGCTGGAAACAACTTCGATTGAAACAGCACGTGAAGTTGAGCGCTCCATTGTTGATATCGATACGTTGAAAGATATACATAATCGCCTTCTGAATTCGATCGAAGAGACGCTGAAAATCTCTCAGGAAGGACGACAAAATCGGCAAATCGTCGAAAAGGATCTCCAGAGAATGGAAAAAGAGCTTTTCACCAAATTGGCCGATATTGCCGATCGTCAAAAGAAACAGGCTGACAGAGAAGTAAACGAACGTATCGCATCTGACGGCGCGCAGGCGGCGCCGGCAATCACGAAGCAGCCGTAGAAGCCTGAAGCTATCAAATGAAGCGTGGGATCATCAAGCGTCTTTTCATCCATGCGGCCAGTCTGTTTGCCGCCGTATGGATTTACGTTGAACTATACGGCGCATCGTCAGATAAAGACGAATTGGTGATTGCGAGCTATGTGGGCCTTATCTGTATTTTCGGGCGCCATATGAGCAATCGCTTTGGCGGTTTTTTTCCGACCTTATGCGGTATTATTCAGGTGCTTGTCGCCTATCTTTTGGGTGCGCCACTACCTTATGCGCTGCTTTTGGGTGGTTTGGTGGCATGGGTTGCAATGTTTTATGGACGACGGATCATGCATTGCTATGTCCGCCATAAAATCGCCAAGACCGAATGGTTCGCGCTGTTGATGGTGGCCTTCTATCTCCCCTATCAAGCAATTCCCGATACGATATGGGCCTATTTGTCGATCATCCCGGTTGGTTGGATAAGTATCAGATTTTCGACCGGCATAGCTATAAAACGGGCTCTTATTTCTATTAACGGCAGTGTCACAGCGACATTAAACGTCATTTCAAGCTTCAGAAGAAAAGAATTCGAAAAAATCAGCTCTATCTATAAAGAGATTGTAGACTATGTCTCCGCGCTTATAAAATCCGGTATAAAGCGAGGGAAATCCGGGCCTTTCTTTGCCGTAGCTTATCGTTTAGCCGATATGACAAAAGAAGCCGAGACGCTGTCTGCTATAACCGCGGCCGAGGATTTTGACCTAGCAGTCAATAAATTGCTTTCTCAATCCATTATTGTTCGGGAATATCTTAAGCTCGCCAATAATAATGAAAATACTCAGCCTTTGGATCAGCCAGAAAGCAAGAATGCCGGTAGGCAGTTTGACGAAAAGCCTTTTCGAAAAGATGTCTTGGCTTTGTCGAAGATTGCTAAACGATTGCCGGACAGTTACGCCAATGTTTTTAGAAGCATTGGACGGTCGGCTGATAATATCATCAATTGCATCGATACCGATCCCAACGACGTGCTACGCGGAACCCGCTTTTTAAAACGTTATCTGCCCATTGCCATCAATATTGGTGAGAAGCATCTGGCTTTTTTGGCGAACAAGCCAAGCGCGCAGGTTGTACAAGATGTTGATCAATCAAACCTGAAGATTTTAATGCGCCTGGATAATGCCTTTTCGGCTGAACATGCCAATTTGTTGAAAAATGATGTCATGGATATCAATGTTGATATCAACACCTTGGATCGGTTGTTGAAAATTGACGGATTTGATTAGGTTCTGGCCCTCGAGCATCGTTCGATCTGAAGGGATCAGATCGACGCTCTAATCTCTTGTTTATACCGCGTTTTTTATGCGATAGGAACGGGATAAGAAAACGATTTTGTGAATCGTTTTCCCCATGGATGCACTTCATACTTTGCTGAAAACACTCCAATCCTGAAAGATACCATCTCGCAGAGCGAACATGAACTGAAAATAAATTTAAGGTTCACGGTCAATTCAAACGCATTGGCGCAATATGCACTCATGACATGAAAGGAAAACTTGTTATGAAGCACATATTGGCAGTTCTATTGAGCCTCGGCATCATTCTTCCCGCCGGCGGCGCACTTGCGACGCAAGCCGAAGCGCGATCCGGCGTTATTGTGGGGCCGAATGGTGGCGTGGCAATTTATCATTCTGGTAAGAAGGCACCGCCCCGCTATCGCCACTCTTATGGTCCGCGCCATGGATATCGCGCACCCCCGCCACCGCCACCCTATTATCGGCCGCACCACGGCCCCATGCGTCCGCACCACGCTGCACCCCCGCCACGCGGCCCACAGTGGCGTTAAATAATCTAGAGCGCATAAGCTGTTCAATGAATCGAATATGCGCTTTAGGTCTTTGGTTTTGCCGCATTTTTTGTCCGATAGGAGTGGGATTAAGAAAACGATCCTGTGAATCGTTTTCCCCACGGATGCGCTTCACACTTTTCGGAAAATGCTCTATATGACGTTCCCCGTATTGGTTTAAAGCGCTTTTCGACCTGATTGAATCAGGCCGACGCGTCTCAAGCTTTTGATTTGTCGCGGTATCTTATCCGATTGATGATTCACATCAATCGGGAACCGCTCCAGGACAGTGCGGTGCTATTTTACGCTAAGCATGAAGCAATCTTAGCTTTTCCCATTTCCGCCAGCTTGCGCAAACTTACGATATTGGGTCAGCGCGGTAATCATATGATAGAAAATGGATGCTGGGACATCGTCGGCAATGGCACGACCATTCTCAGAAACCAGATCAATCCACAGTCCTTTTGGTGCTGCTTCTATATGCCATCGGAAGAGGCGGCCTACACGCGCCTCAATTTCCGGTTTGAGATCTGGGCCGTCATTGCCATCAAGGGCTAACGCCGCCTTGATCGCTTCGGTTTGCGGCCAGCTGCGGGAATTGGTGTCTATGGGCATGCCATGCCGCGATATCGTATTATATGCAAGCCCGGTAGCACGATTTAACCCGTTGGCGATGGTGGAAGCGTATAGTTTTTTCGCAAGTTTGATCACACTCCGGTCGCCGGACGTTGACGAAAAATCGACGAGAAGGGACGACCATTCAAAGTGATGTCCGGGTTCGCATATGTCGCCATCGGGCGACGCGGCTCTTTGCCAGTCGGCATCGTAGTATTCTGCCAAAGTCCAGGTGTCATCGTCGAAAAAATGGCTCTTGAATAATTCGACAATGCGCGAAGCTCTTTGCAGAAAACCGATATCACCGGTGACCTCGAACCATGCCATAAAACTTTCAAGCAAATGCATATGCGGGTTTGCGCGCCGAAATCCGTCTTTGGCTCGCGCATGGGTGTTTTCCAAAAATCCCCGACCATGCTTATCCGCCAGGCAGCGATCAAGAAAAGAAAAGGTTTCCATGGCCATGGGTAGCGCTTGCTTATGGCCAACACGATGGGCATGCGCAAGCGCCAGCAGAACACATGACTGGTCATAACTATCTTCTGTATCGTCTATTATACCGCCTTCTTTGCCTAGGACAGAGGCCCAACCGCCATTACTGGTTCGTCCGTTGCACGCGATAAAATCAAGGCCGTGATCTATAAGCGCTTTAAACGGCCCATCCCATCCCATCTCGCCCGCCATAGCAAAAGCATATATTTGTCGCGCCATCGTCCGCATGCGTTTGTCACGCAATAGCGGTAGACCATCAAAGCCCAAGGCTTCGTAGAAGCCACCTTTTTCATCCACGCCGCGTGTCGACCATAAAGGCAGTGTCTCATCAAACAACCAATGTTCAACGCGCGAGAGATAGGCCCCGCTTTGTGGCATCTTGTCGGCCGCAGGGGTAAACTTGGTTTCAAGCCTTCCAACTTTTTCCAAGGTTGCCACCACTTCGCGGACATTTTGACTTTGCCCGACAGGTGCGACAAATGTCGCGTCGGTTGTTGCAACAACAGCCATGTTTTCCAGACCTACTGCGGATAAAAGCCCGGACTCAGAGCGTAGGTAACTGCCTTTGCAATTAATGGCGACGACATCGCCAATAGTCACGTTGCCATGTTCGTCCGATACGGTTGGGCTGGCTTGTTGATCGAGCAAAGATTGCCAAGACCCCAAATCGTTCCAGCGGAAACGCGCCGGTACGAGCGCTATATCCTTCACCTCTTCCATAATGGCATAATCCACTGAGTTGGAAGGGATGGCGGCATATTCATCGAAATTCAGCCAAGTTCCTGAAATATCCGTGTGGGCTGTTGCGCGTGCTTGTGCTGTTTTTTGCCAGATTTCCGGCTGGTAGGTGATGAACGCCTGCTCCATCGTTGCCGCTGAAAATAGAAAAATTCCCGAGTTCCATAAGAAATTACCGGATTCAAGATATTGTGCCGCCGTAGATGCATCGGGTTTTTCTACAAAACGAACGACATCGTAGATACCATCCGCTTTATTACCGGTTTCAACATACCCGTAACCTGTTTCCGGCTTATCCGGACGAATACCGAAAACGACGATCCGATTGCGCCGCGCCGCCTTAACCCCTTGTTCAATTGTATTCCAGAAATCTTCGTCCGTTGCTATCTCGTGATCGGAGGGGACAACAAGCATCAATGCGTCGCCATGCTCTGCAAGCGTAATTTGCGTGGCCAATGCGACAGCGGCGGCGGTGTTACGACCTAAAGGTTCAAAGATAGGTCTGCCACCGTTGAGAGGGAGACCTGAGATATCCTGTCGCAAGCGGTATTCATGGTTTTCCGAGGCAATCAGATAGATTGGTGCACCGTCGCCTTGCTGCGCATTCATGCGTTTGACCGTGCGGGAAACCATAGAGCCTTTGCCCGATAGATCATGAAATTGCTTGGGAAAATCCTCCCGTGATAACGGCCATAGACGTGAGCCGATACCACCGCTCATGATAAAACTGATAATCTTTTCGGCCATTATCTAATTCCTGCACTCGTCTTTAGAAAGGGATAGTGCTGTTAACATAGCATTTCAAGGTTTAACTTGATGGGGTGCTGCGGTTTTGCGGGCCGATTAAAAACCACTTGCAGGAAAGGCGGGGGAGAGGTATAAGCCCGCTGCACCAATCAGTCGGAGTGTAGCGCAGCCTGGTAGCGTACCTTGTTCGGAACGAGGGGGTCGGAGGTTCGAATCCTCTCACTCCGACCAGTGAACTCTCAAATCACGTGCCTTCAAAATGCGATAGCGGTATCGCTAAGCTTTCCCTTGCATTTATAACGTCTCTACGTCGACAAAACCGATTCAAGAAATGTATTCGTGCTATAAGTGCGATGTTACTCTTCGTTTTGAAAACCTTCCCTTTTTCGACGGTAATATAATCATTGCACAACCCATACCCGCAGAGTGCTATAGACGCTTTCTGGTTGATAACTATCAATCAGCCTGCGTACTTATGTCACCCCTAGAAGCTGCAATTAATAGTTGTGTGAATCATTTTCATAAACCAAAAGGAGAGTGCTTAAAGGCAGTCAGTGTCATCATTTTGGATAAAACGCTGAGCGAGCCGAACAAAGGAAATGAAAAGAGTCATACAATGCAACCGAAACTGAAAATCATTTTGTTGTCTTCTGCTTTCAATGGCTTAACGCAAAGAGCTTGGGCTGCGCTTAAGGAAGCGGGACATATGGTTAGTTTTCAACTCTTTACTGATGAAATTGAAGTCGTTCGTGCCGTAGAACGAGCGCAACCGGACATCGTTATATGTCCGTTTTTAAAAGACCGGGTTCCCGCAGAACTCTGGCAAAACGATAAAGTGCCAGTTATTATCATACATCCAGGAATTATCGGAGACAGAGGAGCTTCAGCACTGGATTGGACCATTGTGAACGGTTTGAAAAAATGGGGTGTGACAGCCTTGCAAGCCGTAGAAGAAATGGACGCCGGGCCGGTATGGTCTTCGCATGGGTTTGATGTGCCGCATCCGATAAGAAAGTCGGAATTATACAATAGCGCCGTAAGTGACGCAGCGATGAAATGTATCTTTGATACAATAACATCATTCATAGAAGGCGGAAAACCGACACCACTTCCGGAAATCGACCATGTCGAGGGCCGTTTGCAACCAAACATGAAACAAGCGGATCGCTCAATAGATTGGTCGCAGCCAACGCTTTCCATTCTCCAAAAAATCAATGCTTCAGACGGTGTTCCAGGAATAAAAACGATAATTGGTGACAAGGAATATTATGTTTATGATGCTCACCCAAGCAATCAAATTGGAGAAGCTGGAAAAATACTTGGCAAACGTTTTGGATCCATTCTTTTGGGTACCGGGGATAAAAGCCTATGGATCGGCTCTTTGAAGCCGGTGAATGAAGACGGCCGGTCGCTTTTCAAATATCCTGCAGTACAGGTTCTAGGCGACAAGCTGGCGTCGGTGCCGGATTTGGATACTCCTTTATCGGCAGAAAAGATTGATGAAGAGTACAGTCCGGTGCGCTATATGCAAGACGGGCCGATCGGAGAGCTGACTTTTGATTTTTATAATGGCGCTATGAGTACGGAACAATGCGAACATGCGGTCGAGGCCTTGCGGTTTGCAAAGTTACAAAAGACCAAGGTTCTTATTGTGAAGGGTGGATGGAATGCATTTTCTAATGGCATCCACCTCAACACAATCGAAGCAGCAGACTGTCCGGGTGAAGAGGCTTGGCGCAACATCCAGGCGATTGACGACGTATGTTTAGAAATTTTAACAGCGCAACAATTTGTTATTGCAGGCGTCAGCGGTAGCGCAGGGGCGGGTGGCGTCATGTTGGCTCTTACAGCCGATCTTGTTCTTGCCCGTGATGGAATTGTTCTAAACCCGCATTACGCCACAATGGGCCTCTACGGATCGGAATATTGGACCTATACATTGCCCAAGCGGGTAGGTGCTGAAGAAGCAAAAGCGCTTACTTCCGATTGTCTGCCTGTCAGTGCCGCGCAGGCGTTAAACATCGGCCTGATTGATGGAATAGGCCCCAGAGACAAGAATGCCTATCTCGATTGGCTCCGCTCACAAGCGCGGGCTATTGTATCGGACGAAAAAACTGCGGTGAAGAAAGTGTTCGACGCCACGTCAGCCCAAGCTTGCCGGACTGCGGAACTTGCAGAGATGCGCCAAGATTTGCTTGAAGATCGCAATCAATTCTCAGCGAGACGCACATGCTTTGTTATGAAAAAACGTGCAACCAAAACACCTGATCGTCTGGTTGCTGAATGGGCAAAGTAAGACGCTTTAAATATCACCAAATTTAGAGCGTGCCGCGCATCAGCGAATGGGCAACCCCACCGTTAGGTTTGCCCATTCACTCGGATATACTTCATTGATTAAATGTGAAAGCGCGTTTGTTGCCGGGGTGGAGGATAAAAATCGCGATGATTGATGAAGCCGGGTGCATTCTGTCGTGAATGTTTGAAGCGTCAAGGTTTCAGTTTGCGACAGAACCTTGAGCTCCAAAAAACACATAGTGTTTTTTGTTTCAGCATAAATGTTTTCAGCCATAAATTTCGCGCGTACTCGACGGTTAAAAGCGCGCCGGCGGAAAACTATTTGGCAGATATGTTCCGACGTCTGGATCATCGACAATTGTCTGTTGAAATTTCTGGATAAGTTTCATGACCTGATCTTGTGTATCACTGTTCATTGCGGCGTCTAATGCCCTATCAACTTTGCGTGCCGCATCCGAGGTCGGATCTGCAAATGCGCTGACAATATCTTCAACATCAATACCAAGCTTGTCCAAGCCCAGTTTTTTGGCAAGTTTATCCAGTAATTCATGATACGCTGCTGGATCATTCTGCTTCATATCCCTCATAGCGGCACTAAGTTTGTTTGCCATGTTCTTGAGATCTTCGCCGCCTTCGTCGAGATCAAAACCAAATGCTTTTGCAACCTCCTTGAAGAATTTTATTTTCAATTCTTGCTTGGTGATGCGGCTGCTATCAAAAACTTCAGCGCCTGCCAATTTGTTTCGTATTTTGTCATATCCTGTTTGTTCTTTTGCTGCAGACGGTGCGTTGTCGTGGGCGGATTGCACAGTTGCATCGCTGGCAGATTTGGGAATATCTTTTTGCTTTTCCCGTCGCTCAACATTTTGCTGCATAATTTCTACAGCGCCGAATTTCAAACTGTTTACCGGTGTTATTGCCATATCGTCCTCCCGTCTCCTCTTAATAGCCTATCACTTTTTTATCCGGCGACCAAGAACAGACCAGGATTGTTGATTGTTCCCGCAAATGACTAGCCAGTCTGATCGGTGCCGGACGGTGATATGTTGCTCTCATCAACTAATTGTAAGAAACCGCTGCCATTATCGCCTTTTAATGCCCACTATTTTCGGTTTATCTTAAAATAACTTTTAACCGCCCTGATATGTTCAGCGACGGAATGTGTTGAAAGGCTTAAAGAAAGTGGAATCCGTAATCGTCATATTGATCTTGCTCGTTGCCGTGATCATAAGCGGCGCGATATCGCGCGCTTTGCCCCTTCCCATTCCTTTGCCTTTGATTCAGATTGCGGTTGGAGTGCTGATACCTCTTACGGGAGATTTGGGGGTAAAACTTCGCCCTGAATTGTTTTTCTTGCTGTTCTTACCGCCTCTGCTGTTTCTTGATGGGTGGAGAATTCCGAAAGAAGGCTTGAAGCGTGACAAGTGGACGGTGCTGGAATTGGCGCTGGGGTTGGTGGTCTTTACTGTTCTGGGGGTCGGCTTTTTTACCTACTGGATTATTCCTGCTATGCCTCTGGCTGTCGCATTCGCATTGGCTGCCATCGTTTCGCCAACAGATCCAGTGGCGGTTTCAGCGATTGCCAAACGTGTGCCTATTCCAAAAAGATTGATGCATATTTTGGAAGGTGAGTCGCTTTTGAATGATGCGTCCGGTCTTGTCAGCATGCGCTTTGCGGTCACTGCAGCCATGACCGGAAGTTTTTCCTTGTTTGCAGCTTTTGGAACATTTTTATGGACAGCTGTTGCAGGTTTGATCATCGGTGCGGCCACAACATTTCTGGTTACTTGGGTGACCAATTACTGGACACGCAAGTTTGGTGAAGAAACCGGCTCGCAGATTGTTGTCAGTTTGCTGATCCCTTTTGCTGCCTATCTGGCGGCAGAAGCTGCGGAAGCTTCCGGTATTCTTGCAGCCGTTGCTGCCGGCATCTCGATGAGTTTTACCGAAGATAGCTTGCGAAATCTGGCATTAACACGCATCCGGCGTTTGGCCGTCTGGGATACAGTCCAATTTGTCGCCAATGGTGTGATCTTTGTTATTCTGGGTGAACAGCTTCCGCATATTATCAGCAGTGCGGCGGTCGTTGTGGAGGAAACCGGCCATCATGATCCATTGTGGTTGATCGTCTATGTTGTTGCAATCAACTTCGCGCTTGCGGCACTTCGTTTCATATGGGTCTGGATTTCTTTGCGTTTTACATTGGCAAGCGCGCATCGGCGTGGGCAGAAACCGTTTGTCCCCGGCTGGCGCTTGATTGCGGCGACGTCTCTTGCCGGTGTGCGTGGTACCGTCACACTGGCCGGTGTTTTGACCCTACCTTTGTTCCTTCCCGATGGGACACCATTTCCTGCACGTGATCTGGCAATCTTTCTGGCAACGGGGGTTATACTGATATCCCTTGTCGCAGCAAGTGTCGCTCTTCCGTATCTATTGAATGGTTTGGAACTTCCCCCCGAGCCCTCGCATCAAAAAGAAGAAGAACGTGCCCGCACCGCTGCTGCGGAAGCCGCAATTAAAGCGGTTGAACAAGCTGTGCATAGTCTTGGTGAAGGGCGCAGTGACGCCGACCTCTACACCACTGCGGCGGCCAGAGTTATGGAAACTTACCGTGATAGGCTTGCCGGCCAAAATATTTCGGACGAAGATGCCGTTATTGCGCGCAATGTTGAAGAAATTGAACGCCGGTTACGGTTAGAAGCGTTGAAAGCCGAACGCCAAACCTATTTTGCTTTTGGTAGGCGACATCAGTTGTCGGAGGAAGCCGCCAGCCGCTTTATCCGCGAGGTCGATCTATTGGAAACCCGTTTCAGCAATGGATAGGCATACTATCCATTGCCTTTGAAACCAATCATGCGGAACCCGCCTAGAATAAGCGCGATAACAAAACAGGCAGCACCACACCATAATGCGTAGCGCGGGCCAATTTGAGACGAAATAATCAGGCAAAACGCAACAAGTGCGCTGCCAATTGATTGTCCTAAAAGGCGTGCGATGCCCATAATGCCGCCCGCTGCACCACTGCGGCTGGCAGGCGTAGAAAACATGATAATGCGTTGGTTTGGCGCATTGAAAAAACCCATGCCGCAGCCGCAAAGCATCATACAGAAAACGATCATCCAAGTTGATGTATTAACGGTCAGAAGGCTGAGTGCATACATGCCTAAAGCGCAGAACAACATCCCGATAGCAACCAGCGCAGCAGGCGAGAAACGATCAGAAAGGCGCCCAGTAAATGTCGAAGTCATGGCGGCCATTGCCGGCCAAGGGGCAATGAGAAAACCCGTTTCAAACTGGCTGCGATGCAAAATGGATTGAAATGAAAAGGGCAGCGCCACAAAAGCGATGCCCTGCGCAATGAAAGCAAAAAATACGGCAAGGATCGACAGTGCAAAAATGCGATATCCAAAAAGATCAAAAGCGAGAAAGGGCGCAGGATGGTGTCTTTGCCGGTAAATGAGTGCGCTTATACAGACGAGCGCGATACTTAGAACAACAATAACCACCGCTAAAGGCTGCCGATGGGCACCCTCGCCAATCGCCAATACGAGTGCGGCAAAGCCGATAGCGCAGAAAAAGGCCGCAAGGCGGTCAAATCGATAGGCGCTGAAGGGTGTCTGGGGCAGGGATTGCAGAGCCATGACAAGGCTGACGAGACCAATGGGAACATTGATCAAAAACAACCAATGCCAGCTGGCAAACCATAAGATGCAGGATGCGAGTGTTGGCCCAAGTGAAAAGCCAAGCCCCATACATAAAGCATTCAAACCCAAACCAAATCCCAATTTTTGCGGCGGGAAAATAAATCGTATCAAAGCGAGGTTTGTACTCAATAATCCTGCGGCACCAACACCTTGCAAGATTCGCGACGCCACAAGGGTCGGCAATGACCATGATAGGCCGCACAACAATGATGCCAAGGTGAAAATGACGAGGCCGCCGATAAATATCCGTCGAAAACCGTAAACCTCGCCTAGGCTTGCCATTGGAAGGGTACAGGCCACCATTGCCAACAGATAGGATGTGACTGCCCAAACAACTGTGGCTTCACCCGTACTGAATTCCCTTGCTATCGTCGGCAAAGCCGTATTGGTAATGCCGGTATCGATCATTGCCATGAGCGTTGCTAGGCAGATCGATAAAATGGCTAAAATGCTTTGCGATGGCTGGGTAAGGTGTGACGTTGCGGTTTTTTCTATCATCGACTTGCTGATATTGTTGGATCTCAACCGTTTTATGAGCAGGTTTTATCCTGAATGCAATGTCTGTCATGCACGAATAACCGGCAAGCGGGTTATTCATGCTTTTCTCGGTGCTTTGGATAGAACGGGGAGGGGACGACCCCTCCCTGATATGTCTAGAGCACGTTCGGCATTTGATGAACCAAATACGTGCTCTAAGTTTTTAGTTTTTATGCATTTTTTGTCCGATAGGAGTGGGATTAAAAAAACGATCCTGTGAATCGTTCTCCCCACGGATGCGCTTCACACTTTTGGGAAAATGCTCTAGAAGAAGCCCATTTTATCAACGCTATAACTGACCAGCATATTTTTAATTTGCTGATAATGTTCGAGAGTCGTTTTGTACATTTCCCGTCCGATACCTGATTTTTTGTAGCCGCCAAAGGCTGAATGGGCCGGGTAGACATGATAGCAATTGGTCCACACCCGACCAGCCTGTATTGCGCGGCCGAAGCGATAGGCCTTATTGATGTCTCTTGTCCAAATGCCAGACCCCAGTCCATACATGGTGTCATTGGCCATTGCTAATGCCTCGGCATCGGTTTTAAAGGTGGTGACAGCCAGAACCGGCCCGAAAATTTCTTCCTGGAAAATGCGCATTTTGTTGTTGCCTTTGAAAACCGTCGGTTCAATGTAGCAACCATGGGCCAGGTCGCCCGATAGGCTGGATTTATGCCCGCCGGTCAGCAGTTCTGCACCTTCCTGCTTGCCGATTTCGATATAGCGCAGTATCTTTTCCATTTGTTCGGTAGATGCCTGCGCACCAATCATGGTTTCAGGATCAAATGGATCGCCACGCTTTATCGCCTTGATGCGTGAAAGCGCGCGTTCCATGAATTTGTCATAGATATCTTCGTGGATAAGAGCGCGACTTGGGCAGGTGCAGACTTCGCCCTGATTTAGAGCAAACAACACCAATCCTTCTATGGCTTTATCGATGAAAGAATCTTCATGATCCATAATATCGCCGAAGAATATGTTTGGCGATTTACCACCAAGTTCCAACGTGACAGGGATGATGTTTTCGGCAGCCGCCTTCATAATTTTAGAACCTGTGCCGGTCTCTCCGGTAAAGGCAATTTTTGCAATTCTTGAATTGCCGGACAAGGCAACACCGGCTTCTTCGCCAAAACCGTTCACAACATTAATAACACCCGGAGGGACAAGATCTCCAATCAGCTCCATGACGAAAAGGATGGACGCCGGCGTTTGCTCTGCCGGTTTCAGGATAACGCAATTACCGGCGGCCAAAGCCGGTGCCAATTTCCATGCGGCCATGAGGATCGGGAAATTCCAAGGAATAATTTGGCCGACAACGCCCAGTGGCTCATGAAAGTGATATGCAACGGTATCCTTGTCGATCTCGGAAATTCCGCCTTCCTGCGCGCGGATCAAAGCGGCAAAATAGCGGAAATGATCGACAACCAATGGAATGTCTGCAGCCATTGTTTCGCGTATGGGCTTGCCATTATCCCATGTTTCTGCCTCTGCAATTGCCCTCAGGTTTTCCTCCACCCTGTCCGCAATACGCAACAGCACCATGCTGCGATCGGTAGCACTTGTTTGGCCCCATTCCTCCTTGGCAGCATGTGCGGCATCAAGAGCAGCTTCAACATCTTCCGCTTGTGATCTGGCAACTTCACACAGGATTTCACCATTGACCGGTGATCGGTTTTCGAAATAGCGACCGCTTTTGGGCGCTATCCATTTTCCGCCTATGTAGTTTTCATATCGATTTTTGAAAGGTGATTTTACGCGACGATTTTCAACCATGTCTTCCTCCTCAAGAATGACTGTCGTATTGATGAGGCTAACACGAGGAAGGGCTAAACCAAAGCCTTAAATCTTTGTCAAAGGAGATGCTGTTGCTCTGCGCAAGACAGGGGTGGGGCAATTTCTGCCTATTGATAAAAAATAGCGATACGCTGACCGTCAATCTCGGATACTTTGATATCCAGCCCATAGATATCTTCCAAAATATGGGGTTGCATGATTTCGTCAGGTCGGCCGGCATGGACCAATTTTCCATCTTTCAAAGCGACGATAAGGTCGGAATAACAGGAGGCGAAATTGATATCGTGCATGACAAGAACAATGGTTTTGCCCAATTCGTCGGCAGCTTTTCGAAGTTGCTTCATCATGGAAACGGAATGTTTCATGTCAAGATTGTTCAATGGTTCATCAAGTAAGACATAGTCTGTGTCCTGACAGATGATCATTGCAACAAAGGCCCGTTGACGTTGGCCACCGGACAATTCGTCGAGGAAGCGTTCTTGCAGCTCTTCAAGGCCAAGATATCTTATGGAGCTGTCTATGAATTGGATGTCTGCTTTGGTAAGGCGCCCATGGGAATAGGGATAGCGGCCAAAACTAACAAGATCGCGCACGGTCAGGCGAGCTGACAGGCTGTTATCCTGTCTGAGAATGGACAGGCGTTTTGCAAAAATATCACCAGATGTCTTTGTCACATCGAAACCATCGACGCTGATCATGCCCTTATCCATTGGCAAAAGGCGGCTGATCATCGTCAGCAAGGTCGATTTTCCCGCTCCGTTGGGGCCGATAATGGAAACAATGCCGCCTTTCGGAATCGTCAGGCTCAGATCGTCAATGATCAGACAATCATCGTAGCTTTTATAAACATGACCAATTTCGATCATTTTAATTTTCCCTTCATCAGCAAGGTCAAAAAGACGATGCCACCGGCAAATTCAATTATAAAACTCAGGCGACTGGCCATATTGAACAATTGTTCCAGTACAAATTGCCCGCCGACCAAAAAGACGATGGAAAGCAGCACCGCAACCGGCAATACAACAATATGTTTGCTGCTGGGGGTCAGCTGATAGGCCAAGCTGGCAACAAGAAGACCAAAGAACGTAACCGGCCCAACAAGGGCTGTGGAAACGGAAACCAGTATCGAGATCAATATGAGGATGAGCGTTACGCTTTTGCGGTAATCAATCCCGAGATTAATAGAAGCATCACGTCCCAAAGTTAAGACATCGAAGAGATGGCGCATACGCCAGCCGATCACCGAGACGATCAACGCAATAATCGCCGAAATGCCGATCAACCCAGTGTTGAAGCGGTTGAAATTGGCAAACATGACATCCGTAAGATTGACAGCTTCATCAGGGTTCAGCTGAAGTTGCATTAACATGCGCAAACTGAAAAACAGACCACCAAAGACCACGCCGATCAAAAGCGTCATATGCAGGCCTTTGACACTGCCGGAAAATAACCAGCGGAATAAAAGTGTCGAGAAAATAACCAGAATCAAAGCTTCGCAGAGGAACTTCACTTCTTCACTGATGCCGGGAATGGTCGTCGTTCCAACGAAATAGACAACAAGTGTCTGTATCAGAATATAGAGTTGGTCAAACCCCATGATGGAAGGTGTCAGGATACGATTGTTGGATACTGTCTGGAAGAGCACTGTAGACACGGCAATTGTGTAAGCGATTAATACAAGGGAGGCCAGTTTTGTGAAGCGAAACGTCCATATGTTGGCATTAATATTCCATGACATATAGAGCGCGATAACGGCTAGAGCCGAGAGACCCAACACAAGCAGAATGGGTTTTGCCGATTTTCTTTTAGCCAAGGCGTTTCCTCCAGCGCAAAAGAAGTGCAATAAACAGCACGCTGCCTATCACGCCCATCATGGTGCCAACGGGTACTTCAGCTGATTTGCTCATGACACGGCCCAAAATATCACATAACAGCACCAGTCCCGCGCCGGTTAACGCGACCCATGGGGCGCTGCGGCGCATATTGTCCCCCATGACAATGGAAACGATGTTAGGAACGACAAGGCCGATAAATGGTACTCTTCCGACCGTGCAAATGACACAGGCCGTTATAAGAGAGATAATTAAAAGACCGAAAAGCATGATACTGCGGTAGTTAAGCCCGAGATTGTTGGCAAAATCTTCGCCTAGGCCGGCAACGGTGAAACGATCAGCGGCAAGATATGCCAGAAGGCATAAGGGCAGTGACAGCCATAGCAATTCATACTTGCCATCAATCACCATCGAAAAACTGCCGAAGAGATAGGCTTGTAGCGAGGGAAGCAGCATTTCGTTGTCTGCAATACCATTGGTCAAAGCACCGATAATGTAGCCAAGCATTATGCCTGTCAGTGGCACAATGAGAACGGAACGCAGCGGTATTTGCCGCAACAGGAACATGAAGAGCAAGGACCCGGCCAAAGCAAACAAAGCCGCAATAGCCATTTTGCCGATGACGGGTATGCCGGGTGCAAAAATCATCACGCAAAGGATGCCAAGTGAAGCAGATTCAACGGTTCCTGCCGTTGATGGTTCGACAAAACGGTTTCGGGCAAGCATTTGCATGATCATGCCGGACAGAGCCAATGACATGCCGGCCAAAATCAAAGACGCCGTTCGCGGTATGCGGGTTTGCCAGAAGACCAACCACGCATTGGCGTCTCCCTCCATCAGGCGCGACAGTGTCACGTTTGAAAAGCCAAGAAAGATGCTGGTAATAGCAAGGACGACGATTACCGTTATGCCAATGCAATAATTTCGCACAATAACCATTACCTAAAAAAGAAAACACCAGCGGCGATGATCAAAACCATAACCGCTGGTGTTAAACCTTGTATTGGTTCGACAATCAACCCATTTGTTGAGTTTTTTTGTCAACAACAGGTTTGAACATTATTTGGCTTTCGAAAAAGCTTCATTTAACTGGTCTGCTGTTTCATTGAGGCCGGAAAGACCGCCGCCAACAAGATACCAATTTTGAGGGTCGAGATAAACAATCTGCTTTTTCTCACCAGCCTTTGTCTTGTTGACAAGCGCATTATCGAGAAGCTGTGCTGCAGACTGCCCTTCGCGGCCGATGGCTGCATCGCGATCGATCACAAACAACCAATCAGGATTGGTTTCCAAGATGAATTCAGGTGAAATCATCTGTCCATGTTTGCCGACTTCCAATTTATCATTGGCCGGAATGACACCGAAGCCGGAATGCAGAAGACCAAAACGTGATCCCGGGCCAAAGGCGCTCATTTTGCCGCCGGTGGTCAAAATCAAGAGGCCAGTGCCTTTTCCGGCTGCGTCCTTGCGTGTTAAAGCAAGCTTTTCGTTAAGTTTGTCGATCTCAGCCTTGGCTTGATCCTGTTTGCCGAAAATTTGGCCAAGAAGCGTCACATTGCGGTCGACATCGGCAAGATAGTGGTCATTATTGACCGTAAGATCGATTGTCGGTGCAATTTTCGAAAGATCTTTGTATTTCGGCTGTGAACGGCCACCAATGATAATCAGATCAGGTTGAAGACCAGCAATTGTTTCATAATTCGGTTCGAACAATGTTCCGACTTTGGTGTATTTCGCGTCATTATATTGTTCGAGATATTTTGGCTTTACCCCTTCCGGTACGCCGATAACATCGGTTACGCCCAGACGTGTCAAATTATCCAAGGTTGCAAGGTCAAAGACGACAACTTTTTTAGGATGATCCGGTATGGAGGTTTCGCCCGATACATGTTTGACCGTGACATCGGCAAAAGTAGGGGATGCAAATGAAATGGCGGCTGTCAGCGCGCCAAAAAATAGTGTGGCAAGTGTTTTGCGTCGTGTAATCATTTTTTCCTCACTGTTTGGGTGGATTGATTGGCTGTCTGTTTTCAAGCGTAAACGCGAGACAATCTTTGATTGACGGGGCGACCATCGTCCCGTGGTTCTTGTCGTCGAAACGGTGGAAACTATTATCGATATGCTTTTTATTTTTGAGATAGGTAGAAACATCTTTGCCGTTAGGCCCTGAACGCAAATCGGCGATGCGCTTTTTTTGTTCATCACCAATCTTTTTATGGTCTGTCCGCATGCCGGACGTTTCTATTAGAAGACGTGGTGAGAAATCACTGGGCTTTTGAAAGCGCTCAAGCCGTGCCATGAATTCATGACTGTTCCACCAGATGGACGGGTCTGCCGCGCAATAGGTCTGAAATGCGTATTTATCCTGCGATATCAGCGTGTTCATGACAAAAAGACCACCCAGAGAATGCCCGAATAAGGTTTTACGATTATCGTCGATAGGATAAGTCGCTTTTAAATCCGGCAAAATCTTGTTGATGATTAAATCTTTGAAGGCTGCATCACCGCCGGTTTGCGGTTTCTGCGTGCCGGGACGCGTGGGGATTTTATCACTCGGCGCTTTGGTGGTGAGGTCAAAGAAACGCCTTTGGACGATTTCTTCTTTGCGCTCTGTAGGGTAGCCGATGCCAACCAACAGCGCTTTTGGATGAAGCGACTGCGCCAGAGGAAATGTCATATTACCGTCCAGCAATACGACCAGAGGCCAACCCTTGTCGGGTGCTGCCCCATCTGGTTGGGTGATAAAGAGCCTATAGGGCTTACCATCGGCAGCGATGATATCTTTTTGACCGGAGGTAACTGCGCGATCTTTCGGCATGGAGGAAGCAAAAGCAGTCTCCGTTGCCAAGAATGACAGAAAACCTATGGCGACGAGCGCCATAGGGTAGTGATTCAATCGTGGAAATATCCTGCGAAACATTGGTGCGCCTTAGAAATTAGATGTCATGCTAACCCACAAACGACGGCCTTCGACAACATCGTTGAATTGATCGACGCCGACGCGCTTATCAAAGAGATTGTAGAGTGCGGCGTTAAACTTGACATTCTCGCTAAAGGCATATGAACCGCCAATGTCGAAAGTAAAGTAATCCTCATATTCACGGCCGACAATAACACCATTCTTATAGACTGCCTTGCCGGCACTGCCTGTACGGAAACCGGCATTGGTTTCTTTACCGTGGTAGTTGGCTGCGGCCCAGCTTTCCAGTTTATCAATGGGTGTGATCCAGTCAGCACGGATATTGGCCATATGTTCCGGCGTTCTCGCCAATGGCAGCCCGGAATAATCACCGGTTTTTTGCTCGGAGTCGGTATAGGTATAATTACCCCGTACGGTGATTGTATCGGTGGCCATCCATGTACCGGTTAGCTCGACACCCTGCATGACTGCATCGTCAATGTTCAGATTCTCATAAAGCACATAGTTAGGATCAACCGACCATTCAACGGGATTACCGGCAGCGTCCAAAACTTGGCGGTTGGTAATCTTGTCCTTGAAATCGGTGTAGAAATAGGTTGCACCCAACTGCATATTGTCAAGATTATCCCATAGGACACTGAATTCGTATGATGTGCTCTTTTCAGCTTCGAGACCATCGGCACCGATAATCACACCACAACGATTGCGGCCCTTTGGCGGTTTACGACCATAGAAACAATTGCCGCCACCAGTCGTATAGGCATAACCCGGTGCGATCTGGCGAATTTCGGGCGCTCTGAAACCAGTTGAAACGCCCCCCTTAAGAGTGAAGTTTTCTGTAGCATGCCAAACAGCATAACCACGCGGACTCCAATGTTGGCCATAAACCTGGTGGTGATCCATACGCAGACCGCCGGTTAGGGCAAACGTATCGGTCAACCACCACTCGTCTTCAGCAAAACCAGCCCATTGCTCGATAGAAAACTCGTCATCAAGACCCGTGCGCATGCCGGGATTCTGGTCGGTCAGATCACCTTTGGTATATTGACCGCCGGTTACCAGCGTGTGGTTGCCCAGAAGCTCGAAAGGTGTGGTGAATTTACCATCGACCACGGTGTTTCGTATTTCTGGCGAACGTAGATTTGCTACATATTCCTGCTCAACGCCGCTCCAAGTATAATTGGTACGTTGTGCCGTTTCCTGTAGAATGGAGAACTCGCCCGTTGTCCAGCCGAAACGACCTGTATAGCCGATAGCCCAATGATCACGATCATTGAGGTTATAGGTATCGACAGCGGCACGGCTGGCATTGCTATCGGTGTTTTCAATGTTCTTGCCGACGGTGCTGTAACGACGCAAACGCGTGTGACCTGCTTCGAATGTCAGATCATTGTTTTCGTTCGGCGTCACCGTGACTTTTGCGGTGATATCGATTTCTTTTTTCTTTGGTGTGCCCGAAATAATTTCATCTTCGGCACGCCCCAGACCGCGACCCCAAAGTTGCAGGCCGACAACGCCCGGTGCCAAAGGACCACCGGCATAGTAGCTGCCTTGCGCAGTATTGCCATATTCACTGTGCTGATTGGCTGTACCATCGATTGTAAAGCTGCCAGTCCATTTTTCCGGCACTTTACGGGTGATGATGTTGATAACACCACCCATCGCGTCAGATCCATAAAGCGATGACATCGGGCCGCGTACCACCTCGATCCGTTCAATTGCCGAAGATGGCGGAATGAAACTTTGCTCAAAGCCGGAATTACCGTTGGTGCGTGCGTCTCTCGTGCTTTGACGCTTACCATCTACCAGAATCAAGGTGTAGGCACCGGGAAGGCCGCGAATGAAAATATCCTGTTCGGAAGCTGTGCCGGTGACTGCAACACCCTGTACGCCACGCAACGCATCGGTGAGATCACGGAAGGCGTTCTTTTCAATTTCTTCACGCGGAATAACAGAAATGCTGGCTGGTGCATCTTTCACATTCTGTTCAAAACCCGTCGCACTGACAACGACCTGCTGCAGCAATGTCCCCTCTGCTGCTGTTGCTGGCTGGGCAGTCTTTTCACCATTCGCGGCAGCTGCTTCAGCCTGCGCCGCTTCGGCCTGTTTTTGTGCAGCGGTTTTGACTACACGTTTTTGCTGATTTTGTTGTGTCGTTTGCGCAAAAGCCGGATAGGCGGCTATCGTTGCAGCACCAACCAGACCACTGCAGGCAAGTGCTACCATATAACGTCTATTAAATGAAAAACGCCCCCTTTTGCGTTCTGTCATCATCATAAAATACCCTCTTCACGAAAATGTTGACTCAATTTGTATTGTTTAAAAGGGGGTTAATACCTTCTGTCAACTATCAAGTTTTAGAACGTTTCAAAATATGGCGAAATTGTGTTTTAAAAGAGGGAGATAGCAGGCTTAAAAAAAACGGCGCTGTCGCGCCGCTTTTCAAGTTTTTGTGTATTTAGCCAGTTTATCGAATCAATCATTGCGATATTGCTGGTCACTGACAGGTTCCATCCAATCAGCGCTCTTGCCATTTTCGAGTTCCTGAATGGCGTAGTGTGACATGGCAGATTGCGGTGATGCACCGTGCCAATGTTTTTCTCCCGGCTCAAACCATACAATATCGCCAGCGCTCACTTCTTCAATCGGCCCGCCTTCACGCTGGATCCAACCGCGGCCGAAAGTGATGATAATCGACTGACCTTTCGGATGCGTATGCCAATTGGTTCTGGCACCTGGCTCAAAAGTCACATGCCCGGCCAGTAGATTAGATCCTTCATGTGGGTCTATTGCCGGGTCCAAGCGTACAGTTCCGGTGAAATATTCTGCCGGCACCTTTCCAGAGGGACGACTTCCGCTTCTTTTGATTTCCATGATCGTTTTCCTTTTTTATATTAGAAACTAGCCATATCGATCACAAACCGATATTTGACATCGCTCTTCAACATGCGCTCATAGGCATAATCGATCTGCTGTGCCTTGATCATCTCAACATCGGCGGTGATGTTGTGCTTGCCGCAGAAGTCGAGCATTTCTTGCGTTTCAGCAATGCCACCAATGCATGAGCCGGCGAAAGTCCGTCGTGTCGGGATGAGGTTGAATACTTGTACCGGCAGCGGATCTGTTGGAGCGCCAACCTGAACAAGTGCGCCATCGACTTTCAGCAGATTGAGATAGGCGTTGATGTCATGACCGGCTGCAATTGTATCGATGATCAAGTCCAGACTGCTTGCGGCCTTCGCCATTTCCTGTGCGTCGCGGGTCAAAACAATGTGGTCGGCACCCAGGCGTCTTGCATCCTCGGCTTTAGACGGTGATGTTGTGAGCATTGTCACGTCACACCCCATGGCATGGGCTAATTTGACTGCCATATGGCCAAGGCCGCCAAGTCCGGCAACGCCGACTTTTGTGCCTTTCTTGGCACCCCAATGCCGCAACGGCGAATAGGTTGTGATGCCGGCACATAAAAGCGGTGCAGTAGCTGCAAGATCGAGATTTTCCGGTACTTTCAAGACGAAATCTTCGTTGACAACAACACGTTTCGAATAACCGCCAAAGGTGTATCTGTCTTTGCCTGTTTCAGGATCAGGGCTATTGTAAGTCAGAGTGTTTCCGTTGGTGCAATACTGTTCCAGCCCATTTTTACAGCTTTCACACTCGCGGCAGGAATTGACCATACAGCCCACACCCACTTTATCACCGGTTTTGAATTTTGTGACTTTATCGCCGACACGGCGCACTGTGCCGATAATTTCGTGGCCCGGCACACAAGGATAGAGTGTCCCCCCCCATTCACCGCGCGCGGTGTGGAGGTCGGAATGGCAAACACCGCAATACTGAATATCGATATCGACGTCGTGCGGGAGTGGATCGCGTCTTTCAAAGCTATAAGGTTGAAATTGCTTATCGGGTCCGCTGACGGCAAAAGCCTCACAAGTAAACATGAATAAAACTCCTTTGAACTCAATTTCAAATATATTTCAATTTCGTAAATCGCTGGATTGCTCTTTGAACATAAAATCTTCGCGATCGAACAGTCTTTGTTTCAGCCTCCGACATGTAGAATTGCGACAAATCAGCCTTCCGTCTGAACGAACAGCACCGAAGAATGGATATCATCGTCACCATTTTTGTTGCTGCCAATTGTCGTCATATTTTTTGTTCGATGGCTCTTAAAAGCAATCGACTCAAAATCTAGTGTTAGAATAAGCTTTGGCAATTGGATTGATTAGCTAGAGCCGATGATATGGTGTTATGAATTCCATGCATGAATGGATCAAATAAATATGTCTTGATACAGCCGCACAAACGGCGTTTCTTATGCACCTATATTATGCCGAAGGAGTGGAAGATGGCAAAAGTAGCATTTCTAGGGTTAGGCGTCATGGGGTATCCAATGGCCGGGCATCTTGCAACAGCCGGGCACGATGTGACGGTCTATAACCGGACGACGTCGAAGGCGGAAAAATGGGTGGCGCAATTTGGCGGGCATTTGGCAAAAACACCTGCAGAAGCGGCCATTGGTCAGGACATTGTTTTATCATGCGTCGGCAATGATAATGATCTGCGTGAAGTGGCCATTGGTGCTCAAGGTGCTATCGCCGCTATGCGCAAGGGAAGTGTTTATGTTGATCATACCACCGCATCCGCGCTGGTGGCCCGCGACTTATCAGAAATCGCTGCTAAAGCCGGTATCGGCTTTATTGATGCACCGGTATCCGGTGGTCAAGCAGGCGCTGAAAATGGCAAGCTTACAATCATGTGTGGCGGTAAGCAGGACGTCTATGCATCTATTGAGAAAATCATCTCTGTTTATGCCGTATCGGTGCGGCTTCTGGGCGAAAGTGGCAGCGGGCAGCTATGCAAGATGGTCAATCAAATCTGCCTTGCCGGGGTCGTGCAGGGTCTTGCCGAAGGCTTGGCTTTCGGGCACAAAGCCGGATTGAATATGAAAGCGGTACTGGATGTAATCTCCAAAGGGGCAGCCGGATCATGGCAGATGGAGAACCGCGGCTATAACATGCTTGATGACAAATTTGACTATGGATTTGCCGTTGATTGGATGCGCAAAGACCTAGGCATGTGTCTCGATGAAGCAAAACGAAATGGCTCTGTGTTGCCGGTGATAGCCCTCATTGATCAATTCTACGGCGATGTCCAATCTCTCGGAGGTGGACGTTGGGACACATCAAGCCTGATTAAACGTCTGCCGCAGTAAAAGAGCAATGAAAGCACAACAGGCGAGGGTGGCTCGAATTTTTCTTTGAAACAACAGAAAGCGTTCACGATTAAGTCTTTATTTCATTACAGATGAAGACTTGGTCGTGACTGTTGAAAGATATGTTTTGAAG
Source organism: Bartonella sp. LJL80 (assembly GCF_054871565.1). NCBI lineage: Bacteria > Pseudomonadati > Pseudomonadota > Alphaproteobacteria > Hyphomicrobiales > Bartonellaceae > Bartonella > Bartonella sp. LJL80. Next base: position 182,088 of record NZ_JBTXLM010000005.1, read on the forward strand.
AGATTTATAAAAATTCTTTGCCTGTTTCTGCTGGTATTTTACCTTTTACCTGTGGGGGGTGCGCTGGTCTGGTGGTATTTCAAGGACCGCCCAACCAGTTACCGAACAGCCAATTGGGGTGCAAGCGGTGTCCTTCCAAAACCGCAAACGGATCGGGCCGCCATCTATGTTCTTGCCGCGCGCACTGGTGGTATGAAGGGTGCGGTTTCTATCCATAGTTGGCTGGTGCTGAAAAAAACCGGCGAGAATAGCTATCAGCGCTATGATGTGGTGGGCTGGGGAAAGGCTTTGCGCAAAAATGCTTATGCCGCCGATGCGTATTGGTATTCCAATAAACCCTATATTGTGCACAAGGTTGAAGGGGCAGAAGCCGATAAACTTATTCCGAAGATTGAAAATGCAATCTCCCATTACCGCTATGGTAACGCCGGTGATTATCACATCTTTCCCGGGCCAAACTCCAACAGTTTCGTAGCCAGCATTTTACGTGATGTGCCAGAGCTCGATGTAATTCTGCCATCTTTGGCTATTGGGCGGGATTATCTTAACCAAGGTCGCCTGATTAGGGTTGATAAAGATCACTATAATCTCAATTTCAGCATCAAAGGCTTTGCAGGATTTTCCATAGGTTTGCAAAGCGGGGTGGAGCTCAATCTGGGTGGGCTTGTTGCCGGATTGGATATTAATCCGCCCGGTATCAAGCTGCCGGGCATAGGTCGTATCGGTTTATAGCCTTTTGTTTAAGTCGGCCGAAAAGCGGTAGAACCTCGGATAATAAGCTTGCTGTTGAGAACAAGCTGACTGACCGGTTTATCCGGATGGTCAATGCGTTCGTTCAGGCCGCGAAAAGCTTTGGTTGCGATTTCCATCACTGGCTGGGCCATGGTGGTGATACCACCGAATATCAGATGCATCCATGGCTCGTCATCAAAACTTGCCAAAGAAATTTCCAGCGGAACTTGCATGCTTCTCTTTTGTAAGAACTGTGCTGTTGTCAGCGCCAGAAGGCCATTGGTAACAATAATCGCATCGGGCAGCTCTGATTGTTCAAACATGGTCTCCAGCGCATTTTCCATAGCAAGGGGGGCATGTTTGACGGGAAAACTATTAGGCGTCAGACCGAGCGTTTTCATGGCGATTTCATAGCCAAGTTCCCGTTCAAAACCTGTTGCGCTGGTGGCACCGTAAAGGCAAGCGATCTTTCTCCGACCACGTTGATGCAGATGGTGCACCAATGCCGCCCCAGCCGCTCTATTGTCGATAACAACCGCGTCATAAAGTGTTTCATCAGGTGCCCTGTCAATGAGCATGATGGGCCGCGAGGAATGGAGGTTTTCAGGATTTTCAATGGTTGGTAATGTAGCGGCAAGAATAATCCCACCAACATTTTCCGCTTCCATGAGATCAAGATAGGCTTTTTCCTGCTTGGGGTTTTCATCGGTGTTGCACAAAATGACACGTTGTCCATGTAACCGCGCAACATCGTCGATCGCGCGGGCAACCGCGGTAAAAAATGGATTTCTGATATCGGCGATGATCAAACCGATCGTATCGCTTTTTTGCGCCCTTAACCGACGTGCGGCAAGATTGGGCCTATAGCCAATTTCGGCAACAGCCTTCATGACACGCTGTTTCAATGCATCACTGACAATGCCGCCAGAAAGGGTGCGTGAAACCGTTGCTGGCGAAACACCTGCCAATTTTGCAACGTCTTTTATGCCCGCACCCATGAAACTCCCCACCCACGTTTAATGAAAACGTTTTCCTGTTGCCTGTTTATTGTTTACAAATACTAACCGCTTGCTTGACATTTTTCAAGAAAACGTTTTCAATTCCACAAGATAAAGCAGTGAGGGAGGATGCCGTGACAGTAGAAGCCAACGAAGCAGCCATATTGTCGGGGAATGCTATTGCTCTCAATGCGCATTTCAACGGAAAGGAAGCAGCAATCAGGGCTGCAGGAGACCTTCTGGTGCGTGAGGGGGCTATCGAGCCTGCCTATATCGAAAGTATGCTGGAGCGGGAGAATGTAGCCAATACATGGTTGGGCAGTGGTGTGGCCATACCGCATGGCATGGTGGAAGACCGTAACCTTGTCAAAAAAGATGCTGTGGCAGTGGTGCAGGTGCCCGACGGCGTTCTTTGGAAAAATGGGGAGAAAGCCCGGCTTATCTTTGCAATTGCGGCTAATTCAGATGGCCATATCGATATTCTCAAAAAGCTCACCAGATTGCTTTCAGATCCTGAAAAGCTGGAAGAACTGGTTGTCACCGACAATAAAAGCATAATCCTGTCGGCTCTGTCAGATAGACCTGTTGAGGCTGTAGGTGAGCCGCAAGAGGATTTATCCACCGCGCAAGAATGGACACTGGATTATCCCTCCGGTCTCCATGCGCGTCCAGCTTCAATCTGGGTTGAGTTTGCAAAGAAAGCAGGTGTGTTGATCCGCGTTCGCAATGCAACACAGGTTGCCGACATGAAAAGTCTGGCTGAATTGTTGCAACTGGGTGCTAAATGCGGTGACCGACTTGTTTTTTCAACTGACGCCGATAATGGGACGCAGCTGTTGGATCAGGCTTTGACGGCTGTCAAAAAGGTTTCAGCCAGCGAAAAAGAATCCGCTGAAAAATCACGCATGAAACAGAAAAAGGTGCATGGCTGGCTGCCACCATCAGGCGTTGAGGGACACGCGGCTATCGCGGCCAGCCCGGGTCTGTCGGTCGGCCATATCATCATACTGAATACCGGCGATCTTGCGGTGCAGGATGTGCCACAAGGTCTGAGCCAAGGGGCCGAACTGCTTGAGGGGGCGCTTTCACGCACACGACACAAGATGAAAGCTATCGTAGACGATGTAACACGGCGCATCGGCGCAAGTGACGCGGCTATTTTCTCGGCGCAAGCTGCCCTTCTTGATGATGACAATCTTGTGGCAGCTGCTTGCCGTCTGATGGCAGACGGGCACGGTGCGGCATGGTCATGGTATGAAGCGGTTGAGCAGCTTGCTAAGCGACTTTCAGCGATGGATAATCCACTTCTTGCAGCGCGCGCAATCGACCTGCGTGACGTAGGCGGGCGCGTTTTGGCGGAAATCGATCCTGCTTACGCCAAAGGATCTTTTGAGGGTATCGGTGACGATACCATTATCGTCGCAGACGACCTTTCACCCTCGGATACGGCTAATCTTGACCCTGAAAAGGTCAAGGGCTTGGTGACCGCATTGGGAGGGCCGACCTCCCACACCGCTATTTTGGCAAGGACGCTAGGCATCCCCGCGGTTGTTGCAGCGGGAAAGGATATTCTCGAAATAAAGGATGGCAAGCAGGTCATTGTCGATGGTGATAATGGTTTAATTTATCTGGAGCCAACGGAGCAAGACATTGTTGCAGCCAAAAAGCAGATAGAGCGTATTGCCGCCGAGCGCGAAGAGCAGGCTGCAGCGCGCGCTTTGCCTGCCAAGACGTCTGATGGTCATGAGGTTGATATAGCAGCCAACATCAATCGCGCCGATCAGGTGGCTTTTGCGATCGAACAGGGTGGCGAAGGCGTTGGACTGATGCGCACGGAGTTTCTCTTTCTTGAGAGCAATGAAACGCCTGACGAAGACAAGCAATATCAAATCTACCGCGATATGATCGTTGCGTTAAAAGGCAAGCCACTGATTATCCGCGCATTGGATATTGGCGGTGACAAACAGGTTGCGCATTTGCATCTGCCCAAGGAAGATAATCCTTTTCTGGGGGTGCGTGGTGCACGTTTGCTTCTACGTCGCAAAGACCTTCTCGTTCCGCAATTGCGTGCGATTTATCGTGCAGCAAAAGAAGGTGGCAATCCTTGGATTATGTTCCCGATGATCATGTCGGTTTCAGAAGTGCTGCAACTGAAAAATCTGGCGGAAGAAATCAGACATGATCTTGATGCACCCGTTTTGAAGCTTGGCATCATGATCGAGGTGCCAGCCGCAGCGATCATGGCTGACATTTTGGCCGCCCATGTAGATTTCTTTTCCATCGGCACCAACGATCTGACGCAGTATACAATGGCAATCGATCGCCAAAATCCCGATCTTGCACCGGAGGCTGACAGCCTCAATCCCGCTGTTTTGCGCATGATACGGCAGACCGTTTCCGGTGCTACACGCCATAAACGTTGGGTCGGGGTCTGCGGCGGCATTGCAGGCGATCCGTTTGGCGCTATGCTGCTTACCGGTCTTGGCGTCAATGAGCTTTCGATGACACCGCGTGATATATCGGCGGTTAAAGCGCGGCTGCGCGCTCATAGTCTGGCGGAGATGAAAAATCTGGCTGAAAAGGCATTAGACTGTGAAACATCGTCCGATGTTCGTGCTTTGGATGAAACACGATGATGAAGGTGGCAACGGTTACTGTTAATCCGGCAATTGATGAAACCGTAACGTTGCAGCGGTTGGTCGCAGGTGAGGTTCATCGCGCGTCATCGGTGAGATTTGACGTCGGTGGTAAAGGCATCAATGTTGCTGCTTGTCTGGCCGATTTCGGCATTGATGTCACCGCTACGGGTTTTTTGGGTCAGGACAATACGAAAGTTTTTGAACAACTCTTCTCAGCTCGCGGCGTTAAAGACTGTTTTGTTCGGCGTGACGGTTCTACGCGAACCAACATAAAAATTGTGGATGGGGCAGGGACAACCGACATTAATCTTGCCGGTAATCCTGTGACCTTCGAGCAATCGCAGCAACTTATGCGTGTTTTGCAACAATTCAGCGGGCCACAATGGCTGGTTGTCATGGCTGGCAGCCTGTTGCCTAATATGGCGCCGAAATTCTACGCCGATGTCGTTGCCGACATGGCGGGACAATCGCGGATGATGGTTGATTGTAGCGGTGATGCTTTGCAAGCTGTTTTGAAAGCACCAATCCTGCCTTACGCGATTAAGCCCAATATTGATGAACTCTCGCAATATTGCGGTAAAAAACTAAACGATAAAACCGAAATTGTCTTGTTGGCTCGTGGTCTGATTAGCCGGGGTTTATCGCTGGCTGTGGTGTCGATGGGGGCCGATGGTGCTCTGTTTGTTACGCAGGAAAAGGCCATCCACGCTTGGTTAAAGGCAGATGATATTGAGAGTACTGTGGGGGCAGGCGATGCCATGGTTGCAGGCATAACAGCCGCTCTCTGTGAAGATGGATCATTGGATCGTATCGCCAGATTGGGCACAGCCTTTGCTGTCGGCAAGCTTGGGCTTCATGGTCCGGCATTGCCGAAAAAAGACGTGATAGAAAAATTGGCCGTGGCAGTAAACTGCCAGCAGGTCGCATAATCCAGCGTGTTTGGATGTGGAGGGAATGATGAATTTTATTGTTCAGCTTGATGGTCATGCCGGTGAGGTGCACACACATCTTGCCCGTGAAGTTCTTTTGAAGGCCGCCGACACAGCGCACGTGAAGATAATTGTCGAGGTGGTTGAAGCCGAAGCCAAACCAAGGGTTCCCGTCGATGCTACACAGCAAGACTTTCTACTATTGGTCAGCAACGATGAAAATTGGCAGAGCGATCATGTTGTGCAGTTCCAAGGGACCTTGCAGCGTTTGACCTTTGATGTGCTGTTTGACAATCCAGCAGCGGCATTTTCTGGTTGCACTGCAAGCAACGTTTCAATCTCGGAACCCGCTACCGCAAAAAATGGCGTGAAGCGGATCGTTGCTGTAACGTCTTGCCCAACCGGTATCGCCCATACATTCATGGCCGCCGAAGGTCTTAGTGTGGCAGCAAAAGCTTTAGGCTATGATATCCGTGTCGAAACACAAGGTTCGGTTGGGGCTGGCACACCGCTGACTGCAGATGAGATTGCCGCAGCTGATTTGGTCATAATCGCTGCCGACCGTGAAGTTGATCGCACCCGTTTTGCGGGTAAACGCGTATTCTCCACCGGAACGAAACCGGCAATCAGTGCTGCAGAAGCCCTGATTACAAAAGCTTTCGAAAAAGCGGAACTTCAAGTCGCAAACTCATCACAAGAGAACGCTACGGAAAGCTCCGGTGAAACAGCTGGCGGTGTCTATAAGCATCTGATGACCGGTGTTTCCTTCATGTTGCCATTTGTGGTGGCCGGTGGATTGCTGATCGCGCTCTCCTTTGCGCTGGGCGGAATAGAGGTAACAACAGCTGAAGGCACTTTTGCAAATACGCTTTTTATGATTGGTTCCAAAGGCGGTTTTGCCTTGATGGTGCCAGCATTGGCAGGCTTCATCGCCTATTCCATCGCCGATCGGCCCGGCATTGCACCCGGCATGATTGGCGGGCTTTTAGCACAAAATATTGGTGCAGGCTTCATCGGAGGTATCATCGCCGGCTTTATCGCCGGTTATGCGGTGCGCTTGGCCATACGCGTTATTCGCTTGCCCAAAAGCCTGCAAGGATTGATGCCGGTGCTCATTTTGCCCTTGGTTGCCACGTTGATAACCGGGTTGCTGATGATGTATGCCGTTGGCGCGCCTGTCGCTGCCATATTGAACTTTTTGACAGAATGGTTGAAAGGATTGCAGGGAACGAATGCCGTGCTGCTTGGCGCACTCATCGGCGGGATGATGGCGCTTGACATGGGAGGCCCGGTCAATAAGGCAGCTTATGCAACATCGGTCGCGCTCATTTCATCGGGTATTTACGGCCCTATCGCTGCAACCATGATTGCGGGCATGACCCCGCCAATGGCTCTTGCTTTGTCCTGCTGGATTTTTCCCAATAAGTTCACTGTTGAAGAACGTAATAGCAAGGTTTCTACTTTCATTCTTGGTCTTGCTTTTATTAGCGAAGGGGCGATTCCCTTTGCCGCGCGTGATCCGTTTCGCGTCATACCGGCTTTGGTCGTTGGTTCAGCTGCCGCTGGCGCCATTGCTATGGGCATGGCAACAGGACTCCGCGCACCGCATGGCGGGATATTCCTGGCATTCATTCCCGGAGCCGTTATCAATTATGCCGGCTATTTCGCAGCCCTTGTTGTCGGTACGATCGTAACGACGATTGCCTTGGGAATCTTGCGTAAACCACAGCAGCCAACGCTGTAATATTGAAAATCGGACTTGTTTTAACTTTGACCTATACTTGCTTCAATGCCCGCCTTGCAGCGGGCAAGGGCATGTTGCGCCTGATCGCGCAATTTAACATATCGGACTGCTGGTATGCCGATAGATATTGCATAACGTTCAATGGTCGGTGTTTCCAGCCAAACGCCGATTCCGCAAACACCGTCCGCATGTTCTTCCAGATCGTGTGCGAAACCCGTCACTCTGACTGTTTCAATCTCACGTAAAAGTTCATCCACATGCGATAGTGTTTTCTTGGTGCGAAATTCCATCGACGCTTGATAGGCTTTACGGATATCATTATCTGTCCAACGCGACAGAAGCGCCTTGCCATGCGCAGTTGCATGAAGGGGAAAGGCAGCGCCGACAGCAGAAACAACCCTCAGCTCCTGATCGGAGGCATACTGGTCTACCGATATAGCGTGCTCACCTCGTTCAACCGATAAATCTACGGTTTCGCGCAGGCTCCGCCCTAATATTTCCATATGCGGCCTTGAAAGCGCGATAATATCCATATGCGCCGATGCTGCCAACCGCGCCAAAGCGGGCCCCAATTTGACACCTTGCGGTGTCATCGCAACCAGCTGTTGGGTTTCGAGCGCGGTGACGAGCCGCTGCACAGTGCTGCGTGGCAAATTGGCTAAACGCGCAATTTGTGACAAATTCAAACCCTCAGGCTTTTGTTCCAGACACCGCAAGATCGCGGCTGCGCGGGCAATGACTTGTTTGCCGGTCTGGTTTCCATCAGCTTCTTTCAGCGTATCGGTTGCCTTGTGATTGCTCTGTATTGACACTGCTACCTCGTTTTCAACAATAGCGTATTTTACCCGAACCGTTTGATCATCCAGACAGCTGTCGCTGCTTGCTCAATCGGCGAACCATCCTTGTGTATGTCTTCTAGCCGATTGACAAGTCCCCTACAACCGAGTAAGTGACCATTAAACGGTTAATGCAACCGTTGAACGGTTAAGTTGGAGGTGGTGAAATGGTTTTAAGCAAAGCTGGAACGATCACTCTTTTGGCCACCGCCTGTTTGACAATCATGGTGGGCGCAGCAATCGCTCCGGGTGTTCAATCTATCGCGAGTGAAATCGGCCTGACAGTTGATCCGAGTTGGCTGATTACCTTGCCCTCTTTGGGTGTTGTTATTTTCGGTCCCTTTGCTGCCCGGTTTATTACCCGTGCAGGTTGTTATCTCGCCATGGTTTCAGGTTTGTTTCTGTACGGTTTGCTTGGTGTAGCCGGTATATTTTCTCATGGGATACTTATTTTTGCCGACCGTTTGCTGTTGGGCGGAGCAACAGTGCTGGTTATGGCGGCAGGGACGGGGCTTATTTCTGAATTCTTTGAAGGAAAAAGCCGTCTAAAAATGATTGCCCTCCAAGGAATGTCTATTGAGTTTGGAGGCGTGGTTTTTCTCTTTATCAGTGGGCATTTGGCTGTTATCGGCTGGTTCTGGCCGTTTTTTCTATATTCGATTGCATGGCTCTTATTGGTTTTCGCGGTCTTTTGTATTCCTCATACGTCGAAGCAAGCCGCGCAGCAGCAACAAACTCCTCCAGATGAAGTTGGCGGAATGAACCGTGTCGGCGATATCTACGTTGCCGCATTGCTTTCTCTTATCGTTTTTTTTGTCACGGTGATTACTTTGCCGCGACATTTACAAATTTTCGGATATGGCGAGGCGGATGCCGGCTCATTCCTGGCATTCGTATCGTTGGTCGCCGTCGCAGCTGCTGCGGCCATGCCGCGTCTTACCCACATTCTCGGTGAATATAAGACTTTAATCGCTGCGTTCATATTATATGCCATCGGCTATTTGTTGTTCTCGATGGGGAGTACTTTTGCCGTTTTTGGTTTAGGGGCAGCTTTGATTGGTATGGGCTTTGGGCTGTCGGTACCGTTGGTCAACCACATGATGGTTGAAAGAAGCAATACAGCACAGCGCGGGCAAAACCTGGCTTATCTTTCCATTGCTATTTTCCTTGGTCAATTTCTTAGTTCGTTTGCAACCCTCATTGCTCACGATACCGCGGTAATTTTTATATTCGCCGCGGCTCTTGCGGGGCTTTCCGCCGTTCTTTTTGTTTTTATCGCTCTTAAGCGACAGGCAAATTGAACCCTTTTTTCTCTATTTATCGAGGTTCGTTATGACATCTCATATCAATCGTAGAACTATTCTGACGACTATACCCGCACTGGCTGGCGCGGCGGCACTTTCGGCACCTTCTATAGCGCGCAGCGAAGCCTTTGCTGGTGTGGGTGCTGCCAAAGGGCGAGATTTAACACCGCTAACCTATTGTCCCGTTTCCATGCAGCGGCAGTTTGGCCACAACAAGCAGGCAATTGCGGGCAAAGCGTATGAGAAATTCTTTACCCCGAATTTGGAAGTGCCGCTGGAATGGGCACGACTGTTGCAACATGGTCCGATGCCGTTGGAACAAACGCTGACGCCTTCAGTCGCAGATATCAATAAACTTCTCGATCCGTCATTGACCTTTCCCGACGCAGGCTATCGTTTGCTTGATGGGCCTGCAGCCTATGCGCAAAGCCGGATAGAGATGCCCAATGTCACCACGGAAATGTTCAAGTGGTGGTTTATGTGGCATCCGATAGAAAAAGAACGCTACATGATTTGGTTTCCACATGCGCATATTGATAACTTTGTCGAAGATCCGAAGCGTTTGGCCGATACTTCATTAAGTTACGAACAACGGCTTTATAATAATCCAAATTCGGTCGACGAATTCATCGGGCCGAACTCTCTGAAAATTATCATTCATTTCACCGATCCAGGTGAGCTTGGCCTTGATGCGGCAGCATTGAAACGTGCCGGCTTTACTGCTAGTGCCAGTGGTACGATTTCAATAGCGGAAGCGCCAGACACAACATTCATGCTGATGCTGCATCTCGCCCGCGATACGGACCGTGGCTTGGAACTCTACAGCCGTTATTGGATTGGTGCACATGAAGAATTCAAACGTTTTAAAGGTGGTGCCGATGCCCCATCATTGATGAATAAGATGGGAATGAATGCGCAAGCTTTGGAAATGCTGGCCTATGAAATGTCCGTGCATGATATGACGGAGTTCAATCAGTTGGCTCGTATTTTGCCAGATGTCTATAGAGAGTTTGGTAGCTAGAATTCAACGCAACAAACCAATATTTTTATTCGAAGGAACAGGGATGGTCTGCCATCCCTGTTTATCTATAGATGGTCAAAAACCTTCATTTCAAGCATAGCAATGGTGGCGAATCCTTCCACTCGACGAATTCTTTAAATTCCGATTGTCTTATCGCCGACATACGAGATTTCATGTAGGATATCTGTTTGCATAGATGGTGGTAGGGAAGGTATTTATGGTTCATAAGATCGCGATCATCGCTTACGAAGGTATGAGCGCATTTCACCTTTCAGTTCCCTGCACGATATTTGGGGATGATTTGCTTCGGATGGGCGCACCGCGTTATCAGGTCAGCGTTTGTGCAGAAAAAGAGGGTTTACTGAATACGCTTTCCGACTTCGATATTTATGTAAAACATAATTTTGAAATGATAAGTGATGCCGACACAGTCATCGTACCCGCATGGATGGATGCACAAACGGTACCGTCACCTGCACTCATCAATGCTCTACAAAAAGCGGCCGTCGACGGGAAACGTATTGTCGGGCTTTGTCTCGGCGCATTTGCGTTGGCAGAAGCAGGTTTACTTGCTGGCCGTCGGGCATCGACCCATTGGGCGTGGGCAGATGATTTTACCCAACGTTATCCCGATGTGAAGTTGGACGATAAAGCGCTTTATGTTACCGACGGCAATGTCATTACCTCGGCGGGTACGGCCGCAGCGATAGATTGTTGCCTGCACATTATCCGCCAAGATCATGGTGCCGATATAGCCAACAGATTGGCCCGTAGGTTGGTTGTTGCGCCGCATCGTTCCGGTGACCAGTCCCAGTATATCGATCGCCCTATTTCAACCGTTATAGAAAGAGACAGGTTAAGCGAAACATTGGAATGGGCGCTATGCCGTCTTGATCAATCACTTAATCTGACAATTCTTGCTGAACATGCGTTTATGAGCGTGAGGAGTTTCACCAGACATTTTCGAACGAAAACAGGGACAAGTTTCAGTCAATGGCTTTTGATCCAGCGGCTTTATAGAGCGCAAAACCTTTTGGAAACGAGCAAAAACTCGCTCGAAGATATAGCACAATGTTGTGGCTTTTCATCATCTGTAACGTTTCGTCAGCATTTCACCCGTGTTTTCTCCATTCCGCCGGGATTGTATCGCCGTCAATTTAACAAGCATTTGCAGCAGACGGAATGTTAGTTGGCCAGATCTCAACACATATTGTCTTTCAGGCCACTGGCGTAGAATTAAATCTTCTCCAATAATGTTCGCAGTTAAAAGCTGGAGAAAAACAATGAAACATCCAACACTTCGCACACTTGGTGGCGCTATGAATGTGCAAGAAATCCAAGCCGAAAAGACAGCATTGCTTGTTATCGATTTTCAAAAAGAATATTTCTATGGGGCGCTACCAATCCCTGAAGGATTAGCCGCGTTAATCCAGGCAAACAGATTGATCCAGTATGCCGATGAGAAGACAATAAAGGTATTTCATATCAAACATGTTGCGCCAGCTGGAAGTGCGGCCTTCGCAGAAGACAGTGTTATGTCGGAGTTCCATGCTGATATTCTGCTTCGTACGGAGCATAAGGTTGTAAAAAAGAATTTGCCGAGCGTTTTCGCATCAACAAACATTGACGAGCAATTGAAACAATCAGGCATACACAAACTGATCATTTGCGGCTTGATGACCCATATGTGCGTAAGTGCCGCCGCACGTGAAGCCGTTCCTTTAGGCTATGAAATTATCGTTGCTGCGGATGCCTGTGCCACACGATCAGTCGATTTGAATGACGAAGAGACGATCAATTACGATATTCTTCATAAAGCCTCACTAGCTACGCTTGGCGATGCCTTTGGTGCTATTATGAACACCGAAGAAATAGTTCGGTTGTAGTTCATATTTGGCAGATGATGACATTCAACCATAGTTATAATCCATCGCGGATTCATGCTATCATGTTACTTTTCGAACCATATGGTATCAAGTTCTGCGATAGCACGGTGTTTGCACGCTTAGGCGCATATATTACGGGAGGAACTATAGATGGCTACGGACAAACAAGCGCTCGGTGAGTTGGGTGAAAAATATGTTGTCAAATATTGTTCGTGCCCAAGATGCAAACGTCATAAAACTCTTGTCAGGCTGCCAGCAAATTTTAAATGTGCTGACGTTATATGTGATTTCTGCGGTTATTTGGGGCAGGTAAAAACAAGTCGATCGAAAGATATAAATAGCGTTCCGAAAACAATCTTAGGGGCAGCGTGGGGCCCCCAAAGTGAGCGGATGGCCGCCGCTATCTATTTTCCGCTATTTTTGGTTCTGATGAACGAAACCAAGCAATATTCAATTTTTTATCTGTCAGCAGATGTCCAAACAAAAGAGATGTTTAAACCACGAACCCCTTTATCCGAAAACGCGAAAAGAGCAGGATGGCAGGGATTTGTTTACGATACCCGATGCATCGCAGATCATTTCATACGTTTGCGCTGATATTGCGTTTCGATAGGATTGATTGAAAAAGCTCTGAATTGTATCAATCTAGGAAAATGGCGGAGAGGGAGGGATTCGAACCCCCGATAGAGTTGCCCCTATGCCGCATTTCGAGTGCGGTGCTTTCAACCACTCAGCCACCTCTCCGCAGAAAATGAACCCATTCATTTTTAATTGCCAATGTCTGAGCGCAACAGCGGCTAAATAACTGTCAATTGCGATGGATACAAGCCCCTTTTTTGTTTTTTTGCCTAAGCTTTTATTGACTTGAAGATAAAACATCGTCATAAGGTTTCTAACAGGCGTGGAGTATTCCGCGCGTGTTCGTGTTTGTGGGGACATTCTTCCTCATTGATCATTAACCGTCAAGACTGACAAAAAGACAGCCGGTTTCCAAACTGCGACATGCGGACAAAGAAACAAGAGCTGGTACGAACGAAAGGACAAAAAATGTTCGCAGTCATTAAGACCGGTGGCAAACAGTATCGTGTTGCTGCCAATCAACTGGTTAAAGTTGAAAAAGTCCTCGGCAATGCCGGTGATATCGTCGAATTCAATGAAGTGCTTATGGTCGGCGAAGGCGAAAACGCAACCATCGGTGCGCCTGTTATCGCTGACGCCCTTGTGACGGCTGAAGTTGTTGAGCAGGGCCGCGCCCGCAAGGTTATTGCATTTAAAAAGCGTCGTCGCCAAAATTCCAAGCGAACACGCGGTCATCGTCAGGAACTGACAACGATCCGCATTTCTGAAATTCTGACTGGTGGTGCAAAGCCTAAAAAAGCCGCATCCAAGCCAGTGGAAAAAAAGGAAGCTGCACCAAAGGCTGAAAACGCTGCAGCACCTGCAAAGAAAACTGAAACCGCTGACAAAAAAGCCGCGCCGAAAAAGGCTGCCGCTAAAAAGTCAGACAACTAAGAGAGATTAAAGGAGAACACCTATGGCACACAAAAAAGCTGGTGGTTCCTCGCGTAACGGTCGCGATTCAGAATCAAAACGTCTTGGCGTTAAGAAATTTGGTGGTGAAGCTGTAATTGCGGGCAATATTATTGTTCGTCAACGTGGCACGCAATGGCATCCAGGCGACAATGTCGGCATGGGTAAAGACCATACACTCTTCGCGCTTTCCAGCGGTAAAGTTTCTTTCCGCACGAAAGCCAACGACCGTTCTTATGTCTCGGTGATTCCGATGGCAGAGGCAGCAGAGTAAAGCCGGAGCTCTTAAAATAACCGGCGTCCCATTGGACCCCGGTTTATTCGCTTCACTGCAAAACTAAAAAGGGAAAGATGGGACATCCATCTTTCCCTTTTTTATTTTGCTCTGGAGGATGCTATGAGCGCTGAAACAATACAGGATACCGATAGAAGGCCTAGGACCATAGATTGTCCTGTTTTGGTCACAGAGAGATTGGTTTTACGACAGCCGCATGTTGAAGACATGGACGCCATTGCCGATCTCGCCAATAACCGCCGTGTATCCGCAATGCTACAAAAAATGCCGTATCCCTATACGCGAAAACATGCAGCGGAATTTATTCTTCGCGCGGTTGCTGGCGAGCTGGGCCATTGTGTCTATGCTATTACGTTTGCCGAAAACGGCTCTTTCATAGGGTCATGCAGCATCAAGGATCGGGAAGAGGGCGATGGGCTGGAGCTCGGTTATTGGATTGGCCAGCCTTATTGGAAAAATGGTTATGCCACAGAGGTCGTCAGTTGCCTCGTGGACGCCGCGTTTCGTGCTTCGGATATCGATGAACTCTATGTCTCGTGTTTCTCGGCAAATGTCGCGTCGCGCCGTGTTATTCTGAAGTCGGGTTTTCGTTTTTTAGGAACGGGAGAACGGCATTCACAAGTCTCTGGATTGGTTTTTACCGATCATTTCGTTTTAGAAAGAGAAAGATGGTTGGGGCAACATAGCCTTTGTGCATAATCAGAAAAAGCCCGGTATTACTCATACCGGGCTTTGGTTTTTGATGATCTTCTGTTTTGTCGCATTTAATTCATGCCCTGCATCGGCAGGTAATTTTCTGAAGTTGAAAAAGGCCAATGCCGAGATAGCAGAGATAACAAAGAATGCAATGTGAAAATCGGCCAACTGCAAAGTTCCGCCATGGATCGTTGTGCATCCTTCAAGAACAGCGCCAGCAATGGCAACGCCAAGCGCCAAGGATGCTTGTTGTGCCACGGCTGAGAGCGGTGTGGCCTGGCTCATCTGGCTCTTGTCGATATGGGCAAAAGACAAGGCGTTGACCCCTGAGAAAAACAACGACCGCAGAAAGCCGCCGATAAGAAGGGCCAGCAAAATGATCCAATAGGGTGTATCGGGAAAAAACAGGCCATTTGACGCGGTAAATAGTGCCGAAATAACCGAGCCTGTCATGAGAACCTTGCGAAAGCCAAAGCGGGCATAAACTTCTTTAGCACCAAATTTCATCCCCATTGATCCGATGGCACCGACAAAGGTGATCATACCGGACTGTATAGGGGATAGACCAAAAGCCAGCTGCAACATCATGGGCAACAAGAACGGAATGGCACCTATGCCTAAGCGGAAGATGCTGCCGCCGATGATTGAACGCGCGAAAACCTGATCCCTAAAGAGGGTCAGATCCAAAAGCGGATGTATTATTTTTTTGGCATGGCGTACATAAAGGAATGCACAGAAGACACCAATAATAGCCAAGGAAAATCCAACCCATTCAGGCAATGCGGGTAGGCTGATGACAGATAGTCCGAAGATAAAACCTGACATCGCGGTTCCTGACAATACGAAGCCTATCCAATCGAGTTTTCTAAAGGTCGGCTGCTCATCTCGTGGCAGAAAGATGGTTGATAACACCAATCCTATCAATCCGATGGGTATGTTGATCAGGAAAATCCAGTGCCAGCTAAAATAGGTTGTGATGAAGCCACCTATCGGCGGTCCGACAAGCGGCCCCGCCAAAGCAGGAACGGAAAGCCAAGCAAGGGCCACAACCAGTTCTTCTTTGGGGGTTGATTTTACCAGAAGCAAACGGCCGACAGGTGTCATCATCGCACCGCCTAAACCTTGTAAAAAGCGTGAAAAAACGAAAGATTCCAACGAGAAGGATGCGGCACAGCAGAGTGAACCGATCAGAAAGATGCAAATTGCAATCCGAAATATATTGCGTGCTGTGAACCTATCCGCCATCCAGCCGCTTATGGGAATAAAGACAGAAAGCGAAACAAGATAGGACGTCATTGCAAGCTTGAGGGCAATGGGACTGGTGTGAAGATCGGCCGCTATTGCTGGTAACGATGTTGAAATGACATTGGAATCCATATTCTCCATAAACAGCGCGACCGCAAGAACCAGTGGCAGAATACGCATTGACGGAGATCTCCTTACATGGTTTGCTCGTAGAGCACGCCAGTTTTCATAGGATCGGTCTGTCAGCCATCATCAGCCGAACCGATAAAAATATTTCGTTTAGTGGTCTTGTTTTAAAGTGCCCTCAAAAAAAGCAAAATCACTTTCTTGTGGCTCGTTTTCGTGACGACATACTGGAAATTTCCCGATAGCCTTACATCTATAGCCAAAGCAAGTTTTGCAAACTTTGCAGATGTTACGGAATGACGCCAGGCTACGCGAAAACGCAAAAGTGTTTTTTATTGGGTTGCGGTCAAATCGAATTTGGTTTTTATCGCTTCACAAGCTCTTCTGTTGGTGAGGCGGTGGCTTCCACGATTCGATGAACTGGTGTGCTCTAAATAAGCCGCGAACCTCTGCTCCGGGGTAGAGTTGGGGTGGATTTGGCTTTTTTGAAAGTGGTACGAAACGGTCTTGTTTTTTACTTTTTTGTAAAAGCGTGATGTTGTTGCAAAGCGATGCTAAGGGTTGCGTACTGACCAAGAGGACACACATGATGTCAATGACGAGTAACGTTAACCGTGAGATGTTTGAAAGCAACTGAAGCAATCTGAAACCGCCATTATAGGAGTGTTACCTTGGCGCAAATGCAAATGACCCCGCGGAAAAACCTTGTGGATGGTCCTATCGCAACAACGCTTCTCGTTTTTGCAATTCCAACCTTGTTTTCGAACGTATTGCAGTCCCTCAATGGTTCTATCAACACCATTTGGGTGGGGCGTTTTCTCGGCGAAAATGCATTGGCAGCGACTGCGAATGCCAATATCATTATGTTTTTGCTATTCTCGCTGGTGTTTGGTTTTGGTATGGCGGCCACCGTTTTGGTTGGGCAGTGCTTCGGGCGCCATGATGTTGACGATGCGCGGCGAGCTTTTGGGGCTGCAATTGGTTTTTGTATCTGCTTATCGCTCATTGTTGCCATTGGAGGATGGCTCTTTTCTCCTGAGATTTTGCATATCCTCAAAACACCACAGGATGCTTTCCCGCTAGCACGCGATTATTTGCGGGTGATATTCATTGCCATGCCCGCAACATTGATGATCGTCATGGTTATGATGGGGCTGCGCGGCTCGGGCGATTCCATTACGCCCCTTATCTTCATGGGCGTCAACGTTGTTTTGGATATCGTATTTAATCCATTATTGATTTTAGGGCTTGGTCCATTTCCCGAAATGGGTATTGCAGGTTCCGCTGCAGCCAGCGCTGTATCGGGTTATACTGCACTGGTGACGATGATCATCTATATCTATGTCAGGGACTTGCCTCTGCGTTTAAAAGGGCATGAACTGGCTTATGTCGTTCCGCCTATGAAACTCTTACGCCTGATCGTTTCAAAAGGTTTCCCTATGAGCCTGCAAATGGTTGTCATGGCCACAGCAGGATTGGTCATGGTGGGCTTGGTGAACCGGGAAGGGGTGATGACAACGGCGGCTTATAACGTGACGCAGCAATTATGGACCTATGTACAAATGCCTGCCATGGCGGTTGGTGCGGCGGTAAGCGCTATGGCCGCTCAAAATATTGGTGCAGGAAGATGGGACAGGATCGGTAAAATCACGCAGATAGGCTGCATCACCACTTTTGTTATGACTGCTATCTTGCTTGCTCTTCTGCTTGTATTCGATAAAGCGGTCATGGTGTTGTTTCTGGGGCGCGAAAGTGAAGCTGCAACCTATGCCCGCCATATTCAATTATTGGCCAGCTGGAGCTTCTTGTTTTTTGGCATTTCAATGGTGGTTTATGCCACGATGCGCGCGAATGGTGCGGTGTTCGTGCCGCTCATTTGCTTGTTTGTGGCGATGTATCCCGTTCGGCTGGGCTTCTACTACCTATTTTACGGCCATATCGGCGCAGATGCGATATGGATTAGTTTTCCGGTAGGTGCGTTTGCTTCGCTTATCATGGCTGTGGTCTATTACCGCTCCGGTCGATGGAGGAAGATCAAGATGTTATCTATCATCGACACGGAGGAAGCGCGTGAAAAAGTGGAAGTGTGTGCCGAACCCGCAGGTCGCACCAAGCCGAATGCCTGACGGATCTATTTCAGATCCGTCAGATCATGGATGATTGTTTTGGGCTTCAGATATTTTTGGCCCACCAATGCGATGAGCAATGCTACCCCGCCGCCAATCATGGATACATAGAAGCCGCTTTCAGGCTTGAATGCATCAATCAGTTGACCGGACAAGGCAGCACCCGTCGCAACGCCTACTGCCATGCCTGTGATCGCCCAAGACATACCTTCGGTAAGCTTTTCAGCAGGTACAATTGTTTCTACCAAGGACATACAGATGATGATGGTTGGTGAACAGGCAGCACCGGCAATGAATAGAACAATCGTCAAACTCCACAGATCGGAAACCAAAAGCAGTGGTAAGGTGGTAATTGCCGCTATGACCACCGATAACAGAAGTTGACGTGGCAATGCCATACGGGTGGGTAATGCGCCATAGACAATACCGGCAATAAACGAGCCAAGCGCGTAGGCAACAAGGGGAAGGGCTGTAAAGGCCGATTGTCCAAGCGACCTCGCCAATGCGACAGCGGTTATCTCAGCCGTACCGAAGATCGTGCCGATGCAAAATAGCATGACGGCGAGAATCTGTATCGAAAAAAGCCGGATTACCGATGACGAGCCATTTGTATTATTGCCATGAGCGACTGGTTCGGTTGATTTTTGAGCTGTGAAAAACCAACATCCGACAAGAAGAATGATTGCTGCGGCAAGCGGCCCAGCGGATGGGAAGAAGCGGGTTGTCAACTCAATTGCAATGATCGGCCCCACCATGAAGATGAGTTCGTCAACAATAGACTCATAAGCGAAAGCTGAACGCAGAAGTGGAGAGCCTCGATACAACTTTGACCAGCGTGTCCGCACAAACGAGCCAAAGCTTGGCATAAACCCTGTCATCACCGCCGCGAAAATCAAGACGTAAAGTGGCGCCCCATAGTGCGCAGCCAACAGCAAGCAGCAAAGCGATGTCACCGAAATCAGTGTGGCCGGCCGGGCAACCTTTGCCTGCCCGTAACGGTCGGCAAGCCGAGATATTTGCGGCGTAATGATAGCATTTGCCAACACATAACTGGCGGCGACATAGCCCGCATTGCCATAGCTGTCACCCTTGGCAGCAAACATAGTCATCAACCCGATCGAGATCATCGAGATTGGCGCACGCGCAAGAAGGCCGGTTAGAGAAAAGGCCACCGCTCCGGGTGCCCGGAAAATTTCACGATAAGCATTTGCCATTATTTTATCCATTAACATACGAAACGTATGTGTTTGACTATTGACATACGATGCGTATGTCAATAGTCTTTCTTAAAAACAGGATAATTATCTTGCGTCGAAGTCGTTCCGAAATGATTGCAGAAACCCGCTCCAAGCTTATTTCGGGCGCGCGCAATGCTTTCGCGCGAAAAGGTTATGCCAACGCGTCGATGGACGATTTTACAGCAGCAGTCGGCTTGACGCGTGGTGCGCTTTATCACCATTTTGGCGATAAAGTCGGGCTGTTCCGGGCTGTTATTGAACAGATAGACAGTGAAATTGATGCGACGATTGATGCCGTTACCAAGGATATGACGTCTGAATGGGAGCGCTTCATCGCCGAGTCACGCACCTACCTTTTGTGTATGCTCGATCCTGAAATACAACAAATTGTTATGCGTGATGGCCCTGCCATATTAGGTGATATTTCCAATTGGCCAAGCCAGAACAAATATCACGAGATCATGATTTCTGCATTGAATTCGATGATGGAAAACGGTGACATCTATCCATGCGATGCATCTGCTCTAACACGCCAGATCAACGGTGCGCTCTATAGCGCGGCTTTTGGTATTGCAAATGCGGATGATCCCGAAAGCGCATTTGAAAAAGCTTGGACAGCTTTTTCAATGTTGATGAAGGGCATTCGTATTTCAAGGGAATGACTTATTCGCCCCAAAGGCGCTCCAGATGCGAAATCCAATTCTCAAATGCAATTTTCTGGATTTCATCCCAAGTAAAGCCCGCATTTTTCATGGCATTGATCAAATCTGGAAGTGCTGCACAATCTGCCAGATCCGCCGGTAAGGTCGTGCCATCAAAATCCGAGCCAAAACCGACATGATCAATGCCGATAAGGTCAACAATATAGCGTATGTGATCGATGATTGTTTGCAACGGAGTGTCTTCATTTCGTTCACCATCAGCACGGAGAAATTTCACCCCAAAATTAATGCCGACGAGGCCGCCGCTGTCACGGATGGCCAAAAGCTGTTGATCGGTAAGATTTCGGCTTTGCGGGCACAGACGGTGGGCATTTGAATGGCTGGCGACCAAGGGATGGGTGGAGATTTTGGCAATGTCCCAAAACCCTTTTTCATTCATATGGGAAAGATCAATCATAATGCCCAATTCATCACACGCATGAACCAGCCGTTTGCCGGCTTCTGTCAAGCCAGGACCGATATCGGGTGAAGCGTTAAAGCGAAATGGAACTCCAAAAGCAAAGATATTGGGACGGCTCCAAACCGGACCGAGACTACGCAGGCCTTGTTGATGCAAGAGGTACAATTCATCAAGACTTTCAGAAATCGCTTCTGCGCCTTCAATATGATAGACGGCAGCAAATTTTTTATCAGCGACCGCCAGACGAATATCAGCAGCCGTTTTGCAAGTTTTGAAGGAATCAGGTGCCTTTTCCTCGATCGACTTGAGAAGTTTCGCCATTCCTTGTGTGGCTTTCATGGCTTCCTGCTGGCAAAGCTGCGGCATGATGCCATCTCTATCGGCGACAGCACCCGAGGACGGGGGAAATATAGCGCATAGCCCGCCAGCAAGACCACCTTTTTGGGCTTTAGGCCAATCAATCTGGGCTTGTTCAAAGCCGTCTATAAAACAATCAGGCGATGCATCGTCGCGCAGCCAGATTTTCAGAAGAATATCGTTATGACCATCAAAACAACGCATGTCGGGGTTAGCCATTCGATAGTTCCTTAAATTACCTGATTGCACAAAACAGTCATCTTCGTGTGCAAGATTAAACCATAATAGTTCTACGACAATAGGATCAAGTTAAATTTATCCGATTGGTGAAATGAAGCAGCAGGATGTTATTGACGATCTTTGTGAATGATGATCAGCTTATCATGTGAGGGAGGGGGAAATTGAAACTCGATCCAAGAATTATCATCCAATTCGCTGTTGTGGCGGAGGAACTCTCTTTCACACGTGCAGCCGAAAGGTTGCACGTTGCACAACCATGGTTATCGGCACGTATTCGACAGTTGGAGGACCAGCTCGGTTTCGCGGTGTTCGACCGCAACACGCGCAATATCGATTTGACTGCGAAGGGCTTGGAATTCCTTAAGGTAGCGCAAACCGTTGCTGCCAGCATGGCGTCGTGTCAGGCTTTAGCTGCGCAGTTGCGCCGGAAGGACGACAGACATGTAAAGATCGGTGCCCCTCCCTATAGCCATAAAATATCGCAGCGGCGAGATGTGATAAAGCAATTTTCGGCACGCTATCCCGATATAGGGATCGAATTGGATGTGGGCTGGACGCCAACGTTGATCGATAAGGTGCGCCAGGGCGAACTCGATCTTTCCTTTATCTTGGGCGACGCGCCCTATGATGACCTTGAGTGTCAGCAGATAACCCAATTCGGTATCAGCCTCGTCATGTCGTGCATGCACAAACTTGCCAAAAGCAGAATTATCGAGCCTGAGAAACTTGCCGGACAGAAAATTTACGTCTTTACGCGAGCACTTCATCCGGTTCTGTTTGACAAGTATTTTTCTCCATTGCGACAGGCCGGTGCCGAGTTAATCCAAATTCCTGAAATTACCGATGATCTTATGGATCGTTTGTTAGGCGCTGAACAGATTGTCTATGGCCATCTCTATTTTCCAGATACGGCCGAGCTTAACCCAGCGTTGATCCGTCGGCGGGTGCAGCTCGAACACGAGGTTCCCTTTTCGCTCATCCGGAAAAAAGAACAATCTACGCCGACAGCAAGACTGTTTTGGAATCTGGTTTTGGGGCGATTGACCGGTGGGGATGATCATATCTCACCATCCCCTAAGGCATTTATATCGTGATTTTTTTTAAAATTGCCACTTTTGACGATCATTGACAAACTTGATCGTGCCGGCTTTTCCGATCATTTCCTGTTGAGGATTTAGCAGGCGGGCAATTTCCGTCGTGGCTGCACCGTCAATTTCAGCCAGGGTGCGCTCGCCTTTTGGTGTTTTTGCGATGATCGTCGCGCTTGTGACTTGTCCTGCACGATCATAAAAAGCGGTATAAGTCTCTATCTCTGCCGAACCGACATGGCCTTCATTGATGGAAGGCGCTTTTCCACGCATAGCGTCCGCATCCGCTTGAAAGTCGATATTCTTCGGCAATTCAAGGTTTTTAAACGGTTTTCCCGATAGCACGATAGTATGGTTATAGGTGGCAAAACCACCATTTCCAAACAGGAGACCGACATCACCGCTATCGCGCAATAGTGCAGTCATTTGTGCGATGGCATGGCTCATATAGTTGCCAACTGCAGCACCACCGAACGTCAACCCGCCAACCACGGTAGCGGGTCGGTTTGCTGACCAATTAATCGTTCTACGGGCCATTTTTGTAACACATGGGAAGCAGCTGTAAAGTTCCACGGCGCGAATATCTTCGTGCTTCAATTGGTTGAGTTCTATCGCTTTCTGCATGGATATATGCATACTGGCTGAACGGCCATATTGGTCACGGTTCAAAATATCTTCCGGCTCATTTGCTCCCGCGCCGTAGCCGATAAATACCAGCCGTTCACGCGCTATTCCGCGTCTTTCCGCTTCCTCCAAACTGGTGACGATGAAGGCAGCCCCTTGATTGACCGAACTATTGGCAACCATATATTTCTGGTAAGGAAACGTGATGGGCCTATTTTGCGGTGAAGGAATGACGATTTGCTCAGGTGTCATCGGGC
Organism: Bartonella sp. LJL80; assembly: GCF_054871565.1. Lineage (NCBI taxonomy): Bacteria > Pseudomonadati > Pseudomonadota > Alphaproteobacteria > Hyphomicrobiales > Bartonellaceae > Bartonella > Bartonella sp. LJL80. The sequence goes on from NZ_JBTXLM010000005.1 coordinate 205,121, forward strand.
TATGCAGCCAAGCATTGGGATTTTTATCTGCGATTTCTGAAAAAAGGCTCCAAATCTGTCCGCTCTCCTGTTGTGCTTGTGCGAACGTCTGTTTCCAAAGCTTGCGTGCCGCATTCTCATATAAAGGATAGACATCCGTCGGTGTACTCAGGTGATAACGCTCCGCGTAGCTCGGCTTTTTTTGTGCATGAAATTCGGCAAAAACATCCCTATGCGCGATGCCAAGCTTTTCTTTTGCAAGTGCAGCAGCTGTGCGCAAAGCTTCACCGCCAGTCACTGCGGCAATTTTGACATGGCCTTCCGCAATCGCGTTCGCAGCCTCATTGAGGTATCGCACCGGAAAGTGCCCACAAGGGGATGGACTGGTTTTGCTAAACTGCGGTTTGGCTCCGAAATGATTGCATATAGGTTCTAAGACGTCGCCCAAATCAGGATAGGAGATCTGTTCAATTGTTGCAAGCCAATCCAACGCATTCAGCCAATTGCCACCGGCATCCTGTTCAGCTCGCTTCAACGCTTCAATCATCAATCCTAGAGAATCTAAACCGTGTTCAGGTGTCGCAGGCCGATCATTGACCTGACCGACACCGACAATTACAGGAATATTGTACTTAGTCATTTTATGGCCCTTTCTTATGCGCCTGTCCAATGGGGAAGGCGTTTTTCAGCAAAAGCTTTCGTTCCTTCTTTTGCATCACTTGTTTGTTTCAAAAAGCGTATGGCTTTGCTCATATGGTCCCAAGCGGCGGCCTCGGATGGTGTGGAACCATCGACAATGCCCAAAGCCACAGCTTTGCTCATTTGTACCGAAAGCGGCGCATTGGCTGCGATACGTTGCGCCAAGGCATAGGCCTCATCCAATAGGTTCTCCGCTGCTACGACCTTGTTGACCAAGCCGTAGGCCAATGCATCTTGGGCGCTGATAGGATCTCCGGTCAGAAGGATTTCCATTGCTTTTTTGACCGGTAATTGCTTTGCTATACGAATACTACCGCCACCTGCCGCCATAATTCCGCGTTTGACCTCCGGCAGGCCGAAAGATGCCGTCTGCGCGGCGACCGCAAGATCGCTGGCAAGGGTAATCTCTGTGCCACCACCTAGGGCAAAACCGTTAACTGCAGCAATAACAGGCTTGGAGATAGGATGGCGCACAAAACCCGCGAAACCCCATGCTGCTTTGACAGGGTCATCGGGCGCAATACTTTTACCTTCTGATAAAATTTTCAGATCAGCGCCCGCGCAAAACGCTTTGTCCCCCGCACCGGTAATGACAACAACGCGAATATCTGATCGTTGATTTGCTACCTCCAAAGCATCCCCGATGCCCGTATGCACATCACTATCGACGGCATTACGCACTTCTGGTCGATTGATGACAATGGTCAGAATGCCATTTTCAATATTCGTCAGTACTTTATCATGGGTCATAATGCGCCTCATTGTTTTTCAGATGAATGAATTTGTAGGATATCTTTGGCAATGCATGCAGCGATCTGTTGATCATCGAGATGCAATAGGTTTTTGGCAATTTCGATTGTATTTGCGGCAAAACCTGGAGCGGGCAGGTTTGGCACATCCAAGGCAATATCGGAGATAAAAGGTTGTTTTTCCGCGACAATTGTCCTTTCAGGAAGGAGCGGATTGTGTTCGGTGCGGAAGAAATCACGATCAACGAAATAGTCCAAGCCTGGCAAGTCTTGCACATGTTTCATATGGGCACAGGCGATACCAGCTTGCTGCAATCGTGTTTCAGCATCTTCAGGGGCCAAGGTCAGCAACCACCTCTTTATACACTCTTCGATTGATTGGCGATGTTTGCGTCTACCATCAAAAGTAGCGTAATCTTCATTTTGCAGCAGCGGATCTGCAATAATGCCAAGCAACTTTTCGAATTCTGTATTATCGCTAACAGATATCGCTACCCATTCGTCATATCCACGTGCCGGATAAATCCCATTGGGAACGTCATTTAATCTGTTTTCGGCTCCAGCTGCTTCGATAGCAATTAACGTGGCAAGATGGTTGAGAGCAATTTCTGATTGCGCAATCGTTGCACTGCCGCCTTTTCCATCCTTCAGGCGCCGTATCAGGAGGCTGATGACGCAAGCTGCCCCAATACGTGCCCCGACATGGTCAGGATAAATCGTAATAGAGTCGCCACAAAGGCTATGGTCATCAGCATATCCCCAAAGAGTTGTCAGGCCTGTTTTTGCCCGCACCAAAGGCCCATAACCCATGCGGTCTGCCCAGGGCCCGCTGGAACCAAACGCTGAACTATCCACCATGATGATACCTGGGTTTACTTGGCTGATAACTTCATAGCTCAGTCCCATTTTGTCCAATGTACCTGGTTTGAAGTTTGACAGGATTACATCAGCATCTTTGGCTAGCTCCATAAATAGGTTGTGGCCTTCTTGGGTTTTCAAATTTATACCGAGGCTTTTTTTATTGCGATGCCCGAGATGAAATGACCAGCTCATATCACCGCTTAATCGTGAACCATCCAGATGCGTGTGATCCTCCACCTTGATGACTTGTGCGCCTAGATCGGCCAGAAGCTTGGCAGTATCAGCCCCAACCACGATGACGCCTAAATCAAGAATACGTATTCCCTCAAGCGGGCGCGCGCGGTTGTGCTGCCGGTTTGATACCGGTTCGCCTCTCTTTAATTTCTGGAGTCGTGATATGTTAAACGTTCCCAAGTCCGGGGCGATGTCCTCAACGGCCATACGCTGTCCGTCAATCGTCACCATGCCGTTTGGCATAGGGATAGTTAGCGTTTCGGACAGCGTTCTATGAGAAAAACTACCGCGCGCCTTCACATGTTCATTTTCAATCGCGGCGACAAGACCACGTACCGTGGCGCATGGAACGTGAAACCCCTTGCTTTCTTCAACGGCTTGCTTGGTTGTATGCTTTTCAAAAAACGCATTGATAAATTTGGTCAATTCGGGCGATTTAAAGCGCACATTGATATCGTAGAAACTTTTATCCATAAACTCGGCTGGATTACCCAACCATTCACGGAAACCTTCCCATTGCCGTGGAGAAAGAATGCAGAGTCTTATCCTCCCGTCGGCACATGAGATGATTGGATAGGACGATATTGTTGGTCTTTGGCGGGGTAGAATTTCTGCCGTCGCTCCCATGGATGAGCTGCCTGTAATACCGAATCCCGGGTCGAGGGCTTGCGAGGCACCATCCAAAATGGAGAAGTCGATTGCCCGTCCAGCAGCGTTCAACAAACAATCATAAAGGCCAGTCACAACAGCGAAGAAAGCTTGCGCCGCTGCACAACCAACCGTCAGTTCTCCCGGTGGCAGAATTGGTTCCCGCATCCCATAGCCGGAACGTGCCAGTTCACCAGATAATGCGCTATAAATCAGCGCTGACCCTTTCCACGAACTTATGCGCGTATTGCTGCCAAACGGACTAACGGACACCAATAGCAGATGCGGATATCGTAGCCGATAGGTTTCGATGTCAACGTTCATATCGCTTTTAATCGTTGGATCGAAAATAAATGCATCAGCACGGTTGAAAATTTCATCCATGGGCGAATTCGTTAATGTGCAGACCATGCTTTGCTTGCCAGCATTGTGGATATGAAAGTCGATGATATGGGATGGATCAGTTTGTTCTCTTCGATCAGGAAGACCTTGTTGCGGTTCAAGCCGGATAACTTCGGCACCAAATTCCGCTAGCAATTTCCCAACCGAGGCGATTTCTCCACATAGTTGTTCTACAATAACAAAATCAGCCAAAGGCTTACGAGCAGTCATGGTATTTCTCCAGATAAGTGAGGATAAGACGCCAGGAAATCGGAAACGATTGATGGCATTCAGCTTGTCTGGCTTATTTGAGATCGCATCGTTGCCATTGTCTAATACGAATAGCGACGCGATTTATAAGATATTCGTCTGAATAACGGCGTGATCGGGTGATAGGGTTATCATGCATATGATGTTCGTTGATAAAGAATTTTGGCAATAAACAAAAAGTATTACAGGTCAATAATATGTGTGTTGTGAAATTTGAGATCGATGAATATCCTATAATGATGTAAAATTTGGAGGTTTCGCTGTGGAGAATGACGTAAAAAATAAGATATATTCAGTCTTTGAAAGACAAAAGAAGTATTTTTCTACGGGTAAAACACGAAATATTGATTTTAAGAAAGACGCGCTTAAGGCGTTAAAGAAATCGCTTATCGAGCATGCCCCGGAAATCTATGTCGCGCTGGAAAAAGATTTAGGAAAAACTAAGGCCAATATTGATGGCTCGGAAATCGGTGTGGTCTTATCAGAAATTGATGTCGCTCTCTCGCATCTGGACGAATGGGTTGTGGAGCAGACAGCTCCGGTGGATAGTTTTCTACAGCCTTCCGACTTCTTGATCCAAAGAGAACCATTTGGTGTCAGCTATATCATAGGGCCATTTAATTACCCGATTAATTTAACGTTGGCGCCGGTTGTTGGAGCAATTGTCAGCGGCTGTACGGCAATCATCAAGCCCTCTGAAAATACACCAATGACGGCTATGGTAATTGAAAAAATTATAGCGAGCGCTTTCCCTTCCGAATACCTTGCGGTTGTCCAGGGAGCGGTGGAAGAAAACAGCTATTTATTGTCGCTGCCGTTTGATTTTATCTTTTTTACGGGCAGTCCCGGGGTTGGAAAGATAGTGATGAAGGCTGCCTCAGAGCATTTGACACCAGTCGTTTTAGAGCTAGGTGGGAAGTGTCCTACGATCATCTGCCCTGACGCGGATCTTGATCAGGTCGTTGCAAAAGTTACCGCGGGTAAATTTGCTAATAGTGGTCAAACATGCGTTGCACCAGATTATCTACTGGTTCATGAAACAGTTAGAGAGGCGTTGGTGAATAAGCTGGTCGATTATGTAAAACATAATTTGATGAAACCGGGAAAAATTGGGAAAGTTGTTTCGCAGACGCAAGTTGACAAGATCTTATCTTACCTTGAAAAAACAAAAGGAACTATCCGCATAGGAGGGCAGGCGGATCGCGAAACGCGCTATGTTGAGCCGGCTATCGTTGATAATGTTTCGTGGGATGATGCTTTAATGCAGCAGGAGTTGTTCGCTCCGATTTTGCCGGTTTTAACCTTTTCGGATTTGAACAGTGTTGCCGCGCTCGTGAACCAGCACCATCCTAAACCTTTGGCGGCTTACATCTTCACCAAAAATTACGATACGGGCAAGCGGGTACTCGATCAAATTCCGTCAGGTGATGCGCAAATCAATGATGTTCTCAACCACGCAGCATCGGCTTTCTTGCCTTTTGGTGGGGTCGGGCCTTCAGGCATGGGTGAATATCATGGACGCTATAGCTATGAGGCATTTTCTCATCGTAAATCCATCCGTATTACCAGATAATCCATGAAAGGCTGACAGGAAATGAAAACGCAATCAATCGTAACACGCAGCAAGCAGCCATTTCATTGTGAATTGGTTAATCTGGAGGATCCGTCTGCAAACGAAGTGCTGGTACGCATCGTCGCCAGCGGTGTGTGCCATACGGATGCAGCCGTACTTGATGGCTCCATGGCCGCTAACTTCCCCATTGTTTTGGGGCATGAAGGGGCTGGTGTTGTTGAAAAAATAGGCAGTGCCGTGACAACATTAAAGGTCGGTGATCATGTGGTTATAGGCTTTGCGTCCTGCGGTCATTGTGAGCGCTGTCTTACTGGAAAAAATGGCGCATGTGAAAATTTTGGTGCATTAAATTTCGAAGGCAAAAACCGCTACGGCAACTTTGTAATGCATACAGCTGAAGGCGACAACGTATCACAATTCTTCGGACAATCGTCTTTTTCCAATTACAGTATAGCGCATGAAAGCAGTCTGGTTAAGGTTTCACCAGATATTGACCTTCGCTATTTGGGGCCCCTCGGTTGCGGTTTTATGACCGGAAGCGGCTCGGTGTTGAATGTGATGCAACCGGAAGCTGGAACCAGTTTGGTTGTTTTTGGTACGGGCGCAGTCGGATTGAGTGCATTGATGGCCGCAACACTGGTTGGATGCACGAAGATTATCGCTGTCGATATACATGATGAGCGTCTGGAATTGGCACGCTCTCTTGGAGCGACGCATATTATCAATAGCTCCAAAGAAGATGTTGTCGCCACCATACAACAGATTACGAATGGCGGCGCAAATTATAGCTTTGAGACAACCGGCGTTGATAGTGTTGAATTACAAGCTATGAATTGCCTCAAAATATACGGCAAAATGTTATGTGTCGCCGTTGGCCGTAAGGATATCGAGCTTAATCTTACCCGTGACATTATTGTCAAGAGCATTACTGTTCGTGGCGTAATTGAAGGTGATGCAGTTCCACAATTGTTTATTCCGAAGATTATAGAGTTTTGGAAACAGGGACGGTTCCCATTTGATAAGCTTGTATCGTTTTATAAGCCAGATCAAATTGAACAGGCTTTTGCCGATTCGAGATCAGGCAAGGTGATTAAGCCTGTTATCATTTTCGACGAAAATTATAGTGCTCCTCAGTGAAAATTTTCAACCAATGCGAAAATTTGCGAACGCGATTATATGACATGATCTCATATAATCGCGTTTATAGATTTAAATTTTTTATGAATTTGTATAGTGAATACAAATATTTTTAATTTATTATATAGTATATTAGTTGTCTAATAATTAGTTGGATTATAAAATGATGGTTATGCAAAAAATAGTGATGTAAATTTGCATTTGGTTCAATGTTTTAATAATATTTAAAAAAATATATATTAAAATTTCAGAATCTTGTATTCGATGGATGGAAGAACCATCATAACAAAATTTTTTATTATTTTGGGAAAAAGGTCAAATTTTTTCAAAGTTAATATATTTAAAGGCTTGCTTTTTAATGCAATGAATATTAGAAGAAAACATATATTGGGTTGCCAAAAAGGGGATATTTTTGGCTTATCGTGCGGGTAGATATGTTGGGTTTGGATTTGAGGTTAGTGGTTTACCGCTGGCTTTAATTTTTTTTGGGGGGGGGGGGGGGGGGGGGGGGGGGGGGGGGGGGGGGGGGGGGGGGGGGGGGGGGGGGGGGGGGGGGGGGGGGGGGGGGGGGGGGGGGGGGGG
>NZ_JBTXLM010000006.1:0-184839 GCF_054871565.1 Bartonella sp. LJL80
AGCTTGGTATTCAGGCTTTGTCGATTGCTAACCAGAACAGCCAGAATATTCTTTCTCTGTTCCGTCAGTAATCAACGATTGGTTTTTAAAATTGAGAGGCCGTGCACAATGCACGGCCTTTTGCTGTTTGGATTATTTTTTGGAAAAACAGATCTAAAATTCTTTAGCTGAACTTTGCATTTGGGCTGATGCCGTAGGTTTTTTATTCGGCTACCTTCACTTGCGTAATCATGGCATCGATAACTTTGAAACTATAGGGCATAGGCAGGCTCTTTTCCTGAGGTGCCGGATAGCGGGCATTGGTTTTGGGATCAACATAGTGTGTCATCACCATTGTGATGCTGCAGCGTGTAAATTCGCCGCTTTTACCGACTTCACGCGGGTCTTTCAGTGTAAGTTTACCTTTGTTGCTACTATAATAATCTTTGACACCTATCTCGAAATTTAGTCCCTCCACCAATTTTGAATGGAGAGCTTTGAGAACATCGTCGGAATCGCAACTTTTCTCACTTCCTCCACACGCAACCAATGGCAAACACAATATGGATGTTAAGATCAAGCGTCGCATAGATTTTCCTTTACTTTGCCGAGCATACAGTACAGCGAGAAGGGAAGTGAACCAAACGTTCCATTCTATCTGCTGATCACTGCTTAACCCAAACTTGAAAAAGTGTGAAGGCTTTTGAGTTTATAAATCTTGCAGGTGCATCACCGTGAAAACTTCCAGTCATAGAAATGGTTTTCGACCTGCCGACCATCACTTTTGATAGGTGGGTACTAAGGCTGCAACATAGCATTGTCGATAAAGCAAGACGTTGTCGATGTGATCACCTTCGCGCAAGCTTCGCCTCTTATGGTGCAAACTGAGGTCAGGGGTATCCATGGTTTTTTGGTGGTTTACCCTAGTCAGTAAAAACGGGTTTTACCCATAAATACGGTACGGATTCATGGATAGGTTACAGGCTCTGCTTTCATCGCTTGGCACAGCATTCGGAAAATTGGGTGCAAAACGCCTGATAGCTCTGGGGCTGGTGGGTGCCGCTTTGTTCGGAACCATTCTATTTTCCAGCTTTTATCTGACGCGCCCGACATATGAAACGTTGTATGTCGGTTTGTCGCGTGATGATGTCAACCGTATGGGTATGGCGCTGGGAGAGGCGGGGATTGCTTTCGACGTGTCATCTGATGGTAGTTCGGTGCAAGTGCCGGTGGGACAGGCAGAAAAAGCACGTATGTTCTTGGCCGAAAAAGGTTTGCCGACTTCCAATAACGCCGGTTATGAACTGTTTGACAATATGGGTTCGCTCGGTCTGACATCTTTCATGCAGGAAATTACAAGGCAACGCGCTTTGGAAGGTGAAATCGCCCGTACAATCCAAGCTGTGCAGGGTGTTAAAGCAGCGCGAGTCCATATTGTTTTGCCGGATAAAGGTTCATTCCGGCGTGCCAATCAAAAGCCCACGGCTTCTGTTGTTATTCGTACAGAGGGTGGCTTTGCAGCAGAATCGGCCCAGTCTATCCGGCAATTGGTTGCTGCGGCGGTTCCTTCACTTGAGGCAAGTTCGGTAACGGTTCTGGATACAAACGGAAGATTGTTGGCATCAGGTGCCGATGCGATGAATGGCGCACCTATCATGATGGCTTCGCTTGAGCATCAGGTCGCTTCGCAAATCGACGAAAATATCCGCAAGCAATTGGCCCCCTATCTCGGCATGGATCATTTCCAAACAAGTGTTCAGGTGGAGTTGGATACCGATCGTCGCCAAACCAATGAAACGATTTTCGATCCCGATTCCCAGGTTGCACGTTCTGTCCGCAGCGTACGCGATCAAGGCGATAGCCAGAATAGCCGCAATAATGACGCGGTTGGTGTGGAGCAGAATATCCCTCAGGAAGAGATCGCTGGCGGTACGGGTGAAAACTCCACTGATAAAAAAGATCGTCGCGAAGAAACAACCAATTATGAAATTAATTCAAAAACCATTTCAACCGTCAGCGATGGTTATAATGTCAAGAAACTTGCCGTTGCCGTTGTTATTGACCGCGCACGTTTGACGCCGAGCGATGCGACATCGCCAGCGCCGGCAAACTATGTTGACGACCAGGTCAACCGTATCCGCCAGATGGTGGCGACAGCTTCAGGTCTCGATACAGAGCGTGGCGATGTGATCAATGTGACCGCTGTTGACTTCATTAATAGTGCAGACGCCAACATGCAGCCGGTCGAGGCGCCTATGTGGCAATCGCTTTCTCGTTATACTTCGGGCCTTGTCAACGGTGCCGCTCTTGTCATTGCTGTTTTGCTCATTCTATTCTTGGGTGTACGTCCGCTTATGCGTGAAATGCGTGGTGGTCAGCGTGCCCTTGAAGGTGGCGAGAGCGCATTGGCTGGCCCCGAGAATATGCCAGCATTGCCAAATCAGACTGGCAAGAATGATGGTTTTGATGGTAATATGCTGCCGGATAATGATACGTTGCAAGACCTGCGCAGTCGCATGCGTGTGCCGCCACAAAACCGTCTGGAACAAATGATATCCATGGATGAAGAGCGTTTTGCTGGCGTGTTGCGGGACTGGGTGCAGGACGACGATAAAACGACAACCGCACAGGCTGCGTAGGCCGCGACGGTTGGATGATAAGTGAAAGATGCAAGTGCAATGAATGATACGCAGGAAGAAATCGGGAAAAAGGCAGGTGCTGCCCTTTCCACTTTTCTAAGCGATTTTGCACCTCGTCGCATTGCTGATGAAGATGTTGAAGTTCTACCATTTGACGAGCCGATACATCCCGACATTGTTGAAACTGCCGTCGATTTTCCGCAAGCAGCAGAAGAAGAAATGTCGCCGCTTGACGAAAAGCCTTTGATGAGCGAGCCGAAAGTGGATGTTGAACAAATCCGCCGGGAAGCTTTTGAACAGGCCGTCGAGCAAACAACTTCTGAATTGCAGACAAAATTTGCAGATGAAAAACGCGTTTTGGAAGAACAGCAGACAAAAGCCTTGGCAGATATGAAGCAAAATACAGTCAATGAATTGGCTGCGAATATGCAGTCAGATTTGTCAAACGGTTTGGCGATGGTGTTGGATACAATCGGAAATGATGTGGCGAAAGTGCTGGCAACATTTATTGGTAACAAATTAAGTGATGATGCGCTGCGCGATTTTGCCGCCCGAATAGCCGATCAAGCAGTATCGGCTGGGCAGCCCATGGTGGTGGAGGGAAATGCGGAATTATTGGATGCACTTTCCCGTCAGGCCGGTTTCGATGCGACAAAGTTCGAACTTCGCGCCAATGATTCCGCTGATATCCGCTTGCGACAGGGAGATGCTGTGATCGCCACAAGGCTTGATCCGCTCATTGTTGAATTGAAGGAACTGGTGCGATGAAATCAGTTGATCCTGAAACACATAATGAAATTATCATTGTGCGTCGTGGCGGCGGTGGCGACCATGATGAGCATCATGGTGGCGTTTGGAAGATTGCCTATGCCGATTTCATGACCGCAATGATGGCATTTTTTCTGGTAATGTGGCTTATTAACGCTGCCAATGAAGAAACCAAAGCGGCTGTTGCCAGCTATTTCAATCCGATCAAATTGGTTGACCGACGCACGAATCCACGTGGCATCCAGGAAAATGATGCTGTGGGTGACAATGAAAAAAAATCTGGAACAGATGCGCAAGGACAACAAGGTGCAAAGGCGCAAAGTTCTGCAGCACAAAGCAGTGCTGAAGAAGCAAAAATGATGAGCGAGCCTTATGAGGTGCTCGAAGAAATAGCGGAAGTGTCGCCCGATGCGGATGTTCACCTTGATGGCGCCGGCGGTGCTTCCGAGGGCGGAGCGCAAAAAGGCGCAAGTGAAGGGACTGCCTATCGCGATCCATTTTCTCCAGATTATTGGAGTAAAAATGCCGCACCCGATATGTTGGCATCGGCGGGTGGCCCCAATCAGAATGCCGGCGATCGCGCCGGAAGCGCGCAAATTCAGGCGATGATTGAAGGAACGGGTGGTAAGGCTGTACAGGCAACCGATCAGCGTTCACAAGTAGAGGATAAAGCGGCTGGCAGTGATAAAGGCGAGCAAACCGGCGGCAAAAATGACGCTGGTACATTAAGCGGCCAAAAGCAGGGCGATAGCGGTTTGGAAGCAGGAAATGCTGGTCCAGCGACGCAAGCGGCGCAAGATGATAAGGCCGCTAAAGCAGCCCCGGATCTGCCGGAAGTGAAAAAGCCGGATACTTCTGTCGAGGAAGCAAAAGGTAACAGCGTGGGGGAAACGGTCAAAGAAATTTCGACCGAGTTGAACAAGCTTGTCAAAGACCAACCGGGTGGCGCTCATCCAATGGTGCGCGTTGTACCGGTGAATGACGGTGTGGCGATCGAGCTCATGGATCAGACCAATTACGGCATGTTTACCGTTGGTTCGGCAAAGCCGGATAAACAGACGGTTGACCTCTTGGCAGGTATCGCAAAGATTCTGGAAAAACGTGAGGGAGAGGTTGTCATAAGCGGCCACACCGATGCTCGCCCTTATAAAACATCGACCTATGATAACTGGCAACTTTCAAGTTCACGCGCGCAAATGGCTTATTATATGTTGGTGCGTGGCGGTCTTGATGAAAAGCGTATTCTGCGGGTTGAAGGTTATGCGGACCGGGAATTGAAAAATAAGAAGGATCCATATGCTGCGGAAAATCGTCGAATAGAAATTTTCATGCGTCTGCCGCAAAATGCATCGCCAGATCAAGCTGCTTCGGCCGGACAGGGTGGGAAAACGCCATGATCGCGCGTTTCTTGAAGATCATTTATTTGACAGGTGTTGCTTGGCCTATCGCACTTAGTCCGGTTCACGCGCAGATTACGGTCGCCGCGCTGGAGCCAGTGCAGCTTGTACGTTCTTTACAAAGCTTGCAGGATGATATTGCCGCCGGGCAAGCGGGTGCCTTGCAGATGCAGCCACGTGTTCTTGCTGAAATCGGACAGAAATTTCTGGCTGCCGATCCATCCACATGGGAAAATGCGCAAAATCTCTATGCGGTTTTGACCTACCTTTTTAATGGCGGAAACCCGCAGGTTGTCGAAACAATTTTGAAAACCAGTCCGGAAGGTGTCATCTCCAAAAATATGGTTGATGGCGCGCTTGCTTACGCTCATCATCGCAAAGCCACCTTTTTGAAAGCATTCGCCAATATGCCGGATGAAAGTGCTCATGTGCCATCCGCGCTTCTTCTTTCTATAGCACTTAGCACGGTGGCGGATATGGCTGAACAGGATCCTGTTGCGGCGATGAAACGGCTCGACAGGGTAAGGCTTCTGGCTCCTGGTTCGCTTTTTGAAGAGGCTGCAATCCGCCGCCAAATCAAGGTCGCAACGATGACCGGCGATATACCGCGCTTGCGGTTGTTGACGCGCAATTATGTTGACCGTTTTTCCCAATCGCCTTATGCCAACGAATTCTGGCGGGAATTTTCATTTTCGCTGCCGCAACTCGATACACATCTAACCGATCAACAGTTGGACGATCTGATTGGTTATGCGCCAGTCATGGTACAATTCATTGTTTACATGAAAGTCAGCCGTGCGGCCCTGATTGATGCACGCATGCAACGCGCCCATTTTGGTGCAGGTAAAGCTCTGGAACTTGCCCGTAAGCTTAACACCGATGATACGTCTGCCCGTCTTTATTATGCGGCTAGCTCTGTAGGTTCGACCTCGGCTGAAGAAGCCGGACAGATGCTGAAAACCATCTCCATCAACGATCTACCTGAACGGGATCGCCCTTTATTATTAGCGGCAAAAGCCGTCGCCAAGGGTGTTGTTCTTGATACAACCGCATTGCCGGCGCAGGTTCATGAAGAAGATGACAGCCAGACCACAATTCCTGAAGCCGTTGGTTTACCGGTCGATCAGGTCGATGCAAAGGCGGAAACGCCACTGCCGGTTCCCACTGATGTTTCGGCAGGCCGCAGCGATGCCACCAAGACTTCAGGCGAAATTGATCAGTTTATGAAACAGGCCCAAGAAAAACTTGAGGCCGTAGATAAGTTGCTGGAGAAAAAACCATGATGGTAATGGGTGATCTTTCAAGCATTGTGCCATCACCTCGTTCGGTGAGTGCTGACAGTAGCAAAGCTGCGCCATCTTCGTCCAAACAACCGAGATTTGATGATGTTTTGGCCAGTCCGCAGCAGAATAAATCAACGCCGCCACGCACTTCGGATCAAGATAAGCCGAAAGAAACCACGGCAGAACAATCCAAGGAAGATAAAAACAAGGATGTTGATGGCAAAGGTTCTGTGGATGCAGACGCCGAAGCGGCAAAAGAAACTGCTGATAACGCTAACTTGGCAAATGTAAACGGTTTCTTTCATCAATTGGCAGCAGCACAACAGGCAGGTCAAACGGCCGCGGAAGACGCAAGCGTTGAAGACCAGGATACAACCGTATCTCTGGGTAAAGATAAAAAAAGCGGTAAGACGGCGGACAAAGCCGATGGTAAGGCAAGTGACAGGTTGGCAAAAGCCGGTGCAGACCTAAAGGCTGGTTCCATTGTATCGCCAGATTCCGAAACCGAGCTTGGCACGGGAATTCTAGCCGAAGGGCAAACTGACGAAGATGGTTCTGCTGAAGCAGCGCTTGGTGATAAGCAGCCACATGAGACGAAAAAAACTGGCGGTGAAAGCATAGCGAACCGTCTGGACGTATCACCGGAAAAAGCGCAACCTTTGAAAACAATACAGATTGGCGATAAGCTTGCCATGCATGACGCTGGCCCCGAAACGAAAGCCGCAGGGCGTATAGCGGATATCGAGGTGACCCAGAATAAACAGGTAGGAGACATGCGTGTGCTCCATATCAAGCTCAATCCAGATGATCTAGGCGCGGTCGATGCACGTTTAAGAATGACCAATAACGGATTGCACATTGAACTTCATGCCGAAAGGCAGGAGACCGCGAGATTATTGGCTGGCGACCACCAAATGCTGAGCAAAGCATTGGAAAAGTCCGGTTTTAACGATGACGGTCGCCTTTCCATAGCGATTATCGATAAGAGTCCACAGGCAGTGCAGCAGGCACAGGCGTCCAATTCTGGACAGGGCGCCGGTCAAGACAATAGTGGACAGAACTTCAATGGTCAGCGCCAATCATTTGGCCAGAATGGCCAAGGTGGACAGAATGGATCTAGGCAGAATTTCGAGCAATTTCCTTTTACCGATACGCCGGTTCAAGATGTTTCACCGGTTGAAAGAACAGTCTATCGCGATCCTCGTCGTCTGGTGGTTTAGTGTTTTTGCATGTCTTTCGCTGGCATATGCAGGAAATATTTGTGAAGCGGAAATGATCAATGCTTCCAAACGCTACGATGTGCCTTTGGGCATTTTGTATGCGGTAGGCCTCACAGAGACAGGACATAAAGAATCGCTTCAGCCATACGCACTGAACATCGATGGTAAGGCGGTTTTTGCAAAGAATGAAACAGAGGCATTAAGGATCTTCCAGACTGCAAAACGCCGGGGTGCCAAGCTTATCGACGTCGGGTGTATGCAGATCAACCATTATTATCATGGCGAGCGCTTTCCCTCTGTTGCTGCGATGTTTAAACCGCATATGAATGTCGATTATGCCGCCCGATTCTTGAAAGAACTTCATGTGCGGGAGGGCAGCTGGACTATGGCGGTTGCGCGTTACCATGCTGGACCCAACAACGATCCGGCGCAAAAACGCTATGTTTGTCGCGTCATGCGTAACATGATTGCATCCGGGTTTGGAAAATGGACAAAGCCTTCGCAGCAGTTCTGTCGTAGCGAGATGTAAGTGGCATTTTAGACACTATGGTAAAGATTCATGGTTAATGGCCGACAGAATCATGTTTTCATTGGTTTATCTGGATAATTCCCAGCGAAACATCGTGTTCTAAAATGGGATTCAGTGCTCGAAAATTGCCTTTTTTGCCGTTTTCTGGGTCATGTTTCGGGACAAAAGTTAAAAAAAGCTTGTGTTTTGGATGGTAAAAGATATCTTAACGGCACACCCTCATGGGGAATAGCTCTTCTGGGGAAGAGTGGGTTCTGTAGTTTGTAGTGAGATTTTAGGGTCATGATAGTAATCGTAGACGAACGTAAGCTGGTGACGGATGGTTACTCCGCTTTATTTGCACGGGAAGGTATCTCGGCAACTGGTTTGTCGTCTGCCGATTTTGACGATTGGGTTGAGACCGCACCGCATTCTGAAATGTCTGCCGTTGAAGCGATCCTTCTGGGCGATTGTCAGAACCGTATTGAATTGCCTAAAAAAATCCGTGAGCGTTGCGGCGCACCAGTATTGGCTGTGACGGAAAGCAATTCACTCGAGCAGACATTGGAATTGTTTCAGGCGGGCATTGATGATGTGCTGCGTAAACCTATTCATGTTCGCGAAATTCTTGCACGCGTTGCTGCTATTCGTCGTCGCATGGGCGGCGATGTGCGCAGCGCTGATGCAGCGGTAGAGGTCGGCCCGATCAGTGTATTCAATGATGGTCGAGATCCCAAACTGAATGGTGTTGACTTCGTTTTACCGCGTCGTGAACGTCGCATTTTGGAATATCTTGTTGCCAACCGCGGCCGCCGTGTCAATAAAACACAAATCTTCAACGCAATTTATGGCGTTTTTGATGCCGAGGTTGAAGAGAACGTCGTAGAAAGCCACATCAGCAAGCTGCGTAAAAAGCTCAAATTAAAGCTTGGCTATGATGTGATAGACTCGAAGCGCTTCCTTGGCTATAGCCTGAATATCGAAGATTGATTATTGCTTCATAAGTGATTGAGAGCCCGCGAGATAAAGCGGGCTTTTTTGTTTTTGGTTGCGCTTTGACCATTGCCACATTCCGTTTGCAAGGGGATAGTAGACCGCTTGTTTCGATTGCGACCTTCGACAGTTGATGTATTGATAGAGATATGCAGCCAGAAGATGTCGGCTGTTTAAGCGATGCCTGATAGAAATAATCGCAACGGTGAACAGCTTCGCGCAAGGAAAGCTGCCTATGTTGTCATCATAGTCCTCAATCGAAGGAGATGATGATGGGTATTTATGGAATGATGCGCACCGGTGTTTCGGGCATGAATGCGCAATCAAACAGGCTTTCCGGCGTCGCCGATAACGTCGCCAATTCAAGCACAATCGGCTACAAACGGACAGATACCCAGTTTTCCAGTCTCGTTATGCCTTCGACGAGAAACGCTTATGCATCCGGTGGCGTCAACACACATGTCCGCCACGATATTACCATGCAGGGTGTCGCGCGCTCGACGATGCGTCTTGGCGATGCGATGATCAATGGCAATGGTTTCTTCCGTGTTCAAGATTCTACCGGTGCGGAATATATGACGCGGGCGGGTTCTTTCCAGCGTGATGGCGATGGATTCTTACAAAATGCCGCTGGTTATTTCCTGCTGGACGAGAACGGTCAAAAAATTCAGATCAAAGGTGGTGCATCGGATATGATGCCGGCTGAACAGACGACCAAGATGGACATGTCCATGAATCTAAAAGCGGATGAAAAGAATATTACGACCCCGTTCGATGCGAATGATTCGTCGACATATCATCAAAAGAAATCCGTGACTGTCTATGATCAGCAAGGATCGGCCGTTGTCTTGGATGTTTATTTGACAAAAACCGCTGACAACACATGGTCAATGAACATTATGAAAGCGGACAACACGACAACTCCGCCAACACACCAATCAGTTTTGAGCAATCAGCAATTGACGTTTGATGCAGATGGAAAACTGAATCCAATTTCACCAGCACCACAAATTACTGTTCCAGGTAACAACGGTGCGACGTTTCCAGTCACACTCAATCTTAATGATAATGTTACACAGCAGGGCAGTACCTATGCATTCGAGATGAAACCCGATGGTATGGCACCCGGAGCTTATGAATCCTTTACCTTTGGTAAGGATGGAGAGGTTATGGTGACATATAGCAACGGTAAAACGGTACAGCATTCTACCGTTGGTATGACGACTGTGACATCGCCGGATATGTTGACAACTTTGAGTGGTACGGTCTTTCAGGTTAATTCTGAGACAGGATCGCAAATGTTCGGTCGTCCCGGTGAAGGCACATTTGGCCAGCTTAACACTGGCGTTTTGGAAGATTCCAATGCCGATATCGGTGATGAGTTAACTGATATGATCGAAGCGCAACGCAACTACACGGCCAATTCCAAGGTGTTTCAGACCGGCTCGGAATTGATGGATGTTATTGTCAACTTGAAACGTTAAGTGTAGCCTTACCTAAAGCGAAGGAAAAGCGGAAATGGCGCTTGGTTCAGCACTCTCGACGGCACGAAATTCACTCAAGACAACGTCTGGGCAGATGAATGTCGTGTCGCAAAACATTGCCGGCGCGCGTGATCCTAATTACACGCGGCGCACGACTTATGTTCAGTCTGGACCAAATGGCGCTGTTTATGCAACAATCCGTCGTGACAATAATCCGCAATTGCTTAACAATTATCTGGTTAAATCCAGCCAATCTGCGGCATCCTCGACGATAGCAAACGGGGCAACCCGTTTGTCGAATATCTACGGTGCAGACGATTTTTCCAATTCGCCGTCACGGTTATTGACTGATTTTCAGGAAGCATTGCAGTTTTATGCCAATAATCCAAGTCAACGTTCAGCCGGTGACGCGGCGGTTGATCGGGCACGCGATGTGGCAAACGGCCTCAATCAGGGTGCCAAGGAAATTGAGCAAATCCGTAATGATGCCGATAACGACATCAAAGGCTCAGTCGATAACATCAACAATCTATTGCAACAGTTTCATGAGTTGGACCGTGCGGTTTTCAATGAAACGACCGCAGGGCGCGATGCATATTCCTATATGGATCAACGTGATGCCGTTCTAAAAGAGTTATCGCAGGAAATCGGTATTACGACAGTAAGCCATTCCGATGGTACCACCACTATCTACGGCATGGATGGCAGTACACTCTATGACAAGCAGCCGCGTAAGCTGACATTCGAGCCCAGTGCTTCGTTACCGGCTGGAGCAACCGGCAATCAGGTGTTTGTTGACGGTGTGCCTCTGGGGCATTCTTCTTTCGCAGACCCGAATGGCAGTGGAAACCTCGGCGGTTTGTTGAAGGTCCGGGATGAAATTGCGCCGCAATATCAAAAACAACTCGACGAAACCGCAAAAGCGCTCGTTGATATGTTTCCTGGACCTCCGCCTTTGTTTCTTGATGGTGGTGATTCATCCGTCAACGGCCTTTCCGGTCGTATCAGCCTAAATCCTGTTTTTGATAGCAAAACAACAGGTGGCGGGCCGGAGAATTTCGGTACAGACATACAGGCGCTTGTCGATAAATTCGATGAAAGCCGCACTTTCGGTTCGGATACCGGTTTGGCAACAAATCAGAGTATTATGTCCTTTGCCAAGAATTCTTCTTCATGGCTTGAAGGGACGCGGTCCAATGCTGTGAGCACGGCGCAATATCAGGGAACGCAATTCATGCGGGCGTCGGAAGCGTTATCAAACGAAACCGGTGTAAATACAGACGATGAAATGGCACTGATGCTACAATTAGAGCAGACATATTCGGCAACAGCGCGTATAATAAGTACTGTTGGAAAAATGCTAGATGACCTTATGAGTGCAATCCGGTAGGTGTGAAATGAAGATAAGTTCAGTTTCGACATATGTGATGGGCAATTATCAACGCCCCCTGATCGCGCAAGGCCAGTCAGACCTTATGAAGGCGAGCTATGAAGCTACGATGGGGCGCGTTTATGATCCTGGCTTGACGCTCGGTCGGCAGACAGGCCGCTTTATTGGCAATGAAAATCAGATGACGTCGTTGAATGGTTTGAAAACCAGCAATAGTTTGGCCGCCCAGCGTATGGCATCGGCACAGGCTGCAATGCAAAGCCTCGTATTTGCCGGCGATAAGGATACCGCCAGTGGTTCGCTGGTACAGTTTAACAATGCTTTGATGGGTGATCCGGTCACAACGACACCGAAGACCATCCAATCTGCAGCACAGGCAGCCTTGGATTCTTTCGTTTCAGCAATGAATACGAGTTACAATGGCGAGTATGTATTTGGCGGCACAAACACCAGTCAACCACCACTCGATTATTATAAAGCGGGCAGCAACACCGGTGGCAGTAAAGTTGTTCAGGATGCGTTCCGTAATCATTTTGGTTTCGGTCCCGATGACCCAAAGGTTGCAGATATCTCCGCCGATGACATGAAGAAATTTATTGATGGTCCTTTCAATGATCTTTTTGAAGAGCCAAGCTGGAGCACCAATTTCTCTAAAGCCGAAGATGGTGCGGTCATGAATCGCATATCGCCTAATGGTGAAACCGTAGATATATCGGTATCCGCCAATGAGGATGGTTTCCGCCATGCAATGAAAAATATGATATTGGTGGCCGAATTTGGAAATATCGGCCTTTCGGATGATGCGCAGGCTGCAGTAGGAGATCGGGCGCGTGCTTCGTCGGATAGTAAAGCGACAGGCAGTGCTATAAGTCAAATTATCACAACCGCGTCCAGCCTTGGCAACTCTGAAAACCGCGTGTCACAAGCCAATAAGCGCATTGATGCTCAGGTCAAGGTTCTCAACAGTACTCGGAACGACTTGATTGGCGTAGATCCTGCGGAAGCAAGCAACCGAATGATTACGTTGGAGAATATGCTTAACATCTCCTACAATATGACTGCACGCATTTCTAAAATGAGTTTGGTCAACTATATATAAAGCATTCGGCCTATTATAATGGTAAATTGAGGGCAGATATTTTGTCTGCGGAATTTTGATGTATCAGATGCGATACGAAGACGTGATGGAAGAAGACTCTGTTGGTGCGCGAGAGCGCGAGAGTATCTTGTTTGACCGCTGTATAAAATTATTACGCGCAGCGCAGGTTTCAGGCCCTGACACGCGCGAAGCTTCGGAGGCGGTCGCTTTTACGCGTAAGCTATGGATCATCTTGATTGAAGATCTGGGGCAGGCTGAAAATGCATTACCGAAGGAGCTGAAAGCGTCGTTGATTTCGATTGGTTTTTTCATACTGAAAGAGATACAGCGGTTGGAAAATGGGGAAATAGCGGATTTCGATGCTTTGGTGGAGATTTCTGAATCCATTAGAGATGGTCTGGCTTCAAATCCGGGGAAAAGTGAATGACGAAAAAAACCATGCATCTTACCTTACGGCCGAACGAGAAAATCTTTCTGAATGGCGCGGTACTCCGTGCCGATCGTAAAGTGACGCTTGAACTGTTGAATGACGCGACCTTTCTTTTGGAAGCACATGTTCTGCAGGCAGAGGATACCAATACGCCGCTGAAACAGCTTTATTTCGCGGCACAAATCATGCTGATAGATCCGGCAGCTGCCGATCAGGCATTGCATGTTTTCGTAGAATTGTTGGGAAAATTGCTCCGCACCTTTACCGATCCTGATATTCTGGAAGGTTTGCGCGAATGTATCTATCTGACTGAACAAGAGCGCATTTTTGAAGTTTTAAAAGTTATACGTGGTCTGTTTGATCGTGAAGCGGCGATTATGGGGCGCAAAACCGAAGATCAGCTGGAAGAACAGTTGGAACAGCTTAAGGAGATGAACTCATGAGTGTAAGTCCCGTAGACAATTCTGGTGGCACGACGCGCAGTGGTGGTGGTACGACAAATGCAGCAGCACCAAATGCGGATTATGAAACCTTCGTAAAGCTGCTTGTTGCCCAGATGAAAAATCAGGATCCAACAGAACCGATGGATTCAACCCAGTTTGTATCGCAATTGGCAAGCTTTTCTGCCGTTGAACAAGCTATTCAGACCAATAGCAAGCTTGATTCAATCTTGGTCAATGGTCCCATTTCGCAAGCCGAAGGCTATATCGGAAAATACCTGAAATATGACGATGGCAATGGTACCAAAGTTGAAGGCACCGTGCAGTCTGTCACGATCTATAGTGATGGTTTGACGGCAAAACTCGATAACGGCAAAGAAATTGTTATCGGCCCGGGCGTGACTGTTATGGATAAAAAGCCGGATACCAGCGAAAAAGCATGAATGAAGCCGACGCCATAGACATGGTAACATCAGCGATCTGGACCGTTTTGATTGCAAGCGGTCCGGCTGTTGTTGCCGCTATGGCAGTTGGTATTATGATTGCTTTGTTCCAAGCCCTGACGCAAATTCAAGAAATGACCTTGACGTTTATCCCGAAAATCGTCGTCATCTTTGTCGTGCTTGCTTTAACCGCACCTTTTGTTGGGGGGCAGATTTACGCATTCACGCAACTTGTTTATGGCCGTATTGAATCGGGTTTCTAGTTTTTTCTACCGTATTCGGTAGGAAGACATGCTAGGGCGTATTCGTTTTGCTAACGCGGAAGTCTCGTGATGTGTAATCAAAAAGGCAATAAGTCTTGGTAACGTTCAATGTGTTTTCAGCATTGGAAAATAGAATGCTTAATACACGTCGCCGAGCACATCAAATTCGCATGTGCTGTTCTTGCTGCAACCTACCCCTTTCGGGTGGATAAAAGAGCAGGCTCCAGTGCTTCAACTTCCGCGTCACCGGAAGTCGGCAATGTTGTCTGTTTCGGACTTTCCGCCTTGTTGCTGTCACCGTCTCTATTGTCAGTCGAAACAATCGGCGGCAAACTGCCGTCCTTTAAATTTGGACGACCAGTATCCTTAACTGAACCGAAAGTTTGCTGATCTTTGGATGGCTCCTGGTCATCCGATGAATATTCGCTATCCCCCGATTGTGTTGTCGAAACAGTCGCCTGTCTTGCATTGACCTGTGAAGTTGAAGGATCGACATCGCTGGGCTGACGTGCCGCGTCAAACAAACGCGCCATCTCTGCTCTCGCATTCTCAAGATTTTTTTCATGCATTGCTTCTTTCGAAGCGGTCTGCTGCTCTTCAATAAGTTCCGTTATATGTGCCATCATTTCCGACACATTGGAAGAAAGAGGATAATGCGGTCTTGGCTCGACAATCGGAATAGTCTCGACAATTTTATCTGTTTGCACCGCGCTGTCCGCAGGTTCCATCACGCGCGCTGTCGATATCGAGCGCAAGCTGGATGTGGCATCAACCGGTTGCATGGGTTGTTCTCCAAAACAGTCAACAAGATCCAATCATCATGATTTTTCTTGCCGGTTTTCAAGCTCCTCATAAGCTTAATCAAATAATACCGCAATGATCGTGCCAAATCAAGAGTTTACCAGAGTCTGTAAAAACCAGCTCATTGTTACCGGTAAAACGTCGGGAAAATACTTTGCCGAACAAGTAAGCGCATAAGCTGGACTTTTGAAGTCTCTTCGCTACCATCGAAATGGAAGAAAAAATTCCGGTCTGAACTGATGACTTCAACAATCTACAATCCAGACCGGACAGAGAAATTCAAAATCCCAAGCAATTTGTCCTTTGACTAAATAGGGCGATGCGCCCAACCGTTGATTGATTCATCAATGGAACGTAGAAAAGCTTGGGTCAACGCTTCATGTTGACTGGTGCGATTGTTGACTACTGGTGCGATGTTATCATAACGCGTACCGATATCTTTATTCAGCGTCCAAAGGTTCAAAGTTGGTTGCCTGGCATCTATCATCACCATCTGCGTTTGACCATGTAGATCAATCAGCCCAAAGCCGATGGAGTGCAACTGCCGCATCGCGGTTTGCAGCGATAAATATACATTGTCTGTATCTTCTCCTGCCGATTGAATAGCATAAGGCTGATCAAGCCATAGCCAGTCGACATCGGCTGCATTGATGAAACCATCAATGAGAAGAGTTGAGGCGCGCGGGGCGGTCTGCGCAAAGTCCGACTTGCCAAATTCTTGAAAAGACGGTTGACGCTGGCCGACATTGTCATAGCTCCATTTTGAAGGCGCGTAGTTTGCCTGTGTGAAATCTTCAATGACATCACTAAGACCAGCTTTGTGTGCGGGGATGTGCGTTTCGACGCGCGTTCTAAAAGCGGGTAAGATATTTACCGGACAATACTGTCCGGCAAACTCCACGGTTCCGTTCCAAATAATTTTTGAGCCCATTTTGCTATCTCCAGTGGAGATACAACGATGGGCTTTCGAATAGGTTCCAATCGTTCAGTATAAAAGTGGCTGTTTAAACGGAGGAAATCTCAACCCAAACGTTCAGACGCGTAGCTGCCCGGACTCGCGGGAAAAACCACCGTCCGGCTTTCATTGAGGAAAACACGGTGATGGATGTGGGCATGGATTGCGCGGGCAAGCACCTGCGACTCTACATCGCGGCCGAGCGAGATATAGTCATCGGCATTTTGTGCATGCGTGACACGCACCGTATCCTGCTCGATAATCGGCCCTTCATCGAGATCCGCAGTAACATAATGCGCCGTTGCGCCGATAAGTTTCACGCCGCGCTGGAAAGCTTGTTTATAAGGATTGGCACCCTTAAAACTTGGCAAAAAAGAATGGTGGATGTTGATGATGCGTCCTGACATTCTCTGGCATAGGCGATCAGATAATATCTGCATGTAACGGGCAAGAACAACAAGCTCCGTACCGGTTTCTTCAACAATCTCCAACAAGCGGTCTTCAGCTTCGGTTTTACGGTCTTTATTGACAGCTATATGATAAAAGGGCAGATCGTGATTGACGACCAATTTCTGATAATCGAGATGGTTGGATACAACACCGACAATATCGATTGGAAGCGCACCTATTTTCCAGCGGTAAAGCAGATCGTTCAAACAATGGCCGAAACGCGAAACCATAAGAAGCACTTTCATACGGTTTTGCGCGTCGAAAAATTGCGCGTCCATCGAAAATTCTGCCGCCAATGGTTGGAAATCATGTTGCAATTGCGCCAGTGTTTTACCGCCTTCGCTGTCAAAGCGGATACGGCAGAAGAATTTTTGCGACAGTGCGTCGTCAAATTGTGAACTATCGACAATATTGCATGCATTATTCGCCAGAAAACTGGAGATCGCGGCGATAATGCCGCGCTTGGCCGGACAAGTGACCGTGAAAATAAGATTTGACATGTGCTTTCCGTTATACTCTGTCTGGATGCGTTGGATTATCTGATAAACGAGTCCGCGCAATCTGCCAACAAACGATTGCGATTGTTGAAAATATGATTGTATTCCGATGATAAAGATACTCATCCGTATTTGCTGCTACATTGCTTTGCTCATACCTTACAGCGCTTCTGCAGCACAAAGTTGCTATTCAATTCACAATGCCGATGAGAGGGCCTTTTGCCTTGTCAAGCAAGGCAAAGGCAGTTGCTATGCAATTAAAAAATCCGATATGCGCAGTGCATGTCTTGCATCACAGGGTAAAGGCAGTTGTTACTCTATCAAGAGTTCAGATGACCGCGCGTATTGTCTTGCCAAGGAGGGCAAAGGCAGCTGTTATAGCGTTAGAAATTCTGATCTGCGCAGCCGTTGTCTGGCAGCGCAGGGTAAAGGCAGCTGCTATTCCATACGCAATTCCGACGAACGCGCCTATTGTCTGGTCAAACAGGGCAAAGGAAATTGTTACTCTATCAGCAGTTCGGATTTGCGCAACCGATGTCTCGCGAAGAAGCGCTGAGATGTCCTTTGGGCACGCGGCTGCATTCGCGGCGTTATCTGTGAAGTAATTTTTAAAAGGGTAGATCGATATGAAAAAGATTGGCTTTTTATCATTTGGCCATTGGCAACCGTCATCACACTCAGCAACGCAATCTGCCGCTGATGCACTGTTGCAATCCATCGAACTTTCGGTCGCGGCCGAAGAGTTGGGCGCTGATGGCGCCTATTTTCGTGTCCATCATTTTGCGCGACAATTGGCGTCACCATTTCCGCTTCTAGCGGCCGTTGCAGCAAAAACCAGTCGAATAGAGATCGGTACTGCCGTGATTGATATGCGTTACGAAAACCCTTTTTATATGGTGGAAGACGCCAGTGCAGCTGATCTAATCAGCGGTGGCAGATTGCAACTTGGCATCAGCCGCGGATCGCCCGAGCAGGTAATTGACGGTTGGCGCTATTTCGGATTCAGCCCGAAGCCCGGCCAAAGTGATGCCGACATGGGGCGAAGCCATGGCGAAGTGTTTTTTGACCTGCTGCAAGGAAAAGCTTTTGCGGAGCCAAACCCGCATCCGATGTTTCCAAACCCTCCCGGCAAATTGCGGATTGAACCTTATTCCGAAACCCTCCGCGAACGCATTTGGTGGGGCTCTGGTTCAAATAGCACAGCCATTTGGGCGGCAAAGCTCGGCATGAATTTACAAAGCTCAACATTGAAGGACGATGAAACGGGTGATCCATTCCATGTCCAGCAAGCTGAACAAATACGGATATATCGGCAGGCTTGGCAAGATGCGGGTCATGAACGAACACCGCGGGTTTCGGTTAGTCGCAGTATTTTTGCGCTGATGAATGATCGCGACCGTGCTTATTTCAGTCAATCCGGTGCGTCGCAGGACCATGTGGGATATCTGGACGAAAACACCCGAGCCATTTTCGGAAGATCCTATGCTGCTGAACCCGATATTCTGATTGACCAACTGAAACAGGACGAGGCTATTGCAGAAGCAGACACGCTGCTTCTGACAATCCCCAATCAATTAGGCGTGGATTATAATGCCCATGTGATCGAATCCATTCTGACCCATATAGCGCCAGCACTTGGCTGGCGCTGAGAGGCCTCGGAAAGCGTCATGCTGCCATACATCATGATTTTCGTGGTGGTTCCAGCACAATCTCACGGTCAATCAGCTCGGCAATATCTTCGGGGTGATGAAAAACACCAATCATCGCAGTGCCTTGTGCTTTGAGCTGTCTTAGCCGGTTCATCAGTGCCTCTCGTGCCTTGACGTCGAGCGAAGCTGTCGGTTCATCAAGAAAAAGCAGTTTCTGCGGTACAATCAAAGCGCGGGCCAGATTGACTTTTTGTTGTTCTCCGCCGGAAAAAGTTGACGGATAGGCTTTCCATAGTTCCGGCTTAACGCCAAAATCTGACAAATATCGTTGCGCTTCAGATAAAGCGTCGCTTTTAGCCGCTCCGCTGTTCAGCAGAGGTTCGGCGACAAGGTCTTGCGCACTGACGCGTGGTCGTGACTGGAGAAATTGCGTAACAAATCCTATTTCATTGCGTCGTAGCCAAGCAATATCGATATCGGCAGCGCGCGCCATATCAATGACACCAAGGCTGCTAGAAAAGTAGACGTGTCCGCCGCGCGGAATACATGAGCGGTAAAGCGTACGCAGCAGCGTCGATTTGCCAACTCCGTTCGGCCCGCGCAAGAGAATAAACTCGCCAGCATCAAGCGTGAAACTGATGCGATCAAAGGCCGGTAATCGCGTTTCAAGCAAATGGATATCAAAAAACTTTGTAAGATTTTCTACCCGCAATAACGGCTGTAGCTGATCTTTAGGGACGGCTATATTCATGGGACTTTTCCTGATTAATATGGCGGTAAGCCAAGCGTTTTCAAACGTGCAGGGTTATAGTCAAATTCTGCGATGGTAACTTTGACCTTTGTCAAATCAAAGTTTTGCATGGACAAGTTGTTGGGTATAAGGATGTTGCGGGTCATGGAAGATCTGATCCGCCAAGCCTTCCTCCACAACCAAGCCCTGACGCATGACCATCACCCGATCTGCCATTGTGCGAATAACACCCAGATCATGGCTGACAAGCACCATCGTCATCGACCGTTCTCGTTGCAAACGCTTCAACGTATCCAGAACCAAAGCTTGAACGGAAACATCAAGACCGGTTGTTGGCTCGTCGAGAAGCAATAGTTCGGGTTCAAGGGCAATGGCCTTGGCCAATTGCACGCGCTGTTGCATGCCACCGGATAGTTCAATCGGCCGGGCATCCATGCGATCAATCGGAAATTCCGAAGCAGCGAGTGCTGACTTTGCCTTGCTGCGCAAATTGGCAAATGTCTTTTCCCCGGCGACCAACAATCGTTCGGCAACATTGCCGCTGCTGGAGTTCTTCATCAACAAGCCCAGATGCGGGTTTTGATAGACAATGCCGATGTGATGGGCCCGCAACATACGCCGAGAAAATCTGTCCAGCGTAAAGAGATTGCACTTGCGATAATCTGGTAGATCAAGTTCGTAATGGCCTTGATCGGGAATATCTTCCAAATTCATCATGCGCAAGAAAGTGGATTTTCCCGATCCACTTTCACCGACTATGCCCAGAACTTCCCCTGGATAGACCTTGGCACTGACCCCGCGCAATGCTTGAACAGAGCCAAATGTTTTATGGATATTGTGTAACTGAAGAAGTGGTGTCGTGGATACGAGTTGTGGTTGTTTCAACTGCATTTGTTCAACATTTAACATGACGCCATGCTCCCGTTTTTGTACCAGGTTTCACCTATTGTTTCATCGTCACCTTCGCTCAACCGGATATGTTTGATACCGAAATTGCTATCTGAAAGTTCATAGAGCGCACTTCCATCGTCTTGTGGTAGTTCATTCATGAAAAAGCCTTTGACGTGGCTGCGTGTACAGACGGCTTGCGCGTGGTTTTCAACTTGGTAGGGTATATCGTCAAAAACCAAAGGCTCCACCCGTGTATAGGGCGGTACAGCATATAAGCGCTTTTCACGACCAGCAGAAAGAAACGTCAAATTTTCGGCCATATGGAGTTTTTGCACATCCCAGCGCGGGATAGGCGAGGGGGTCATGACATGGCGGCCATTCACCAGACTTGGATATGATGCCCCTTGCAGAATACGACCAGCACGAACCATCTGTTCATAAAGGATCAGCCAAAGCTTGCTGTAATTGGCATCGCCATGCATTTCGCGGGCAATTGACATATTGGGTTCAACAGGCCGCAATGGCTCGGGATTTGGAACTTGCAATACGAGTATTTGATCCGCACCGAGCTTCTCCTCGGGAATGCGGTGCCTCGACTGGATGATGCTCGCATCAAGCGTATTCCATGTTTCTTGCGCACCGCTGACGGTTTGTAGAAAACGACGGATACTTGCAGCATTCACGCTGTCATCGGCGCCCTGATCGATTACTTTGATGATGGATTGTGGATTGATCAATGTCAGTGTCACCTGCAAACCACCTGTTCCCCATCCGCGGGCAATAGGAACTTCACGGCTGGCATAGGGTATCTGGCAACCGGGAATAGCGATGGCTTTCAACATGCGTCGGCGCAATTCGCGTTTGGCGGAAGCATCCAGAAACCCATAGGAAAAAGAACTCCAAGGGCGGGTAAGATCGGTCAGTTTCATATCATTGCCTCTTCCATTTCGCGATGGTCTTGACGGTCTTCCGTTCCGTCGGCCTTGCGTCTTTTTATGCCGCGCAATGCATCCAGACTTGATTGGAAGGTGACATAGTGGGGTAACTTGAAGTGAATGCAGAAGCCTGACGCCTCGACAACTTCGGTATGGTAGAGAAAAAACTCTTCTGATACCGCATCGGACTGGCTGTCATCGGCGGCATTGAGATCTAGCGTCGCTGCTGCAATGACTTTCATCTCATTCCAGCCGAGTGTCACAGAAAAACCCAATTCCAGTTTATCTTTTTTGGTTTTGGAAATAACCTCGGCTTGCGATATTTTGATGCGTCCTGCGCTAAACATTGTGCCTTTGGGATGTTTGACGATAATTTCAGCTTCTGCCAATCGCAATTCATTAACGGTTGGATGCGCGTTGCCATAACCGCGCATCGCCGAATATCCGAGTGCCAGAACACCGCCGGTATCGGCTCGTGCGAGGCTCTGCAAACGATGGCCACGGCTTGCCGGGAATAAAAGCGGTTCACGGGTCAAATCCGGAATGTCGTCATCGGCCAAATCATTGATGACAGGTTTTTCAACAAGTCCCTGTGTTTGCTGCCATGCGGCAAGAGAGGGAAAAGTTGCAGGAGAGGGTGTCATCGCCCGCTCCACAACCGGTGGGATAAACTTATCGCCGGTTAAAACCCATGTGGCAAGAATACGGTGTGAATAATCAAGTGTCGGCCCAAGTATCTGCCCGCCCGGTATATCCTTAAACGCGGCAGATATGCGCCGTAATGTGAAGAGGTTCTTTTGCTCGATTGTTGCGGCGATAGCAAGGCGTGGCTGGGTGGTGCGCCAAGCACGCAAGAGCAATACCGCTTCATAAAGATCGCCCCCGCCTTGCGCGATTGCCAAAGCTGCGAGTTCCGGAGCATAAAGAGATGCTTCCCCCATGACGCGATCCACCAGATAAGGCAGGTTTTGGCAGATATCATCGACACGCTTTTTGTCGATCGTACCAATATCTTGCCGGTAAAGGCGTTCGGCCTGATCAATGGCTTTTTCGCCGCCTCTGCTTGCTACATAGGCCATGATAATACCTCTATTGTTGTAGAACGGGGAATGCCGACTAAACTGTCGGTTGAGATAAGAAACAGGTCAAATCCTAGGGGATAGTGTATGTGCTGTTGTCGAAACGTCCAAAGATCAGGATCTATGCCGTTCAACTGCAGATCACAGGATGTTTTTATACCGGGGCCACTCAGACGGATCGTTCCGCCACCAGTGAAATCAGCGGGTGCAAAAATCGTCGCGCCGGTTTCCGGATAAAGCAAGTCGCCGGTTGCAATGTTGCTCAGCTGGGCAACTTTTTGTTTGTCACAGAGTGACATGAAGATATATTCGGCGTCGGGAAGTGCCACGGATTTTGCTTGTGTATCGCGCAATTGCTGTTGCAGCTTTTGGTCTTCGGCATAAAAGCTTGTTTCAAGATCAAGAATGGCTGATGCAAGATGGGTCATATCCTGACCGTCCAAATCAATTCGTGTTCCCGGTCTTGCAAGCGCTTTCATCATCTTTTCAAAATTACCATTGTCGCGGCAATCCTGTTCTGTCGGGCTGATAATGTTCTGTTGCATTTAGAAAGTTTCCATTTCGACGCGTGTAGCATTGACATCGCAAAGACGTTCATTGTCCTGCAGTTGCTGTTTTTCGTGTTGGCTTTTCAAGAAGTCGGCTAAGAGATCAGCTTCTTCTTCAGCTTGATAGGCAGCATCAATAATGGCCATCGCCATGGCATGCTCAAGATCACGCCCGACAACCATCCCGTAGCCTTCCGTTGCACTAAGGGGCGAAAAAATGCGGGCCTCGGCAACGAGCACCTCGCCAAGATGGAATTGGCTTCCTTTGACCGTGTCCCGCATCGGTGCCATAACCAGACCGGTACGATTTTCCATGACCTCAACATCTCCTAGTTTGTCAAGCAGCTTCTCGGCCAAATGCTTGATGGCACCGCTTTCCGCCCTTGCCAATATGGTAAGGGCAAGATCGTGGGGAAATGATTTCGGAAGTTCTTTCTCTTCTGTTCCAATGTGTTGTGACATGGTTTACCTCGCAAGAATGCAAATGACTTGAGATATATCGACGGGTATGGGACGGTTCTGCTCGCAGCTTTTCGAGCACCTATTTTTGATGAACTTCGTTTTGTGACATGGTTTCGAGACTGAAGCGGATATGTTCGGCCGGCCATACAGAAACCGAGTATCCGATCGGTTTTTTATGCATATCGATATCTCTTTTTTCCATAATGATGACCGGCTGGTTTGGTACAAGGTTGAGAAGGCGGGCTTCCTCCTCGGTGGCAATGCGTGCCGAGATAATGGTTTCCAAACGTAGATAGTCGGCTACGCCGTGATGATGATAGATCGCACTGTCGGTTGCGCCGTCTTGATGCAGTTTCAAAAGGTCAGGAAAACGCTGCGCCGGGTGAAAGGAAGTCGCTAGACTGATTGCCAGGTCATCGGCAAAACTGCGCTGCCTTACAAAAGCAACTTCATCCATGGGAGCGATATCCAATAATGCTGCTTTTTCTGCATCCGCACGGATGATATCTGCATGCAGACTTTCTATATGAGGCGTTCTGCCTTGACTTTCGATATTGACGTGAAAACGTGTTCGTTGGGAAATTGTGTATTGCAGGGGCTTGTCGTCTTTGACAAAGGTTCCGCGCCCTTGATCGGCCCGTATTTTGCCTTTGGCCGCCAACGCAGATATTGCACGCCTGACAGAATGACGCCCCACGTCAAAGCGTGCACATAAAGCGGGTTCTGTCGGAAGCCGCATCCCTTTTTGCAAGATGCCGGAAGAGATCTCCTGATCCAGAACATCTCTTACCTCTCTCCATTTTCCTGCATGCGGTTTCATAATCCATCCAAGCAATTCATTCGAATGAATTTGTAATACAATCATTTTATTGCAGTCATATGACAGTATTTATGAGTATAATATTTTTATTATTGTTCATATTTTTATAATTTTTGGTGTCATAAAAGTTTCATGCAGCATGCGTATGTATTGCCCGAAATCTTTCATGAATATAGGGATATGCATTCTATGATTGCTGTAAACGTTACACGAATCTCGAAGACATATGGCCGCACCAAAGCTTTGAATGATGTGAGCCTGCAAGTTGCCAAAGGCGAAATGGTTGCTTTGATTGGTGCGTCTGGTTCCGGTAAGAGCACTTTGATCCGTCATATTGCCGGGCTTGAGTCGGCAGATAAAGGCAGCCAGACAATCAGCGTGTTTGGTCAGCCTATGCAAAGAGATGGCAAGGTTCTGCCAACGGCAAAAATGCTGCAGGGAAAAATTTCGGTTATCTTTCAGCAATTCAATCTCGTCAATCGCT
This sequence comes from Bartonella sp. LJL80, assembly GCF_054871565.1. Lineage (NCBI taxonomy): Bacteria > Pseudomonadati > Pseudomonadota > Alphaproteobacteria > Hyphomicrobiales > Bartonellaceae > Bartonella > Bartonella sp. LJL80. The sequence continues at coordinate 24,659 of NZ_JBTXLM010000006.1, forward strand.
TGTCACTGTTGACGAATGTGCTGATCGGTTTCTTGGGACGTATTCCGCAATGGCGCGGAATTTTGGGCATCTTTAATCGCCGCGAAAAGGTCGTGGCGCTTCAGGCTCTCGCTCGTGTTGGCATTGACCATGCTGCATTGCAGCGTGCTTCCACTTTGTCGGGTGGCCAGCAACAACGCGCTGCGATAGCGCGGGCACTGGTGCAAAATGCCGAAATTCTGATAGCTGACGAACCGATTTCAGCGCTCGATCCGGCATCCGCTCGCAGAGTTATGGATATGCTTTCAACCATCAATCGTGAAGATGGTATCACCATGATGGTGTCGCTGCATCAAGTAGAATATGCTCGTCGCTTCTGTCCGCGCACGATTGCTATGCGCGATGGGCGCATCGTTTATGATGGGCCGTCATGTAATTTAACCAATGAATTTTTATCAGAGCTTTACGGTGCTGCTTCCGAGGAGTTGGTTCTTCCGGATGCGGCTGATATGCCGATTGCAGCGCGTCAATCCACGTATAATGCAAAACCGGTGCAGCGCTTCCAGCCTGCCTGATTGCTTCCTTTTACCAACGGAGAATTCTTTATGAAAAAGTTCCTAAAAGGGCTTGTCCTTGCTTGTGTTATGTCCAGTACAGCGACAGCCGCTTTCGCTGAAACTTTAAATTTCGGCATCATATCGACTGAATCCCAATCCAATTTGCGCACCCAATGGGAACCTTTCCTGGCTGACATGGAAAAGAAGACGGGTTTTGAAATCAAGCCGTTTTTTGCATCAGATTATGCCGGTATCATCGAGGGAATGCGTTTCGGCAAGGTCGATATCGCTTGGTATGGCAATAAATCCGCCATGGAGGCCGTTGATCGCGCAAAGGGTGAAGTGTTTGCCCAGACAATCGCAGATGACGGGAATCCGGGCTATTGGGGTACGTTGCTTGTTCCGGCAGATTCCCCGATCAAATCAGTTGACGATGTTTTAAAATGTGACAAGACGCTCAATTTCGGTATTGGTGATCCGAATTCCACATCGGGTTATCTTGTTCCCATGACATTCCTTTTTGCGGCAAAAGGAATTGATCCCAAGGATTGCTTCAAGACAGTTCGCAATGCCAATCATGAAACAAACGCCATGGCAGTTGCCAACAAACAAGTGGATGTCGCAGCCAACAATACTGAGAACATGGCCAAGCTCGAACAGAACAATCCTAAAGCTTATGCCAAAATTCGCGAAATCTGGCGTTCCCCTCTTATCCCCGGTGATCCGATCGTGTGGCGATCAGACCTTCCCGATGCGACCAAAACCAAGGTCAAAGATTTCTTCCTGACCTATGGTACGGATAAATCCACAGGCGATGTAAAGGAAGAGCTTACCGTGTTAAAGGGTTTGAGCTGGTCGCCTTTCCGTGCTTCTGACAATAATCAATTGTTGCCAGTGCGCATTATGGAAATGGCACAAAAAATCAGCAAGGTTGAAAATGACAGCAAGCTTGATGCAGCTCAAAAAGCAGAACAGCTGAAGACGTTGAATGAGCAGAAGGCTGCTTTCGAAGACAAATTGGCATCGCTGAATAAAAGCTGATTTTTTTGAAATGTCAGGATGGAAGCCTTCGCTTCCATCCCTTTTTTACAGGGTAAAAAATGTCTGAAATGACCGCGCAATATTCTGCCTTGGATAGGCCGCGCCGCTGGAAACGATGGATTTTTCCAGCTTTGGTTCTTGGCGCTCTCGCTTGGAGCTGGGGCCCTGCTGAAATGAACCGATGGCCGCTTTTGTTTTCTGAATCGGGAAATATGGCGGAATATGCCTCCGGTTTCTTAAGTCCGGACTTCTCGGAGTGGCGTTACTATTTGTCGGAAATGCTGGTTACTATCCAAATAGCAATATGGGGCACGTTCCTGGCTGTTATTTTAGCCATTCCGCTTGGCATTGCTTCGGCGGGTAATATGGTGCGACCTATTGTTTTGCAACCGGTACGCCGACTAATGGATCTTTGTCGTGCCATCCACGAAGTCGTGTTTGCCGTGCTATTCGTAGTTGCTGTCGGTCTTGGTCCTTTTGCCGGTGTCATGGCGCTTTTCGTCCATACGACCGGTGTGCTTGCCAAACTATTTTCCGAGGCGGTCGAAGCAATTGATCCGCGCCCTGTCGAAGCGATAAAGGTAGCTGGTGGCAGTCGTATCCAGCAGGTGGTCTATGGTGTCATTCCGCAGGTTATGCCGCTTTGGGTTTCGTTCTCGCTCTACCGCCTTGAATCTAACGTGCGATCGGCAACAGTTCTCGGCATTATCGGTGCTGGCGGAATAGGACAGGTTATGTTTGAGTCCATCCGTGCTTTCTATTATCCGCAGGCATCGGCAATTCTTATCATAGTGGTACTTGCCGTGACGATCATGGATCTCGTCTCACAACAATTACGGAAATTTTTTATATAATGCGTGTCGCTGTTTATTTTACACCGGACGATCAGCATGGATTGAGTGCGGCCGCCGCCAAATGGCTTGGTTGGGATCCGCATTCTGCATCCTTGATCGAACGCGCTGTCGCGGATGACCGAGCAGCAGTTTCCAAGCCGGCTCACTATGGTTTCCATGCCACCATCAAGGCACCTTTCCATTTGGCGCCGATGCAAACGCTTGATGCATTGCAGTCTGCTCTGACCGATTATTGTGGCGATGCGGGGCCATTCGAACTTCCCGCACTTGAAGTTCGTAAGATAAAAGATTTTTTCGCCCTCGTTCCACAAGGCGACCTCAAACATCTTACGCTTTTGGCCAATGAGACAGTACGTTTTTTTGAACATTTTCGTGCGGATATTACGCTGCAGGATATTGCCAGGCGCCATCCGCAATTTTTAACAGAACGGCAAAATCACTATCTAAAAGAATTCGGCTATCCTTATATTTTCGAATTTTACCGTTTCCATATGACGCTTTCCGGCTCTGTTGCACAGGAGCACCAAAACATCGTCGAAGAAAGTATTTACAAGCATTTCGATAAATTTATCGGCCGTCCGCTTGCCTTTGACGCTTTGTCTTTATTTGTCGAGCCTTCACCCCAGCAGCCTTTTTATTGCCATAGCCGACACATGCTCGGCAAAAAAACAAAATCGGAGTTTCTATAAAAATGTCATCAGAGCAGATATTTCGCAATGCCCGTATTGTTCTGGAAGATGCGGTCATCCATGGAACTCTGGTTACCAAAGACGGTCTCATCCAGCACATCGATGAGGGAAATGGCACAATCGGGGAGGATTGCGATGGACAATATCTCGTTCCCGGTCTCGTAGAACTCCATACCGATAATGTTGAGGCGCATTTACATCCCAGACCCAAAGTACGTTGGGATACAATGGCTGCTCTTCAAGCGCATGATATGCAAGTATGTGGTTCAGGAATTACCACCGTTTTTGATGGTTTACGGGTAGGGCATGAAGAATTGCGGGTCAAATCCAAGGATGCAATGGAAGAGCTGCTGGAGATTGCCGATGCTGTGTCGAAGGCGCAAGCTGATAACCTTCTGAAATCGGAACATTTCATTCATCTGCGCTGCGAGGTTTCTCTGCCAGACACAGTTGGCGCGTTTGACAGGATTGCCGATAATAAGCAGGTGCGGTTGGCATCGCTGATGGATCATGCGCCCGGACAGCGCCAATTTGCATCCCTTGATGCCTATAAAACTTATTATCAAGGGAAATATGGCATCTCCGATACCGAATTTGATGATTATGCAAAGCGCAGAATTGCGCAGTCGGAACGTTATTCTCGCAGCAACCGTGAGACCATAGCGATACAGGCAACCGAAAAAGGTATCGCTTTGGCAAGTCATGACGATGCGACAATCGATCATGTGAGTGAGGGAATCGATCTCGGGGTTGTCGTTGCGGAGTTTCCAACCACTCTGGAAGCTGCCCGTCACGCACATAAGAACGGATTGCATGTGTTAATGGGGGCACCCAATGTTGTACGCGGAAAATCCCATTCCGGTAATATTTCGGCTGCAGACCTTCTTGATGCAAACTGCCTTGATATTTTGTCTTCTGATTATGTCCCCTTTAGCTTGATGCAAGCTGTCTTTGCTCTTGCATGCCAGGATGAAAAAAAACTACCGCAAGCTGTTCGTTATGTAAGTACCAATCCCGCCCGCGCGGCTGGCTTAGATGACAGAGGTTGCCTGAAAGAAGGCTTACGTGCAGATATTGTACGCGTTCGAAAGCAGGATGCAGTGCCTGTTATCAGCGGTGTTTGGAGGGAGGGGATCCGTGTTGCGTAATAAAAACGCTTATTCTGCGCCGGGCATACATCTTTCTGATACAGGTTGTTTTGTAGCTGTCGTCGGGCCAAGTGGTGCTGGTAAGGATACCGTTCTTAATGCAGTTCGTGCGCTGCTTGGCGACGATCAACGTTTTGTTTTTGTACGCCGTGTGGTGACACGAAAAGCAGAAGGTGAAGACCACACGAGTATATCCAAACCGGAATTCCTAAGACAACGTTTTCATGGTGCCTTTTGCATCGATTGGCCAGCCCATGGTTTGTTCTATGGGCTACCAAGGTCTGTGATCGCTGATATAAATGCCGGCAAGATTGTGATTGCAAATATATCGCGCAACGTCATAAGACGCTGCCAAAATCTCTTTGAGAATGTTGTGGTCATAGAAATTACTGCTGATCACGATGTGCTTCGGGACCGTTTACAACAGCGTGGGCGTGAGCAGATGAATGATATTGAGCGACGCTTAAAACGTGCGGCAATGCCATTGGACGTACCGGAGGGAATAACGCATATCTGCATCAACAATTCGGGCGCGGCTGAAACAGCAACAGACGTTCTGCACAAGACGCTGCAAACACTGGTGATGAACCCAAAAGACATATTGAAGGAAAACAGAACCGTACAGTAACATCATAAAGAGTTGCTGTACGGCCATTATGCACTATTCGGCCTCGTCACTATCCGGTTCGCTGGAATAAAGATTTTCCTCGACAACATCTTTATCTTCATCGCTTAGAGGATTTTCAACATCCTCCAATGACTTATTACGCTTGCGCTCTGCACTATGAGAGCCATTCGCTAAGTCATCAAAGATATCGACCGTATCAACAGGCCCACCAGCAGCGACATCCGCATCATCAATGGCTTCGACGTCAATAATTTTCATGTGTTTATTTTTGTTCTGGTCGGTCATACTTAGAGCTCCTAATTTTGTCGCTATGCATAATACTGCGCTTTCGTAATGTCAGTTACAAGGCTTATCTCACATCTTTCTGATAACGTTTCAAACCGAGATTATTGGCAGCAACCCATCTTTCAATGCGTGAAGGGAATAAATTGTAAGAACGATTCAGGTCAATGCTGAAATGACTGTGCAGGTCATCGCAACAGACTGCTGCACTTAGAAACAGAAGCGTAATGAATGAAAGTACTCGCTAGATAATTGTTTTACTGTTCGGTTTTTTCTGTTGTCAATATTGCATAAAAATTCTAGAGGAAAACAATATTAATATATGGGGATGATAATACTTGCGTATATTCGAAAATTTCTGTTCATTACGTTTTTTTGATTCTATTAACGGGATGCAGTAGTAGTCAAATACATACTATTCCGAATCTTTTAAGCAAAGTCTTTGAAAGAGCAATGAATACCGCTACACCATTGGCAATTACCACCTTGGAGAGGTTTTGTGTAGATAACGCCTTCTCGACAGATAAAATGATTAAAGCAGCAAAAGCCTATAGTGTAAAAATCAAGCTACCAAAACTCATAAATATAGATCCGAATCGATCACCTCTACGAGAATGACAACCGCTGATGATGCGCGGGAATTTGTTATTTTTTCACCTACCATGGAATGTCAAGTCAGGGCCTTGACGGATAAGTCTCTCATTATCTCTGCTTTATTTTTAACCAGCTATAATGATGATGCAAAGGCTTTAGAAAAAAAACGGGCATGATGTTATTTAAAAATTTCGGTAAAGATATAACTGTTTCACGATAAATAAAAGAAACAAAAAGTGGCGGTAATATTCGGACGATACGTTATAGTCAGAAATATGCACATTACGAAAACGGTCAACTCATAGGTTATACGTTGAATCCGGCGGAAAGTATGAATATTCTGAATATGACCCATGAGTAGTAATATTTTGAAGATCAGTATTGGAAATGTAAACCCACCTTTACGGTAAGTTTATTATGGATACTATGCCATTTCCCATGGGAACGTAGTCTGAGACCGGATAGTCGTTAACTGTGGGATACCGATATAACTGCCTTCGCTAGTGCCTATGGGTGAAAGATAAATAGGCCGCTGCCCGTAAATGCCTACAATCAGTTATCTTAAGGATAGGCGGGCGTTATGCGTTGTGTTCGGTGCTGAGATAGTGGCGGGAACGATTTTTCACCTGCTCGGTGATTATGACCTTATCCATAATATCTCTGTCGCTACTCAAAACATTATAGGATTGAATGGATTTTTATTTTGTGCACTTGCCGTTAGAGCGATTAGTGCGGCTATCGGACTAGTCGACGGATAAGACATCATAATAAGTAATGATAATGTTAACATACAAATTTTGAACGTTCCGCATATCATGGAAATATTAAATTTCCTGTAACTTCAATAACGTTCTCAACAGGTATTAAGCGGTAATAATAACAACGATTTAATGATGCCTACATTTATAAGACCTGTTTATTGTGCAAAAAGATCGGCGCAATTTTTATTGGGAGGACCCAATGTACTGTTGTTTGAGTAGTTTAGAAAAGCAGCGCATATTGAAAACATGGGCGGCTGAGGCATTTTACAGAAATGCTCGAACGGAGGGAAAAATATTTGAATTTCTAGCCTCTTTGCTCGACGAAAAAATCCGTTGAACAATCCGATTATGTGGTTTAGAGCGCCTCCTCATTATTGCTGCCGTTGGTTGCAAAAGCCGCATAAAAAGCGTACTCATTTTAAGTGGACATAAACAATCAATGGGTAAACTCTAAGGTATTGAAGTAATGATCGATACCCTGAAGATTTACAGGGGGCTATCTGGCATAAGTCGAAATGTTAGAAAAATTTGAGTTTCGATCTGATACCGCACAAATAATGGGTTTTTATCCATTGCTTATTTCAGATTTGCAAGTTTTACGCGAAAAATGCATGGAGTTGACTACGTTCTTCAATCTGCAGAATATCACATATTTCTGCATCAATGATAACGGGCTGAAGACGGAAGAACCGGTTGTTATCACAACATACAGCCAAAAGTGGCAAGACTATTATCGACAGAATGAATTTTACCTTTACGATCCTGTCCTCTATCAGACTTTTGAGCAAGTATTGCCAACAGATTGGCGTGACTTTGAAATGAGGTCGGCCAAAATAAAAGAGATAATGACCGCATCTCGAGAATTTGGAGTAGGTGATTATGGCTTGAGTATTCCATTGCGTGGGCCAAGATCAGAACGTGCTATCGTATCCATAACGCACGACGGAAATGCAAGAACATGGGAGCGATTAAAGTCAGTTTACATGAAAGATTTCATGATAATAGCGCAGCTCATTCATGCGACTGCTTTAAACCTTAAAAAATCAAATTCCCGTATTGAATCCGATATGCACCTTGGAATGACGCCTCGTGAACTCCACTGTTTATATTGGGCTTCGCAAGGCAAGACCACGCACGAGACAGCCATCATTATGGGAATATCTCAAAATACGGTTAGAGCGTATATCGAATCTGCACGGCGAGAACTAAATGCTACATCAATTGCGCATGCGGTAAGTAAAGCTATCCAGTTGAACCTCATGCCCGTGTATCTGAAACCATAATTGTTAGTATCCGGTTTTGCGCTAAGCAATTGGGGCCGGTTTTATAGGAAATAAATGTAAGAAATTCTCGGCTTCATATCTTTCAGATAATAATCAGGCCAAAAACGCAGCACCAACGTTTTCTCTTCAAGTGTTTGTGGGGTAAGTGAAAAGTGAACAGGCCACGAAGAACATACGGCAAAGACTGTGCCGACTTTTGTGCAGCGCAAAACCACCAATTGTTCTCATTTTTCGGATTATTCTAGAGAGTTAAAACTTATATTTTTCTAGGAAGAGAAGTGGCTGGGGAACCTGGATTCGAACCAAGACTGACGGAGTCAGAGTCCGCTGTTCTACCATTAAACTATTCCCCAGCATTTCTGCCAGACTGCCAGAATAGCAAGGCTTTTATCAGATTCGATTGAAGATACAAGCCCAAATTTTGCAAAACAAATATAACGCGGATTTGTCAGTCAATCGCCGACAGTCGGAGACTTCATCCTGATTGTATGGCGCTATATGATCGTCGCGATGAAACTCGACGCTCACTCACTTATGAAAATCAAGTATTATATTTCAACGAAATTATCACAACTCACGGTCTTCCTATTGGTAATTTCGGTCAACGCTGTTACATTATATGCAACGATAGAAAATTTGGTGCGAACCTTAGAGTGAATTGCTCGGTTGCACTTGAAGGAAAGAGAAAAATGACTCCGTTGGATCAGAGTCCGAAAGGGCCGGAGCGGGGGAACGCTGGCAGGGAATGTGCGGAACAACTGCACGTCCGTGCCGATAGTCATGCAAACGGCGACCCATCGTCGCCGGGTGACACGTCACATGCTGTTCCCTTGAAGAAAAAACGCGCACGTCGGCGCCAGCGTGGAAAAATAGCTGTCCATACGGACACTCAAAATGGTGTGGCCGAGCAAAAAAAGCGGCGCCGAAGAAAGCGTGCAAAGAGGCCTTTAACGTCTCCAGCCCTTGATGCCGAAAGGCCGAAAGCAGGTGCTGTATCGCAGCCGCATGAAAAGCCGCACCATCACGGTTCTATTCAATATGCCATGCAGCGTAAAATGCCGCTTTATGCAGCACTTGATCTTGGCACAAATAATTGTCGCCTGTTGATCGCAACACCTACAAAACCCGGTCATTTTCGCGTGGTTGACGCATTTTCGCGCATTATCCGTCTGGGCGAAGGTCTAGGGCATAGTGGCCGGTTAAATGATAAGGCTATGGATCGCGCAATCGAAGCGTTAAAAATCTGCCGATCAAAACTTGATCAGAAACATATTCGCAGGCATAGGCTGATTGCAACCGAAGCTTGTCGTTCGGCGGAAAACGGTGCGACTTTTATCCAGCGTGTTTTGGATGAAACAGGGCTCGATCTGGAAATTGTTGATCGGGAAACTGAAGCTCGTTTGGCCGTTTCCGGTTGCGGTACGCTGGTCGAACACGATACGGATGCCATTGTGCTCTTTGATATTGGGGGTGGATCATCTGAAATAGCGTTGATCGATATCTCGCAAAAACGCTCACCGCGTCTCGCAGAACATATTACGGCATGGACATCCTTGCCCGTTGGTGTCGTGACACTGGCAGAACGTTTTGGTGGGGAAGATGTGACTGCGGAAGACTTTGAAAAGATGAAAGATCATGTGCGCAATCTTTTACAGTCTTTCAGTGGACGGGATAAATTGGGCGCTTTGGCGAAAAGCCCGCGATTCCACTTGCTGGGAACATCTGGGACGGTGACAACATTGGCGGGTATTCACCTTGATCTGGAGCGTTATGATCGCCGTAGGATTGACGGGGTTTGGATGGATAGCACCGATGTGACACGTATGACAGAACGGCTGCTTTCATGGAATCTGGCGCAACGGATAGCAAATCCGTGTATCGGGCAGGATCGGGCAGACCTTGTGCTTGCGGGGTGTGCAATTCTGGAGGCAATCCGTGAAATCTGGCCTAGTGAACGCTTGCGGGTAGCAGATAGAGGATTGCGTGAAGGTATATTGACTGAATTAATGTCGCGAGATGGAGCATGGAGACGGCGCAAACGCCCTGCTATACAACATCCACGAACAGCCAATCGGAATGAAAGTGAATTTTTATGAAAAAGCCAACGGGAACACGGACAGGCGGGCGCGGTGGTGCTGGTTCACGCGAGTTACATACCCGTGTGAAGAAAAAAGCAGGGACGATTAAAGCCTCGTCAAGGCGTTGGTTGGAACGACATTTAAACGATCCCTATGTACACCAGTCAAAAATAGACGGTTATAGATCGCGTGCTGCTTACAAATTGATCGAGATTGATGATCGCTACAAGCTGCTCAAAAAAGGTCAGAAGGTTATCGATCTTGGTGCCGCGCCCGGTGGCTGGTGCCAAGTGGCAGCGCGAATTGTCGGTTCTACCGATGCGGATCCATCGGTTGTCGGCATCGATTATCTCCATGTCGATCCGCTGCCCGGTGTAACCATGTTGGAAATGGACTTCCTGGATGAAGATGCTCCGCAAAAATTGATGGAAGCGCTCGGTGCGCGACCCGATTTGGTCATATCAGACATGGCAGCGCCAACAACAGGTCACAGACAGACAGATCACATACGCACGATCTATCTCTGCGAGGTTGCAGCGGACTTTGCGATATCGGTATTGAAACCCGGGGGACATTTTCTGGCAAAAACATTCCAAGGTGGTGCGGAAAATGAATTGCTGACAACGTTAAAGCAGAACTTTAAAACCGTTCATCACGTCAAGCCGCCGGCCAGTCGGGCTGAATCGGTTGAGCTTTATCTGTTAGCACGTGATTTTAAGGGAAAAAAAACCGAAGATGTTTCGTCTAGGGCAGGTTGACGCTTTAAAGAATAGTCGCGTCTTAGACAAATTTATTCTGTTTTGAGGGCTTTGAAGCGAAACATCTTTGCATATTTGACGACAAGTGACGATAATCAAGACGATTTCTGCAAAAACGTCGCTCGTTCTCGATGGGCACTCCATCTCAAAGTGAAGCAAAACTCTGCAACAGCGCGTAAGTAACCCAGTAAATCGGCGTCTGTTGGGTGTAGTCGAAAAAGTCACGCACAGTGCTGTGTGATGTCGCTATGGCATTGCAGACAAGTTTACGCTATGAAACAGCCAATTCGAAAATAAGAGCAGCCGATATGAAATTTCTTGATCAAGCAAAAGTCTATATTCGTTCCGGGACTGGTGGCGCCGGTGCGGTTTCATTCAGGCGCGAGAAATTTTTGGAATTTGGTGGGCCAGACGGCGGCGATGGCGGACGCGGTGGTGACGTTTGGGCGGTGGTTGTTGATGGTCTGAATACGTTGATTGACTACCGCTATCAACAGCATTTCAAGGCTAAGACCGGTATGCATGGCATGGGCCGCAATATGACGGGCGGCAAAGGTGATGACGTTGTATTGAAAGTACCGGTTGGCACCCAGATTTTTGAGGAAGACAACGAGACACTTATTTGCGATTTGACCGAGGTCGGGCAGCGTTTTCGGCTTGCGAAAGGTGGCAATGGTGGTTTTGGCAATCTGCATTTTACAACATCGACCAATCGTGCGCCGCGCCGTGCCAATCCTGGCCTGGAGGGTGAGGAACGCACTGTTTGGTTGCGCTTGAAGCTGATTGCTGATGGCGGACTGGTTGGATTGCCGAATGCTGGAAAGTCGACATTCTTGGCATCTGTTACAGCTGCGAAGCCGAAAATAGCAGGATATCCTTTCACGACATTACATCCCAACCTTGGCGTAGCGCGGATCGACGCGCGCGAATTCGTGTTGGCCGATATTCCGGGTTTGATCGAAGGTGCGCATGAAGGTGTTGGCATCGGCGACCGTTTCCTAGGGCATGTTGAACGCTGTCGTGTGCTTCTTCATCTTGTATCGGCGCAGGAAGAAGACGTTGCCAAAGCTTACGAAGTTATCCGTGGTGAGTTAGAGGCCTATGGCCACGGCCTGATAGACAAAACCGAGATTGTGGCTCTCAGTCAGATTGATACGCTCGATAAGGACGCGCGCAAAATCAAACAGAAAGAGTTGGAAAAAGCAGTCGGGAAACCGGTTATGCTGCTTTCTGCTGTTAGTCGTGAGGGGCTGGAAGATGCCTTGCGTGCGGTGGCGCGCATTATTGAAGCCGATAGGGCACAAGCAGCTGGTGAAGCAATAAAGGAATAGGCAGAGATGGTGCAGGGGTTGCAGAAGCTTGGTCAATATAAACGCATCGTTGTCAAAATTGGCTCAGCCCTTCTTGTCGATCCCAAGCATGGGCTGAAAACCGCATGGCTTGCCAGCCTTATCGCTGATGTTGCGGCGTTGCGTGATAAAGGAGTTGATGTCCTTTTGGTTTCCTCCGGTGCTATAGCGCTTGGGCGCAGTTTGCAGCAGTTGCCGGCTGGCTCGTTAAGGCTTGAACAAAGCCAAGCCTGTGCCGCGTTGGGGCAGATAGAATTGGCACGCGCTTATGGAGATGCATTAAAGCAGCATGGGATAAAAACAGGGCAGATATTATTGACCCTGATGGATACCGAAGATCGTCGCCATTATTTGAACGCCCGCGCGACCATCAACACGCTTTTGCGTTTCGGTGCGGTGCCGGTCATCAATGAGAATGATACCGTTGCCACCAGTGAAATCCGCTATGGTGATAACGATCGTTTGGCAGCGCGCGTTGCGACGATGATGGGGGCTGATCTTCTCATCCTGTTATCGGATATTGACGGCCTATATACTGCGCCGCCGCATTTGGATCCGCAGGCGCAATTCATACCGTTTATTGAATCCATCAATGCCGATATCGAAAAAATGGCGGGGGCTGCTGCCTCGGAATTATCGCGTGGCGGCATGAAAACCAAACTCGACGCAGGCAAGATTGCTAACAATGCCGGAACTGCTATGGTTATCACGTCGGGCAAAAGATTGTCGCCATTGCATGCCATTGATGCTGGCGAGCGTGCCAGTTTTTTTGCCCCAAGTGAAAAACCTGTGAGCGCATGGAAAACATGGATATCTGGACATCTCGATGCTGCGGGGAAAATCACGATCGATAATGGCGCTGTCGAAGCTTTAAAGGCGGGAAAGTCACTTTTGCCTGCTGGTGTCGCCAAGGTCGAGGGCATGTTCCACCGTGGTGATACGGTTGCCATTCTTGATCACGACGGAATTGAAATTGCGCGTGGTCTTATTGGGTATGACCGCGAAGAGGCGGGACTTATCGCAGGGCGCAAAACATCGGAAATCGAAGCTATACTCGGCTATGAGCCAAGATCCGCCATGGTGCATCGCAATGACATGGCGTTACACGATGCACCATAGCTCCAAGTAGCTGAAGCGCTAGCTCAAAATACTTTGCCAAAACAAGACCGAAGACCTATTTGTATTCGTCAGTTTTACAGCCTATAAAGTATTTATTGGTGCAAGTTGTTGAGGAAACCCGTTTCGATGGATTTATTGTTTGAATATCTGGAGGGGATGGGCAAAAAAGCCCGTACGGCGGCCTCTGTACTTGGCATAACGACACCCCAAAAGAAGACAGACGCTTTGTTGGCAATGGCCGATGAAATTGTAGCGAATATGTCGGCTATCCTTTCCGCCAATCAGATTGATATTGAGCAAGCCGAAAAAAATGGTATGGGAACGGCGATGGTCGATCGGCTGTGGTTGGATGAAAATAGGCTGTCAGCGATCGCCGATAGTGTGCGCATGATTGCGAAACTTCCCGATCCTGTGGGTGAAATTACGAGTGAATGGCAAAGGCCGAATGGTTTGACCATTCGCCGTGTGCGTACACCACTGGGCGTTATCGGCGTGATCTATGAAAGCCGGCCCAATGTTACTGCCGATGCCGGTGCTTTGTGTCTGAAGGCGGGCAATGCAGTAATTTTACGTGGCGGTTCCGACAGCTTTCATTCATCACGGGCAATTCATGCCGCGATGGTTTCAGGACTAAGGCGGGCGGGATTGCCGCCGGAGATTATACAACTGGTCGACACCACGGACCGCGCAGCAGTAGGGGCTTTACTATCGGGACTTGACGGAAATATCGATGTTATCATTCCGCGTGGGGGGAAAAGTTTGGTTGCGCGGGTGCAGGCAGAAGCGCGAGTGCCGGTCTTTGCGCATCTTGAAGGAATTTGCCATATCTATGTTGATGCATCCGCAGATAGAGCTATGGCACGTGATATCATCATTAATGCAAAACTGCGCCGCACAGGTGTCTGTGGTGCCGTCGAGACGATATTGATTGATCAATCCGCGGTGGAGAGCTTTATACCGGCACTAGCTGCATTGCAGCAACATGGTTGTGAAATACGCGCCACACCAGACATTGCTGCAAAGTTGGAAGGGGCAGAAATCGCCAAAGAAGCAGATTGGTCCACAGAATATCTTGATGCGATTGTTTCGGTAAAAGCTGTTGATGGTGTAGCGGGTGCGATAGAGCATATTCAACGATATTCATCCCACCATACAGAAGCTATTATTGCGGAAGATGCCAAGTCGGTCGAACGTTTTTTCAATGAATTGGACTCTGCAATTCTCATCCACAATGCATCAACCCAATTTGCGGATGGTGGAGAATTTGGCTTTGGCGCGGAGATTGGCATTGCCACCGGCAAAATGCACGCAAGGGGGCCCATCGGCGTTGAGCAATTGACCTCCTTTCAATATCAGGTCAGCGGAAACGGACAGATACGCCCTTGAATGATCGGCTGATATACGCAAAACGCATTCCCTATGCTGAAAGCGGCAATGTCGTGGGCCTATTTGGCGGATCGTTCAATCCGCCGCATGATGGCCATCTTATGGTTGCCAAAACCGCCACAAAGCGGCTTCATCTCGATCAATTATGGTGGATGGTCACTCCTGGAAACCCACTGAAAGATCATTCAAATCTTGCCTCGCTAGAGGAAAGAATGCTGATGAGCCGTCAATTGGTTGATGATCCGCGTATTAAGATAACCGGTTTCGAGCAGACAATTCAGATTCGACAGTCGGTGGCCACCATCGCCCATATTATCGCACGCAATAATGGCGTTCGATTTGTCTGGGTCATGGGCGGAGATAGTCTGGCTTCGTTCCATCATTGGCATCAATGGCGCGATATTGCACAGATGATACCGATTGCAATTATTGACAGACCTTCGGCCCGCATGTCACCATTATCGTCACAAATGGCGCAGACTTATTCGAGATTCCGTATTGATGAAACCGATGCGGCCGCGCTGCCATTTATGTCGCCGCCAGCATGGGTTTATATTCATGGTCGCCTTTCAACAGCATCATCCACGGTTTTGCGTGGACAAGCATGAGATTGACACAATGGTACGATATAACGAAACCGAAAACGAGCATCGCAGCGTTTTTATTTATTGTTTAAAAATAAACGCTATTCTGCAACCATATTCATGGTATGGCGTCTCAATCTTGTAAAACGTATTTTCTACTCAGAAAGGGTTATGTTCTGAAAAACGCTTCTTCTCTATCTGGCACAAAAGGTGCCAAGGCGACAGAAACTGCCGAGGCAGCAGCCGTCGCCAAAAGTCTTGCTGTAGTCTTGTCGAGCCTCGACGATTCCAAAGCCGAAGCAATTACACCAATAGACTTACGCGGAAAATCCGCACTGGCCGATCATATGGTTATCGCGTCGGGCCGTTCGCAAAGGCATGTTTCAGCCGTTGCCGATCATTTGTTGCGGGCCATGAAAGAGGCAGGGTTTGGATTGGCTAAAATTGAAGGCTTAGCAGGCGGAGATTGGGTATTGATCGATACGGGCGACATTATCGTACATCTTTTCCGCCCCGAGATTCGAGAATTCTATAACCTCGAAAAAATGTGGCTTGCACCAGATAGTGATAAGTTGAAATCAGCGGCTCCAGGAAGCCATTGACGTGCAGGTAAATATTTTTGCCATCGGGCGCATGAAAAAAGGCCCCGAGCAGGAATTGGCCGCGCGCTATTTTGACAGATTTGCCAAATCTGCACCGCCATTGGGGCTTTCGCTGGGAAAGGTCCATGAAATAACGGAAAGCAGAGCCCAATCAGCAATGCAGCGAATGGACGAGGAGGGGCAGAAGCTTATTGAGTTTTTGCCCGAGAACAGCCGACTTGTTGTTCTGGATGAAAGGGGCAAGTCCCAAACATCGCCGCTATTTGCGCAGAATATGGCTGAATGGCGAGATGCAGGAACCCGCCATCTCGTTATCGCGCTTGGCGGGCCGGACGGGCATAGCCCCATGGTTCGCGAACGAGCGGATATGCTCCTTTGTTTTGGTGCGATGACGTGGCCCCATCAAATTGCCCGAATATTGCTTGCAGAGCAACTTTACCGGGCTGCGACAATTTTAAGCGGACACCCCTACCATCGGGTGTAATTCTTCGCAGATTCCAAACCCGGTTTACTGTCAAATGTTAACATTGTTTTAGGAACATGACGTGTAAAAATCCCTTATTTGGTCAAGATTAAGCTTTATAAGCGGGATGATGACACAATCTAAAGCGATACAAGCTGTGTATTGGAGAGCGGGGAGAGATTTTCTTCTCGCTATTTTGTGTTTATGGGGTGCCAGTATGGCAGTCCCGGCATCATCTCTGGCACAGGATACCCAAAGCCGTGATGCGGCGAGCAAGGCATTGGCGGAGATCCAACAAACTATGAGCTTGTCGCGTGAACGTGTGGCCGAGTTGGCCAAGCAGGTCGACGGGTTGAAAAAAGACCAAAGAACTCTGACAACTGAACTGGTGAAAGCAGCGAAAGAAGAGCGCGAAGCGACAGAAAACATTGCCGCCAGCGAAGATAAGCTGAAAAAGTTGCTGGATGAGAAATCCAAAGTCGATGAAAGCTTGAAAAGCCGTCGTGCCGAATTTTCAGAAGTGCTGGCCGCACTTGAACGTATGGGGTTGAATCCACCACCGGCTATCTTGGTCCGTCCTGATGATGCGCTTGCTTCAGTGCGCAGTTCGGTTCTTCTGGGTGCTGTTGTTCCAGAAATGCGGGAAAAAACCATGGCGCTTTCCGCAAGCCTTAAAGAATTGACACGGGTGAGCGATTCCATCTCGGCTGAGCGCGACACGATGAAAAATCAGGTTCAGGCTCAGGCTGAACAACAAAAACGCCTTGCATTATTGCTGACAGAAAAGGCAAAGCTCCAGAAAACCTCCGAAGAAGAGCTGCAATCTCAAAGGCGAAAGAATCTTGAACTTGCCGAAAAAGCAAAATCGCTGGAGGATCTTCTCGCCGAATTGGAAAGACAGTCTCGGCAACAGCCGTCGGGCCCCGACGGTAGCAGCGACAATATCCAGCTGACCCATAATCTGGATTTTGACAGCCAGAAAGGCCATTTGCTGTTGCCTGTGTCCGGCAAAATTGTTCAACAGTTTGGTGGTGGCAACGGAACTTCTGTCGGCGACACAGTTGAAACACCACCGGCGGCGATCGTGACGGCACCGGTCGATGCGGTGGTTGCCTATGCGGGCCCTTTTCGTTCTTATGGCCAACTCGTCATCCTTGATGTCGGACAGGAATATCATGTCCTTTTAGCAGGTATGGCGCGGATCGACGTCGTCCAAGGACAATTTGTGCTTTCCGGTGAGCCGATAGGTGCTATGGGAACACAACTTATTGCGAGTGCTGCAGCATTGGATATAGGCAAAAGCGCTCCAATGCTCTACATTGAATTCAGAAAACAAGGTAAACCTGTAAATCCATCCCCTTGGTGGGGGGCTGGTAAGTCGGGAAGGAACCAGAATGATTCGTAAAATAACTCTTTTGGCTGCCGGTGTATTGCTAGGTGCCAGTTCAATGGTCATGGTGCAATCGGTCGCAGCCAATAGTGAAGGCGACACCTATAAGCAGCTTGCGATTTTTGGCGATGTATTCGAGCGTGTTCGTGCGCAATACGTAACTGTGCCTGATGATAAAAAGCTGGTTGAAAATGCTATCAACGGAATGTTGACCTCGCTTGATCCGCATTCATCTTATATGAATGCTGAAGAAGCAAAAGATATGCGCGTTTCAACCAAGGGCGAATTTGGTGGCCTTGGTATTGAAGTCACCATGGAAAATGATTTGATCAAGGTCGTATCACCGATGGATGACACACCGGCATCAAAAGCCGGCGTTCTTGCTGGTGATCTTATTTCAAAAATCGATGACGAGCAGGTACGTGGTCAAACGCTAAATGATGCTGTCAGCAAGATGCGCGGCGAGGTAGGTAAGCCAATCAAGCTGACCATCATCCGTAACGGCGTCGACAAGCCGCTGGAAATTACGGTTATTCGCGATATTATCAAGGTCAAGGCAGTGAAATACCGCGTTGAAGGGGATATTGGTTATCTGCGTCTTATCCAGTTCACTGAACAGACTTATGATGATCTGAAGGCTGCAATCAAGGATATCCAGTCAAAAATACCGAATGATAAGCTTAAAGGCTTTGTTCTTGATCTGCGGTTAAACCCGGGTGGTTTGCTGGATCAGGCGGTGAATGTGTCGGATGCGTTCCTCGACAAAGGTGAAATTGTTTCAACCCGCGGACGCGATCAGGCAGAGGTTATGCGCTTTGATGCCAAGCCAGGTGATTTGATCAACGGCAAACCGCTTATCGTGTTGATCAATGGTGGTTCTGCCAGCGCGTCTGAAATCGTTGCCGGTGCCCTTCAGGATCACCGTCGTGCAACGGTTTTGGGTACGCAGTCTTTCGGCAAGGGATCTGTGCAGACAATCATCCCGTTGGGTGAGAATGGTGCCCTACGCTTAACAACGGCGCTTTATTACACGCCTTCAGGCGCTTCGATCCAAGGTAAGGGCATCACTCCTGATATCAAGGTTGACCAGCCTTTGCCGGATGAGTTTAAGGGATATGACGTCAATTTGGGTGAATCCGAACTGAAGGGCCATATTAAAGGCAATCAGGAAGATGACAAAGGGTCGGGATCAGCAGCTTTTGTTCCTAAAGATCCAAAAGATGACATCCAGCTTAATGAAGCCTACAAGCTTTTACGTGGCGAGATGGCAAATGCTGCTTTCCCGCCAAATCCTGAAAAAGGTGTTCCGAACTGATCTAAAGGCGCGTTTTTCGCGCCTTTCTTTTAACAGGGTGCAAGTCCATGAAAATGATAAGAATACAAAAAACCGTCGATGGGAAAACCGTCGATAGCTATTCCATTCCGGTGATGTTTGTTGGGCTTATGGAAAAAATCCTTCCCGCTTCTGCTGCTTCGTCGTTGAAAGATAAGGGGCTGGATATTCAGGCAATTATAAATGCCGCCGAAAATGGTTCTTCTTATCAATCGCATTTCGACGTCGAAGAAAACGGGGTTAGTAAGACAATCAATGTTGAGTTGGGTGGGTAAGAATGGCTAAACAAGGAAAGCGTGACAGTCTTCCATATCGTGAATGTGTCGGTATTGTTGTTTTTAATAAGCAAGGTAAGGTTTGGGCCGGTCGCAGACTGACACAAAAACATGATGAGCTAACGGGTGCTTCAAAGTTGTGGCAAATGCCTCAGGGCGGTATCGATAAGGGTGAGAAACCCTTAGATGCAGCGCGAAGGGAACTTTACGAGGAAACCGGCATTCAGACTATTGAGTTGATCAAAGAGACAGAAGGATGGATCCATTACGATCTGCCTGATGAGCTTGTCGGTGTTGCATTGAAGGGAAAGTATCGTGGACAAACACAGAAATGGTTTGCTTTCCGATTTCTGGGTCAAGAGAGTGAAATTGCGATTAATCCGCCACCAGAGGGCAATAGCGCCGAATTTGATGAATGGAAATGGGTGGATATTGAGGCATTGCCAATGATGGTTGTACCATTTAAGCAAGCTGTTTATGAACAGGTTGTCGCTCAATTCCGTCACATTGTTGTGCAATGAACACGGCCGGTTAAATGCAGGGCTGTTTTATTTGTCATAAACCTGTATATAGCAAGACTATTGGGGTCGTAAACCTAAGTTGTATTTTGCGGAAAGATTATTGAAATGAAAAAGCTTTTAGGGTCCATCGCTATGGCAGCTTTGCTTGCTGTCTCTTCAACAGCCATGGCACAGGATGCCAAGGGGGATAAGCCAGGGACAGCAACGCTGCCGAATGGCGCGTCGTCTTTGACGGAAACATACGGCTTGTGGACCGTTAATTGCGCGGTACAGAACGGCGAGAAAATGTGCGCGATGATCCGGCAGGAAGTCAATGCGCAAAACCAGCCTGTTCTTAGCATGAACGTTTCAACAGCCGCCGACGGCAATGTTTCAGGCGTTTTGGTCGTGCCTTTCGGTATTCTCGTTTCAAAGCCCGTACGTTTGCAGGTGGATGATTCAAAGGTGGTGGTTGATACGAGTGTTCGTACTTGTATGCCCGCAGGTTGTATCGTCCCGATCGCTTTCGACAAAAATGCTGTTGCCGGTCTTCGTGCAGGCAAGCAGCTTAAGCTGACGGCAACATCTGCCGGTAACGGTGAACCCGTGCTTGATAACTTATTCGTGCAGCTTGATGGTTTTGGCGGTGCACTTGACCGTTTGAATGCGCTGAAGAAGTAATCCGTTGCAAGGGAAGGCGATTGCGCTTCTCCGGAACTTATTGAAATCAAAAAAGCGGTTCTTGCGAACCGCTTTTTTTTATTTTTTAAAGGTCAGCAACCGCAAAGCGTTGAGCGTTACTAGAACGGTGGCACCGGTATCGGCCATGATCGCCAGCCACAGGCCGGTAATCCCCAATATGGTTGTGATCAAGAATATGGCCTTTAGACCGAGTGCTATCGCAACATTCTGTCTGATGTTACCCATGGTTTTGCGAGCAAGCCGTATTAGTGTGGCTATATCGCCAATACGGTTGCGCAAGATTGCTGCGTCAGCAGTCTCCAGTGCAACGTCTGTACCCGATCCCATGGCAATGCCTACATCAGCAGCCGCGAGTGCGGGTGCATCGTTAATGCCGTCTCCGACCATTGCAACCAGATGCCCTTTTCTGAGATCGGCAATTGCAGTGGCTTTCATTTCTGGCATGAGTTCGGTTTTCGCGGACATGCCAAGCGTTGCTGCGATAGCCTCTCCCGTTCGTTTGTTATCGCCAGTAAGCATGATGCTCTCTATGCCGAGTTGTTTGAGCTGAGCGATTGCCTCCAAGGCATCATCCCTTGGTTCGTCCCGCAAGGCTATCAAACCCGCGGCCTCGCCGTTTGATAAGATAGCAATAACCGTTTTTCCTTGCGCCTCAAGCTTGTCTGCCTGTTTTGAATAGTCCTGATGAAGGGTCCCAAACTCGGCGGCGGAACGTGGGGCACCAATAAACACAGTTTGATTTTCAGCCGAAGCAATAATTCCTTTACCGGCAATGGCGCGAACATTTTTTGCATCAACTGGCAATAGATGACGACTTTCTGCTTCCTTCACAATCGCCAAGGCCAAGGGATGACTGGATTCCCGCTCCAATGCGTAAGCAAGCGATAAAAGCGCGTCGTCGGTTTTTCCTATACCGACGATATCGGTCACAACCGGCTTGCCTTGTGTCAAAGTGCCGGTTTTGTCAAACGTAATACGGTCGAGTTTTGCCAGTGTTTCAATGACGTTTCCACCCTTGACCAATAATCCTAAACGTGTACCGGCTGAAAGGCCTGAGGCAATTGCCGCCGGAACGGAAATGACCAAAGCGCAGGGGCAGCCGATCAATAGCAATGTCAGGGCGCGATAGGTCCACTGCGTCCAAAACCCATCGAAAAGCGGTGGTATAACCGCTATAAGTATAGCAATGCCGACGATGATGGGCATATACACTTTTGCAAAGGCGTCGATAAACCGCTCTGTGGGGGCTTTGGCATCCTGTGCTTCTTCCACCAAAGCTATAATGCGTGCAATTGTATTGTCGGATGCTTTGGTTTCAACCTCTATCCTCAACGTTGCTTCGCTGTTGATCGAACCGGCATAAACCTTCTCTCCGATCCCTTTCACAACGGGAACGGATTCACCTGTAACAGGGGATTCGTCAACCCCTGACATACCGTCAATAATTTCGCCATCGGCTGCGATACGGTCACCCGGTCGCACAACAATGACGTCACCTATCGCCAGGCTCTCGGCGGATATCTCTTCTAACTTCCCGTTGGTCTCGCGCCATGCCGTTTTGGGCGCGAGCTGACCCAATGCTTTAATGCCAGCACGGGCCCGACCCGCTGCCACGCCCTCCAACACTTCACCGACACAAAATAGAAATACGACAACAGCAGCTTCCTCGGTTGCGTTGATAAATATGGCGCCTATTGCTGCGATGGTCATCAGCATTTCTATCGTAAACGGGCTGCCATTGCGCAGCGCTGAAAAAGCGCGCATTGCAACAGGTACAAGGGCGGCCAATGCAGCGAGCGTAAATATCCAGAAAGACAAAGAAGGAATTGCCAGCGATACTGCGTAAGCGATGACAAGCAGTAGGCCAGAGGATAGAGCGGCTTTTCCTTTTGATGTTTGCCACCAGCTTTTATCAGCCGTCTCCTGTTTCCTGTCACCTTCCAGTTTTTCGAGTTTGTAACCTAAGGACGAGACTGTTTTTTCAATCTCTTCACGCGTTGTTTTGGTGTCATCCAACTTCAAGGCCAGCCGTTCACGCGTGAGCGAAACATGGACGTTATCGGTTCCCGGCATACGCTGCAGCGCTTTGGCAATCGTCGCAGCGCACGATGTGCAATCCATACCCTCTACATGCCAAACAATGCTGTTTTTTTCTTCAACAAAAGTGTCATCTATTTTTTCATGCTCATGCTCATGCTCATGCCCATGATGATCGTGATCGTGGCATCCGCCTTTTTCAACATGGTCATGATCGTCGCACCCACATGCGCTATGTGTTGAGAGGGCGTCTGTCGAGCAGCACCCTGCCTTTTCATGCTGATGTGCTTTCTCTGTTGCATGCTTTGGGTGGCTATCCGTCAGTCTCATGGAAATCTCCATTTTATTGTGCCATAAAAGCTAGATAAATTGCTGTCCTTCATCTATATAATTCCTGTAGTCACTACAGGTTCAAGAGAAAAAATGAAAATAAAGCAATTTTCTATCGGAGAGCTCTCCAAGGCGACCGGCTGCAATATCGAGACAATGCGTTATTATGAGAAAATCGGGCTTTTACAGCCCGCTGAACGCACAAGTGGTAACCAAAGGCGCTATGGCGATCCGCATTATAAACGACTGCTTTTCATATTGCATGCGCGCGATTTAGGATTTTCGATCGATTCCATTCGCCAATTGATAGCGCTGTCCAAGCACCCGGACGAGCCTTGTGGTGAAGCCGATAATATCGCCCGACAGCAATTGGTTGAGACGCGCGCACGGATTGAGCGGTTGAAAATGTTGGAAAAAGAACTTGAAAGGATGACAGAAAATTGCGGCGGGCATAAAGTGCATGACTGTCAGGTTATCGAGAGTTTGGCAGACTGCGGCGCGTGTTATCAAGCTCATCACCAACTCTAATCAAGAAGATAGTGACTTATGTCCACAATCTACGTAGTTCTATTGACCTATATTCGCCCGATAGAAGAAGTTGATGCACACATCGAGGCACATGTCCGGTGGCTGAAGAAAAACTATGATGAAGGCTATTTTCTTGCATCAGGCAGGCGTGTCCCGCGTATTGGCGGTGTCATACTGTCGAAAGGTGAAAGCCTTGATGCCGTGAGAAACTTGATGGAAACCGATCCGTTTTATCAACTCGGCCTCACCCGTGTGGAGATTGTCCCGTTTCAACCGAGTATGACGTCCAATGGGTTGGAGACGCTGCTTTAGCAGTATCTCCGTTCGTGTTTTGAAGGCCGGAAGTAGAAATTGACAGCGGTATCATCGGATGATTATAGAGCAGTTCCCGATTGCTGTGAATCATCAATCGGATAAGGCACCGCGACAAATCAAAAGTTTGAGACGCGCTGGCCGGATAGCATCAGGTCGAAAAGCTCACCCGGGTATACCACTTGGTTTTCGCTTTCCTTCGCGCATCTCTTTGCTGTTTATTGTGCCATATCAGTCAAATTAATAGCTCCTGACCCTAGCCCGCTTGAGAAGAAAATCATGGAATTTGGGGGGTATAGCCTTCTTCTTTTATAATATCTGCAACCTTCTGCGGATCTCCGCCGCCTGTTACCGTTACTTGATGGCTGGATAAGTCGGTTGAAACCTGCGCATTGGGAAAAGCGGCCTGAACGGCATTGGTAATTGTCTTGACACAATGCCCGCAAGTCATGTCTTCCACTTTAAAAACGATAGGATCAATCCCTGACATCATTTCTTTCCTTTACTGAATGTTGTTTTTCTTACATATGAAGGGTTCCCATGGGGGAAGGTCAAGAGGCAACCTGTTTTAAGTCAAAACAGTTCTAAAAGGTGAGGGTATAGTGATGGTTCCGGCACGCAGATTAAACCGAAGTGACATGCGCACTCTGGGTTTGGCTTCCCTCGGCGGCGCGCTGGAATTTTATGATTTCATCATTTTCGTTTTCTTTACCGCAGAGATATCACGTACCGTTCTTCCCGCAGAAATGTCACCTTGGCTCGCCACGACCTGGACCTATGGTATCTTTGCAGCCGGATATCTTATGCGGCCCATCGGCGGCATTGTCATGGCGCATCTTGGCGACAGGATTGGACGCAAACGCATCTTCACCTTCTCGGTGCTTTTAATGTCAATTGCTACGCTCGGTATGGCTTTTGTTCCCACTTATGCACATTGGGGCGTGGCTGCCCCGCTGATCCTTCTGGTCTGCCGTATGATGCAAGGCTTGGCCGTGGGCGGAGAGGTTCCCGGTGCATGGACCTTTGTTGCCGAACATGTGCCGCAACGTTATGCAGGGCTAGCAACGGGAATTTTAACGTCAGGTCTGTCGCTGGGTATTCTTATCGGTTCGCTCATTGCCTTTGCCATCAACCATATTGTCCATAACGCCGTTTTGCCTTGGCCTGAAGATATTACCGCCTTTTGGGGATGGCGTTGTGCATTCATAATTGGCGGAGTATTCGGATTGGTCGCAGTTTGGTTGCGCCGCTTTTTGGACGAAACACCTATCTTTAAAGAAATGAAGAAGAAAAGCGCTTTGTCCAAAGAGGTGCCGCTAAAACTGGTCGTGACCAAATATTTCAGCGGGGTTGTCGTGGCTGTGCTTCTGACTTGGACGCTTTCAGCCGCTGTGATGATCAGCACGCTTTTAACGCCGAATTATATGAAAGCGGAACCTTATAACTATTCAGCCGATATGGCGCTTGCCGCAAATTGCATTACCAGCCTTTTTCTCATCTTAGGAACGCCGGTGGCAGGTTATCTTTGTGATCGTATCGGCAGTGGCCGCTTCTTCAGTATTGCAGGTATCTGTTTTGCCTTTGTCTCTTATGTTTTCTACACTTATGCCGGGCATTCGGTGACCATGCTTTTCGTGCTTTCTGCTTTCCTTGGCTTCTTTGCTGGATTTGTCGGGGCCGTAGCCTATGTGATGGTGCGGGCATTTCCCGCTGCCGTACGTTTTTCGGGGCTGTCTTTTTCCTATAACGTTTCATACGCTATTTTTGGTGGATTGACGCCGTGGGCAATCAATCTCTTCAAGCCCTTTTTGCCAATGGTGCAAATGTGGTATCTCGTGTTTATAGCAATACTTGCAAGTATCATCGGGATATATCTCATTTTTGCCGGAGAGAAAAAGCAGGTTGCCATCGGGATTGAAGAAGCTGCAGAAAAATAGCGCTTCTATCCATCTTTTTGCCTTTAAGTTTCAATCATATTGATAAGGCACTTGTCGACAAAGCGGTTAAACGCTAAATCCTTGTGCAGGGATTGGTCGCTCGCAAGACGACCTGCAAGAGCGTTGGCGTTGCTGTAAAAGCATTGAAGGAAATAAAAATGATATTTGCCTTACTCCAGGTCGTTGATCTGATCTTCAGTATTTATATCTTTATTCTAATAGCCAGCGCCATTTACTCGTGGCTTTATGCCTTTAACATCGTCAATCCACGCAATCCGTTGGTTGCCGGCATCGGTAACTTCCTATATCGTGCAACAGAACCAGTGCTTGCACCGATACGCCGTATCCTGCCAAACCTTGGTGCAATCGACATCTCGCCCATTGTGGTTTTCCTTATCATCTATTTCCTGCGCATTTTTATGTGGCGTGCATATCAAGGGATGTTCTTTTGATCTGATCGCTATATTCGCCTCGACCTCTATAGTCCGCCTACGTGATTGGCGAGGTTTGAAACATGAACCATGGGTATAGGCTGGTTGAAATTGGGGCCTAAAGCTCGTTCAATTTGTGCCGCCAATTGCAAAAGCAAGCCATCATCACCTTGGCGCGTTTGAGCTTGCATTCCCAAGGGTAAGCCGTTTTCCTGTCTGCCCATAGGAATTGATATTGCAGGCGTTCCAGTGAGGCTAGCAATCGGCGTATAGGGAAATATTCCCCACAGGGTCTCAAACCAATTGAGAACGCAAGGTTCATCGCTTGTAGTCAAATAGGTTTTATCACCTAATTGCGGTGTCATTTTCGCAAAAGTCGGCGTGAGAATAATATCCCAATCCTCATAAAATTGCCCGAGTTGACGCGAAACTTTGTTGAATATGTCCTGCATTTTCCAACGCTCAGTATAAAGCATCCCCACACCCGCTTCCCAGATTTTGATATTGATAGGCTCAATCAAATCTTGCGGTGGACGCTGCAAGCCCTTTTTTTCAAGCCAGCGCGCGATAAATTGGGCGAAATTGCTGATATAGCAAGTTGTCTGTGCTTGATAGGCCGCGGAAAAATCGACGCTGGGCACGACATAATCGACTTTGTGACCAAGCGCTTCCAGAAAACACCCAGCTTCGTTCAGGGCATCAATAAAGGAGGATTCGGAGCGATAATTTGCCCATTCATGTGAAAGTGCAATTTTGAGAGGCGCAGGATCTTGTTGAATTTGCTTAAGATAAGAGGTGTTGCTTTTCCAATATGGCATAAACTCCCCAACATCCCCGCCGCGGCAATAATCCAAGAATGCGGCACTATCTCGAACAGTTCGGCTGACACAGCCTTGTGTTGAAACATAGCCGGAAATGTCAGAAAGGTTGGGTGAGATGGAGAATACCCCGCGTGAAGCTTTGAGGCCGATAAGCCCGTTATTGGCTGCCGGTATACGGATGGAACCTCCGCCATCTGTTCCATGGGCGAGTGGTAGAATACCGGATGCGACCGCCACGCAGGCACCAGCCGACGAGCCAAACGACGTATAGTCCGGATTCCAAGGATTGCGCGTTGTATAGATATCCGGATTTTCTACCGAGCTACAAACGCCGAATTCTGGCACAGTGGTACGTCCGATAATATTCAATCCGGCCTTTCTGATGCGCTTAGTCAAAAAGGCGTCTTCTATATTGCGATTGCCCTTCAGAAATTTCGAACCTTGTTCTTGAAGACGTCCTTTGATAGCGGGGCCAAGATCTTTCATCAGCAAAGGCACACCTTTAAACGGACCGTGTAAATTTGTTCCATCGGTGGATGGATCGGCTATGGCATCGTCAAACAGCTCGACCACCGGGCCTATTTTAGGATTGAGCGCCTGGGTTGCGGTTTGTACTTGACGTGCCAATTCTTCGGCAGTGACCTTACGCTTATCGAGCAATCCGGCAAGGCCGATCGCGTCATAGTGCGACCATGCTTTCCATTCCATGCATTGAGACATAACTAGGCTCCTCTAATGATCGATGGATGATTCCGTACCCTTTGGGTCGTTGCGCTGGACCAATGATTTGTTTGCAGTTACACGCGCCCAAAAAACCGCGGCAAGACATAGTATGTTTGCGATGATGAGATAGTAGGCCGGCGACGAAGGATTGCCGGTGAATTCTAAAAGCCAAGAAACTACAATCTGCGCTGTCCCACCGAAAATCGTTATGCCAAACGCGTAGGAGATAGAAAATCCGGTTGCCCGGATGTATCGCGGAAAACTTTCGCATAAAAATACAACAATGCCGGCACCGCTGATATTTTGCAATGCTGTAAACAGCGTTATGACTCCGAAGAAGACAAACATATTATCAAACTTATTGACGGCGTAGAGACCGGGCCATAAAGCGACCAATAAGATGATACGCGGCACTACAATGGTCACGCCGCGCCCGAAACGATCGGCACAAAGACCGCCGATTAAAGCAAAGACGACGACGCTTACACCGACAACAAGCGTTGATATCATAGCGAAATCTGCACTATAATGCAGCTCAGTGAGTGCATAGGTTGTCATGTAATTTAAAAAATATTGGGTAATGGTGCTACCCGACAACATAAAGATACCGATGAGAACCAAAGTTCGATATTTTCCAAAAACTTCGCTCAACAAACTCTGTGTTGTGACCGCCTTTTCAACATCCGTAGGGTGGAGTGTCTCGCTCAAATGCCGCCGCATATAGATAGCGATTGGCAGGATAGCCAAACCTAAAGCAAAGGGTATGCGCCACCCCCAATAGCCTAATTGTTCCGTGTTGAGCACGAGAGAAAGCAGAAAACCGATGAGACCAGCCGTTATAGCCGCTGCGCCTTGTGCCACGATCTGCCAACTGGCGTAAAATGCACGCTTACCCCGAGGAGCCGCTTCCATAATAAAGGTTGTTGCAGGCCCAGCCTCTCCGCCCCATGCTAGCCCTTGAGCCATCCGCGCAATGACCAGAAGAATGGGGGCTGCGATACCGATTGTCTCATACCCAGGAAGAATAACCAGACCGCCAGTTCCGATAGCCATCAAACCCATCGTCAGAAGCATGGCGGGCTTTCGACCTGCCTTGTCGGCATAGGATCCGATAAGAATGGCCCCTAAGGGTCTTACAATAAAGCCGATGCCGAAAGCGGAAACCGAAAGCAAAAGGCTGGAAAATGCGTTGTCTGAAGGAAAAAATGTATTGCCGATCATCACAGCAAATGTGGCATAAACGATAAAATCATAAAATTCGACGGCATTTCCGATGGCGACAGCCGCTACATCATGCTTTGAAACATGTGAGCCTTTCATGCCGCTCAATTCAGCTCGGTGCATGACCTTGGCCTCCTACCTGAAACGCATAAACGCCAAAGCAGAACAAAGCTGCTTCAAACGTTTATATCGATATTCCCCAAATACTGAATCCTAAGCTTACATACTTTCGGATTCATCTCGTTTTTTTTCTTCGTTGATCAGTTTACTGCATGCGTCGCTGCTGTCAAATAAATGCTCTGTTTTTTCGCAAAGCGAACATCCATGGCCATGTGGCAGAGGTTTTGACGCAGCCGCTTTGGCTGTGTAAGCTTGACGAACAACGATGTTGAAGACATAGCACCATATAAAAATACCCGCTTGAAAAACAAGCGGGTATTTTACTATCCAATGGACCGTCTTGCGCTGAAAAAATCTTAATTGCGCATGAAGACGGGATCAGGTGCCTTTGCCGCGCTCAATCGCCTGCTTTACCAATTCACGCGCATAATCCTCATCGCGCCAGCCGCCGATTTTCACCCATTTACCGGGTTCCAAATCTTTGTAATGCTCGAAGAAATGTTCAATTTGCTTCAAGGTAATTTCAGGCATATCGGCATAATCATGAATATCAACATAACGCTGCGTCAGTTTAGGGGTCGGTACAGCAATGATTTTTTCGTCCTTGCCGCCGTCATCTTCCATGATAAGGGCACCGATTGGGCGACAATTGATAACACAACCGGGCACCAAAGGACGGGTATTACATACCAAAACATCGATCGGGTCGCCATCTTCCGACAAAGTATGCGGAACAAAGCCATAATTTCCGGGATAGGTCATTGGGGTATAAAGGAAGCGGTCTACAAAAAGTGCACCGGACTTCTTGTCCATTTCGTACTTTATCGGCTGTCCACCAACCGGCACTTCGATGATGACATTGACATCTTCCGGGGGATTTTTGCCGATGGGTATTGCATCAATATTCATATAGACATCCTTTCCAGAATAAAAATAGCCGGATACCAACAGGTATCCGGCATGATTGAGTTCGAAGATCAGGCAGCGCCTGTTGAACGTGATTTTTCAAAACGCTTACGCTCATTCGGATCGAGATAGAGCTTGCGCAAACGGATATTCTTTGGCGTAACTTCAACAAGCTCGTCATCCTGAATCCAGGACAATGCCCGCTCCAAAGTCATCTTGATGGGTGGTGTCAATTTTACAGCCTCATCCTTGCCTGCAGCACGAATATTGGTCAGCTTTTTACCCTTGAGAACGTTGACTTCCAAATCATTATCACGTGAATGGATGCCGATGATCATGCCTTGATAAACTTTTACACCGGCATCAATAACCATCGGGCCACGATCTTCAAGGTTGAACAATGCATAAGCCACGGCCTCACCGCTGTCGTTGGACGTCAAGACGCCGTTGACACGACCACCGATCTCACCCTTGTAGGGTTCATAAGCATGGAACAAGCGGTTCATAACAGCTGTGCCACGTGTATCGGTCAATAGCTCTGATTGATAGCCAATCAGACCACGTGTCGGAGCATAAAACACCATACGAACGCGATTGCCGCCGGAAGGACGCAACTCGATCATTTCCGCCTTACGTTCGGACATTTTTTGAACAACAGTACCGGAATATTCCTCGTCAACGTCGATAACGACTTCTTCGATCGGCTCCAATGTCGTTCCGTCTTCATTTTTTTGCATGACAACACGGGGACGTGAAACACTTAACTCGAAGCCTTCACGACGCATGTTTTCAATCAAGACGGCCAATTGCAATTCGCCGCGGCCGGAAACGTAGAAAGAATCCTTGTCGTTTGATTCTTCAATCTTTAGCGCGACATTGCCCTCGGCTTCTTTCAAAAGACGGTCACGGATAACACGACTTGTCACTTTGTCGCCTTCAGTACCGGCAAGCGGGCTGTCATTGACAAGGAAGCTCATTGTCACTGTCGGTGGATCAATCGGCTGTGCAACCAATGGTTCAGTAACGGCAGGGTCGCAGAATGTGTCGGCAACAGTGCCTTTTTGCAGGCCGGCAATGGCAACGATGTCGCCAGCTACGCCTTCTTCAATCGGCTGGCGTTCCAAACCGCGGAAGGCCAGAATTTTGGAAATACGGCCGTTTTCCAGAAGCTTGCCATCTTGCCCGAGAACTTTGACTGCTTGGTTTGGCTTGATCGAACCAGAATGGATACGACCAGTAATGATGCGGCCCAAAAACGGGTCGGCTTCAAGAATGGTGCCGATCATGCGGAAAGGGCCTTCGGCAACGGTCGGAGCCGGAACGTGGCGAATAACCAAATCAAACAGCGGTCCGAGCCCCTGATCTTTCGGGCCTTCTGGATTTTCAGCCATCCAGCCATCACGACCTGAACCATAAAGAATTGGAAAATCAAGCTGTTCATCGGTCGCATCAAGTGCTGCGAAAAGGTCAAATACCTCGTTGATGACTTCATCAGCACGAGCGTCTGGGCGGTCGATTTTGTTGATTGCAACGATAGGGCGCAAGCCTACTTTCAAGGCCTTGCCGACGACAAACTTTGTCTGTGGCATAGGGCCTTCAGCTGCGTCAACCAGCACAATTGCACCATCAACCATGTTGAGAATACGCTCGACTTCGCCACCGAAGTCAGCGTGTCCTGGTGTGTCGACGATGTTGATGCGTGTATCTTTCCACACAACCGAAGTTGCCTTGGCCAGAATGGTGATGCCGCGTTCTCTTTCAATATCGTTCGAGTCCATCATGCGCTCGCTGGTGCGCTGATTGTCGCGGAAGTTCCCTGATTGTTTGAGGAGGCCGTCGACGAGTGTTGTTTTGCCATGGTCAACGTGGGCAATGATGGCAATATTGCGCAATTGCATATATATCTTCTTTTCGTTCACTGAAATTTCGAAAAACGGCAAAACCTGTATGGTCACCGCAAATGGTTGCATGCCTCATACAGGTTTTTTGTCGTTTTTGGAAGAGGGTGTGTTTTTTTTTTGCCTATGACAGGAAAGCCCGCAAGACCGGATGGTTTTTATCGAGCACCTGTTCAACGATGCTGAGGTGATGACAGCCAGCCACAACTTCGTCGTGGATGGTCAGGTCAAACCCAGACCAGATATTTGCAAGAAGTCTTGTCTGGCGCACAAGTTCTGTGCGCTCCTCTCCGCCTACGATACACATGACATCTATATCATTGCGTGGTGTCAGTAAGGCTGCACTATGCGCCATGCAGTCGCCTTCACTGAGGTGCAGTTTTTCATTCATATCCGTTTTTGCGACGGGGCGAAGATCATAGAGGCCGGAGATACCCAGTAAGCGCTTGATGCGCTTTGCGGCGTTTTGATCCAATAGTTCATCGCCGCAGACCATTCGCGTGATCAGGTGGCCGCCGGCTGAATGCCCTATGAGATAGATTGGACCGTCAAATGTATCGGCGATGTGATTGACGGCTTTGGCGACAGAATGTGCGATCTTGGGAATTGTGACATCCGGACAAAGCGGATAGTTGACCGTGATACCTACAAATCCATGGGCCGTAAATGCCTGCATCATATGGGAATAAGATGACTTGTCGCCCGCTTTCCAATAGCCGCCATGTATGTAGATAGCAATGCCTTTTGCTTGCTCTTGCGGCAGAAAGACATCATAGGTTTCTTGCGGTTTTTGACCATACGATTGGTCGAGTTTTGCAAGGCCCTTAGCGGAAATCTCCTTGCGATATTTTGCGGCCTTTTCGGCCCAATCAGCCATGATTTTATCCACATCCGGAATGTGGATAAGATTGTCATAGGCATAGCTCCAATCGCGCATCATTTTTTCAAATCCTTTTTCTTAGATCAGCGGCGCGTTATCATGCATTTCACCCAGCCTATTGCGTTCTTTGTATAGATTTTAATATCTGGGAACGTTGCACATGCGCGCAAAACCTTGAACCTTAGCGCGTCTATGTGCGGTACACGGTCGCTTCAAGGTGTTAATTATGCGCTTGAGGATTTCTTTTCCAATCATATTGAAGTGAGATGCTAACCATAATGTGTCAGAGCAGTGTTCCACTTAAAATCAGAGCGGCGACGGAAAAATAGATGACAATACCGGTCACATCGACAAGTGTTGCAACAAATGGCGCCGAAGCACTTGCCGGATCAAACCCCAGACGTTTCAGCAAGAAAGGCAACATCGAGCCTGTAAGCGAGCCGAAGGTGACGATTCCGACGAGAGCAGCGCCCACGGTGGCGGCAACAAGAATCCAATGTTCGCCGTAATCATAAATACCGGCTTGTTGCCAAATGATAATTCGCACGATACCGATCAGACCCAGCATGGCACCCAATGACAAGCCTGCCGGAAGTTCACGCAGTGCAACCTTCCACCAGTCCTTCAACTCAAGCTCGCGCAATGCCAAGGCACGGATGATGAGCGATGTCGCCTGAGAACCCGAATTGCCGCCCGAACTCATAATCAGCGGGATAAACAAGGTGAGAACAATTGCTTTTTCCAGTTCTTCTTCAAAATGCTGCATGGCACTGGCTGTCAACATTTCGCCTAAAAACAACACAGCCAGCCAGCCGCCGCGTTTTTTCATCATATCCCAGAAGCCGATTTTCATGTAAGGCTTATCAAGCGCCTCCATACCACCGAATTTGTAAGCGTCTTCGCTCATTTCTTCGGTCATCGCGTCAAGCACGTCATCTACGGTAACAATGCCGATCACATGGTTGCTTTCATCGACAACCGGAACGGATAGCAAGTCATGACGACGGAATAGGCGTGCAACGTCTTCCTGGTCTGTTAAAGGCGAGATCGTAATTGGCTCGCCGCTCTTTGCGGCCTCTAGTATAGTTTCGTCGGGATTTGCCAGAATGAGATTTCGTAGAGAAACCGCTTTGATCAAAACGCTGGTTTTCGCGTCAATGACATAGCTTGCATAAACGGTTTCGCGGGTGCGCTCGACATCACGGATATGATCCAATGTCTGGCGAACGGTCCAGGTTGAAGGTACGGCAATGAACTCTGTTGTCATCAGTGCGCCGGCGCTGTCTTCCGGGTAGCTTGATAGTTTTTTTAATTCTGCGCGTGTCAATGGTTTCAGCAAAGGATAAAGCTTGGTACGCGTATCCTCGTCCATTTCCTGAAAAACATCGGCTGCCTCATCCGCCGACATGCCATCGAGGATGACAACCGCGCGTTCAGTCGGCAGCAGCTCGAGAATTTCGCCCGGATGTTCCAATTCCGGTTTATCAAAGAGTTCAATTGCGTAATCAATCGGCAGGAACGTAAAAACATTAACACGCTCAACAATGTCGAGGTCGTTGATCATGTCGATAGCGTCGGCAAAATGCAGACTGCTCAAGCGCTCGGCAAGCGCCTCAGCAGACAGCGTTTTGACATCAAAGACTGAGGGTGTCTGTTCGGTCATCATCAAGCTCCTTACGGATGGTTTGTGATCTTGTATTAAACCTGTCTTGTTACAGGCGAAATAAACAGTGAAAGTCTATGGGAAGGCATAGTGTTATGCTGTTGTTTCAATTGTTGTGTTTGCGTTCAAAGTCAAGCATTGAATAACAAGCCGGTATCTTTCTTTTACGTCAGAAAACTTTTTTCTGTCGACTGTGTCTCTTTTAGGCGTGCTTGACTTAACTGTCGCTGAAATATTTGTTAGGCTTGCATATTGTTTGTACATGTTTTCTCGGGGAGGGATGCCGATGTTGAAATCCATACTGTCCGCTTGCGTCATATCGGTCGGTTTAGCCTTGCCGGCATTGGGCAGCGAAATAAAGATTGGCTTGCAGGACGATATCGATGTGCTTGATCCTGCGCAGTCTCGTGCATTTGTCAGCAGAATTGTCTATGCATCCCTTTGCGACAAGCTTGTCGATATTTCCCCTGATCTCAAACTTGTGCCGAAACTCGCATTGGATTGGCACTACGATGAGGATGGAAAAGTCCTGACGATGAATTTGCGTCAGGGTGTGGTTTTCCATGACGGAACCGGGTTCAATGCTGATGCCGTGGTTTATAATATCAAACGTGCTATGACCATGCCGCAATCTATCCGCAAAAGTGAATTGTCATCAGTCGAAAATGTTGAGGCTCTAGGGCCAAATACGGTAAAGATCACGTTGAAAAAGCGCGATTCTGCATTTATAGCGCAATTGGCCGATTATTCCGGCATGATGGTTTCGCCGACCGCGGCTGAAAAACTAGGGGCGGATTTGGCACGGGCGCCGGTTTGTGCAGGACCGTTCAAATTTGTTGAACGGGTTGCTCAAGACCGCATTGTGTTGGCAAAATTCGATCGATACTGGGATGCTGCCAATATCCATTTCGATAAGGTCACCTATCTTCCTATTCCCGATGCCGCAGTCCGTTTTGCCAATCTCCGCTCCGGTGATCTTGATATGATTGAACGCATCGCGCCGACCGATTATCAAACGGCAAAAAATGATAGCAAGCTGCAAACCAGTACAGTCGTCAGTCTAGGCTGGTTCGGGCTTTACTTCAATGTTGGCAATGGAAGCCGCGCCGATAATCCCGTGGGAAAAGAAAAACTTCTACGTCAGGCATTTTCTCTTGCTATTGATCGGGAAGTATTACGTGATGTTGTTTACGAAGGCGTTATCCGCGTGGGCAATCAACCTTGGTCGCCTGAAAGCTATTGGTATAATAAAGATTATCCCGTACAGCCTCGTAATATCGAAAAGGCGAAAGAACTGATTAAGCAGGCGGGTTTTGGGGGCAAGCGTATTCCCATCGAGATCATCCATGCCAATGCAACTGTGACGATGCAGGCAATGCAGGTCATCCAGTCCATGGTGGCGGAAGCAGGATTTGACGTGTCGCTCCGCGCTACGGAGTTTGCCTCCCTGATATCGGAAATGTCGCAAGGCAACTATCAGTTGGCACGGTTGGATTGGTCGGGTCGCATTGATCCCGATGCCAATATCCACCTGTTTTTAACCTGCAAGGGCGGTAATAACGATACACGTTATTGCAATCCTCAAGTCGACCAACTGCTTGATCATGCCCGCAGCGTCATGGAACCTGAAGAACGTAAGAAGGACTATGATGCGGCCGTTGCCATTATAATGGATGATGCACCGATGATCTATCTTGGACACAATTCATGGCTTTACGCTTATCAAAAAAATATAAATGGTTTCAAAGCCTATCCCGACGGTATTATCCGGTTGTCAGGCGTAGAAAAACAATAATCCGATCGTGTAATCCTGTGAAATTGTCAGGGACGGTAGCATTATAATATGAAATGCAGGCTCGAGCGCCTATGAAGAGGTACGAATGAAACATTACAGAATATTTTCAGCTCCCAAACAGGCTCTGATCTATCTCATAGGGAGGCACTGGAGGGCGCGGAGTGTTCGTGCGGCTCTCATTGGCCTCGGCCTCACCATGGTCGCGCAGGCGGGAGCATCGGAATTGCGCATCGCTTTACAGGATGACCCTGATGTGCTTGATCCTGCTATGTCAAAGACATTTGTCGGCCGTCTCGTTTATACGGCAATGTGTGATAAACTGGTCGACATATCCAAGGATATGGCGATTGTGCCGC
The DNA here is from genome assembly GCF_054871565.1 of Bartonella sp. LJL80. Classification (NCBI taxonomy): domain Bacteria; kingdom Pseudomonadati; phylum Pseudomonadota; class Alphaproteobacteria; order Hyphomicrobiales; family Bartonellaceae; genus Bartonella; species Bartonella sp. LJL80. Next base: position 60,972 of record NZ_JBTXLM010000006.1, read on the forward strand.
AACTTGCAAAAAGCTGGGCCTATTCCGACGACGGTCTGGTGTTGAAAATGACGTTGCGGGACGATGTGAAGTTTCACGATGGCACGCCTTTTAACGCCGATGCAGCCGTCTATTCCTTGCAACGTGCAATGACTTTGCCTGAATCGGCACGCAAAAGCGAACTATCTTCTGTCGCCAGCGTAGAGGCTACTGGCCCGTTTGAACTGACCATCCATATGAAGCATCCCGATGCTGCCTTTCTGGCACAGCTTACCGACCGCGCCGGTATGATGGTGTCGCCTAAGGCTGCGCGTGAAATGGGCAGCGATTTCGGCTTGAAGCCTGTTTGTGCCGGCGCATTTCGTTTTGTCGAACGTGTCGCGCAGGATCGGATTGTTTTGGAGAAATTCGACGATTATTGGAACCGCGATGCTATCAAGTTAGAGCGTCTGACATTTCTGCCTATTGCCGATACAACGGTACGTTTTGCCAATCTGCGTGCTGGTAGTGTGGACATGATTGATCGTTTGTCAGCAACGGATCTAGCACAGGCTAAACAAGATCAGAACCTTAAAACAGATATCATCACCGGCGTTGGTTACCTGAGCATGCATGTCAATATCGCCAATGGGCCACAAGCCGATACCCCCATCGGCAAGGATAAATTGCTGCGGCAAGCTTTTTCGCTGGCAATTGATCGCGAAGCTATCCGCGATGTTGTCTATGATGGCACAATGCTGGTTGGCAACCAGCCATGGTCGTCAGAAACGCTTTGGTTTGATCCGGCCTATCCCGTGCTTCCACGTGACATCGAAAAGGCAAAGCAACTCGTCAAACAGGCTGGTTATGAAGGCAAGCAGATTGATGTGCTCGTTTCTCACGCCAACAACCCCGTTGTTTCGCAGACCATGCAGATGATCCAAGCCATGGTCGCAGAAGCCGGCTTCAATGTCAGCCTGCGTTCCACGGAATATGCCACGCTTCTCGCTGAGGATACGAAAGGAAATTTTGAGGTATCTCGCGAGGATTGGAGCGGCCGGGTAGATCCCGATGGCAACATACACTGGTTCGTCAGCTGTAATGGCGGAAGTAATATCGGAAAATATTGCAACCCGGAGGTCGACCGACTGTTGGAGCTTGGGCGCCAAACGCTTGATCCTGCAGCCCGTATCAAAATCTATCACGATGCGACGTCCATCCTGATGGATGAAATGCCGGTTATTTACCTTGGACACCCAAGTTACATCTATGCCTATACCAACAAATTACATGGCTTCGTACCTTATCCCGATGGCATGATCAGATTTCCGGGTATGACTAAGGACTAGAGCGGTTCCCGATTGATGTGAAACATTAATCGGATAAGATACTGCGACAATTCAAAAGCTTTAGACGCGCCGGCCGGATAGCATCAGGTCAAAAAGCGCTCTGGAGTTATACAGCCAATTTTTGCATCCATGCCAAGCTCCCCGAGATTAGAACAATAAGGCATAGCCTCCATCATGCTCATCGTAAGCGGATGGAGGCTTTTTTGCTAAAGATTGATCTGTTTATCAAAACAAAACATAGTGAATGCCTTATTTTTGAGCATTTCATATTTTTGACTAATATTTAATTGACTCCCGGTCTTACTGAAGGCATCCTCTGACCAATTGCACATTGGTTGGGATCATTCGTTGAATGGTGGCATGTTTGAAAAGTCAGAATGCAGATCGTGCCCTGCTGCTTTTGCGGGAAGCGTTGCATGACAGAGCGTCGGTTGAGGCACAGCGTTTGCCGACCGAGCGCGTTTTGGCCGCCAGTCTTGGGCAAAGCCGTACGGCTATTCGTCGAGCACTTGATGTATTGGAAAAAGAGGGGCTCATTTGGCGTCGACAAGGGGCTGGGACGTTTCTTGGACCCAAACCGGACATTTGGGATAGGCAGATAACCCATTTGGTGGAAGAAACTGATTATCAAGAGGTTATGGAGGTACGGTTGCGCATTGAACCGCAACTGGCACAACTGGCGGCCTTGAGAGCTGACAATACAGCCATATCCCATATGCGCGATATGGCTGCACGTTTACAGGAATGCGAGACGACGCAGTCGAGAGAGTGGTACGATGGATTATTTCACCGCGCCATTGCCGAGGCAGCAGGCAACAGGCTTTTTCTTTCACTTTTTGATCTCGTAAATAAGGTGCGTCAGGATCCGGCTTGGCAAACGGTACGTGAGTTTGCGCGTCAATTTATGCCGGAAAAATCGCATTTATCCGGTAAGATTTTTTGCGAACATCGTGCCATCATAGATGCGATTGCAGACCATGACCCCGCTCGCGCAGGAGAGGCGATGCGAGAACATTTGCTACAATTGCAACAGATCCTGCTTCGTCAAACAGCCATGGATTATCTAGAGCAATTCCCGAAAAGTGTGAAACGCATCCGTGGGGAAAACGATTCACAGGATCGTTTTCTTAATCCCACTACTATCGGATATGAATTGCGATAAAACAGAGAGTTAGAGCAAACCATTGGTTCAACATTTAGTAGATTTGCTCTAAATCGCCACAATAGGGACTGACGTGAAAACAACGGCGCAAACAGCCGAACAAAAAAGGGGAAAATAATGCGACAATTACGGTTACTGATACTTATTATATTGCTTGGATTGAGCTTGGCGCCGGCAGGTGCAAAAGGATTGCGTATCGGGCTGCAGGATGATCCAGATGTTCTGGATCCGGCACAATCACGTACTCTAACCGGTCGTATCGTGTTTGCCGCTCTCTGCGATAAGCTCGTAGACATTTCACCTTCGCTTGATATCGTCCCGCAATTGGCGCAGTCGTGGCAGTATAGTGATGGGGGTACCATCCTCAAAATGCAGTTGCGTCATGATGTTAAGTTTCATGATGGTGAACCTTTCAACGCCGATGCGGTAGTTTACAATATCAAGCGCTCCATAAGTTTACCCGTATCTGTGCGCAAAAGTGAATTATCATCTGTCGCGGATGTTACATCAGACGGCGCATTTGAGGTTACTTTCAAACTCAAGCAACCGGATGCTTCTTTCCTCGCGCAGCTCACCGATCGTTCGGGTATGATGGTGTCACCTAAAGCCGCAGAGGCGATGGGGGCAGATTTTGGCCGCAAGCCAGTTTGTGCCGGGCCTTTCAAATTTTCAGAACGCGTTTCACAGGATCGGATTGTTCTGGAAAAATTTGACGACTATTGGGATAAGGATAAAATCTCTATCGATCGTGTCACGTATCTGCCTATTCCTGACAGTACAGTACGTTTTGCCAATTTGCGTTCTGGCAGTCTGGATATGATTGAGCGTATGGCAGCAACCGATGTGGCGAGTGTAAAGGGCGATAATGCGCTCGACGCAGAAAAGGCGGTTGGTCTTGGATATATGGGTCTGTATTTCAATATCGATAATGGCGCGCGTTCCAAGACGGCTATAAATTCCAACAAACTTGTGCGGCAGGCTTTTTCACTCTCCATTGATCGGGACATTATTCGTCAGGTGGTTTTCGAGGGTGGGATTGATATTGGCAATCAGCCATGGTCGGCGCATAGCAAATGGTATAATCCGCATTTTCCGGTGCAACCGCGTGATATAGACAAGGCTAAAGCGCTTTTGGAACAGGCAGGTGTTGCTGGTAAACCCATTGATGTCGAAATTACTCATTCCAACAGTTCTGTCGTCACACAAATGATGCAGATCATACAGTCAATGGCAGCTGAAGCTGGTTTCAGGGTCACCTTGCGGGCAACGGAATATGCGACATTGCTTGATCAGGGTGAGACCGGAAATTTTGAAGTTCTGGCAAAAGATTGGTCGGGCCGTATTGATCCGGATGGCAATATCCACTGGTTTATCACCTGCAATGGGGGCAACAATATCGGCCATTACTGCAATTCGGCGGTGGATGAACATCTTGATCAGGGCCGACGCCTGCTGGATGAACCCGCGCGGATAGCGGAATATAACGCCGCCTCAGATGTTTATATGGATGAGCTGCCGGTCATTTATCTTGGGCATACCGCCTATATTTTCGGCATAAGAAAAAATGTCGAAGGCTTTACACCTTACCCGGATGGTCTTATCCGTTTGCAGGGTGTCAGGATCAAATAGGCGGGTATAAATCGACAATGTATGACAGCAACAAACGGTTTGGAAGTCGGCTGAAACAGGAAAGGCTCGTCAGATGACTGCCTATATTGTAAAAAGACTTTTGGTGGCCATACCCACTTTATTGATTATTTCACTCTTTGTCTTTTCCTTGCAAAAGCTTCTTCCAGGCGATCCCGTTTTGGCATTGGCGGGTGAAGAGCGAGATCCCGCCACGCTGGAAATGTTGCGAGAACAATATCACCTGAATGATCCTTTTCTGGCGCAATATTTGCGTTGGTTAGGCGGAGCGGTTCAAGGCGATCTGGGTATTTCGCTGCGCACCAAGCAACCGGTTCTCGAACTCATTGCGCAGAAATTGCCGGTCACGATCCAGTTGGCCATCATGGCAATGTTTTTCGGCATGGTATTTGGAATTCCGATGGGCATTCTCGCCGCCGTGAAACGTAATCGGTGGCCGGACTATCTCACAAATTTTCTTGCCTTGACTGGCTTATCCATTCCAAATTTCTGGCTTGGTATCATGTTGATGATGGTTGTTGCGGGTACATGGCAGCTCTTGCCAGCTTCAGGCTACGAGCCCTTCTTTTCTGATCCGGTCCGGTCGCTGCAAACCACGATCATGCCGGCTTTCGTATTGGGGACAGGTCTTGCCGCTTCCATGATGCGGCATACACGTTCGGCGATGCTCGGTGTTTTAAAGTCAGACTATATCCGTACAGCACGCGCCAAGGGGCTGCCGGAAAAGCAAATTATCTGGGGGCATTCGTTCCGCAATGCCCTGTTGCCGGTTGTTACACTTTGCGCGCTGCTTTTCGGCGAACTGCTCGCCGGAGCCGTGCTGACAGAGCAGATCTTTACAATACCGGGTTTTGGAAAGTTGATTGTCGATGCAGTTTTCACCCGTGATTATGCGGTGGTGCAGGGTGTAGTAATGTGTACGGCGGTGGGCTTCATTCTCATCAATCTTGTGGCAGATGTTCTTTATGCCCTGCTAAATCCCCGCCTGAGGAACGCGCTATGACCGATGTGGCAACAGAAACGGCGGTTGATAAGCCAATACGTCAACGCAACCGTGTGTGGCGAAAATTCAAGCGGAATAAAGCGGCATTGGCTGGCGCATTCATCGTGGCATTTTTCGTTATACTGGCTTTGGTTGCACCACTTTTGCCACTTGCAGATCCACTGGCAAATAGCTGGACTGCCATTCGGAAAGCGCCTTCAATGGCTCATTGGCTCGGCACGGATGATCTCGGCCGTGATATTCTGTCTCGAATGGTGTGGGGCGCGCAGGCGTCACTTTTAGCGGGGATCATTTCGGTGGCCATAGCCACATGTACCGGCGTTCCTCTTGGTATATTGGCGGGTTATCTGGGTGGTTGGGTAGATCAGCTTATCTCACGTATTACTGATGCACTTTTGTCTCTGCCATTTCTGATTATGGCAATTGCTCTTGCCGCTTTCCTCGGACCCAGCCTGACCAATGCGATGATTGCTATCGGACTTTCTGCAATGCCGATTTTTATCCGTATAACACGCGGGCAAGTGCTGGCGGTTAAAATGGAAGATTATATTGAAGGCGCACGATCAATAGGATTGGGCAAAGTGATCATTATGCTAAGATATATTTTTCCAAACATATTGCCGCCTTTGATCGTACAGGCAAGTCTGACGATCGCTACTGCTATTATTGCCGAAGCCAGTCTTTCATTTTTGGGGCTCGGCCAGCAGCCGCCAGCACCAAGCTGGGGGTCCATGCTTAATGTTGCCAAGAATTTTATGACACAGGCACCATGGATGGCAATTTGGCCCGGGCTTGCAATCTTTCTTATCGTTATCGGTTTCAACCTATTGGGCGATGGTCTGCGCGATGCGCTTGATCCGCGTGAACACTAATTCGGGAAGGCATGACCATGTCAGATTTTACAACGCGACCGGAAATTTCTGGATATTTCGGTGTCGTCACTTCGACGCATTGGATAGCTTCCGCTGTCGGTATGAGTATATTGGAAAAGGGCGGCAATGCGTTTGATGCGGCGGTAGCGACTGGGTTTGTGCTGCAAGTTGTCGAACCGCACCTCAATGGTCCGGGTGGCGATTTGCCTGCTATTTTTTATTCGCGTAAAAACGATAAGGTTGAAGTCATCTGTGCTCAAGGACCCGCTCCAAAAGCAGCGACGATTGAGCATTACAGGCAAGAAGGTTTAAACCTCATTCCAGGTGACGGCCTATTGGCCACCGTTATTCCCGGTGCATTTGACGGCTGGATGTTGATGCTGCGTGATTATGGCACGATGAGCGTGCGTGATGTGCTGGAACCGGCGATTTTTTACCTTGAAAATGGTCATCCCATTTTGCCGCGGGTGGTCAATACCATTGCCGGTTTGGCAGATTTTTTCGAAAAAGAATGGCCGTCTTCCTATAAAACGTGGATGCCAAACGGGACATTGCCGCAGGCGGGCGGGAATTTTAAAAATCCTGTCCTCGCTGATACATGGAAAAGAATTGTTGCCGAAGCTGAAACAGCCAAAGGACGAGAAGCGGGGATTGAAGCTGCCCGTAATGCGTTTTATCGTGGTTTTGTCGCAGAAAGTATCGGCAAATATCTCGCACATGCGGAAGTGATGGATGCAAGCGGCCAGCGCCATAAAGGAGTAATTACAGCGCAGGATCTTGCAACTTACAGTGCCACTATTGAAGAACCGCAGACCTATGACTACCATGGCTGGACCGTTGCAAAGACCAAGCCATGGGGGCAGGGGCCGGTTCTTTTACAATCCTTGGCTCTACTCAAAGGCTTTGATTTTGCTCAGATGAATCCGCTCGGAGCAGAGTTTGTCCATACGGTAACCGAAGCCATGAAATTGGCCTATGCCGACCGCGAGATCTATTATGGCGATCCGGATTTTCACGAAGTGCCCATCGATACCTTGCTTTCTGAAGGTTACAACGATGAGCGACGTAAACTTATCGGCGATCAAGCATCGCTGGAACTTCGCCCGGGAAAGCTGCCAGGTTTTATCGATCAGTATGAGTTGACCGTGGCTATGCTGGACGAAATGAGTGGTTCCGGCGTTGTTTACGAACCAACCATGACGCATCTTTCCGAAAAGAAGGGTGATACCGTTCATATTGATGTTATTGACCGAGAGGGTAATATGGTCTCGGTCACCCCTTCGGGGGGCTGGCTGCAATCCTCACCTGTCATACCGGATCTCGGCTTTTGTTTGAACTCCCGTGCGCAGATGTTTTGGCTTCATCCCGGATTGCCAAGCTCTCTTGTGCCGGGAAAGCGACCGCGGACAACATTGACGCCCTCATTGGCACTATTTGAGGGGCGTCCATGCCTTTCTTTCGGCACACCGGGTGGAGATCAACAGGACCAATGGCAATTGTCTTTCTTCCTGCGCCATGTGCATTACGGCATGAATCTGCAGGCCGCTATAGACAAGCCACTATTCCATTCAACTCATTTTCCGGGATCGTTTTTTCCGCGCACGCGCAAGCCGGGAGGTCTGATGCTGGAGCGCAGTTTTGGCGACACGGTCATTTCAGACTTGAAACGCCGCGGCCATGTGCTGGACGTTGCCGATGAATGGACAGTAGGACGTTTGACCGCGGCCTCAAGAGACAAGGATGGTTTGCTCAAGGCAGCTGCAACGCCTCGAATGATGCAAGCCTATGCAATTGGTCGATGACGGACGTGGCGGTCTAGCACAATCAGGGCAACACAATAAAACCATTTCAAATTGTTTTGGATGAACCAAAGGGGATAAGATTGTGTCACAAGCAGTAGGTCGCAATTCGACAGAGCCTGTCTTATCTGTTCGAAACCTTACCACGTCTTTTATCGTCGATGATATCTGGAAATCGGTTGTGCGCAATATGTCGTTCAACGTTCATGCCGGTGAAACTGTAGCTATTGTTGGTGAATCAGGTTCGGGAAAAAGCGTAACCTCCCTTTCAATTATGCGGTTGCTCGATCCTTTATCCAGTCGGATAGAAGGGGTCGTCGATCTGTTGGGCCGCAATCTTCTAGCGTTGAATGAAAAGCAAATGCGCGACATTCGCGGCAACGATATGGCGATGATTTTCCAAGAGCCGATGACGTCACTTAATCCTGTCTACACGGTCGGGCGCCAGATTGCCGAGATCTTGCAGGTGCATAAACAGATGTCTGCAATGGAAGCGCGATCGCAAACAATCATGTTGATGGACAGGGTGCGTATACCGAATGCAGCAAACCGCTTCGATGATTATCCGCATCAATTTTCAGGCGGTATGCGTCAGCGTATCATGATTGCGATGGCTTTGGCCGCGCGCCCTAAATTACTCATAGCCGATGAACCGACCACTGCATTGGACGTGACAATCCAAGGGCAAATTCTGGATTTGATAAAAGAAATCCAGGAAGAAGAGGGTATGGGTGTATTATTCATCACCCACGATATGGGGGTGGTTGCAGAAATTGCCGATCGCACGGTTGTCATGTTTCGTGGCGACGCCATCGAAGAAGGTGCAACTGCAGATATCTTCGCCCATAGCAAGCAACCTTATACACGCTCGCTTTTAGCGGCGGTCCCTATGCTGGGTTCCATGAAAGGAAAAGCAGAACCGGAATATTTTCCGCAGGTTGACATGCATACCGGTGCCGTTTCGCAGGGCCGGATTGCAAAAAATACCGTTCATAGAGAAAAGCCGCCAATCTTATCGGTTAAAAATCTCGTCACACGGTTTCCCATCCGTAGCGGTATACTCAGTCGGGTAACGTCGCAAGTGCATGCGGTTGAGAATATCTCATTCGATGTTTTCGCGGGCGAAACCCTTTCTCTTGTCGGAGAGTCGGGATGCGGAAAGTCAACCACTGGACGCTCTGTCATTCGGTTGATAGAGCCGACCCGGGGTGAGGTGACACTTGATGGCTACAACGTGTTGCAACTTGGACAAAGAGAACTTCAAAAGATGCGTGAAAGTGCGCAAATGGTGTTTCAAGATCCATTTTCCAGCCTTAACCCGCGGATGACGGTGGGAGCGGCTGTCAAAGAGCCGTTGTTAACCCATGGGCTTGCGACGCGAAAGGATGCAACTGATAAAGCAGCACTGCTTTTGGAACAGGTTGGCTTGAATGCAGATATGATGACGCGCTATCCGCATGAGTTTTCCGGCGGTCAGCGTCAACGCATAGCAATTGCCCGTGTTCTGGGCTTAAATCCGAAAGTTGTTGTTGCCGATGAAAGCGTTTCAGCCCTTGATGTCTCGGTGAAAGCACAAGTGTGTAATCTGCTTATGCAGCTGCAGGAAGAATTTGGCATAGCCTATTTGTTCATATCGCACGATATGGCCGTGGTCGAGCGGCTCAGTCACCGTATTGCAGTAATGCGGTTAGGCCAAATCGTCGAGATAGGGCCGCGCGAGGCCATTTTCTCCAATCCTTCTCATGAATATACCAGAAAGCTCATTGAAGCTGTGCCCGTGCCCGATCCTTCACGTCGAGGTTTGCGCCGCAATGCGGCAATAGAGGAACTCAAAAGCCCGATCCGCCCAAATGGCTACGAGCCACCGGCGCAACATTACCGACAGGTGGGAGATCAGCATTTTGTGCTTGAGGCGGTTGAATAGAACTGGAATTCGGCAGCAGAATCACTACATCTCTTCTTTAATCAAGCTATGTTGAAACATGGCTGATACTGATCGGAGATATAAGCATTATGACGAAAATAGCCTTGCTGGACTGGACCGGTTTCGACGGACTTCCCGATTTTTCGGCGATTAAAGATGAAGATTTCAAGCCGGCATTTGAACAGGTTCTCCAGGATGCTGAAATCGAGGTGGAAGCAATTGCTGCGGCTCCGCAAACCGCAACTCTCGATAACTTCCTCAAGCCACTCGAATTGGCAGGACAAGGGTTAGACCGTGTCTGCTCGGTCTTTTTTCTGCGCTCGGGTGCCTATAGCAACGCGCTTATTCAAACATTGGAACAGGAATTTGTGCCAAAATTGTCGCGCTATTCTTCAAAATTGATGATGGATCCGCGGTTATTTGCTAAAATGGATACGCTCTATCAGGAAGCGCAAAAACAGGTTTTTGATAGCGAGACGAGCCGCGTTATTGAATTGGCTTGGAAAGGTTTTGTGCGCAATGGTGCCCGCCTGGATGATGAAGGCAAAGCACGTTTGGCGAAAATCAACGAACGTCTTGCCTTGCTTGGCGCAACCTTCGGGCAACATGTTTTGAAAGATGAAGCGGAATGGGTACTTTTTCTCAAAGAAGAAGATTTGGCCGGATTGCCTGCTGATCTGATTGCAACCATGAGGGAAACAGCATCTGAACGCGGCAAACCCGATTCTTACGCTCTAACACTTGCCCGCTCGATTGTGGAACCCTTTCTGACATTTTCCGACCGGCGCGACTTACGTGAAAAAGCTTTTGACGCTTGGTCAAGGCGCGGCGAGAATGATAACGAAAACGACAATAAGGCACTGATCAGCGAAACTCTGGCACTTCGTGATGAAAAAGCCAAGCTTCTTGGCTATGCATCTTTTGCAGCATTCAAACTTGATAGTACGATGGCGAAAACACCAGATGCCGTCATGGAGTTGCTGATGCCTGTCTGGACGCGCGCGGTCAAGAAGGCAGAACTTGAACAGCAAGATTTGCAGCAGGTTGTGGCCGCATCAGGCAGCAATGAAGCGTTGGCGGCTTGGGATTGGCGTTATTATGCAGAGAAGTTGCGTGCCGACCGTTTTGCATTTGATGAGGCTGAAGTTAAACCCTATTTCCAGCTTGATCGGATGATAGAAGCGGCGTTTGCTACGGCAACGCGGTTATTCGGCATAACATTTTCGGAGAAAACCGGCGTACCGCTTTGGCATGAGGACGCGCGTTTATTCGAAGTCAAAAATGTCGATGGAACGTTACGCGGCTTGTTCATTGGCGATTATTTTGCTCGCCCGTCAAAACGGTCAGGTGCTTGGATGAGTGCGCTGCAATCGCAACATGGACTGGGCGATGGGCAAAAGCCTATCATTTATAATGTATGCAATTTCGCCAAACCGCCCAAGGGCGTTCCCGCGCTTCTATCCCTTGATGATGCCCGTACGCTTTTTCATGAATTTGGCCATGCTTTGCATGGGTTGCTTTCCGATGTTAGATGGCCTTCTATTTCTGGTACATCAGTATCGCGAGATTTCGTCGAGCTTCCGTCGCAATTATACGAACATTGGTTGACTGTTCCCGAAACCTTGCAAACATTTGCGCTGCATGTCGAGACAGGAAAGCCGATGCCGCAGTCTCTATTGGATAAAGTGCTTGCAGCCCGCACCTTCAATGCTGGTTTTGATGCGGTGGAATTTACCTCCTCTGCCTTATTGGATATGGCCTTCCATCGTGGGGAAACCATAGACGATCCGACAGCATTCGAGAAATCCGAATTGGAAAAACTGCACATGCCTGAAGCAATCATCATGCGCCATCGTCCAACGCATTTCACGCATGTCTTTTCGGGCGATGGTTACTCTGCCGGCTATTATTCCTATATGTGGTCGGAAGTTCTCGATGCCGATGCATTTGAAGCTTTTACCGAAACAGGAAATGCGTTCGACGAAAACATGGCGCAGCGGTTGAAAGATAATATCTATTCTGCCGGTGGTAGCCGTGATCCAGAACAGCTTTATCAAGCCTTCAGGGGACGTATGCCATCGCCTGATGCGATGATGAGAAAACGCGGCTTATAAATATTCGATCAAATGCCACCCAAAATCATGAGCAATTCTGGGTGGCATCGCTTCAGAAAGAGCGTTGTAGACGAACCATTCCGGTGAATGCATCACGGCCTTTTAAAGATTGGCGCACTTCATAGCTGCCATCAGCTGTTTTATAGCCATAATCATCATCCCAAGACATATAGGCGATTTCGGGAGTAAGTACCAAACCGGACGCGATTTTGTACTTCACGTTCGCTGCCGCCATCATTGTGCCGGCATCTTCATATGCGAGCTGAAAATTAAAAGATGATTTTTTGTTGAGGTCCAAGGTTCCACCGCCCCAAACAGCCCAGTCGCCCCCCCAATCACCATACATGCTGTTAATTTGGCGATAAATGCCAAAGCTTCTACGCCCATCAGAATGAATTTTCAGTCCTTTATTGCCATAGCTTTCGTCCACAGCGTAATAATCCTCAGCTGACTTATAAGCACCCATCAGCCACAATGACAACTTGTCAGTCACATTCATATTCAATCTAAGACGTGCGGCCCATTCTTCGTAATATGAATCATAGGCTGCAACGGTAGCAATAGAACCCCAACTACCTTCGTATTTCAGGCCCGCAACAATATTAGGAACGTAATTGTCTATACGCTGTCGGAGGTGATAGGCCTTGCTGACCCAAGGTGAGCCATTATCATCTAACTTGTAGTGATAGCCTTCGCCTTCGTCGCCAATACCTTGCTCAAGAGCAATGATACCGGATATGCCATGGTCACCGCTATAGGTGTAGCTGACTGCGTTTGTGCGATGGCTGGCGGGGCCCAATATATCGTCATTAAGCACTTCGCCATATTTATCGGTCCACTCATAAAAAGATGTTTCGACAAGCCCAACGCGAAAACCCTCGAGCTCGACATAACCCCGCCTGATTTGGCCGCTTGAACCATCCTTGCCGTTTTTCCATTCAGAGCGCAGGGTGATCAACGTGGTCATCGTTCCGAGATCGGTTTCTGCTTTGGTATGGAACTTCAATTCAGCTCTTGTTTTTGAACGATAGGAATCGGTTTTTTTGCCAAATACATCGTCGACGGTTTGCCCGCTGACATCATCGCCAACGCCGATTTCGTGGCGTACATATCCCGACATGTTCATACACGTCTCAGTGCCCGGAATATAGAAGTAGCCTTTGCCATAGGCTTCACAGACACGCACATATTCAACAGGTTCGGCGTCCAAAACGCTATTGGCAGCAAAAAGCGTTGATGACGAACACAAAAAGGCAATCGATCCTAAAAGGGAACGTTGAAAAATCATGGAGGACTCCAGTTTATTCTGAATAGCTGTCATTGACCCGAATTTGGGCAGCACAAATCCAATCCAGCTGAAGCAGTCAGCCGGTGGTGGAAGTCTCATGAAAATGAGATGGGAGAAACGATAGATAGGTCGCTTGATTTCGCTTCCTATCTATCTGTATTCATATCATTTTCTTGTTACAGTTTTTTTACGGGAAAGCGTCGGGTTATTTAAAAAGCACCACGCTGTCGGCTTTATCAGCAAGTTTATTTCGATAGGTATTTTCGTAGGTAGCTAGATCACACAGATCTGCCTTATCGGATAAGGTGCAGATGCTATTGGTATAATTTTGTGAAAGTATCGGGCTTTCTGGAGATAGGGGTGTCAATGAACGCCATTGGTCCAGTGAACGTGCCGCAAACGATAATTGCAAAGCATAGCGGCCATTCTTTAGGTTTTTATAGCGCTTGAATATCAACATGCCACCGGGTGGAATGTCATCAGCCGGATAATTTCCAAGTTTCCAACGAAAATCGGATATGGTTTGCACTTGGGAAATATTCGTGTCATGACCAACAAACACAACGAGCGGTGCCGATAGCTCGGGGTATTTCTGAACTGGCGAAAGCGGTGTACCTGCAACCAGGCTATCCAATATTTCACGCATTAGAATACTGCCACCATTAATGGCGATTTCCTGCGTATTGTTGATAATATCGTATTTGGCTGCATGCAAAGCCATGAGTTTCGCAACATCATCGGCATTTTTGACATGACCGAACGCAACCTGTGAAAGCGGCAAACCTTCGCTATATTGCAAGCGGATGGTTTCTGCGATCGAACTTCCAACCGAAACAGGGCCGCTCAATTTATATTTCCCGGGTTTGGTGTTTTTGAAACCCCACTTTTCATCGAGGAATTTACAATCTTCCGGGCCATCACCACAAACGGTCTGGCGCATCAGTGCCACGTCAGGAGCGTATTTTTTTGCCGCTTCTTCAGGCGAGCCGCCCATCGCGGTTAAAACTTCAATTTCAACTTTTTTAGGGTCTGGTTGTGACATTTCCAGATCAATGGCTTGAAAAAGCGGGTCATCTTTTTCGAGTGCTAAGTGCCCTACGTTGACGCCACAACCAGGAAACATGCCATCGGTCACTGCTTGCGCGGTAGCAACCGTCCGCTGTACCGGGCTCGCCCAAACAAACGCGTCTTTAGTTTGTGGGCAGGTATTGGAAAGGGACAGACCTTCGGCCCGCCATTTTTTCAACATATAGGCTGATTGCTGTATAATACCGGCATATCCGTGGCCCGTAAGGTTGCCGTCCGGTACGATCCACTCAGGCCATTTTTTACCTGTGCTTTCATTCAATTTGGCTGTTTCGGTTTGCGGGCGTACACCGTGGCGCATCAAAACGACGACTTTGTCCAGTTTATAATCGGCCATGCTGTCTTGAGCCGACGCCGGCGTTAGAGGCAAAGCGATTGCACTCAGCACAATAGCACAGGACGTAATTGTTGAACGGAAGGCATTGGGTGAAAAAAGCGATCTTGTCATCAGCATATTGTATGAATCTTTCAATTCTTCATCAGTCACGCGACCCAACTAAACAGTTATTATTTCAGTTTTTTGACACCTGAACGCATAATGCGCTGATCGGTGTTGAAAACAGGCTGCTAATAACACTGCTGCGACGATTGGTCATATGTGTAAAAAATTGCGAACGCTTGATAGAATCGGTCCAACTTGCAGCAAACTGCCGATGCAGTAAATTCTTGAAATTGCGCGATTCAAAGACCGACATATTCACTTTTGCTTGATACAAAGTGGAAGTGAATGCTAGGCCGCGGTGACAATTTAATGAAGCACACGGGATCAAACCGTGAGACGACGGGAAATAACATGAAGCAACTGCATATTGGCATGTCTTTAACGCCGACCTGGTTCAACGGTTCTGGTTGGCGGCGCGATGATAGCAATGTCGAAGCGATGTTTTCGTTGGACTTCTACACGGATATAGCCCGAAGAGCAGAAAAAGCCCATCTTGACTTCCTTTTCAGGGCAGATGCTCTTTTTCTGCCAGAACAAGGGGTTGCCAGCGGTCCATCTTTTATGAGCTTTGATGCTACAGTGCTTCTTGCTGCCCTTATTAGGGAAACAAAGCATATCGGTCTTTTGACAACTGTCTCAACCACGTTCGTTCCTCCCTATGTGCTGGCGCGGCAGATCCAATCAATGCATCAGTTGAGCCGCGGACGTGCCGGTTGGAACATAGTAACGGCACTCGGTGGCAACGAAAATTTCAGTCTTGATAGAATGCCTGCGTCGACTGATCGCTACGAGCACGCCGCCGAGGTCACGGATATTGTCAAAAAACTCTGGGCGAGTTTTCCTGAAGATGCTTTGATCGGGGATAGACGATCGGGTCAGTTTGCTGATGTGGATAGAATCAAACCGATCCAGCATAAGGGCAAATATCACCAGATTATGGGGCCGCTGAACCTCCCCGCGAGTGGAACGCAGATTCCTTTAATACAGGCGGGCGCATCGGACGCCGGGAAAGATTTTGCAGCATCGGTGGCCGACGCGGTGTTTGCCGCTACACCTGATAGAGAGATGGCGATAGAACTCCGAAATGATTTGCGTAGACGTGCTGTTACGCATGGACGATCCCCCGATGATATCCTTCTTTTGCCAGCCCTCAATCTCTATCTGGCGGATACGCGGCGGGAAGCTCAGGACTTATTCGAGGAAACGTTTAGAACATCTGACAATTCGCGAAAGCTCGCTTACATCAAGAAAACAGTTGGTATCGATCTCACCGATTGGCCGGCGGACAAACCTGTCACCCTTGCGGATTTACCAGAAGCGGAAGGTCAGGTGTTCAGTCAGACCCATACTATGTTATTGAAGAGGCTGATTGATCGACATAAACCGACCGTCGCCGAACTTCTCATGCGGCCGGAAGTTACGTCTGCTTCACATTGGCAAGTGATAGGAACCGTCGAAGATGCAGTGGATGTTATACGTGATTGGCATCAACATGGTGCGATAGATGGTTTTATTTGTACACCGGGCGGGTCTGTCAATTCGCTTGATATCGCATTGGATCAGTTAATGCCTGCTCTTGTTGATGCCAACCTACTTCGTCGCGACTATACCGCTTCCACCTTCATTGGACATCTTAAAAACTGAATGCTGGTAAGTTCGGCATTCGCCGATGACAGTCAGCGATGGTCGTGTTAGACAGAAAAAAATGGCGACGAGGAAACTATATTGGACGATTTGGACATATTTCAGTTGGAAGACGCAGAAGAAACCAATGAAAAGCGTTCGGCGACAATACAATCCGTGTCGATCGCCGCAGTCTTCATGAAAGTTCTTGCCAATGCTGAACGCGAGCTTGCGCTAGGCGAAGTGGCAAAACGTGCTCATACGACGGGTTCAAAGGCGCATCGCTATTTGCAAAGTCTTATCAAAGAGGGGCTTGCCAAGCAGGATAGGCTCAGTGGCCGATATAGCTTAGGGCCAACGGCTTTGAGTATCGGTATCAGCGCTTTGAAGCAAGTTGACGGTGTCGAGATAGCAGCACGCCATATGAAACAGCTCGCCGAGGAGACGACGATGAGTGGCGGCATAGCGATATGGACGGATCGCGGCCCTACACTCGTGCGGTGGTATCGAAGTGCTTTTTTTTCCGTAAATTCTTTGGCGCTGGGCGATGTGCTTCCGCTTGACAATACAGCCTGCGGCCTCGTGTTCCAGTCCTATCTCTCCGCTACAAAAGTTGATCTGGTGCGCAAGCTGCAACCCGCGCACTTTCGCGGACAAAAGCCCTGTACGGCTATCCTCGAGCAGATCAGAACAGATGGCTGGATGGAACTGACGAGCCATTTGTTGAAAAATGTAACGGGACAGGCCGCCCCCGTTTTTGATGCGCAGGGCGAAATCATCTGCGTTATGACGAATGTTGCCGATCTGGGAAAAATGCATAGCGAGCAGGAACGCCATATGCTTTATAATGAAGCGCTTAAGGTCAACCAACAGACAACCGGACAATCTTTTTAGCTTGCTTGCTTGCCTGTCTTGGATGCTTTTACCAACCCCGGAATGACCAAGGGACTGCTCGAGACGGGGTCTTCCATGATTGTCGCATCAAGTGCGAAAACCCTTTTGATAAGATCGGCAGTGATGATATTGGCAGGTTTTCCGCTCGCTTCTATTTTACCCTCACGCATGGCAATGATGTGGTTAGTATAACGGCTTGCCTGATTGAGGTCGTGGAGAACTGCTACAACAGTGCGTCCCTTCTTGTTGAGTTTACTGAATAGATCCATCAATTCGATCTGGTGCGCCAGATCAAGAAATGTTGTTGGCTCATCGAGCAGTAGAAGCGGCGTATCCTGTGCCAACACCATGGCAATCCAGACACGCTGGCTCTGTCCGCCCGATAATTCATTGATAGATCTTGCCGCAAGATTACTGATATTGGCGTCATCAAGTGCTCTATTGACGGCATTTTCGTCTTCCTCAGACCATTGTCTAAAAAAGCTTTGATAAGGAAAGCGGCCCCTTTCGACCAATGCGCGTACGCTTATTCCTTCCGGTGCCATCGACCTTTGCGGCAAAAGACCAAGGGTTTTGGCAACCTCGATGGACGGTTGTACAGATATTGATCGTCCGTCGAGAACAACTTGACCGGATTGTGGTTTCAATAAACGGGAAAGTGTTCGCAATAAAGTCGATTTCCCGCAGCCATTGGGGCCGATAATTGCGGTAAAGCTACCATCGGGGATGGTCACGGAAAGGTTTTTAAAGATCTCTTGTGGGCCATAATGGACTTCGAGATTCTTGGCGTAAAGGCGGCTTGTCATCATTATCGTCTCTCTGAGATAATTCGTATTGCATTGAGAAACGCATTCTGCAATATGAATTTTATAAAACATGATTATTATAATCATATTATAGTGTTTACACCTATAATATTCCTTTTGAAAATGATGGAGCCATTGCGATGGATCAAGAAAAGCCGAATATGTCCAACGTGGATATCGAGCGGGATGCTTCAGATGTTCTGGAACAAGACGATCATATGGACGGAATGGAACGTCTCGAATTGACGGTGCTTGACATTGTCCGACCATTTCCCGGCATTGCGCGCGTTAAGGGCAAGATTCATCCACGTCAACCCGAACTATGGCAGAAGCCGAATGTTGCGGTCAGGCTGGAGGTCGAAGAAGTCACTGGAAAACGGCCAATCTCTCGAGTTTATACCATCAGAAGCTACGATGTTTCGAAGAATATCGTCGAAATTGATTTCGTTCTCCATGAGGGAACAAGTCCTGCTATGCGGTGGTTAGGGCAGGCGACACCCGGCAGTACAATTATGATGGTCGGACCGCGTCCGCATTTCGTTCCAGATTATGCGCTTGGCAAGAAAGCTTTATTTTTTGCAGATGATACAGCAATACCTGCTATTTACTCCATTCTTCAACAATGGCCTGATAGTGCGAAAGGCATTATCCATATTGAATGTTCCGAACCGTCCTGTGCACGAGAATTGCCCGATATAAGCGGGGTGGAAAAAAACATTTATATCCGCCAGCCGAATGAACATGCTGGCCAAACCGGGTCGTTGGTCCGAGCTGCACAATCTGTAAATGATGCAGCCGACTATCAAATTTGGGTTGCTTGTGAGCGTGATGAAACACGGGCTATCCGAAAGCACTTTATGAAAGATTGCGGTGTTTCCAAGAATGACATCAAAGCCATAGGATATTGGCGTTATGGTGTCACGAGCAGTGAAATCGATGTGGTGCGGCTTGAATATTACAACAATTTGCGTGCTAAAGGCGAAGGTTTGAAAGAATTCGACGAATTCGATTTGCCCATCTGATAGCTTCGAAAAAGAGTTTTAAAAATGTCTCGTGCCTTTAGCAACATTTTAGTCGTTCTATCATCCATCACTTTTATCTATCTTTTTTCCGCCACTACGCAGGCCGCCGCAGAGGGCTGGCCTCGCACGATCTCGCATCAAAAAGGTGCATTGACCATAAAAGCCAAACCCTTGCGGATCGTCTCGACCTCTCCCAGTCTGACTGGCGTTCTCTTGGCTATAGACGCGCCGCTCATTGCCACGGCGGCTACGACTCCAAGCGCGTTGACCGATAGCAAAGGTTTTTTTACCCAATGGGCCAAGGTGGCCGATGAAAGGCACGTTGAAATTCTCTATAGCAATTTGCAATTCGATCTCGAGGCGATCATTGCATTGCAACCCGATCTTGTCATTGGTTCATCAACGGGTGCCGATAGCATCCTGGACTTTTATGGGGAACTCCAAGCCCAGCAGATACCAACCATTGTCATCAATTATGCCCAAGGCGGCTGGCAGGATCTTGCGCGTATGCTTGGAAGAGCAACCGGGCTTGAAAAACACGCTGAAGCCGCAATAACACAATTCGATCAGACAATGGTGCAGGCAGCACAGAAACTGAATGTGCATAAAAGCGACGTCACCATTGTAGGATACAATATTGGGGGCAGTTATTCCATCGGTAAACCGGAAAGCCCGCAGGCTGAGATCCTGACTGGTCTGGGTTTTAACGTTCTGGGTTTGCCGCAATCGATGAAAAATACCGTTTCACGAAGTTCGGATTTTGATTTCATCTCGCATGAAAACCTTTCCTCCGCCATTGATGGCAAGAGCGTTTTTCTCATGCGTGGCACAAATAACGATGTTGCTTCTTTCCTTGCTGATCCGGTTTTGCAAAATCTACCCGCGGTCAAAAGCAAACACGTTTATCCGCTTGGTCTGTCCTCATTCCGCATCGATTATTACTCGGGGCTGCAGATGATTTATGAGATCTTGGCGCATTATCAAGAGCAATAAGCACATGGCATCGGCGACCGAGATAACGACAACGCGTACTTTTCGTTTGCCTATCGTGGCGGCGTCTTTGGTTTTGCTGTTAATGTTGCTATGTATCTCGAGCCTTTTTATCGGTTCGCGCGCTATATCATTCATGGAAACGATCAGCGCGTTTTTTCATACGGACAGAACCAACAACGCACATCTTGTGATTATGGAGTTGCGTTTACCGCGCACATTTATCGCAGTATTGGCAGGTATGGCACTGGGTATTGCCGGTGTTGTCATTCAGGCGATGACACGCAATCCATTGGCCGAGCCCGGCATCATAGGCATCAATGCGGGCGCAGCATTGTGCGTGCTGATTGCAGTGTCTGTTTTCCAAGTCGCATCGATTACAATCTATCTATGGTTTGGTTTTTTGGGGGCGGGGCTTGCGGCGTTGACTGTGCTTTTGCTCAGCCGTTCGATTGGGCGCTATCGTAGTCCGTTACATCTTATCTTGTCTGGCATAGGCGTAACAATTGTATTGTCATCGCTCACCGGTCTTCTCTTGATCAATAGTTCACCCATTATATTGGACCAGTTCCGCTATTGGTCCGCTGGAAGTGTCGATGGTCGCGGCTATGATGTTCTTTGGGGCCTCATACCGTGTACAGTCCTTGGTCTATTGGCCAGTGGACCGCTTGGCCGCCAGTTGAATATGATCGCATTGGGGGATGATGTCGCACAATCGCTTGGCCTTAATCCGCGATTTGTATGGGTATTGGCATTTGGTATTATTGTTTTGCAAGCAGGCAGCGCGACGGCAGCAGTGGGACCTATCAGCTTTGTTGGGCTCGTCGCACCACATTTGGCAAGAATGCTTTGCGGCGGCGACTACCGATGGCTTTTGCCGGTCTCAGCTGTGCTGGCCGGGATTCTTTTATTATTGGCGGACATGATCGGACGGTTCATAGCGCTGCCCAATGAGGTACCGGCAGGTATTGTCGCTTTACTGCTTGGAGGGCCGTTTTTTGTTTTTGTCGTCAGGCATTATCATGCGGGGAAACAATGAGGCGCGCTTATGTTATGACGTGGCGTTATCGTCGTTTATCTTTACGTATTGATGGCCGCTGTCTTGCCGTGGGCTTGATTCTATCGGCGTGTGTTGTTGTGGCAATGCTGGTGCATCTGAAAAGCGGAACATTAAATCTCTCTTATGCAGATATGTGGGCGTCTTTTACCGGTGCGGAAATGGATCCTGTTTTGGAGAGGATATTATGGCGGCTAAGGCTGCCACGCGTCATCACGGCGGTGTTTGTTGGCGCCTGCCTTGGGTTGGCAGGTGCTGTTTTTCAGTCAGTATCACGCAATCCCCTTGGCTCACCCGATATCCTTGGATTCACGACAGGCGCCGCTACCGGTGCTATCCTGCAGATCATCGTGTTGAACGCTGGACCTTGGCAAACTGTGGCCGCTGCTATCTTAAGCGGCTTGATGACATCGGTGATCATTTTTCTTTTGTCATTAAAACGAGGTGAAGCTGGAAATATCTACCGTTTTATTCTGACAGGCATCGGTGTTGGTGCAACGCTCGCCGGCATCAACACCATATTGCTGGTGATGGGTGATCTTGATCAAGCTGCCAATGCTCAATTGTGGCTTTCAGGTTCGCTGAATGTCAGGACAGTACAGCATGCGCTGCTTATCAGTTTTGTTTTCATTCTGATTGCCCCGATCATACTCAGCCAGCAACATACGCTTTCACTCATGGAAATGGGAGATGATATCGCACGGCAACTGGGCGCTCGTTTACAGCGTACCCGCATGATTGCCATTATCGGTGCCATCATATTGACTGCCGGTGCGACCGCCGTGGCAGGACCTATCGCCTTTGTAGCGCTTGCTGCGCCACAATTGACCAAAAGGCTCACACGCGTATCGTCAACGCCGCTTTTTGTCAGTGCGCTTATGGGGGCCTTCCTACTGGTTGGGGCAGACCTTCTGGCTCTTAATATGCCGTTCAACTTTAAAATGCCGATAGGGCTGATAACCGGGTTCCTTGGAGGCGCTTACCTATTGTGGCTGCTTGCCCGCAAAGCCTGATGGAATAATCGACAAGATTCCGCATGGCATAAACTTGTTTGGCTAAATATTCTGCATAAAGATATTAATTTCATATTGCAGAATCTAAAAAGACTCACTAATGAATAACTTGATTTAATTTGTCATGTTTAGTGAGAGGGATCATGAAACGACATCATCATTGGGGACTTATGGCTGGCGCGAGTATTTTTACGCTAGTCACAATGGGGCTTTCACCATTGAAGGCTCAGGATTCAAACGATAATAAAACGGCACAGAATGTTTTGGCACCGGTTATCATTACTGGGGAAAAGATTAACCGCGATATCCGCAATACAGCCTCGTCCGTGACGGTGATTTCCGATGAAGATATCCGGACTTGGAATACGGGTGACTCCTCGGTTCACGAGGTGATTAACGGGACACCCAATGTCATCTATACCGATACTGTTTCCGCTCCAATCATCCGTGGGCAAGATACACAAGGGCCAAACAATGGTCAGAATGTATTCTGGGGTGGTACGGTACCCCGCGCTTCTATGAACATTGATGGCCATTATGCCAATTACTACGAGCTTTTCTTTGGTGGTACCGGTATCTGGGACGTCAAGAGTATTGAAGTTTTCAAAGGCCCGCAGACGACATCTCAGGGTGCCAATGCCATAGCCGGCGCTGTCATCATCAACACGAAGGATCCGACATTTACGCCGGAAGCAGCCTACCAGGCAGAAATTGGAAATTATAGCCAGAAACGAACATCGTTGATGGCGTCTGGCCCAATTTACAAAAATGAATTGGCGGGCCGTATCACTTTGGACTATTCGGCGCGTGATACGTTTATTGATTACGTCAATCCCAATTTTCTTGATCAGGGCACCAACCAGAATCTGCGTTATCTGAACGCCCGCGGCAAGCTTCTGTGGCAACCGGCTGAAATACCGGAGTTGGAAGCAAAGTTGACCTATTCGCGCACCGACAGCAATCGACCAACGCAGGAAGCGGCTTCCATGCCGTTTGATAAACTTGAACATACCAGCAACGCCATGCCATCATGGAAGCAGAATACCGATACTGGAATATTGGATGTCAGCTACGAGTTTGACAATGGCAGCAAACTTTACAATACGGTGCAATATTCGCATTTCAATATTACGCGTAATACCGGTACGCCCAATAGTGGCTATTCGGATGTTACGCAGAATAATATCTCTAATGAAACCCGCATGACATTCGGAACACAGGAAGATATAATCAGCGGCGTTACGGGTCTATTTTACAACAACACAAAGTCCGACGAATTGCTGCTTTTATCGGGCACGACCGAATTCGATGACACCAAGCGTAATTTCGGCATTTTCGGTGAGATGAGCTATCGGCTGACAGAGCTTTGGACGCTCACAGGTGGTTTGCGCTACCAGCAAGATCAGGTTCAGCGCGTCGGTAAATCCGCACTTGCACCGACACCTCTTGATTATGACGAAACCTTTTCAGCATTTCTGCCGAAAGTCTCTCTGGCATATGCTATCAATCCGGACTGGACGGTTGGCGCATTGGTCAGCCGCGGATATAATCCGGGTGGTGTTTCTCTCAATCTGAATTCGCGCAGTTGGATGAAGTTCGAGGAAGAAACGGTATGGAATTATGAGCTTTTCACCCGCGCTTCATTTCTTGATAACAAGCTGACGCTCAACAGCAACATCTTCTACATGGATTTCAAAAATAACCAGTATAATATTCCGGTTGTCATATCACCCGGTGTTGCCCAATCCTATACTATCAATGCTGAAAAGGCGCACTCCTACGGCCTCGAACTCGGATTGGATTATGAGATATTGTACAATCTTTTGCTGAAAACAAGCGCCGGTATCTTACGGACAGAGATTGAAGAGATTGCAAGCAATGTCGCCTATGAAGGAAATGAATTCGCGAAGTCACCGGGCTATATGTTCACGGCAGGTTTAAACTGGGACGTGACCGACAAGTTCAGCATTTCTGGTGATGTAAGGCATTTGGATAAATATTATTCGGATGTAGCCAATACACCATCATTTGTCATTGATGCATATACCATATCGGACCTGCGGATGAGTTATGACTTTACCGAAGCATTCCAGCTTTACGGTTTTGTCAAAAATGTCTTTGATGAAAAAGTGCCGACCTACAAGCAGATGAATCGCGGGCTTGGTGGCATTGAAGCCAGCATGACAATGCCGCGTTCGTTTGGCGTCGGCGTAAGAGGTACGTTCTGATTTTTACCAAAACCGTCACTGGGCAATTCTTTGTCCAGTGACCGCTTGCATATAAAATATGACGGCGCGTTATAAACCATAACGGCGAAAATGCGGTGTGCCTAACCCCATTTGCTACAGAATGCGTCCATATCTTCTGATTGGAAATCCGTGATATTGTCCATAAGCTTTTTTAACGGCCAATCCCACCATGCAATTTTTTGCAGATTGTCTGCTATCCCTAAGGGAAAACGCTGACGGATCAATTTTGCGGGCACGCCCCCGACAATCGTATAAGGGGCAACAGATTTCGTAACGACGGCGCCTGCTGCCAAAACGGCTCCGTCGCCAACCGTTACACCCGGCAAAACGGTAACGCCATGCCCTATCCACACATCATTGCCGATGAAGACTTTCGCTTGTCGACGCTTTGAAAAGAAAGCATGGTCACGTTCAGCTTCCGTGTCATAATATTCCGGGCAATAGGTAAAACGGTGTTGCGATAGGCGCTGCATCGGATGGTTGGGCGCACCAATGCGCACCTGATTGGCAATTGCAGTAAATTTTCCTATTTCGGCATCCGCTACATTGCAATATTCACCAATGTAAGAAAAATCTCCTAGTTGGCTGTATTCTAATTTCGTATGCGCCAATATTTCGCATTGTTGACCGATCGCGCATTCGCGCATTTTCACGCTTGAATCAATAAAGGTTTCTTGTAGTTTTGCGTACGCTACCAATTTTTTCACCGCTTTAACAATTGTATGAAAGTACTTCCCAATCGTTTAACGCGGATAAATGACAGTGGAATGTCAATAATTTAACAGAATCCTCTGTCATGAAACCAAAGCTTGTCTTCGGCTTGCGCTCACGTCATCAAACAATGACGTCTTTTTGCAATTTTTTACCGTAGATACTCTGCCAAGCCGTGTAGGCTGAAACTACTGTGATTTTTTGAAGCTCTTGTCCCAAACGGAAATCCCCGTCATAGATCGTTTCATCGGGATGTTCGGTGATCAATTCCACACAAAAATCTGCGTTGGGATAGCATGTAAAGCTGCAAGGTATACCGTTGATAATTTCAAAATCGAGTTCGCCAGCATGTTTACGATAAAGCGCAACCTGCTCTTCGTTCAAAGCGGCGGCGCCATCGACACTATTCAATGCTTGCGTCACTTCGTGCGCCAGTTCGCGGGATGCATCTTCCCAACCCTGTTTAAACCGAAAGACAACAAAAAAACCTTTCGGTAATGTCCATAACGCAAAATTTCGCGGAATATAGCCTGACAACGGTCTTATCCATTCATGGCATGGATAGCCGTGCAAATTGACGTGAAGCGCAGCTGAGGAGATGTCTTTGGCTTTTATGCGAATGGCGCGTTCTGCTGGAGCGCTGTCAGGGGTATTCTGTAAATCATTGCCATAGGCTGTGTAACGGGCCGCATGGTGCATATGGTGAGGATTATCTGCAAGCAAACGCAGATAAAGGGCATTCCCATCAGGGTTTTCCAACGGTGAAATGACAAAATGCGCATCGTCCTTTTTAAGGAGAGTATTTGCTGCTGACAAGGCCCCGGCGGTACCGGTCGTTTCATTGCCATGTTGGCAGCCACTGATGACAACGGCATGGTTGCTGCCTTTTATATAACGTGCTTCAACGTCGCGGCCACAGCGACTTTGTGCTTCCAACCTTATGCCGCCAATTGAAGCCAATGTTGCACTGATAAAGGCTTGGTCTAGCGGGCCTATTGTGTCAGAACATTGCGATGAAACGATGTTGGCGGGCCGCCTATCCAAACCGTGCAACGCGATTGTTATGTGACACTCGCCGTCCGTTGATTTTTTGATGAATGGCGCAATTTGGCCGGGCTGGATGCTTCTATCGCCGGAGGGAAGATCGCTGACGCTTTGAAAGTATTCAAGCAATGAAAAATAGAATTCTTCATGCAGCATTTCTTGAAAGCTTACGACCTCGTGGCCGTAGCCAAGCGGTACTTCGCACTGCGGCAGATAAGCTTCAATGCGCAGTTCTTCAAAGTAAGGCAGATGATCTGGGAGCGGCAGAGCGGTAATTGCCTGCATACCATCTTGAAACATCTGTTCGAACTCGGTTTGGATAGCCCTGTCTTCCTTCACTAATCCCTTATCAATCACACGCAACCAACCGCATGGCGTTAGAGCGGTTTGGCCGCCCCAATCTTTGATGATCTTGTTGGGGCAAAACACTGTATGGTGGCTGATGCTGCCATCTTTCTCGTGCAGCTCTATCTCATAATCCAAATTGTTTCGGCCAGCCTCAAAATCCAATGCAATACCGTCCAAGAGTGCCGTTAAGGGATAGGCTTCCAATCGAAAGCGATTTTCAACGGCATCGGGGTGTACTGGATATTTGACCTTCACTTGAGATAGAGTGCCAATGTCACATTGCTCACGAAAAAACTGCACAAGAGGTTTGATCGCACTGAGAAACGTAACGTCAAATCCTTTGTCACGCATTGTTTCCTGCGCTTTTTTCCGGCTTTTTTCGTCGTCAAACAACCACAGAGCAATCGATTGCGAGCGGTCATAGTGCTGCTCAATGGTTGCACACCATTCATCGAGACTGCGGGCATAGGCTTTCTGCAAAACATGGCGCATCAGCGTGTCCTTCCACGCGGGTCGAGAATATCGCGGAGCCAGTCACCGAGAAGATTTAATCCCAATACCGTCAGGAGAATTGCCAGACCGGGAAATACACTGATCCACCAAGCTGTTTGTAGGTAGGTGCGCCCATCGGCAAGCATTCCGCCCCAGCTTGCCGTTTTGAGATCAACCCCCATACCGAGGAATGTGAGGCTGCTTTCCAGAAGGATATTATTGGCCACATTCAAAGTCATCAAAACAATAACCGGACCAAGTAAATTCGGTAATATATGATGGAGGATAATCCTTACATTTGAAACGCCGATAGCGCGCGCTGAAAGGATGAATTCCTGATCATTGAGAGCAAGAACCGAGCCGCGCACGAGCCGTGCATACTGCACCCACTGCGAAACAACCAAAAGGATGATTGTCTGCCAAAAGCCGCCGCCAATGATCGCCATGAATGTAATCGCCAGCAATATGAAGGGCAGGGCTAATTGTACATCGGCAAACCGCATGACAAACATATCGCAAAATCCGCGATAATATCCTGCAATAAGCCCAAAAAAGACACCCAGCGCCAATGATGCTATGACCGAATAAAAACCGATCTGTAACGATATCGACCCGCCGACGAGAACGCGGGCAAGTACGTCGCGCCCGATGGCGTCAGTGCCCAATATGTGTTTGGCCTGTTCAAAAGGGGCAAACAGACGGCTTGTCAGGTTCAGTTTTCCCGCCTGATCCTGCATAAATAAACAGGCAAAAACAACCGCAAGAATGATGCCGCCAATAAGCACAATACCTAAAATAAACTCTAGCGAGCGCAGTGCTGCAAAGCGATTTGAGCGAACCACATTTTCCATGACTTATTTCACCCTTATACGCGGATCAACAAGACCATAGGCAATGTCAATCAACAGATTGATGAGAATGATGGACAAGGCGAGTATGGCAATAACGGCTTGCAATGAGGGGTAATCGCGCGCCGATACCGCATCGAAAGCCATGGTGCCGAGTCCTGGCCAGCTGAATACTTTTTCAATGACGACGATCCCGCCAAGAAGCCCTCCAAATTGCAATCCGATATAGGTAATCAAAGGTATGGAGCAATTGCGCAATGCATGTTTATAAAGCACTTTGGTTTCGCTTAAACCTTTGGCGCGTGTTACCATGATGTATTGCGACCGCAATACTTCCAACATCGTGGTACGTACAAGGCGGATATTGGTGGCCGTCAGGATAATCCCCATAGTCAAAGATGGCAGAATGTAGCTTGTGGGGCCGGAAAGGCCACTTGGCGGCAGCCATTGCAGGAAGATTGAAAAGAGCAACATTAACATGGTGCCAAGCCAGAAATTGGGTACAGAAAGCCCCACAAGCGACACAATACGGATAATCTGGTCGGCCATTTTGCCTTTGTGTACAGCCGCCATGATACCGAACGGCACTGACAAAACAATCGACACGATCATCGAAGTGATTGCAAGACCTAAAGTCGAAGGCAAAGCCTGCTTGATGAGAAGTGATACCGGTGTTCCGCCGACGAAACTATTTCCGAGGTCAAAAGTAACCAGGCCTTTAAGGAAGGCAAAATACTGCACAAAAAACGGCTGGTTAAGCCCAAGTGCCTCACGGATACGTACCAGATCAGCTTCTGTAACGCTTCCTGCACCTTGAGACAGCATCAATGCAGGATCGCCCGTCAATCGGATCGCCCATGCCACCAGAAGTGTAACGACCAGAAAAACGAATATCGACTGGAGCAACCTTTTTATCAGAAATATTGCCATTGCTTTGACCTATTCGATGATTTCTACATCGTTCAAACGCAAGCGATTGTCCGGTGCGGGATCAAAGTTTTTGACACGTTTGTTCACGCCGTAAAGCGCTTTCGCATTATAGAGCTCCATCTCGTAAGCCTGCTCGACAGTGTAACGCGCTATGGCTTGCAATGCCTTTTCACGCTCAACTTTGTCGACTATTGAACGCTGTGCGAGCAGCATTTTGTCGAGTTCGGGATCGCTACTATAGGGATTCCACTTTTCTCCGGTCCGATACATGGCAATGGCTGTATTGTCATAATCAAACGTCCATCCGCCCCATGATTGTTGAAACATTGTGCCCGTTTTTCCAGCAGGAATGATGTCGTTAAGAAGAACATTTGTTTCGTAAGGTTTGATCGATGCGTTAACTCCAACCATTTGCAGATAGGCTGCAACGGCCTGTGCAACCTCGCCAAATGTCGCGTCATTTCCTCGCACGTCGATCTGGACCTGTGCACCATTCTTGACGCCAGCTTCTTTCAACAACGCCTGGGCTTTTTCTGGATCATACGGATAGGGCTTCAATTCGGGGTCGTTGCCGAAAGACAGAGCGCTCTGGAAACTGCTAATGGCGTCTGCTTGCCCTGCCAGAATGGACTCGATGATTGCGTCGCGATCGACGGCCATGATCAACGCTTTTCGCACCCTGATATCTTTGGTGATGCCATCTCGTGTATTAAATCGCAATGCAACCACGGTCGGACTTGTGGCTGTTTTTAATTCAAGTTTAGGATTATTTTTTATCGTATCGATCATACCAATCGGAATCGTTGGTGGAATGACGATGTCGACGCGGCCAGATTGCAGTTCAGCAACCGCAGTAGCAGGCTCGCTGATGAAACGATATTCCAGTTCCGACACTTTTGGTGCGCCGGCCCAGTAAGCTGTATTTGCCTCCATCGACACGCTGATACGCGGTTTATAATCGACAACTTTAAAGGCACCGGTGCCGACCGGATGCATGTTAAAATTTTCTTCGCCTTTTTCCTTGATATATTGCGGCGGCACAATCATTGCGCCGTAACCGGCAAGCTTGGTGAGCAAAACCGGATCATGGGCTTTTAAATGGAAATCAACCGTGTAATCATCAATCACTTCCACCTTGTCGATAGAATTATAGTTTGACTGTTGCGGGCCTTTGGCGCCAATTTCTCCAAGCAGTCTTTCGAAAGTGAACTGCACAGACTTGGCATTGAAATCCTCGCCATCGTGGAATTTAACACCTTTGCGTAGATGGAAGCGAATACGAAGCCCGTTGTCAAATTCTTCCCAAGAGGTTGCTAGTCCGGGCTGTAGCTTCATGTCCGGTCCGCGCCATGTCAGACCGTCAAAAATATTGGTGCCGATTGATGCCCAATTGACCAGAAACGTATCAACAGGATCGAGGCTGCCCGGATCCTGCGGAGAAGACACCGTAAGTTTTCCTGCCGCAAAAGAAGATGTCGTGACAAGTGTTGCAGCGCCGAGGGCAACGGTCGTTGCTAAAAGTGTATAGAATGATTTTTTCATAATACCCCTCCTTAAGCCTGAATGGCTTTTTCTGTTTGTGCGATTTCATTGATTGTGCGACCGATAAGGTGGCCCGGTTCGAGCTCGGTGTAAATCAGATGGCGTGGCTCTACACCCTTTCGACGGATGCGGCTGATCGGTTGTGATGTTTCAATCGCCACATCGCGCCTTTGTAATGGGTCGGCGATCGGCACTGCGTCCAACAAGCGCTTCGTGTAAGGATGTTGAGGATTTTCAAAAATCTGTTGGCGTGTTCCGATTTCGACGATCTGTCCAAGATAGAGCACCGCAACGCGGTGGCTCATCCGCTCCACCACAGCCATATCGTGGCTGATGAAAAGAAATGCCAGATTTTCACTCTGCTGCAATTCCATCAATAGATTGATGATCTGGGCTTGCACCGATACATCAAGCGCTGATAACGCTTCATCGGCAATAATCAGTTCCGGTTTGACTGATAATGCCCGCGCAATACAGATACGTTGACGCTGACCACCGGAGAATTCGTGGGGATAGCGATCTGCATAGGCGGCTGGCAAACCGACACGCTCAAGCAATGATGCAACGCGCGCGTCGATTTCTTTCTGGCCGTGCATTAAGCCATGGGTGCGGATCGGCTCCGCAATGGAAAAACCTACCGTTTTTCGCGGATCAAGTGAGGCAAAGGGGTCTTGAAACACATATTGGACCCGCCGGCGCAGCGCTAAACGTTCGCGGCGGGACATTTTGCTATAGGATTGTCCGGCAAAGACAATATCACCTTCCGATATCGCCTGTAATTGCTGAATTGTGCGGCCTATTGTGGATTTACCTGAGCCGGACTCGCCGACAAGAGCGACTGTTTCACCAGCGAAGATCGGAAAGCTGACATTTTCGACGGCGTGGACACTGCCGACAACCCGCCCTAACAATCCACCTTTCAAGTCGAAGCGGACAGACAAATTGTCGACTGATATCAACGGTGGTTCGTCGTAGCGGGCTGTGCTCTTTACCACTTCCTCAGCCACTTTCAGAATACTTCCCTCGCTTGCATCAAGGATCGGCATCGGTTGTGGAACGGTCATGCCGCGCATACTTCCCAACTTGGGGACAGCCGCTAGAAGTGCTTTTGTGTAAGGGGTCTTCGGATTGGAAAAAATTGTCTCAACCGATCCGTCTTCGACCTTTTCTCCCTTGAGCATGACGACAACATCGTCGGCAATCTCGGCAACCACACCCATGTCGTGGGTGATGAAAAGAATTCCCATTCCGGTTTCTTGCTGCAAGTCGCGGATCAGCGTCAAAATCTGAGCCTGAATCGTTACATCAAGTGCTGTTGTCGGCTCATCGGCAATCAAAAGCGAAGGCCGACAGGCAAGCGCCATGGCAATCATTACACGTTGGCGCATACCGCCCGATAATTGATGAGGGTAGCGGGTCAACATCTCCTGTGCATCCGGTAGCCGTACCCGTTCGAGTAGTCCTTTTGCCTCGCTATAGGCCTCTTTTTTACTCAAACCTTGATGCAGCATCAACACTTCGCCGATCTGGTCGGCAATAGTGAAAACCGGATCGAGCGATGTCATAGGTTCCTGAAAAATCATGGCGATTTCATTGCCACGGATTTTGCGCAACTGTTTTTGGGAAAGTTGCAACAAATCATGAGTGCCATTGGACGAATTGAATAAAATCTTACCCGCATTGACGGTACCACCTGCGGCCCCCATCAGGCCGAGGATGGATAGAGCACTGACCGACTTTCCTGAACCAGACTCTCCGACAATGGCCAAAGTTCGGCCAGCGTCAACCTGCAGGTCGATACCTTTAACGGCATGGGTATTTCCAAAGGAAACATCGAGGCCTTCAACACAAAGCAGTCGATTGGATTGTTTGTTGCTCCCCAGCGATTGTTTCGCTTTTACCATTGATCGTGCATCTCCTCAGTGCCGATTTGTTGGATTCTCGACGACCGTTCACAGGTTTCATCCTGCTCAGTTCGTCAATAACCACTTTAAACCCAATGTATCAGTAACAATGCTACTTTCTGTAACACGGCAGGTTTTCCCCAAAACGGCTATATTTACCTCTGCTCTGAATAAGAGTACAAACATAAAACGCGCAATTCGTCAACAATACATCGATAAAACATCTACAAATTGTCGATAAGGGAGGTTTATATGAAAACGATCGGGCCCGTTGTTTCTTCTGCCCATTTGGCGGAAGGGGCTATTCCTGCTTTGTCAGAATTGGAATATGCGTTGACTGTCTATCATAATGGTTTCTACCGCTGGATGGTACATTGCATGAACGCGGCGGGCGTAAGCGGACTGCAGGCGATTGACGTTCAAATTTTACACACCGTCAACCACCGTGGTCGCGAGAAGTCGATGGCCGAGTTGGCGTTGCTGTTCAATATCGAAGATACGCATATTATTTCCTACGCTTCTAAAAAGCTTGAGGGACTCGGTCTTATAAAAACCAGCCGTCGCGGTAAGGAAAAGATTCTCGGCATAACGGAAAAAGGCGCCGAAGCCTGCCAAAGATATTTCAAGGTGAGAGAACAGATATTGATAAAACCACTGCACGATATGAAGTGGGATGAACAGAATATCAGTAATATTGCCTCATTCATCCATACTCTTTCCGGGCATTATGACCAAGCCACACGCACGGCTGTCAGCCTATAACAGATCGAAAGAGTATAGGATTTTGCGCAAGCATAAAGCGCATTGTCGTCGAGACAGATTGATATCGGTTACTGCTCCGAGAGTTTTAGGTCGGGGTGGTATTCACCTCCGACGATTGTCTTCGTCACCGCTTGGCCACATTGCATTTTTCCCTCTTTTATATTGAAGCTGTAACTGGGGCTTCCATGCAACTGCCAGCCTTTGTTCAGAGCGGCTGTCACCTTGTGACAGAAAGTGGCATCATCGGGGCCGGTAAGAAAACGATAAAGGATCATGAATGAGCTTCCATTGTTTGATATCGCAATAAACGTGCCGGATTGCCAACAACGATAGCACCCGCTGGAACATCCTTTGTAACAACCGAGCCCGCTCCTACCACGGCACCATCACCGATCGTCACTCCGGGAAGTATGATCGCACCACCGCCAATCCAAACCGTTTTGCCAATGGAAATAGGTTTGCTGAATTCAAGCTTTTGCGCGCGCAAGGCGGGGTCATTCGGGTGCGTTGCGGTCAGGATTTGTACATTCGGGCCGATTTCCGTATCGGCTCCGATTATGACCTTGCAACCGTCAAGAATGGTGCAGTTGAAATTGATAAAGACATTATCGCCCAATTCAATATTGTAGCCATAGTCACAATAGAATGGCGATCGAACATCGACATTTTCACCAAGGGAGCCCAAACCTTTCAGAAGTAGAGCACGTCGCGTTTGCATATCCGCAGCGAAAGCAGCATTAAGGTCGTTCATCCATGCAAACGCTTTTGCACGATCACGCACCAGTTCATCATCACCGGCATGATAAAGCGCTCCCGCAATCATTTTCTGTTTTTCGGTTTGCATCATGGCTCCTATTGCATTCCCGCACACCAGTTTCTTATATTTATGAACACGCCACAAGCAAAAAACCGTGCGGGCTTTTGACACCTGTTCAACACGGTAGTAAGACAAAGCACAAAACCAATGAATTCGGATTGAAATAAATGGAAAAGTTTACAAAGTTGACGGGGGTCGCTGCCCCCATGCCGGTCGTCAATATTGATACGGACATGATCATTCCGAAGAATTATCTCAAAACGATCAAGCGCACAGGCTTGGGCAAAGGTCTTTTTGCCGATATGCGCTATCTTGATGATGGATCGGAAAATCCGGATTTTATCCTGAATAAGCCAGCCTATCGGCATGCGAAAATTATCGTTGCAGGTGATAATTTTGGCTGCGGGTCTTCGCGTGAACATGCGCCGTGGGCCTTGGCAGATTTTGGCATTCGCTGTGTCATATCAACGTCGTTTGCCGATATTTTCTATAATAACTGCTTTAAAAACGGTATCTTGCCCATAAAAGTAAGCCCGGAAGATTTAGAGAAGTTGATGGATGATGCTGAGCGTGGTGCCAATGCCACGTTGACAATTGATCTTGAGAATATGGAAATTTCCGGTCCGGATGGTGGAACGCTGAAATTCGACCTTGATGAATTTCGTCGTCACTGTCTGTTGAATGGCTTAGACGATATCGGGCTAACCATGGAAAAATCATCCACGATCGATGCGTTTGAACAGGAAAACGCTAAAGAACACCCTTGGGCATAATGCAGTCATTAGCCCATTCGCGGTATCTCGTCAGTTCTGAAAATCAGATCATTGGATGGAACCACCACTGCGGTGTGCAGAAAAGAAAACGAACAGAACCGATGAAACGGATGAAATAGATGGCGAGACCCGATCAAAGTCGTGACTGGGCAACTCGCCTTTCGCCCTCGTTAGACGAGGTTGAATCGCTTGCGCGCGACGCTTTTGCTCATCTGCCGGATAAGTTTCGCGCTTTATGCGCGGATCTCATCATTCAGATTGAAGACTTTCCGGATGACCAAGTGATGGATGATATGGGGCTAGAGTCCCCATTCGAGCTGCTTGGACTGTTTGAGGGAACCGGCATTGGCGAACGATTTTCGATGGAAACGGGCGATCAGGCCAACCGCATATCCTTGTATCGTCGACCAATATTGGATTATTGGGCTGAAAATGACGAAGCATTAGGCGATATCATCAATCATGTGCTTATTCATGAAATTGGCCACCATTTCGGCCTTTCGGATGATGACATGGATAAAATTGAAGAAGCCGCCGAATAGGCCGATGACACTAAAGGAATGTCAAAGCTTAAGTATGCATTCGCTGAACGTTAGCGATGTTTCCTGCAGCAAGCTTGTTCAACGGTTTGACTATCTTCTGTGCGCCGACGCTTTTTAGCAGATAAAGTTTCGGCAGGGCGCTCTAAACCCATATATTCGGGATCGACCTCTGCCGCATAACAAGTTGGCGATGTGCATTCCACTATAGTTTTATCGCGTTTTACCATTATTGTACCGCTGAGAAATTGTCTGCACGACCGGCATGTTCACGGTTTTTCGGCGTCCAAGTTTCAACTGTCTCGGGATTTGCCGGATCTTTCAGGTCTCCAAGCAATCCGTTGTTTTGACGCGCCATATCGTAGAAACTAATGGGTGCAATCCTGTCGACATCACGCGGTAACATGGAAATGACCGGGCCATTGGGGTCAGCAGCGATCGTTTCAGGGCTCTCTGTACCTTGCAAATTGAAAACGGCCTCAAGTGGTTTTTCAAGATAGAAGGCGAGCTTTCTTTTACCGGCAGTCGTGAAATTAACCCCATCATTTGCGCGCAAACGTGCGGTTTGACCGTTTACATCATAGCCTGAAAGGGCAAAATTTCCTTGGTCATCCACAAAACCGTCCCATACATCGACAAAACGCCCGCCCGCGGTTTCTGAAGCCTGCTTGAAGATACTGTTCAAGCCAACCATGGTTCGGCTTAGATCCTCGTCTTTAAAGGATGGTTGACCCATCCATATCCATGGTTTGCCGGTATCTTTCAAAGCCGTTGCGAAGCTCGCAACACGTTGGCGATAGTTGTCATTCCATTCTTTTTGATCCAAACTATAGGACGCTTCGCCGATTTTCATGATCTGGTTATCATTGGCGCCTAATGAAACAATAACGATATCAGGTTTTTCTTTCGCCACTATTTTGGCGAGACTTGTTTGCCAATTATAGAAGTCGGTCCGCACCAATCCTGACGAGCCATTGGTTGCGCTTGTGATAACGACATCGGTATTATTGGCATAAATTTGGTTCAAACCGTCAACAACGGCACTGCCGACGAAATCTCCTAGCACCAACACACGTTTTGCATCGGCGGCTTTAGGATTGCTCTTTGGCTGTGCAGCAACTTTTGGTTTCTTCTTAATGACACGTTTTTTGGGGACAGGAGGGGGGGGCGGCTCGACTTGTTTTCGTCCGAAAAGGATGTCGAAAAGATTGCGCGCTTCTCCTGCCTCCGGTTGTAATGCAACCAGAGCAAAGATCGGCAGAGCCAATATAATGAGCCGAACGGCTTTAGGCATAATCCAAAGGACTCCGAATTCAACGACCTCTCAGGATGGAGAGAACCTCGCGGCTGGGGTGTCCGTCAGGTTGCAACCCATTACGCTTCTGAAAGGCTTCAATGGCTGTTTTAGAGGCTTCGCCAATCTTACCATCAATCTTACCGTTATAATAGCCTAGCTCCATCAAATGCGATTGAAGTTCTTGGCGTTCCTGCATGGTAATAGGCGTAAAAGGCCTGCTCCAGTCTTGCACCAAGCCGGGATAACCGGCTATTCGGTCGGCAAGCAACCCAACAGCGAACGCATACCGGTCGGCGTTATTGTAACGTTTGATAACGAAGAAATTCTTGGTCACCAAGAAAGCCGGCCCCTGCCTTCCGTCGGGCAGTTTCAAAGTCGCTTTATCGGAGGGGTAAGTAAAAGGTTTGCCATTGGCGCGGCGAAGTCCCAACTTCGACCACTCTGAGAGGGAAAGCGAACCGGCAGGGAATTTCCCACTTGCTGGCAGCACCACTTCGTAACCCCATGTCCGGCCAGTCTGCCAGCCATTTTTTTGTAAAAGATTGGCTGCAGTTGCCAAGGCGTCTGGTACCGATGTCCAGATATCACGCCGTCCATCGCCGTCCATATCGACCGCATAAGCCAGATAGCTTGTTGGAATAAACTGAGTGTGTCCAAGCGCACCCGCCCAAGAACCGGTAAGGTGTGAACGATCAATATCACCCGTTTGCAGTATTTTCATCGCTGCAATTAGCTGCCTTTGGGCGTATTTCGCCCGTCGCTTATCGCCATATGCGAGTGTCGCCAGAGAGCGGATGGCATCACGCATGACATCATCGCGTTTCATGGCTTCGCCGTAATTCGATTCCATCGACCAGATTGCAAGAAGCACATTACGGTCAACACCGAAACGCTTCTCTATGGCCGCTAGCCATTTACCCCATTTTTTAGCATGTGCCCGTCCTGTGGCGATAGCGTTTTCTTGCACGCGGTTATCAAAATAATTCCAGGTTGGGTCAGTGAACTCCGGTTGATAGGCGGCCTTTTGCAACACTTCAGGGTCTGGTGCATTGACGCCTTTGAAGGCTTTGTCAAAAGTGGTGCCCGAGATACCGGCATTCAACGCTGTTTTGCGGAATTGTGCAATCCAACGCGTGAACCCGCTATCCGCATAAGCAAGGGAACTGGAAAAGAGCGACGACGAAAAGAATAGGCTGGCCGTACCCAACAAGGCAAAGCGTCTTGATATAGGCATATGCTTATTATCTGTTGCTTGCTTCAATTGTCTTTCCATTCACGATCTCCGCATCCTTGCTTGTTCAAAGATTTACCCGATGAATATGTTCCCTATATGGTTATGAATTCGTTGCATTTCACAGGATGTCGGTATTTTTCCGGAAAACTAAGTGCATTTTCTATATATTTACGATTTATGGCAGCTTTTCTATTGCATTCACACAAGATTGCATTTTGCGAAAAAAGATGATGAAAAATTAAGTCTATTCGTCACATTTTGACGCAGCAGGATGTTAAAGCAGATTGTAACGCTATATAAACAATACGAGCAACATCAGGAGAGTGGACTTGCGTAAAATCCGGAAAGCAGTATTTCCCGTAGCGGGGCTTGGAACCCGTTTTCTTCCCGCGACCAAGACAGTACCAAAGGAAATGCTGACTGTCGTAGATAAGCCGGTCATCCAATATGTCGTCGATGAAGCCCGTGAGGCAGGTATTGAGCATCTGATCTTTGTGACAGGGCGCAATAAAGCAGTCATTGAAGATTATTTCGACGCCCAAGTCGAGCTTTATACGACATTGGCTGAGCGTGGAAAAAAGGAAGAATTAGAGCACCTGCAGGATTTGCAGCCACAACCGGGCTCGACATCCTTTACAAGACAGCAGCAGCCAATGGGACTTGGCCATGCGGTATGGTGCGCGCGCGAGCTTGTAGGCGATGAGCCTTTCGCACTTCTATTGCCGGATATGGTGATGCAATCCCGTAAGGGCTGTTTGGCCGAGATGGTGCGCCTTTATGAGGCGACAAATGGCGGCAACATTATTGCTGTTCAGGAATGTGATCCCGAAGAGGCCCATAAATATGGTATTGTTGGCAAAGGCAGTGATGTCGCGCATGGTTTTGAAATCACCCAGATGGTTGAAAAACCCGCAAAAGGCACTGCACCTTCCAATCTTTACATTAACGGTCGCTACATTCTTCAGCCAGAAATATTCGATATTCTGGCGCGTCAGGAAAAAGGCGCGGGCAACGAAATACAGTTAACCGACGGTATGCTTCGATTGGCCGATCAACAGAAGTTTTATGGCTTCCGTTTCGAGGGGCAGACTTTCGATTGTGGCTCAAAAACCGGCTTCATTGAAGCCAATGTGGCTTTTGCTCTTTCGCGTGCGGATATGCATGACAAGGTTGCTGCACCTTTGGCCAAGCTTTTACAAACGGTGAAAGTACAAAACTGATATAGACCTATGACCCGATTTGATTTATCAATTCGGGTCATGAAAACGCTTAGCAACATAAATTCTTCAATGGATAAAGCCGTTTCCTCGGCGCTTCGCACCGTGTCCATCGAGATAGACGGTATGTCGGCACTTGTCTCGGCACTTGAAAGCAATCTGGCAGAGCCATTCTCTCAGGCCGTTGATCAAATACTGCAAGCCAAAGGCCGCGTCATTGTCACAGGGCTTGGTAAAAGCGGCCATATCGGCACGAAAATTGCCGCAACACTGGCCTCTACCGGAACATCTGCGTTCTTCGTCCATGCAGCAGAAGCCAATCATGGCGATCTTGGCATGATCGGTACAGATGATGTCATCTTGGCATTGTCTTGGTCAGGTGAAACGGCCGAACTTGGCGGGATTCTCAATCACGCTGCGCGTTTTCGTATTCCATTAATCGCCTTGACTTCAGGTGCGCAGTCCTCATTGGGCAGTGCAGCGAACATATTGCTACTCTTACCGAAAGTTGAAGAGGCTTGCCCGCATGGTCTTGCCCCCACGACATCCACTGCTATGCAATTGGCAATGGGGGATGCTCTGGCTGTTGCTCTTTTGGAAATGCGTGGTTTCACCGCAAGTGATTTCAAAGTTTATCATCCGGGCGGCTCTTTAGGTGCCAGTCTGAAATACATCCGCGATATCATGCATCATGGCGAAAGTGTTCCGATTGTGGCGAGCGGCACAAACATGGCTGACGCTATGCGTGTTCTGGTCGAAAAGCATTTTGGCTGCGTCGCTGTCGTCGCAGAGAATGGAAACCTTATTGGCATTATCACGGATGGTGATTTGGCGCGCAATATAAGCCGTGACCTATCCGGTATGACGGTTGATGAAGTTATGACAAAAAATCCTAAGACAGTAGGTCCGGATATGATGGCTGGTGCTGCGACAGCATTTATCAATGATCACAAAATCGGTGCATTATTGGTTGTGGAAAATTCTCGCCCGGTAGGTATCGTCCACTTTCATGATCTGTTGCGCATCGGCGCAGCATAAGGTCGCGCCTGCTTTTATCTTTCGCCTGTGTAGGTTGTAACCTTAACATAGATCCATGCCTTGGCGATGCTGGTCAGCTCGCTGCTATGATTCACATGTCTTCGTGTTTTATCCTGTAAATTTGTGTCACAGAAAAAAGCAGGTGAATACATTATGCTGCAAAGAAAGCCGTTGGTAGCAGCATATTTATTTGTTTGATCATATTCATGTGGTTTGAGCGCTTTTCGCCGGTCTGATGGCATGGAGAAAATAGCAATAAAACAGGTATTGGAATCTATGGAAGAAGAAAAAGCGGGCCCTAAAGCCCGCTTTGCGCCTCTAGGCGTTTTTAAGATTTATAGCCGCACGCACGCCGGCGGCATAATCTGGGTGAACTTTCTCGAAATGGCCAAGTTGGCGTTCAATAATGAACTCGGGAACTCCTGCCATTGCATCTGCAACGTTAGAGAACAGACGATTCTTCTCATCCTGACTGAAAAGATTGAACAGGGCGGTAACCTGCCCATAGTCGTCATTACCCTCACGATGATCATAACGTGCTGCGTCACCTGATATTTTCAGTGCAGGTTCTTGGGCTGTATGATCTTCAACCGGTCCATTAAAGGAGTTTGGCTCGTAATACGCATCAGGATTACTGGTAGCGATACCGCCATATGTATTCATCTGGCCATCGCGATGATAATGATGAACTGGACATTGCGGTTTGTTGACCGGAATCTGTTCATAATGTGTACCTAGCCGATGACGATGGGCATCGGCATAGGAAAATAAACGAGCCTGCAACATTTTATCGGGCGAATAGCTGATGCCGGGAATAATGTTTGATGGCGAGAAAGCAGCTTGCTCGATTTCGGCAAAATAGTCATCCGCATTTCGGTTCAGTTCCATGATGCCAATATCAATCGGAGGATAGTCTGCATGCGGCCAAACTTTGGTTAGGTCAAACGGATTGTAAGATGTCTTTTCTGCATCGGCTTCCGGCATAATCTGGATTTGCACCTTCCAACGTGGAAACTGCTTATTCTCGATCGTACCAAACAGCGCTTCTTGATAGCTCTCACGCGATTTTCCAACGACTTCAGTTGCTTCGGCATTGGTAAAATGCTTATGCCCCTGCATTGTTTTGAAGTGGAACTTGACCCAGAAACGCTCACCTGCATCATTCCAAAGGGAATAAGTGTGTGAACCGTAGCCATTCATATGCATCGGATCGACAGGGAGCCCGCGGTCGGACATCAAAATTGTTACCTGATGCAGGCTTTCGGGCGAAAGCGACCAGAAGTCCCACATCGCTGTGTTGGAACGCATATGCGTCCGTGGATGACGCTTCTGTGTGTGGATGAAATCCGGAAATTTATAAGGATCACGGACAAAAAACACCGGCGTGTTGTTGCCGACCAAGTCCCAATTGCCTTCAGGTGTATAGAATTTCAACGCGAAACCGCGCACGTCACGCTCAGCGTCTGCGGCGCCCATCTCACCTGCCACGGTTGAAAACCGTGCCAGCATCGGTGTCTTTATGCCGGGTTGGAAAATCGCTGCTTTCGTATAGCGCGATATATCACCGGTGATGGTTAGAACGCCATGGGCACCCCAGCCTTTTGCATGTACGGTTCGTTCTGGAATACGTTCGCGATTTTGATGTGCAAGCTTTTCCAGAAGCTGATAGTCTTGCAGCAAAACCGGTCCGCGTGGTCCAGCTGTGATGGTGTTCTGATTATCTGGTACCGGGGCGCCGGCGGTGGTTGTTAAAGTTACCCGCTCTGTCATGACGTTCTCCATAGTTGCGTCTATTTGTTGTTGCACGTACAAATTGTTGCACTTAATGTAAGATAGAGCAAGTTTAGATAATTTCTAATTTTAATTTTTTCTATTTTTAATAAGAAAAAGTTATAACGGTACTCCAATTTTCGTTCTTTCAATCTCGTGTCGCATTAAAATCAATTTCACTTTCATCTGATCGAGGAAAAAGCGGGTTGAAATCTGCATTGGTTTGTGGCTAAAAAGCTTTGTCATCGGACCTGTTCATGCAGGTGGCTCTTCCGGGCGCCTATCCCCCGGCAACCAAACACATGAAATAACAAACATCTTCAATTCTGTTGTTCTGTATCCCGATAGAAAGAATCTAACTTGAAAACTTTGAATTTTGCAACGCTCCGCCAGGAGTGGTTTGGCAATATACGTGGCGATATTCTATCAGGTATCGTCGTGGCACTTGCATTGATCCCTGAAGCAATCGGTTTTTCAATTATAGCCGGTGTGGATCCAAAAGTTGGGCTTTACGCTTCCGTTTTGATTGCCATTGTAATTTCCTTTGCCGGTGGGCGTACGGGAATGATTTCTGCAGCAACGGCAGCGACCGCTGTCTTGATGGGTACGTTGGTCCGCGAGCATGGTTTGGACTATTTGCTGGCTGCAACCATATTGGCCGGTATCTTGCAGATGATCCTCGGCATGATCAAGGTTGGCGCTTTGATGCGGTTCGTATCCCGGTCGGTTATGACGGGCTTTGTCAATGCTTTGGCGATTTTGATCTTCATGGCGCAATTGCCGGAATTGACAGGTGCGAACGTACCCTTGCTCACTTATGCTATGGTGGCGGCGGGACTGGCCATTATCTATCTGTTTCCTTTTATTACTCGTGCGGTCCCTTCTCCTCTCATCTGTATATTGGTTTTAACGCCTGTTGCCATCTACTTCAATTTAGGGCTACGCACAGTGGGCGATATGGGGGAACTGCCCAATCGTCTACCGGAGTTTTTTATCCCGCACGTGCCGTTGACGTTTGAAACGTTGAAGATAATTTTCCCCTATTCGATAGCAGTTGCGGCGGTAGGCCTTTTGGAATCGCTCATGACGGCAACATTGATTGACGATCTGACAGATACAAACAGCAATAAAAACCGTGAATGTATTGGTCAGGGAATTGCAAATTCCATAACAGGTTTTTTCGGTGGCATGGCCGGCTGTGCGATGATCGGGCAATCAATGATAAATATAAAGTCCGGTGGTCGCGGTCGCCTTTCGACTTTTATGGCAGGTTGTGTCCTGCTCGTCTTGATGCTGGCATTGAATGATTGGGTCAGTAAAATCCCCATGGCGGCGCTTGTTGCTATCATGATTATGGTTTCAATCGGTACGTTTTCCTGGTCATCGATTAAAAACCTTGGAACACATCCCAAATCCTCATCACTGGTAATGCTTGTGGTTGTTGCCTGTGTGGTTGCAACACATAATCTTGCTATTGGAGTTCTAGCCGGCGTGCTGCTCTCGGCATTTTTCTTTGCTTGGAAGATAGCCCAGCTTTTTCGTGTGACATCAACATTGTCGCCAGATGGCAACTGCCGTCGTTATAGGGTTGAGGGGCAGCTATTTTTTGCTTCGGTTGAAGCCTTCAATAAAAGTTTCGATTTTCGTGAAGTATTGGATAAGGTAGTCATTGATGTCAGTGCGGCGCATATTTGGGATGTCTCAAGCGTGGCAGCGCTGGATATGATCGTATTGAAATTTCGGCGTGAAGGTGCGGATGTTGAAGTCATCGGATTGAACGAAGCCAGCGAAACTATTGTTGATCGTCTGGCTCTGCATGAAAAGCCTGATGCACTCGATAAATTATCCAACCATTGAAAGGCATTCCTATGAAAACTGTCCTCGCATTGGTCGATGATTCAGCCTATTCATCAAGTGTCTGCGCATTGCTTATTTCGCTTTCTCGACAGACGTCCATCCAAGTGACGCTTTTACATGTCTTGGAAAGAAATGCTGTTTCTGTTCCGCAGGATTTGAGCGGAGCAATCGGTCTCGGTGCGCGCAGCACCCTTCTGGACGAACTGAGCCGGCAAGACGAAAATACTGCGCGGAATGAACTGGCGAATGCACGTTCTCTATTGTCTCGAACCGTGCAGAAGTTGCACGATCATGACGTGATGAACGTAACACCCCTTTTGCAACATGGTACATTGCTCGATGCATTGCAGGACAACGTCACCAGCGCTGATATTATCATTCTTGGAAAACGCGGCACATATAGTGAAGCGAAGCAAACCTCGCTGGGACGCCATTTTGAGGAGGTGCTGCAACAGAACAACAAGCCGGTTCTCATTGCCTCTCGCGAAGTAAAACCCATCAATAATATACTTATCGCTTATGATGGTTCGCAGAATGCGGACAATATAGTTGCGTATGTAAAGCAAGCGGACATATTCAAAGATGCTCTATATACGATACTTATGGTGGGTGAAGACAATGCGGCTCATCGGGCACAAACAGAGCGGGTGGCAGAGGCGTTGCGGCTTTGCGGTAGAAATGCAACCGCAAAATTGGTCAACGGCAAAGCTTCAGATGCAATTACCGACTATTTGATGGCAAAAGATTTTGAGCTGCTTA
Organism: Bartonella sp. LJL80; assembly: GCF_054871565.1. Lineage (NCBI taxonomy): Bacteria > Pseudomonadati > Pseudomonadota > Alphaproteobacteria > Hyphomicrobiales > Bartonellaceae > Bartonella > Bartonella sp. LJL80. The sequence goes on from NZ_JBTXLM010000006.1 coordinate 105,152, forward strand.
TCATGGGTGCTTTTGGTCATTCGACGTTGCGCCGTTGGATCGTTGGTTCAACGACACGCGAAATTATTGCAAAAGCACCCATACCCGTTTTGGTAATCCGCTGAAGGGCACGAGGTTATAGGCTGAACTCCATACACACGCCGTCGGCATGCGTCGGTTTTCATGCAAAATACGATGACAGTATGTGTTGGTGTGGGTGCGGCGTCGGGCTGCATTGACTGCGCCCGTTATAAGGCATAGCGTCTGATTTAGCGCATATGGCGCATTCGGGAGCACGATATGAAAAAACCCGTATTAGCCCTTATTGACTCATCCATCTATGGAAAAACCGTGTGCGAGTTGGCGGTTTGGGCGGCAAAGGCAATGGATGCACCGGTATGCCTTCTGCATGTGTTGGACAAGTCGGAAGATCAGATCGTTCTTCCTGAAGACGCAGAAGCGGGCATCAATGTTGCGATGCGTAGCGAATTGATAAAGGAACTGAAAGATATCGATTTGGCCAAAGCGCGATTGGCACAAAAGCTTGGCCAGATGATACTGGATGAAGCCAAAGGTTATATGGAACGACATGGTGTTGTTGAAGTTGAAACGCGTCTGCGGCACGACACATTGCTCGATGCACTCGACGTTTATGCGGCAAAATCTTCCATTATCATTATGGGCAAACGTGGAGAAGACACATCTGCGGACGTGAAACGCCTCGGAACGAATTTCGAAAGCGTAGTGCGCTCGTCAGAAAAACCTATTCTTGTCGCCTCGCAAATATTAAGACCGATACGCAGAGTGATGATAGCCTTTGATGGCGGCCTCCTTATCCAGCGCGCTATCGATTATATTTGCGGCCATCATCTTTTTTCTGATGCGACATGTATTGTTGCAATGGCAGGCAGGGTTTCAAAGGAAACACAGGGAAGCTTTGAACGTTCGATTGCGAAACTGCGATCAGCCGGGTTTGATGTGTTATCCTATACAACTGACAAAAATCCCGAGCAAATGTTGCAAGAGGAAGTGGTCGATCAAAACATCGATATGTTGGTTATGGGCGCTTTCAGCCATTCCAAGCTGCGAAAATTATTTTTCGGCTCTGTCAGTCAATCGATTATTTTAAAGGCGAAAGTGCCTGTTTTGGTTATGCGGGAAGTCTAATAGCGATCGGATAGAAAAACAAACCAAGGTTGGAAGCCGAAATTGCGGGGACACTTCGGCTTCCACAGATCATTTTCGGTGGTAAACATTCCGATTATGATCAAAAATAGAATTCTTGGTTTTATTTCCAGATTGAGCGCCCATCAATTCGTCTAGGCACAATCCGATAGAACCTATCGTGCAAAATGCTGAATTGATGAGCCCCCAATCTCGATTGATGGCAGACCAACCTTCCGGCAAGGCGGCCAGCCTGTTTCCTCACGGAACAATTTATGAATAGCTCGGCTTGAATATAATATCCAATTGCATTTTATTTTATATGCGATAAGAAAAACCTATCATGTTTACCGTCAGACAACTCCGCTATTTTCAAGTGCTCGCGAATGTAGGCCATTTTGGTGAAGCCTCTGATAAATTGGGTATTTCACAACCGGCACTGTCGGTTCAAATTAGCGAGATGGAAAAAACCGCCGGGGCACCTCTGTTTGAGAGAACGTCAAAACGCATTATTCTAACGCCGTTGGGGCGAAATTTTCTTCCCCATATAAACGATATACTGGAGCGTATGGGCGCGTTGGGAGATATCGTAACGGCTTATGACGCTCCGTTGAGCTATCCTTTGAAGCTCGGCATTATCCCGACACTTGCTCCTTATCTATTGCCTGTTGTTCTTCCTGCAGTGCGTCAAGCCTATCCGGCTTTGTCGCTTGAGATACAGGAAGCAAAAACAGACCGTTTGGCCGAGCTTTTAAGAAGTGGTGTTCTGGACGCGGTGGTTGCGGCTGCGCCGGTGTCAGCCGATGAGTTTGTGTCGGAAGCCTTATTTCAGGACGCCTTTTATCTTGCTGTGCCAAAAGGCGATGCACGCGCACATTACGGAACTGTCGATCAACATGATATTGACACGCAGCGTTTGTTGCTCTTGGAGGAGGGGCATTGCCTGCGCGATCAAACGCTGCAAGCCTGCCATACAAAACAGTATCGCCATGATATTACAGCCTCTTCCTTGACAACATTGATGCAACTGGTCGCCAACGGTATCGGCACGACGGTTTTACCGCAGATTGCTGTAAGTACAGAAGGCCGCCACGATAATATCGACATCATTGCCTTTAGTGCACCCTCACCCTGTCGTGATATCAGGTTGTTTTGGCGCAGACGCAGCAGACGGGGCGAAGATTTTAAAATGTTTGCGGATCTCTTAAAAACGCTATCCTGCCCAATTTTGCAGCAGGCTGAACACCATATTGCATAATTTTTAACATTTGTTGGAACCACTATTCGGGGAGGTCGTTTTTCTTCCACTGGCACAAGCCAGTTAACCAACAAAGGAGAAAAAACATGGCCACTCAGAACAATGGGAAAACAACTGGATCCAAAAGCGGCGACCACTCTATGTCCGCAGGCAGCGGGCAGAAATCGGGCAAGGGCAATTTCGCTAACGATCGCCAACGTGCCTCGGAAGCCGGACGTAAGGGCGGAAAAAATTAAACCGCTTTTCTAATATCTATCAATAGGAAAGAAACCGGAATCAGAATGATTCCGGTTTCTTTCTATTCTGGCTGGTATTCCAGCAAATCCCCGGGTTGGCAGTCAAGCGCTTTACAAATGGCTTCTAACGTTGAAAAGCGGATAGCTTTGACCTTTCCTGATTTTAAAAGCGAAAGGTTAGCCTCAGTGATTCCGATCGTTTTTGCCAATTCGTTCGATCGCATTTTGTTTTGCGCCATGACGACGTCTAATCTGACAATAATCGGCATTTAAACTATAAACTCCTGCTCTTCAGCCATTTGATAGGCCACTTTCATAACGTGGGAAAGCGGAAGCAGCACCACACCTATCAAAATAGCGAAAATGGATGAAGAGCCGAAACCCAAAGACATGATACGTTCACCCGCAGGGTTAAGGATTGTCAATCCGATACTCATGACGGAATCCTGCAATAGTATCAGCAACCCGTAAACAATAAAGCACCATGAAATGTTTTTGACGATGTCGCAATGTTTCAAGGTAAATAGCTGCCCTTGCGCGTAGAGTTGGAACATTTTCCGCAGTTGCGATAATCCAAAGAAGATCGGCAACGCCATGATAAAGCCAATACAAAAGCCAATCATGCGCACCAGGCTTTCATTGCCTTTAATGACAACGGGTTGGGCATCTCCGAATGCAATTATGGACTGTGGAAACCAGTCCAGCGCTATCTGGTTTAGCGGCGTCAAAAGCCAGTAGCCAACTAAAAAGAGCAGGTAAAAGAATAGAATGGCGTCAATCAGTCTGAGTGACCATTTGATTGACGCCGTTGAAGGGGATGTATTCATCATATGTTGTCTCCTGTTGAGGAAGACTTTAATACAATAAATAATTATTGTTTTGCAATAATTATTTTCATTTATTTCACATTGGTGGTGTCGGTCGCGCATACACGAAGCCGATGGCCATCCGGGTCAAGGGCTACGAAAGTGTAACCAAATTCAAGTTTTGTGGGTGGCAAAGCAATTGTGGTATTATCGTGACAACATTGGCGGTAGAGGTCATCCACCTCTGTATTCGTTGCATAGCTCATGCTGATTTCCGTTCCGCCATTATGCATTGTTGGCTGTGGGTCAATGGAATACCGGTCTTGCAAGCCTAATGAAAAGTCATCTGTAAGCGCAAAGACAGAAAATCCCTCAAATCGCTCCACTGGAGCACGAGCAAGAAAGTTTTGGTAGAATTCGGTGCTTTTTTCGACATCTTCAACATAAAGAATGATCGTTGACGGTTTGAACATATGTATCTCCTGTATAACAGGGACAATGTTTACCTCATTGGAATGTCAATTCTTGGCAGTAGGAGCAGGATCATTTGCGTGGGATAGTTCGTCACGCCAATCTTTCAAGAGTGCCCTTCGACGGCGCGGATAACGCTCATCGGTCAGATCCATCTTCAAAATGCGGTCGAGGCGGAAATGCCGGTAGGCTTGCCGCTTTTCGCAATAAGCCAATACCACCCGGACATGATCAAAGAAGGCTATGCCAAAAGGCCATATCTTTCGCGTTGTGATGTTTTCACGGAGATCTTGATAGTCCATCATAATCTTGACCTCGCTCCTTATCGCCAGCCGTAAATCGGGTAGATGCTGACTTTTCAACTCTATGGCAGAAGGTGCCATAAGCAGCGCGGTATCATCGCATACACGTTTTAAATCTGTCGGGAGTACCGCGGTGATTTTTGCCAAAGCAGAATAGGCAGCATTGGCTAAGGGACTGTCGGTACGGCTTGCAACAAAGCGCGAGCCGAGAACTAAAGCCTCTAACTCCTCAATGGAAAACATGAGCGGCGGCAGCATGAAACCAGGCTTGAGTACATAGCCCACACCGGCCTCGCCATCTATCTCTGCACCTTGCAACTGCAACGTCGCGATATCACGGTAAAGCGTGCGCAGGCTGATATCAAGTTCCTGACTCAACTCGCGCCCGCTCACCGGATAGCGATGACGCCGTAAAATGGCAATCAATTGCAATAAGCGTTCAGAACGGGTCAATTCACTCGGTCATTTCTTCCAGCTTGGCATCATCGATTTGAGAGGCTTTGAGAAACGCCGCACGCTCCAAATGCTCCCGACAGTAGCTGTCAAAAATAGCGCTTTGGAGAAGGCCGGATTTCGTCCCATAATGAAGGGCGGCGACAGCATAGATGTCTGCGGCACTAAAAGTGTCTCCGGCGATGAAACGGCGGTCTTGCAACCAGTTTTCAAGCGTCTTTATTGCCAGTCCCAAGGAGCCATAACCCAATGTCAATTGCATTTCAGCTGGTACGTCGATTTTCAATGCCGCATCCATTAAGGCTGCTTCCAAGGGGCCCGAAATAAAAAACAACCAGCGATAATAATCTGCACGATTTTGCGGAGCTAATTCCGCATCTGGATAAATGTCTGCAAGATAGGTAATAATGGCCGATGTTTCGGTGATCACGTGGTGACCATGGACCAAAGCAGGTACTTTACCCATGGGGTTAATCTTGAGATATTCGGGCGCTTTCATCGTGCCATTATATGTCAGGTAACGCACATCGTAATCAGCACCGCATTCCTCAAGCATCCAGCGTACCGTGCGGCCACGGGAACGCGGATGGGTATAGAGTGTCAAATCAGTCATAAGAATCTCCTTCATGGTTCTGATATGACCATCTAAACGGCCCTGCTGTCAGTTTCTGTCAGCAGAGCGCTAAATATTTAAAGCGAACCCGGATAATTCGGGCTTTCTCGCGTAATGGCCACATTGTGGGTGTGGCTTTCATGAAGACCGGCATTTGTGATGCGCACAAATGTAGCTTTTTCACGGAATTCATCAAGCGTTTTGGCACCGACATAGCCCATGGAAGCGCGAAGCCCACCGGCTAATTGATGCAACACAGCGGAAATCGGCCCCTTATAAGCGACCTGACCTTCGATACCTTCCGGAACAAGTTTCAATTCATCGCGCACTTCTGCCTGAAAATAGCGGTCGGCCGACCCACGTGCCATTGCACCGACCGATCCCATTCCGCGATAGGCCTTGAAAGACCGGCCTTGATAAAGATAAACTTCGCCAGGGCTTTCTTCTGTTCCTGCCAGAAGCGAGCCGACCATCGCAGCTCTGGCACCGGCGGCCAATGCCTTTGCAAAATCACCTGAATACTTAATTCCACCATCTGCAATAATCGGAATTCCTGCCTTATCGGCGACTTCCACCGCCCCCATAATGGCAGATAGCTGTGGAACACCAACACCTGCTACGATGCGTGTTGTACAAATAGAGCCTGGTCCAATGCCGACTTTGACAGCATCCGCGCCACTATCAATCAATGCTTGTGTTGCATCGCCAGTTGCAACATTGCCCGCAATGACTGCTGTAGAACCCGCCATCTTCTTGATGCGTTTTACAGCATCGAGGACGCGTTGCGAATGCCCGTGCGCTGTATCAATGACAAGGATGTCAACGCCCGCATCAATAAGCCGTTCAGCCCGTTCTATACCATCATCACCAACGGTACTTGCGGCGGCGGCCCGTAAACGGCCTTGCGCATCCTTCGATGCGTTTGGATTCAAACGGGACTTTTCGATGTCCTTGACGGTAATCAGGCCGACACAACGACCTTGATCATCGATCACGAGCAGTTTCTCGATGCGATGTTGGTGCAAGAGCCTTTTGGCTTCTTCTTGCTGTACGTTTTCCCGCACAGTAACGAGATTTTCACGCGTCATCAATTCATATATCTTTTGTTTGGGATCAGACGCGAAACGCACATCGCGGTTGGTCAGTATACCAACCAACCGGCCCGGTCCCTTTTCGCCATTTTCAACGACAGGAATGCCAGAAATACCGTGCGCCACCATCAAGGCTTTAGCGTCTTCCAATGCAGCCTCTGGGCCAATTGTGACAGGATTGACAACCATACCGGACTCGAATTTCTTGACTTGCCGCACTTCTTCGGCCTGTTCTGAAGGCGTCATGTTACGATGAATAACACCGATACCGCCTGCTTGCGCCATAGCAATCGCCAGTCGGGATTCAGTCACCGTATCCATAGCCGCTGAAAGTAATGGCAAATTCAATTCAATATCTGCGGCGATACGCGTTTTGAGATCAACTTGCCCAGGCATAACTTCAGAGTGAGCGGGCTGTAGAAGCACGTCATCGAAAGTGAGCGCTAACAAACCGGTTGCTGTTTCAATGATTTTTGCCATGGCCAATGTCCTTTAAAAAAACAAAACCACTGCAGCGGTAAATGCAGCAGTGAACTTGAAATACGTCTTATGGATTGGCGGTGGTTCGTACCACGCCCTCAAGGAATTGAAAAGAGCCGTCCGATCACATTTTTGATCCGTGCACCGTTTATCGGTTCTGTAACGGCTGGATTGCAGTGAGATTTTTTATAAACACTAGGCAATTAAGATGAATTGCGACCAATTATAGTTGTGATTCTATCGGCAGCCAACTGATAATTTTTGCAAACGCGCGGCGCCACAGGGGGCTTTCGGGCTCTTTTTTTGCGATCAAAGGCTCTTCATTTTCAATGTAATCCCATTGTATAGCCCCTTTGTCGGAAAGGCGGACTTCATAGCTCATCTCGCCTGTTGTTTCCTCGGCAAAAAGCATGTCCATCCGGCTGGCAATCTGCGGACAATCGAAAAGAATGCCCATTTCAGTATTCAATGATGCGGAACGGGGATCGAAATTGAAAGATCCCACAAAAGCGGTTTTTCTGTCGATCAAAAATGCTTTGGTATGCAGGCTTGCGCGCCCCGAACCAAAAAGACGGAGACGATGCGTTCCGCCATCCGGCTTCAGTTCAAACAGTTTGGCACCACCTTTGAGCAACGGCTTGCGATAAGGGGCATATCCGCCATGCACAGCAGCAACATCGGTTGCGGCCAAAGAGTTTGTCAAAATGCGCACTTCTGCGCCCCTATCCACTAATGCGCAAAGGTGCTGTGTTCCGGTTTTTCCTGGTACAAAATAGGGCGATGTGATTTGCACCTGCGTTTGCGCACCATAGATAAGCGGCGCAAAATACGCCATCAGCCAGTTTTCGGGTTTTCTGCCTAGTGCTTTTTCAGGGGGATCGGAAAGAACGTCAATTTTCAATGCGGGAAATAGCCGCCGTTCTGGTTTGATGAAATGCTCAAAACTTATGTGTTTGTGGATATAGTCAAGATAAGGTTTGGCTTTTTCAGAATTGCGAAATTCATGCAAAACACCTTTCCAATGGTCAAGGTCGCGTGCCTTTTTGGGGACGGTCAAAGCATGGATCGGTAGGGCAACAGCACTGTTCCAAAAATTGTCGAAGATGATTTCGACTTTTTTGACTGAAGGCCCGACCAACATGACATCCAGATCACGAAAGTTTGAAGCTTCACCTGCGTCGAAATAAGCATCGGCTATATTGCGTCCACCAACGAAAGCCACTCTTCCATCGACGATAAAGGCTTTATTGTGCATGCGACGTGTGACAGTCAGTGCACGAAGCATCATTTCAAGGCCACGCCTTAGACCGCCGTTGCGCGCGCGCCCGGGATTAAACATACGAACTTCAATATTGGCATGCTTGTCCAGCGCCACGTAGGCAGGATCCCTCCCTTGCGCGTTGATATCATCCAGCAACATGCGTACTCTCACGCCGCGGTCTGCCGCTTCGACAACTTCATTGAGTAATAAACGCCCCGTTAGATCGTCATCCCAAATGTAATACATCAGATCGAGACTACGCCCGGCCATAGCCGTGCTGACCGCGCGGGCTGCGAAAGCATCAAGATTACTGATAATAAGGGATAGGCCGTCCTGATCAATTCCGAGGCCGTTTTGTCTTTGCGCAAGCACTGTCAGCTTTTGATCAAGGGGTGTCTGTGAGGTTGCCACATCCAGCGCATAGGATTCGTCGCCACGGGCACTTTTTGCAAAACGACCATAAGCATAGACTGCCAGCATCGATGCTGCCGCAAAAATAACTGCCAGAATGATAATAATCCGAAAAATATCCAAAGAATCGAAGCTTTCTAAGCTGTGGTCACATGCAGGTTATATAATAGGCGAATTGGCTCTATCCACCCTAAGACAAATTGATTTGGCAAGCACACTACGCATTTGTCAAGAAACAGTTATTTGAAGCCTATAGACCAGAAATTAAGATGTGCTGTCCGGGTTTCTCATGTTAAGTGTTTCCATCGTTCAATCTTAGGGTAAAATCGAAATGATCCGCATAGCATTGTTATTTGGCTTAGCCGCATTCGTTCTGCAACCGACTGCCAGTTTTTCCGAGGTGAGGTTGGGCAATAATGTGCGGGTAGGCGGCCACGATTTTTCAAACCGCACATACAATAAAGATAAAAAGGCACGTATTTATCTGCACGAGGGAAAACCTAAAAAAGAAGGTTGCCGGTGGGTGCATGAGAGAGACAAGCATGGAAAGTTGACCGGCCGCAAAACGCAGGTGTGTCATTTAAAGCGTAAATGACGCAAGGTCGGGACGAAACGTCTGACCATTGGCGCCGTAATTTAGCTGTCTCGGCATTTGGGGCTTTTACAACCATTGTTGGCATGACGCTGCTTTTGCCGTTTCTGCCGCTCTATGTTGAGGACGTTGGCATAAGCGGCCAAGCAGCAATAGCCCAATGGTCGGGGATTGCCTATGGGGCGGCCTTTTTTGCAGCAGCACTGGTTGCTCCCCTATGGGGACGTTTAGGTGACCGATATGGCCGCAAGCTCATGCTGGTTCGTGCAAGTCTTGGCATGGCGATTGCCATTGGCCTTATGGGGATGGCACAGAGTATCGGTCAACTTGTTTTCTTGCGGCTATTCACAGGTTTGGCAGGTGGCTATGCCTCGGGTGCAGCTATCCTTGCAGCAACGCAAACCCCAAAAGATAAGACGGGGTGGGCGCTAGGGATCATATCATCAGCTGTGATGGCGGGTAATTTTGTTGGCCCGCTCATTGGCGGCATACTGCCTGCCTATATAGGTATACGCGGTTGTTTCATGTCGGTTGGCGTATTGATTTTTTTCACATTCATTGCAACGACGCTGTTCATTCAAGAAGATAAAACTGTGTTTAGCGACCGGCGGAAAACGAAAACGGCAAATACGGTCTGGCAATCCATTCCGAACAAACTACCCGTGGTGACGATGCTCCTCACGGGCACGTTTTTAACCTTCGCCAATATGTCGATTGAGCCAATTATAACGCTCTATGTACAAACTATGGGCAAAACGGGCGATCATGTAACGTTTTGGGCCGGTGTGATTATGTCGGTAACCGCATTGGGCAGTGCGCTTTCTGCCAGTTGGCTCGGGCGCTTGGCTGATCGGGTCGGGCACTGGCAGGTCTTGATCGGTGCTATGGTCTGCTGTGCTTTGTTATTGCTGCCGCAAGCGTTTGTTACTTCTGCATGGCAATTGGCATGTTTGCGGTTTCTTATGGGCTTGTCATTAGGTGGCCTAATTCCATGTGTGACCGCTGTTCTGCGACACAGCGTTCCAGCCCAGGCGCTCGGCACAATATTGGGTGTTTCCGTTTCGGCCCAATATATTGGTCAGGTTGCAGGCCCCGTATCCGGCGGGTTCATTGGCGGGCATTTTGGAATGCCTGCGGTCTTTTTGATGACAGCAGCCATCATGCTGGCAGCGGCACTGCTGAATATGAAATTAAAACCGTAAAATGAATTAGGCAAAAAGGCGGCCTTTTTTAAAGGCCGCCTTATCATTGTTCTATTCGTTACGCATTTATTTTTTCGAAACTGGCAAGGTGATGGACATTTACAAACACGATGCCATCGTTCGAAAAATCTAGTGGTCAGATGCTGTAGAAGCTCCGATGCCGGTTTCAGAACGAATTTGTTGTGCTGGAAAACCGGCACGGTCAATAGCGGCTCGCTGGCTATTATCCGTGATGGAGAAGAGCCAGACACCACCAAAACCCAAAATCATCGAGAATAGGGCAGGGGACGTATAGGGAAACAGTACCGTATCAGGTGAAAAACCGAAGGTTGCCACCCATACGGCTGGCGAAACAATCGTCAGTCCGACCGATGAGATCAGCCCGAGGAAGCCGCCGATAACAGCACCGCGCGTTGTACATTTGCTCCAAAGAATGGATAAAAGCAGAACCGGGAAATTTGCTGATGCTGCGATGGCAAAAGCCAATGCCACCATAAATGCAACATTCTGCTGTTCAAACACAATGCCCAACAAAATAGCGACTATGCCGATTGCAACAGTAGCTATCCGCGATACGCGCAGCTCTTCATAACCGGTAGCCTCACCTTTGCGCACGACCATATTATAAATGTCGTGTGAAATGGCTGTGGCGCCGGATAATGTCAGACCAGCCACAACTGCCAGGATAGTGGCAAAAGCGACAGCCGAAATAAAGCCATAGAACAGATTGCCGCCAACAGCTTTACCAACCATCACCGCTGCCATGTTGGCGGCACCCGCCCCGTGCGACAAGGGAGCTGCAAGTTCAGCATCGGAAAGCACCAGAGCGATAGCACCAAAACCGATAATGAAAATCACGATGTAAAAATAGCCGTTCCAGATCGTTGCCCATAGAACAGATTTACGCGCTTCCTTTGCATTTGGAACGGTGAAAAAACGCATAAGAATATGCGGAAGACCAGCCGTACCGAACATCAATGCCATCCCGAAAGATATGGCAGAGATTGGGTCTTTAATGAAACCACCCGGTCCCATAATGGCTTGTCCCGCCGCTACCGCTTCCGCCGAATTGGGGTCTATACCTTCTTTGGCAGCAAATAGGTTGGCTTTAACATTGACTGCTGCCTGAAAAAAAGCTTCGAAATTGAAGTTGAATTTCAACAAGACCATGAAAGCCATGAAGGTAACGCCAAAAAGAAGCATGCAGGCTTTAATAATCTGAACCCATGTTGTCGCGGTCATGCCGCCAAACAGAACATACACCATCATCAGGACACCAACGAGGATGACAGCATAGAGATAATCAAGTCCGAACAGAAGCTTTATCAACTGACCGGCACCTACCATTTGCGCGATGAGATAAAACGCCACTACCACTAATGTGCCGCAAGCCGCAAACACGCGGATAGGAACCGTGGCGAAGCGAAAACCAGCAACATCGGCGAAGTTGAAACGACCAAGGTTACGCAGACGTTCAGCGATGAGAAACATAACAATGGGCCAGCCGACAAGAAAACCGACCGCATAGATCAAACCATCGTAACCGACACCCATGACCATGGCTGAGATGCCAAGAAATGACGCCGCCGACATGAAATCGCCTGCAATGGCCAAACCGTTTTGAAAACCGGTTATGCCGCCGCCTGCCGTATAGAAATCCGACCGTGATTTGGTACGGCTTGCCGCCCATTTCGTAATCCAAAGGGTCAACGCCACAAACAGAAAAAACATGCTGATAGCTGGCCAATTGGTCGCCTGCTTATCCATTTGTCCTTCTATAGCGTCGGCATACGCGACAGGCACCGTAGAAATCAAGATGGCCGATAAAAGTAATCCATGAAACTTCAATCTATTAAGGAGGCTCATTTCTGGACCTCCTTTTTAATTTCCTCAACATAACCGTCATAGCTGCTATTCGCAGCCAAAACATAGACTGCGGTTAAGATGACCATGATGACGATTACACCGATTCCAATGGGCACTGCGATCGTTGTTACGCCTTCACCGATACGTTGGGAAAGAAACTCCTTATCAAATGCGATAAGGGCGATCCAACCGTAATAAATAATCAAAGCGATAGCGGTGAGAAAACCTCCCAGTCGATTCCGTTTTTTTCTAAGTGCAATATAAGCAGGGCTTGCCTGTATTTTGGCAACCATTTGTTCATCCATAACGGCTTCCTCCTCCGTGCGGACTTATTGTTTACAGATGGGAAATGCTATGATTTTTGACAAAGTCACGTCATGTCAAAACCTTCGGATCAATGCTTCACATGGTTATGCGCGCACGTTAAACGCGAACGATTAAACCACATGGTGACATTTGATACACATCTCCCTCTTTCATGGATAAACCATGATATGAACTCCACGACTCCTCAATCGCGTAAGGTTCATGTTTCAAGTTTTATGATGATAATGGCCAATGTCAATCCCTTATTGGAGTGTTGCATAGTATAAATTGCTAGCGAGCTGCGAATGCTGAATGAAGCGGCTTGCTCGTCTATCTCCTACATTCAAATCCAGTTTAATTCCCAATTAACAAAACGGTTCTTCGATATAGCATGACGCATCGAGCACAATGTAAAAACCAACTCAAAAACGATGACGGATCGATGGATTGTTGTTGACGGTTTACCCAAGCTGTTATTCTGAACGATAGGGCTTACACATTGGATGACTTCTCTGGCCCCATCTGTTATAATTCGGTTCTAGACCGGCCGTTCAAAGCAATGGCATAACGAATGTGCGGGCTTAGGGTATATATCTTTTTCACCCAGCGATCATGTGGATTAGGAAAAAATGCAGATTGCCTTAAAACGCATATATGAACCTTTTTCAACCGAGGATGGATGGCGTGTATTGATCGATCGTCTCTGGCCAAGAGGGCTCACTCACGAAGAAGCGCACATTGATGATTGGCAGAAAGAATTTGCACCCAGCACCGAGCTGCGCCAATGGTTTCATCATGAGGATACCAAGTGGGAAGAATTTAAGAAGCGCTATTTGGTTGAATTAATGACACGCCAAACCGATATTCTGGACTACTATAACAGTCTTAAAAAATACACGCTGGTGACTTTCCTCTATGCCGCACATGACGAAAGCCACAACAATGCTGTTGTTTTCTTAGAATTCATCAAAACCCGTATTTGCCCGGATTGAGAATGTTATCTGGATCCAAAGCCGTCTTGATCGCAAACATATAATCCACGCTATCTCCCAATTCCATTCGCAGATATTTGGCTTTACGTTGCCCGATGCCATGTTCGCCGGTGCAAGTGCCATCCATTGCTATGGCGCGTTCGGCTAGTCGTTCGGTAAATGCTTTGGCATTTTTTTCATCGGCGGGATCGTTTTTGCGATATGCAAGAAGTACATGAAAATTCCCGTCGCCAACATGGCCGACAATCGGTCCGGTCAAACCGCTTTGCTGCAGATCTTTTTGTGTTTCGCCGACGCAATCGGCAAGACGGGAAATGGGAACGCAAACATCGGTCGAAAAAATGTCAAAATCCGGCATGCTAGCTTCGGCTGCCCAAAATGCGTTATGCCGCGCTTTCCAAAGATCGGCGCGTTTCTGCGGGTCTGTTGAATGCTGAAAATCCGCGGCACCATGCGTTGCTGCTATTTCTTCAAATAGAGCGGCCTGGTTTGCTACACTCATTTCATCGCCATGAAATTCAACACAAAGAGTAGGTCGCGGTTGTAGATCAAGACCGGAATAGGCATTACATGCCGAAACCATGTATTCGTCCAAAAGTTCGACGCGAGCAAATGGGATAGCGCATTGGATAGCGTCAATCACTGTATTACAAGCATCTGTCACGGTAGGGAAAGTGCATACACCGCTGGAAATGACATCGGGAAGGGGATGCAGTTTTAAAGTGATCTCGGTAAAAAGACCCAGCGTTCCTTCTGATCCAACCAACAAACGCGTCAGGTCGTAACCCGCAGCCGACTTTTTCGCTCTACTGGCGGTTCTGATCAATTTCCCATCAGCCATAATTGCATGTGCAGATAATACGGCGTCTTTCATTGTACCGTATCGGACTGCATTCGTACCCGATGCCCGCGTCGATGCCATGCCCCCGATAGACGCATTGGCTCCGGGGTCAATAGGAAAAAACAAACCGCTGTCGCGCAACCAGCTGTTGAGCACTTCGCGAGTTATGCCTGGCTGCACTGTGACGGTCATATCTTCGGGAGAAAAGGAAACAACTTGATCCATGCGGCTGAAATCCAGACAGATTCCGCCAAAAGGGGCGTTGAGTTGGCCTTCAAGGGAACTGCCAGCTCCAAAGGCAACCATGGGGATTTTGTGCCGGGCGCATACCTGGACGACCTTGACGACATCATCGCTCGATAAAACGTATACAACGCCATCGGGATATTCATGACTTAACGCTGTTACGCTATGTGCATGCGCCTGTCTGACAGAAAGATTACTGCTGAAGCGTTCACCAAATAGGCCAGCCAGTTCGTTGCATGCCAATTCGGAGGCCTCAATGTTCGGTCGATTTATCATTGTCACGATTCTTTCACGCCATGTATTGATTGGTTTGATGTTTCAGCATGGCTTGACCGATAACGAATTGCAATGGGCATCAAGGATTACTATATTAACGTTATTGTTACCCTCGGGAGTATGCTGTTATGCGCCAGTCTTTCTTGTTCAATTGTCTATGCAAACAACAAGAAGGCGTTTTCCATGTCAGCACGGTTAGAACTTCACGCATTGGGATTTCAATTTCCAAACCAGACTAATTTATTTGCTGATATCAATGCAACCTATGGAACCGGACTCCACGGGCTTGTGGGAGACAATGGTGTCGGGAAGACGATGCTGCTGCGACTTATTGCGGGTCAGATATCTCCGACATCTGGCTATGTCATAAAGCCAGAAAATGTCGCCTATGTCAGCCAGCAATTTTATTCGCAAACATTGGCAGATGTGTTTCATATTTCTGCAGAATTCCAACGTTTGCAGCGGATTGAACAGGGGCATACTCTATCCGACGACTTGGATAAAGCCGATTGGACACTGTTGACACGTATCGAAGATGCTTTGTCGGGGTGGGGGCTTTCTTCACACCCTCTATCGACTTCAACGGATCGGATAAGCGGGGGTGAAAAGATGAAAGCAAAGTTGGCTGCTGCTTTCTTCCATCAGCCTCGCTTACTGCTGCTTGACGAACCCACGAACAATCTTGATGACGTCGGAAAGTCGATGCTTCTGTCTCGGCTCAGCGATTATCGGGGGATTGCTATCGTAGCCAGTCATGACCGGGATTTTCTCCGTCATATGCACACGATAAGCCTGATCGAGAAACGCCAGTTACAGATCTATGTTGGCGGGTATGACTGTTTTTTACGTTTGCGAACAATGGAGCGTGAACGTGCGCAATACACAGTGGAAAATGCAGCAAAGGCTCTGCAAAAGTCGATAAAGCAAATGCAGAAAATCGATGAGCGTCAAAGACGGCGCAGTAAGGTGGGGCAGGCCAAACGTATGCACAACGACCAGCCGAAAATTGCTTTCGATCGTGCCAAGAATCGCTCTGAGCAAAGCTCCGGTCAAATAGAAAAAAGACGCGCGCAGACAAGAGACGCCGGAGAGCGTCTTTTGCAAAAAGCCAAGGATGATGTGGCCATAAAAATCCCCGTAACGGTTCGCTTGGTGCCATCAGGACTTGCGACTTCGAAACGCGTGTTGGTTGCGGCCAACCTTAATGGTGGCAATATGAATGGAGAGCCTATCATCAGGAATTTCAACCTGACAATCAATGGGCCGGAGCGTGTGCGAATTGAAGGACGAAATGGAGCCGGTAAGACGACACTCTTGAAGCTTTTAACCGGCATTTTGCCACCCTTGGCGGGATCGGCGACATTATTGGTTCGCCACGCCGTCCTCGATCAAGATTTGACACTTCTTGATGATAGCAAATCTGTTATGGAAAATTTCAACCGGCTAAATCCGGATTTAGACCGGAACAACGCCTATCGTGCGCTTGCCCGGCTTGGATTTCGTGATCACCGCACAGTAGAAATTGCCGGGGAATTAAGCGGTGGCGAGAGAATGCGCCTGGCACTCGCCTGTACCATCGGAACAGAAGCGCTGCCGCAATTATTGATTTTGGACGAGCCCACCAACCACCTTGATCTTGCGGCGATTGAGGCACTGGAAAGTGGTCTGGCCGATTATGATGGTGCATTGCTTATTGTTAGCCATGATAAAGCTTTTATCCAAGCCGTTTGCCCCACGCGGCGTGTTGATCTTAATGAAAGGCCGTCGGCAAAATCATGATAAAACCGGTTTGAAACGTTTGAGCCGAAGTGCGTTGGTGAGTACGAAAACGCTTGAGAGCGCCATTGCCCCTGCCGAGAGCATCGGCGACAATTGTACGCCCCAAACAGGATAGAGAACGCCCGCCGCGACTGGAATGAGAGCGACATTATAACCAAACGCCCAAAACAGGTTCTGTTTAATATTTCGAATCGTCGCTCTCGAAATCGCTATAGCATTGACGACGCCCGTGGGATCCCCCGCCATCAGCACGACATCGGCGCTTTCCATGGCGACATCTGTACCTGTGCCAATCGCGATGCCGATATCGGCCGCAGCAAGCGCCGGTGCATCATTAATGCCATCACCAACAAAAGCGACACGCCTATCGGCTGCGCGTAGTTTTTGTAAAGCATCGACTTTACCAGACGGCAAAACTTCCGCTACAATTTCAGTGATGCCAATCTTCTGCCCGATCGCATGGGCTGTATTTTGGTTGTCCCCCGTGATCATGGCAGACTTGATCCCCATCACGGTCAATGCATTGATCGTTTTAGCGGATTGTGGTTTTACGGGATCGGCAACGGCGAAGACAGCAGCAATTCTGCCATTGATCGCTGCATAGAAGGGTGTCATTCCTTCCCTACCGAATTGTTCGGCAGCATCGTCAAAGATATCAATGTCCACGTGAATTGCATGCATAAAACGATCTGCACCAATGGCAAGATGATCTGCATTGACATCACCCTCGATGCCGTAGCCCGGCCTATTGTTGAAGTTTGAGACAATGGGCAGGTCTATGCCGTGAGACTTCGCAGCCGCATTCAAGGCCTCGCCGATTGGATGTTCGGAGCGCATTTCAATAGCCGCGACCGCTGCCAACACTGTCGTTTCATCGAAACCTGAGGCTGTTTCCATCTTTTGCAAAACTGGTTTTCCCATGGTCAATGTACCGGTTTTATCAAAAGCTACCAACGTTGCTTCCTGCAACGCTTGTAAGGCATCGCCACGGCGAAACAATACCCCCATGCGTGCGGCTCTTCCTGTTCCCACCATGATCGAGGTTGGCGTCGCAAGTCCCATAGCACAGGGACAGGCGATAATAAGTACAGCAACGGCCGCGACAAGCGCATGCGGCAATGCGGGCTGTGGGCCGAATATAAGCCAAAGAATAAAGGTTACAAAGGCAGCCGCAAAAACTGCTGGAACAAACCATCCTGTGACTTTATCGACCAGAGCTTGAATAGGCAGTTTGGCACTTTGCGCGTCCTCCACCATTTTCTGGATTTGGGCGAGCAACGTATCCGAACCGATTTTTTCAGCTTTGAATGTCAAAGTCCCGTTTCCATTCACGGTGCCGCCAAAAACAGGATCGCCCTTTTTTTTAGCTATTGCCAAGGGCTCGCCGGTCATCATCGACTCGTCAACATTCGACGTTCCCTCTGTCACGATCCCATCCACGGGGAACTTTTCTCCAGGGCGCACAATAACAAGGTCTCCGACAGTGACATCCTCCAAGGCTACATCTTTGGTGTTGCCGTTATCTAGGATACGTGCCGTTCGAGGTTTTAAACCGGCCAGCGCTTTTATCGCTTCGCCCGTACGGCCCCGTGCGCCAGCTTCAAGAAAACGTCCCAGTAGAATGAGTGTGACGATAACCGCAGCAGCCTCAAAGTAGACATGATCTGTACCCACCGGCATGAAGGAGCCTGCAAAGGTCGCTATGGTTGAATAGGCCCATGCCGCAAATGAGCCGACCGCAACAAGAGAATTCATGTCGGGTGTTGCACGGAAAAGATTGGGGATGCCGGCTTTGAAAAAACGCCAGCCCGGACCGAACAACACACATGTTGTCAGGATGAACTGCATGACACGCAGCGGGAATATCCCGATTGTAGAGGATAGCCAGTGATGGAAGGCGGGTACCATATGCCCCCCCATTTCCACGATAAATACGGGCAAAGTCAGCAATATTGCAATAAGAAGTGAACGGCGTAATTGAAGCGCTTCCAGCGCTTGCCTGTCGCTACTCTGCTCGTTGCGTATCGGCTTTGCTTCATAACCAGCTTTAGCAATGGCCTGTTGCAGTCTCTGAATGGTTGCTATGCCAGACAACATCTCTACATGCGCGCGATTTGTTGCCATGTTTACAACGGCACTCTTGACGCCTGAGACGCTTCGGAGCGCTTTTTCAACACGATTTACGCAAGACGCACAGGTCATGCCGTCTATATCAAGATCCACCGTCTCAACACCAACTTCATAGCCCGCTTTTTCAACCGCCTGAACCAAATCGTCAACCTTTACCCATTCGTGACTGGTAACCTCGGCCTTTTCGGTGGCTAGATTAACCACGGCATCGTCAACACCCGTGACGCTGCGAAGCGCTTTCTCGACATGGCGAACGCAGGAGGCGCATGTCATCCCTTGGATGTCCAGCTGCAAGTGGTGCTGGTCTTGCCGCGTGGTGGCTTGTGGTGTTGTCATATCAGGTGATTTGGTCATCAGTTCAGCCTTTCATGACATAAAGATAAGGGTTCCCCCGATGGGAAGGTCAAGGGAATAAGCATATAAAAATAAAAAAGCCCTCTCGCACGACGGTGAGAGGGCTTTTTGATTGAACCAATTACGTATTAATAGGTTTCGTTAATGCGTGCGACTGCATGAAAATCAATCGCTTTACCGCGAAGTTCCGCAACACGCGATACTTCATCCTTCTTTTCCAGTCCCGATACAAAAACAACGTTTGGAACTTTACGCAATTCATCTTCAGGAGCCATCCGAGCAGGTTCAGTTGCCGCATCATCACTGATGAGCTTGGCGAGATCGTCTTTTGCGGGACGATCAACCTTCGGTGCGGTCTTGGTTGTATCGATAGAGGCAACCATTTCAGTGTCGGCACCTTGGGCGTCGGCATCCGCATAGTCATCATCTTCTTCATAATCATCGTCTGGAACAGCGATGATATCGTTCGCCTCAATCAACGCGGTTAGATCATCTGCCGGCACTTTGGCTTGCAACGCATTGCTATGCGTGTCGTCCTGACTGGCGATAGCCAGAGCAACATTGTCCGGTGCATCTTGTTGCACAGGACGCTGATCAGGCAGCGGTATCGATGCAACATTGATTGTGTTCTGCTCAACCGCAGCAGGGGCATCAGGTTTGAAAGAAGGAACAGGAACATTGGCATAGGCCATGACGGTAGCGTCATCTCCGCCATCATCTTCCTCAACTGCCGGCTGTGGAACATTTCCACGCAAGGGTGAAGCCTCTGGCAGTGGCGCATCTTTTCCGGGCAGGGATACCACTGTCGGTTCCGGCTCTACAGCGCGTGGCGCTGTCGGCTGTACACGCACCGGTGCACTAGGTGTTGAATCGCTATTGTCTTTTTTACCGAAAATAGCGCCAAACAGGCTACGTTTTTGACTCCCGCCGGAAGCGCTGGCGACAACAACGGGTGCGCCACGTCGAGCTTGCCAATCCGCTTTGGCTTGTGCATAACCCGCCAACGGTTTACCGTCGCTGGGAATATGCATGGTCTTGCCATCGGGGAAAAGCGCCATAAGCTCTTTACGGCTCATACGCGGCCAATGCCTGACACTGCCCACATCCATATGGACGAATGGTGATCCGGATTTTGGATAATAGCCAACGCCGCCGACCTGCTGTTTCAAGCCAATGGCGCGCAATTTTGCAAGATTCACATCAGGGAGATAAAAATCCATGGCATGACCAAGCGTGTGCTGGCTGTTTTTGGCAACACCGCTATTTGCCGAACGTGAACGCAGCATATTATTGGTCGTTGGAGAGCGATAAGCCGAAACCACGTTAATGTAATCGCGTGAGCCGCTTGCCCGATACACCGCCCAGATCAAATCGAAAAGGCGAGGGTCCATATTCGTAGGTTCATTGCGACGCCAATCGCGCAAAAATACATTCAGTTTCTTCAGTCCAGCCTGATCGTATCTGCCATCACGCTTAAAGACGATTTCGGCCTTTTCACGTGTGTGAACATAATAGAGCTTGAGTGACCGTGTTTCTGCCTGTGCAGCGGTAGGGGCAAACGACAAAGAAATTGCTGCGGCAATGGATAATATTGCCAAAGCAAAAGTACGAAATGTCCAAACCGACTTTTTCAATCTGTCAACCACCATTCATAAGTCCTGACTCGCAACGCACAGCATGACATAACAACCGAGACCCTATAATCCGATCAAAATCCGGTAGTACGTATGCCCACCACCCGACATCAGCTTTATAACTCTTATCAAAGCGTAATGCAGAATGGTTAACAGCTGCTTTATTGTCATCAAATACGACTATACCATGGCAAAAATGACACAGCTCCCAAAAGATATTCAATTCACAGTAAATTTTGATTAATATCGTTAACAAATCCTTTTTATGAACACAATTGTAAGTAGATGGCACAAAAAATTCGCCGGCAGTTGAGCTGCCGGCGGATTTTTTTTGATTATCTGTAACTCACACGATGTTAACCGTATCTTCGCACAGTCGAAAGACTGGTCGCGTCACCCTCCTGATATTCGTCAAGTTTGCGATAGAGCGTTGACCGCCCAATGCCAAGACGACGGGCGACCTCACTCATACGACCTTTATAATGCTCGATTGACCGCTCGATGATATCACGTTCAAGCTCGTTAAACGGTCTTACGTGACCATCCATATCGACAAACGGTATTGTCGACTTTTTATAGTTTTCTTGGACATCGGTCTGTATTGCATCTTGCAAGTCTATGAATTGGTTTCCCGTAAGCTGCGGAAAATCGCGGATTGTCAGTAAGGGACCGTTGCTGAGCAAAACGGCGCGAAACAGGACGTTTTCCATTTCACTGACATTTCCGGGCCAGTCATATTGTAAAAGCAAAGACAGAGCGGAACCTGCAAGGCCGTGAACATGGGGTTGACCGCTTTCCACGACGATATGGTCAATTGCCCGCTGTGCAATGTCAGCCAAATCGTCCCGTCGGTCACGAAGAGCCGGCGAATTGACATATTGCTGATTCAGCTGTGCCAAAAGCTCTGCTGAGAACAGGCCGTCATCAACCAGATCCTGTAAAGGCGACATCGATATCACGATCAAGCGGTATTTTGGCTTGCCGTTCCATTCCGACATACTGCGCTGCTTCAAATAATTGCTGAAACGCACCTGTTGTATCGGGTCGAGGCGATCGATTTCGCAAAGACAGAGCGTACCACCTTTCAGGCTGTTGAGAAGCGGATGAAATTTGTCATTCCAAATTTGCTCATCTTCAATCGGATCGGAAATAGGAATGCACTGTATACGCGTAAAAGTACCGTCCGAATAAGCGCTTTCATGATGGATGATACGCGCCAGCGTTTCTCTGCCGGTTCCTAGCTCGCCTTCAATAAGCAAATTGTCGGATGATGCAGCAGCTTGCTTTGCTTGTGAAAGCGCTTTTTGCATCGATTCGCTTTTGACATACAGATCCGAAAACCGTAGATGATTTTCATTTTGCCGACGAATGTAATGCACCTCGCGTTCAAGCGTGCTGTTCAGTGACAAATTGCCTAAAGTCACTCCCAAACGAAGCGAGCTTATAGGATAAATGAGGTAGTCCGCTGCACCTGCCTTCAGCGATTTTTGCAGCAGCTCTTCATTTTCCTGTTCTGACATGATGATGAGCGGTGTGGCGACGCCCGTTACACGGATCGTAGAAACAAGCTCGCTTCCACCCATGTCGCTCATCATCAAATCAATCAATGCCAAAGCGATATTGCGCCGTCTGCGTAACAAATCAATCGTACGCAATCCGTTTTCCGCTTCTATCACACGATATCCAAGCGCTCGAAGCATGGAAGAAAGGCTCGCCCTTTTTCCATTGTCTTCCCCCGCTACAAGTATAGGACCCATCATCGCTTTAATAATCTCCTTTGAGATCAGAAAACGCGTGAAGGGGATATTGGTTGCAAACCATTGGGAAGTATTTCACCTCGTTTGCCCCGCCGGTGTAGCTCTACCAATCTGATGATTACATGCAACAGAAAACAGTTTTTTTTTGTAAAAAATCTGCTTTTCCGTTGATTTCCGTGAAAAGGGCCATATTGATATTGCAAGGTATAACGAGAATTCATTCGCCACATTGTGGCACACCGGAGCAGACTTTATGAAACGCATTGCGCCTAAACTATGCCTGACGATTTTGGCTTTCACACTGGCTGGTTGCAACCTATCGCAAAATTATGGTCAGCGCCCTTCTGTGCAGAATATACCCACCGGCATAGATGGTCAGTGGGTTGATAACAACGGAATCGTTTCGTCATTCCGCAATGGCGTATTCGAGACACGTGCTGCCGATACCAAAGAAAAGCTTTCTGAAGGCAACTATGTTTTCAAAAATCCACAACTGGTTGAAATTGAAATGCGTTCAATCGTTCGCGGAACAGTCTCGCGTGTCAATTGTGCTATCTCCAATAGCTCCATGCAGCTGCTTTGCACATCGGGGACAGGCGCACAATTTTCTTTGAACCGAAGGGTTTAGTCAGGTCATAATGGAAAAGCAAAAAGACAAGACAGGCGTTGTCCTTATCAATCTGGGTACACCCGAAGGGACAGACCCGAAAAATGTCCGTAAATATTTACGTGAATTTTTGTCTGATCGCCGTGTAATTGAGTGGCCGCGGCTTCTTTGGTATCCCATTCTTTACGGTATTGTATTGAATGTGCGTCCGAAAAAATCGGGTGCGCTTTATAAACGTATCTGGAATAACGAGCTGAATGAATCGCCCTTACGTACCTTCACACGGGCGCAAGCTGATAAATTATCACCGGTTCTCGCTAAAGACGGCATAGTCGTGGATTGGGCGATGCGTTATGGCCAGCCATCGATAGAAAACGTTGTTAACCGGATGGTGGATGAGGGCTGTAACAGGATTTTGGTGTTTCCGCTATATCCGCAATATTCTGCAACCACGACTGCTACAGTGCTTGATGCCGTTTTTGATACGATGCAAAAGCGCCGCTATTTACCCGCCATCCGCTCGGTGCCAGCTTACTGTGATGATCCGGTCTATATTGATGCTTTGGCGAAATCGATTGAAAATCATTTGAAGCAGCTCGATTTCGAGCCTGAAAAAATCATCGCTTCTTATCACGGTATACCGCAGTCTTATGCAAAGCGTGGCGATCCATATCCACAGGAATGCCAGCGGACGACCATTGCTTTGCGCCAAAGGCTGGGGATGGACGAGAATAAATTAATGATGACTTTCCAGTCGCGTTTCGGGCCGGAGCCTTGGCTGCAACCTTATACGGATGTCACGGTCGAGGAATTGGCAAAACAAGGGGTGAAATCCATCGCTGTATTCAATCCTGGATTCGTTGTCGATTGTTTGGAAACGGTAGACGAAATCGGAAATGAGGCGGCAGAAACTTTCCATGAAAATGGTGGCGTCAATTTCGCGCATATTCCATGTCTGAACGATAGTGCCGAGGGAATGGACGTTATCGAGCATCTGGTTCGCAAAGAGCTTGGGGGCTGGATTGACAGGGCTGATGCCGTAGATATTCATAAATGAAATTGTCCAATTGACGAATATCGCCCGAGGAATAATCTTTTTCGGCGGATTGGTACTTTCCTCTTCGGCTTAAAGCTGTAAGTATATTGCCATTATCATTGTTGCTATAAGTGGAGAAACACATTGAGTGGCTTGAGTATTGCATTAATCGTATTGGCTGTTCTGGTTATAGCGACCTTGTTTGCCGGTATCAAACAGGTACCACAGGGCTTTCAATATACGGTTGAACGTTTTGGTCGTTACACCAAAACGTTGTCGCCGGGTTTAAATCTTATTGTTCCCTACTTCGATCGTATTGGTTCTCGGATCAACATGATGGAGCAGGTGCTGGATATTCCGACTCAAGAAGTCATTACCCGGGACAATGCAACGGTATCGGTCGATGCGGTAGCGTTCTATCAAGTACTCAATGCAGCCCAATCTGCTTATCAGGTTTCTGACTTGCAATATGCTGTGTTGAATCTGAACATGACCAATATCCGTACTGTCGTCGGTTCTATGGATCTCGACGAACTTCTGTCAAATCGTAATACCATCAACGAGCGTCTCCTGCATGTTGTCGATGAGGCAGCCCATCCATGGGGGCTTAAGATGACACGCATTGAAATCAAAGACATTCAGCCGCCACGTGACCTGGTTGACGCTATGGGGCGCCAGATGAAAGCCGAGCGCGATAAGCGCGCACAGGTTCTGGAAGCGGAGGGTGACCGCAACGCCAATATTTTACGGGCCGAAGGTTTCAAGCAGGCACAGATCCTTGAAGCAGAAGGCAAACGTGAGGCCGCTTACAGAGAGGCCGAGGCGCGTGAGCGATTGGCTGAAGCAGAAGCAAAGGCTACGCTGGTAGTGTCTGAGGCAATTGCAAAAGGCGATGTTCAGGCAATCAATTACTTTATTGCGCAAAAATACACCGAAGCGTTAGCTTCTATCGGAACCGCGAATAATCAGAAAATCGTGCTGATGCCAATGGAGGCCTCGGCCTTGATCGGTTCCCTCGGAGGGATTGGCGCAATAGCGAAAGAAGTGTTTGGAAACGATAAGGATGCACCTGTAAAACGGCGTAGTTCGTAACGTAAAAACGTCTTTAATATTGCGTAACCTTCACTTTGGTCACTTTACCAGATATACCGATATAGCCTGTTATGCACAAAGGGTTATCGTTGTGCCGGCTCTGGTTTGTTACTAACAGTCGCGGTGTATATAAACGGCAAGGTTGAAGAAAAGGAATCGAAATGGAAGATCTCTTTCTATCCTTGGGATTGTGGAACTGGGTCATCGTGGGATTTATCCTGCTATTGCTTGAACTGATCGTGCCCGGTGTGTTTTTTGTTTGGCTTGGCATAGGCGCATTGCTTACAGCACTGGTCTGTGCAGTTCTTGCCAGCATGTTCCTTGTTGGTGGTTGGGAAACTCAAATACTATTGTTTCTTGCATTTTCCATTGTCATGGTTTTCATCGGGCGCAACTTTTTCCGGCGCGATAAAGAGACAGATCAACCTCTATTAAACCAAAGAACGGCACAAATTATCGGCCAAGTCATAACTCTGGCCGAGCCGATCATGGACGGATATGGTCGCGTGCGCATTGATGACACGATCTGGCGGATCACCGGGCCTGATCTTCCCGCTGGTACGAGGGTACGTCTCACTGCATTTGCAAATGGTGCGTTTTGCGTAGAAGCCGCGTGATCATAGCAAAAGAGCTTTCCACGGCGTTGTCATCTAAAAAATTATTGTAGCTGTTAGGTTTGCTTGCAGACTTCGGGTAATCACGGAGAATGTTTTTTATCGCATAGTGGTTTTCCTTTAGCGTGAATTCGGTTATGCCAAAGCGCAACATATATTCAGGATAGATTAATGCGATTGGGTGGACGCCTTCAGGCGGCAATAGAAGTTTTACAAGATATAGAGACGAGACGGCGCCCTGCCGCGGAAGCCCTAAAAGACTGGGGGCTGTCGCATCGCTTCGCTGGCGCCGGCGATCGGGCTGCTATTGGCAATATTGTCTATGATGTTTTGCGCCGCCGCTATTCACTGCAATGGCGCATGGGCAATGACAATCTACACGATGCGGCCTTCGGTGCTTTGTTGACAGATGGTGAAATGTCAATGGATGAGCTGGATGCTACACTTGATGGCGATAAATTTGCCCCGCATGTTTTGGGCCAAGCACAGCGTCTGTCTTGGTCGCAGCGGCAGCTTTCAGATGCGCCGGATGCAGTGAGAGGCGACGTACCCGAATGGTGTGTTGCTGCATTAAAAGGTTTGTTTGGCGATCGTTGGATCGAAGAGGCAGCTTCGCTCGCCGAGCGTCCACCTCTAGACTTGCGCGTAAACTTATTGAAAGCGCGGCCTGAAAAGGTGCTGCGCGAATTGCATGATAGTAAAGCCTATCTCGTACCATGGTTTCAGGAAGCTCTGCGTATTGCACCGATCGTAAAGCTCGGGCGTCATCCCAACGTACAGGTAGAGCCCGCTTTTCAAAAAGGGCTGTTCGAGGTGCAAGATCTAGGGTCACAAGTTGTTGCCCGGCTGGTTGAAGCAAAAGCTGGATTACAGGTTTTGGATTACTGCGCAGGCGCTGGTGGCAAAACATTGGCGCTTGCGGCCGATATGGATAATCGCGGTCAAATTCATGCTTATGATGCCGAGAAGGCTCGGCTAGCTCCAATTTTCGACCGTTTGCGGCGTTCCGGTGTACGTAATGCACAACCGCATGCCAATCTAGCCGATCTGAAAGCGCTAGAAGGCCAGATGGATCTGGTGTTACTCGATGCGCCATGTACAGGAACTGGCACGTGGCGGCGCCGACCCGACGCCAAATGGCGATTAACAGAGGGCCAGCTCGAGCGTCGAGTCGCTGAACAAAAACAGGTTCTGCAAGCGGCTTTGCCCTATTTGAAAGCAGGCGGCCGTTTGGTTTACATCACCTGTTCGTTGTTTTCGCAAGAAAATGATGAACAGATCGCTCAATTTTTGACCGAAAATCAAAACTTCCGGGAAATTGATATGAGAGCGCTCTGGGCACGCCACTTTACAAGTGAAGCGCCACAACCGGTCTTTCCTCAACATGGATTGGTTTTGTCGCCTGCAAGTACCCAAACAGATGGTTTCTTTATATCAGTACTGGAGAAGCGCGTGTGATGCTAAGCCGATGGGGCAATAAGTCCATTCTGTTTCTCATGGCGACAGAACTGGAATATGGAGATCATCTCAAAAGCCTTATCGAACCGGTTTTCATCGGGATTGGCCCTGTTGAAGCAGCCATTCGAACGACGTGTATTCTGTCACAGCTTGAACGGGATGAAAACAAGCCTGACCTCGTTGTGTCCCTTGGCTCCGCAGGATCGGCTACGCTTGTTCAAACCAAGGTTTATCAGGTCGCGACTGTCAGCTGGCGCGATATGGATGCCACGGCTCTGGGAGTAGATAAAGGTATAACGCCTTTTCTTGACCTGCCTGCTAACTTGGTGATGCCGCAGCTCTTACCCGGTTTCCCACCCGCCACACTATCGACAGGTGGCAATGTCGTTTCAGGAACAGCCTATGATGAGATAGCTGCCGATATGGTTGACATGGAAACCTATGCGGTTTTGCGTGCGTGTCAGACATTCCATATCCCGCTTTACGGTTTGCGCGGTATATCTGACGGTAGTAAGGAATTGAACCATGCTATGGATTGGAGGCAATACCTCCATATTGTAGACGAACGCTTGGCCGAGGCGTTAAAGCTGCTCAAAAATATATTTATTCAGCAAAGCTGATTGTACCTGAACATGACATTAAGGCATCAGGTACGAGTTCGATCCCTTGTATGTAATCCAGATATTCCTTCGGTGTATCATCGCTTGCTTTTATAGGATATACGCTTAGCGGTTTAAATCCAAAGCGGCTATAGTAAGCGGGGTTGCCGATAAGGAAGGTGCTTTTGAACCCCAATCGTAATGCGCGTGCCAACCCTTCTTTGATTAATGCTGCACCAACACCTTTTCCGCGGTATTCGTTGACAACGCTGATCGGCGCTAAAAGCAAAGATGGCACGTCGCCTTCCAGCTTATTTGAAATCGTAAAGCGGGTAAACATGATTTGCCCTATAAGTACGTTATGCGCTTCGGCAACAAGGTCTAATTCTTCGATAAAATGCTCGCTGTTTTTTAACGACATGTAGAAATCCTGCTCGGTTCCATCGCTTGTGTCGGCAGTTTTAAAGGCCTGCTCAATCAACCGATAGATTTTCTCACCATCGGCTACCGCCTGCTGTCTGATTTCAATTTTTGACATGACTTTATCCTTTGGAAATTCTATGTGTAGTCTCATAGCAGATTGCATTTCTAAACAAGAGTCTTTAAGGGCTTCCCATGAGCACAACACATCCTGATACCATCCTTATCATCGATTTCGGTTCTCAAGTAACCCAGTTGATTGCGCGCCGTGTGCGCGAAGCCGGGGTTTATTCCGAGATCGTACCGTTTCAATCTGCAGCTGCAGGCTTCAAGCGGATCAAACCCAAAGCGGTTATTCTTTCGGGCAGTCCGCATTCTACCGTCGACATCGGTTCTCCGCGTGCGCCGCAGGAAATTTTTGAGGCCGGTATACCTGTTTTGGGCATTTGCTACGGTGAACAGACAATGTGCGCGCAGCTCGGTGGCAAGGTGGAAGCGGGACATGACCGTGAGTTTGGCCGCGCATTTCTGGATGTGGAGGAAAATAGCGCGCTTTTTGAAGGCGTTTGGGAAAAAGGCAGCCGTCATCAGGTTTGGATGAGCCACGGAGACCGTGTGACTGCTCTACCGGCAGGGTTTAAAGTGATCGCGACATCGCAAGGCGCGCCTTTTGCCGCCATTGCTGATGAAGAGCGCCATTTCTACGCAGTCCAGTTCCATCCCGAGGTTGTCCATACACCTGATGGTGCAAAGCTCTTGCAAAACTTCGTTCACAAGATTGCTGGCATAAAAGCCGACTGGTCCATGAAGGCCTATCGTGAGCAGGCAATTGCTTCTATTCGCCAACAAGTGGGTACAGGGCGCGTCATTTGCGGCCTTTCAGGTGGCGTGGATTCATCAGTTGCTGCCGTACTCATCCACGAGGCTATTGGTAGTCAGCTTACCTGTATTTTCGTAGATCATGGTCTGTTGCGGAAAAATGAAGCGCAAGAAGTCGTTTCAATGTTTCGCGAAACTTACAATATTCCGCTCGTCCATGTTGATGCATCAGATCTTTTCATTGATGCGCTTGAAGGCGAAAGCGACCCCGAAACAAAACGTAAAACCATTGGCCGTCTGTTTATCGAAGTCTTCGAGGAAGAGGCCAAGAAGTTGGGCGGTGCTGAGTTTTTGGCGCAGGGGACGCTCTACCCTGATGTCATCGAAAGTGTTTCATTTACGGGTGGGCCATCGGTGACCATTAAAAGCCATCACAATGTAGGTGGTTTGCCCGAACGTATGAATATGAAACTCGTCGAGCCATTGCGTGAACTGTTCAAGGATGAAGTTCGGGCATTGGGACGTGAGTTAGGTCTTCCAGACCGCTTTATCGGCCGCCATCCTTTTCCTGGTCCCGGCTTAGCCATTCGCTGCCCCGGCGGCATCACGCGTGAAAAGCTTGAAATTCTGCGTGAGGCAGATGCGATTTACCTCGATGAAATCCGGAAAGCGGGTCTTTACGATGCAATCTGGCAGGCTTTTGCGGTGCTTCTTCCTGTGCAGACGGTCGGCGTCATGGGCGACGGCCGCACTTACGAGTTTGTTTGCGCCTTGCGGGCGGTCACATCCGTTGATGGCATGACTGCTGATTTCTATCATTATGACATGGAATTTCTCGGTCGGGCAGCAAACCGCATCATTAATGAGGTGCGCGGCATCAACCGTGTTGTCTATGATATTACGTCAAAGCCTCCCGGCACGATAGAGTGGGAATAATTCAGCCCCCCTCCAGACGACGATCAAAACCGCTAAAATACGATCTAAGACCTTGAAAGAAATAAATAATCTTTCAAGGTCTTTTTTTGACTATTTGTTGGGTCAATTTCAAAATGTTGGGTCAATTGCGGGATGTACCGGCATTGTTTCAATCTGATTTTAGGCTTACCCTACACCTATCAAAGCGGTCGTGTTAGGTAAAAATTCTTTATAAAACATTGATAAACAACAATAAAATATTAAAAAAACCTCAAAAAACGGCTGTTGGGTAAAATCTAGCTGTTGGAGGATATTATGCTTACAGATCAATCACTTAAGTCATTTAGACCTAAGGAAAAAATTTACAAGATACGTGACAGCCAAGGCCTTTATGTCAAGGTTGCTTTATCAGGCACCATCACCTTTCAATATGATTACCGCATGAATGGCCGCCATGAGACAGTAACCTTTGGCCGATACGGCAAGGCCGGCATATCATTGGCAAGAGCGCGTGAAATGCTGTTGGATGCCAAACGGGCTATTCGGGAAGGGCGCTCACCGGCCATCGAGAAGCAAAGAGAAAAACGTCGTCTGAAAGAGGCCAGAAATTTTTCTCAATTTGCCAAGAAATGGTTTGATAATTCATCAATGGCCGAAAGTACCCGTTCCATGCGTCGTTCAGTTTATGAACGCGATATTAAGCCCTATTGGGGCAATCGGCTGCTGCAGGAAATTACGTCGGATGATCTGAGGATATTGTGCCAGCGCATCGTCAAGCGTAATGCTCCGGCAACAGCAATACATGCCAGAGATATTGTCAAACAAATCTATGCCTATGCGATCTTGCATGGCGAAAAGGTTACAAGCCCGGCTGAAAAGGTTCCCCCGGCATCGATCGCGACCTTTGTTCCGCGTGAACGAGCTTTGTCACCAACAGAAATCAGGATCATGTTAAAAATTATGGAAAAGGTGCCGACATTGCCGACAATACGGTTAGGCTTGCGCCTTTTGCTTCTAACAATGGTCAGAAAAAGTGAATTACAGGATGCCACATGGGACGAGGTTCATTTTTCAGATGCGCTCTGGTCTATTCCCAAAGAAAGAATGAAACGGTCAAAACCCCATAATGTCTATCTTTCCAGCCAAGCCTTGGATATTTTCATTGCCTTGAAAACCTGTTCGGGCAATTCCCGCTATGTTCTGCCCTCCCGTTATGATGCTGATGCTCCTATGTCGCGGGCAACATTCAATCGCGTTACCGCATCGATTGCAGAAAATGCCCGAAAAGAAGGTTTGCCACTGGAACCCTTTACCGTTCATGACCTGCGACGGACCGCCTCGACTTTGCTAAATGAAATGGGTTTCAACAGTGACTGGATAGAGAAATGTCTTGCGCACGAAAACCGCAGCTCTTCGCGGCATGTCTATAATAAAGCCGAATTTCAACATCAGAGAAAACATATGATGCAGGAATGGGCCGACCTTGTTGATGCATGGGAAAAAGGAGAAAAACGTGTTCCTTCAATTATTCCGCCATTGACCGAGGTGAATGCCCCCGATCCTTCTTTATAACAGGACGGGTTTTTCTTAAATGAACATCAGGATAGTTGGCTCTTTTAATTGGTGTGGCTCGCCTCATCCGCAACCATGCCATAATTTCTGCCAGATCCCAGACAACGCATCTGGAAGTCAGGGCAAAACGACGAGGAAATTGCCCATTCTGTTCCATTTTATAAATTGTGCTGTCTGATAACGGAACCAGATCATGAAGTTCCTTGCGACGGATCATTTTTTTCCCGATTTCCATTTTTCTGCTCCTTAAATTGACATCAGTAAAAGCCATGAAAAACAATAAGAAAAGCATTTTTTTCATCAATCATAGACCATCATAATCAAGAGTATGAAAAAATATAGTTTGCTATTCTTAGAAGAGAATCTGGGTGACTTTTATAACACCGACTCATGTGTAGAGTGAAAGAGCGGGGAGTTTCCTGTGACGGGTTAAGGGTCGAGAGAGAGTTTTTCGACGCCCGTCACAAGGAGACGAACATGACCACTATTGAAATTCTTCCCCCTGAACAACAATCTGTGCCCACCAATGGATACCGTGTTGATCCACACAAAGGCAGCCATAGCCGACGTGTCAGCTCTGAATGGTTCAATCGGCCGGATGATGAGCGCTTCCTTTCCCTCGATGAGCTATTTACTACGGTGAAGCGCCGCTCCGATCATAGCGAAAGCCGGATTATTGAAAGCAAGGCGATTGTCGTTGAATCGGCCCGCAACGATCCTGAAAACCTTAGCCTGATATTGCCCGGCGGTGCTGAACCTGTTCACCCGACCCATTGGGCTTTTGGGCAATTATCGGGAATGATCGGTGCGCCTGCCACCTATATGCGCCAATTGCCAGCCCCCATTGCTGCAATCAATCTTCAATATGGTTTGGCTGTTAACCGTTCAGAACAGGTCAAGACTTTTGAAACACAGGACGGCCGCACGGAACTTCGCGCCATTACCGGCCCTGATTATGGCCGTATTCATGATGCGGAACTGATTGAAGCTGTTCAGCGCATTGCCGGCAATGGAACCGGTGACACGCGATGGAAGGTGCCTGGCGCTCTTGATTGGTCAACAGGCATCTATAATCCGAATGTCGATATCACCAAGGATACGACCACTTTATATGCCTCAGACCGTGATGTGTTCCTGTTTTTGGTTGATGATAGAAACCCGATTGAGGCAGGCAAACTGGATGATGGTTCACCTGATCTGTTTTTCCGCGGCTTTTATTGCTGGAACTCGGAGGTGGGGGCTAAAACACTTGGTGTTGCTTCCTTCTATCTGCGTGCCGTTTGCCAAAATCGCTGCCTTTGGGGCATTGAGGATTTTCAGGAAATCAAAATTCGGCACTCGAAATTCGCCGCATCCCGCTTTGCCTATGAAGCAGCACCAGCTATCGAGAATTTTGCCAATTCCTCAGCAATCCCCTTTGTAAACGGCATCAATGCCTCACGGGAGAGAATTGTCGCAAAAAATGATGATGATCGTAACGATTTTCTCAAAAAGCAGGGTTTCTCAAAAGCAGAAACCGAGAAAATCATCAAAACGATTCTGGAAGAAGAAGGCCACCCGCCAAGGTCAGTCTTTGATTTTGTCCAAGGCATTGCAGCGCATGCGCGCAGCAAAAAACATCAGGACACAAGACTGATACTTGAAGGCAAGGCTAAGAAGCTGCTTGAGAAAGCTGTCTGACCAATAAATCCAAAACCCATATAATTTCCGAGCAGTCTGACGCCTCATCACGCACTGTTCGGATTTTTTATTATACCCTGCATACTCGGATTTCCGGGCATGCAGGGTATAACCTTGTCTGGTATCGTTC
This sequence comes from Bartonella sp. LJL80, assembly GCF_054871565.1. Taxonomy (NCBI): domain Bacteria; kingdom Pseudomonadati; phylum Pseudomonadota; class Alphaproteobacteria; order Hyphomicrobiales; family Bartonellaceae; genus Bartonella; species Bartonella sp. LJL80. The sequence goes on from NZ_JBTXLM010000006.1 coordinate 138,594, forward strand.
GTCTTTCTCCTTTGATTTTCACTGAAAATCAAAGGCGCTCACTATAATTTCTATGTTTTCTTGAGAGGCCATTGCTGCGCGCCATGAAGAACGCGCAATACAAGCACTTCCGTGGCATCTGCCGCATAAATGACAACATATTTACCCATCACCATTTCACGGGTGCCACGAACACGACCAGTACGATACATGAAAGGATGTTCGGCCAACATTGCCAGTCTGGCGTAAAATTCTGCTTTCAAATTTTCACTGGCAGTTTCATTAAACTGCTGGATATAATCCAAAATATCAAAAAGATCATTGATCGCTTCATCGGCAATAATGACATTATGCACGTTTAGATGCTTTCAAACGCTCGTCCAGACATTCCATAGCTTGTTTGAAAGGCAGACGTGGCTTTGTGCTATTAAGCGCCTCATGCACCTTTTCACAAACATAGGCATCATAGCCTTCCGGCTCTTCCATACGTTCCTGCAACAGACTTTGCACATATTCATCCAAAGTCATTCCCGCAGCAATCGCAGCCGTTTCAGCACGATCAGCAACCGTCTTGTCAATATGAACTGCCGCAGTCTTAACCGCCATCAATCATCTCCATTTAAGGCGTAAACGCCTAAAATTGTTATCTGTTCAATTTAATATCTGCTGCCAACCAATGCAAGATATTGTTCTCATAAGTGATAGCAAGCTTCATGCCGCTTTTCTTTTGCGCATGGAGAGTAAGAGGGGGGTGAGGTTTTCATGAAGGTTTTAAGGCTGGAAGAGAGGCTTTCGGCAGCCTTCACATAGGAGAAAACCCATGACCAGACGTAAGAAAGCAGATTATGCCCAACCAATCCTGCTGCAATCAAAAATAGTTCCTTTGAATATGCTTTTTGTCAGCAACAGGAATGTCCGCCAGACGGCGACCGATGAAAATCTCGATGAATTGGGCAATGACATTATTCGCCAAGGCTTGCTTTATCCGCTTATTATCGAGGCTGAATTGGATGAAACGGGAGCAGAAACCGGCCGATATGGTGTTATTGCCGGTGGTCGGCGCTATCGCGCGCTGCAGAAAAAGGCAATTGAGAAAATCATTGCCAAGGATTATCCAGTCAAATGCGAAATGCGCGAGGCCGGATCAACCATTCTGGCCGAGGATACGTCACTAGCTGAAAACGTGCAACGCCTTGGCCTGCATCCGATTGACCAGTTTTATGCCTTCATGGCACTTATGGAAAAAGGCATGTCGGAGACAGAAATCGCAGCCGCCTATTATGTTACGGAGCTTGTCGTCAAACAGCGTATCCGTCTTGCCAAGGTTGCACCGGAAATTCTCGATGAATATCGCAACAAGAAGCTGACACTCGATCAGGTCATCGCTTTTTCTGTTTGTGATGATCATGAGCGCCAGCTTCAAGTTCTGGACTTTATCAAGGAAGCAAGTTTCGACTATCAACGAGCGCCGCACAATATCCGCTCGATGCTGATGGAAAAAACCGTCAAAATGAGTGATCCGCGGGCAAACTTTGTCGGTCTTGATGCCTATCTGGCGGCAAGCGGTCCCGTCACGAGGGACTTGTTCGGTGACGAAGACGATACCTATCTTGAAAATCCAGCGCTTCTGGAAACACTTTTTAACGAAAAACTGGAAGCGGAAGCTGCCAATCTCAAAAATCAGGGCTGGAAATGGGTAAAGCCGCTTTATGAGCGCTATAATGCCTACAGGAACACGCATCGTCGTCTGGTCGGCCATTTCCCTGAACTATCCGACGAGGAATATGCAGCCCGCCAGAAATTGTGGGATGATTTGAATACTCTGGAAGCCGAATATGAGGAATATGAGGATTATAACGAGGCGATTGAAACCCGTCTTGAAGAACTGAACGATCAGCTTGCGGCCTATGAAAATCGGCCACCTGTCTATGATGAAGAACAGAAGGCCATTTCCGGCGCTTTTGTCTATGTCAATAATGAAGGCCAGATCCATATCGATTGCGGCTATATTGATCCTGCCGATGAAGAAACCTCCGATGTTGATGATGATAATCAGGAAACAATGGAAGATATGGATGAAGATGACGATGAACCGGAAGAGGATGAGCTGGATACAAGCCTCTCCGGTCGTCTTATCACAAATCTGACACAGCACCAGACCCAAGCCTTGCGCAACAAGCTGGCAAAATACCCTGACACGGCACTTTGCCTGCTGCTGCACTGTTTTGTCAAAACAACCTTTGCCACAAACCGTTCTTATGATTCCAACCACATTCTGCAAATTACAATCAGAAATGATGCTTTGGTTTTTGGCAACGACATTTTGAAAGCGACAGCCTATGGTGCAGAGATTGAAGATCGTTTTGCCGAATATTATGAAATGTTCGACGATCTTGATGACCATCAACTATGGGCAACCTTGCAAGGCATGAGCCTTGATGAAAAGCTGACTTTGCTGACTTTCTGTATCTCTACCGGCCTCAATGTTGTTGAAGGCAAGGCAATGAGCAACAGCTATCTACAAAAGCGTCGGGAACAGAAATATGATCTTATGAATGCGCTTGATTTCAATATGCGAGAAGAAGGCTGGTTGCCGACAGCGAACAGTTATTTCTCCATGCTCAACAAAAAGCACATTCTGGATATTATCGCCGAAGTCAAAGACCCTACCACAGCCAGACATTTGAGCAGCTTCAAGAAGGATGTCATGATCCGCGAAGCCGAACGTATTACCCAGAATACTGACTGGCTGCCTTCACTTCTCTGCCGCCCCACAATTGCAAAAGCACATGAAAGCGAAGATGTGGCTGAGGCGATTGCTGACAATTTAACTGAAACGCCTGAAACCGCTCTTGAAGCAGCTGAATAAATTATAATTTCTATCAAATTTACCCACCTTCTGGTGGGTATTTTTTGTATTTGCACTCTGCGCCTATGTTTATTAGGTATCATTTATCAAAAACAAAACAGTCAAAAATTGCAAAGCGCTATTTTTGACATCGAGGCAGCCGTCAACTTACAATAAACTTGTTGATCGATGATTCTACGTGGCGATAGCGATTGAGGTTAATCCGTTTTCAGAATAGGATTACAGCATGTCTAATTTTCATTCCATCGAGATATGTGCTGGTGCTGGCGGTCAGGCCTTAGGCCTAGAAATGGCTGGATTTGACCATGAAGCATTGGTTGAAATTGAGCCACCTGCCTGTTCGACCTTGCAGCTTAACCGCCCAGATTGGAATGTTTTTGAGCAGGATCTTAAAGATTTCAATGCCTCAAACTATGAGCACATTGATCTTTTGGCTGGTGGTGTTCCCTGTCCCCCCTTTTCCAAAGCAGGCAAGCAATTAGGCGCATCCGATGAACGCGATTTATTTCCAGAGGCCATTCGTCTTGTCGATGAATGCCGCCCTCGGGCTGTTATGCTTGAGAATGTCCGCGGTTTGCTGGATGCTGTATTTCTTGATTATCGCAATAAAGTCGAGAATCAGCTTAAAAAACTTGGTTATAAGCCGGGGTGGCGTTTATTAAATGCATCTGATTATGGTGTTTCACAATTGCGCCCGCGTGTCGTTTTTGTAGCGATCCGTAATGATATTGCTGGTGAGTTTCAATGGCCAACACCTAATCAATCAGCATCTGCAACTGTCGGGGAACTCTTGATTGACCTTATGAAAGAAAAAGGTTGGCGAGGCGCTGATAAATGGAAAGCTCAAGCCAATGCCATTGCGCCAACACTTGTTGGTGGCTCTAAAAAACATGGTGGACCTGATCTTGGTCCAACAAGGGCAAAGCGCGCATGGGCAACTCTTGGTGTTGATGGCAGAGGTCTATGGGATGAAGCACCCGATAAAGACTTTGTTGGTATGCCACGCCTTACACCGCGTATGACAGCACGTATTCAGGGCTTTCCTGATGAATGGCAATTTTCAGGGCGTAAAACTGCGATGTATCGCCAAATTGGCAATGCTTTCCCGCCGCCAGTTGCTGCTGCCGTTGCCAAGAATATTATCGAAGCGCTTTCGACAAGGACGATTTATAAGGTTGCTTGAAACTATATCTAAGCGTTGTCCGGCAGTATACCTTTTTGTTTGAGGACTTTCGTTTCTTTCTCATTTTTTAAACGAATGGACATCATTTCATCGGCGGCAAGTTTTCCATAGCCGAGTTCTTTTGCCAACGGCGCGTCGTACACACCGCTGAGAATAGCAATATCTTCCAAAGCAAGTATATCCCTGGCTCCACCATTGAGTCTTAGACGCTTCATGTAATCCTTTTGATCATAGAGCAGGGCTTGAATGACGGAGCGATGTACTTTTAGGCCGACGTTCTCACGAAAAAAGCTGACAGCACGTGCCTTACCGCCTGCTATCGTTCGTAGTTCTCTAAACCTTTGGGTGTCAATATTACCCCAGTGCCCAGCTGGGTAAGAAACATTATCTAAAATCCATAAGATGTTTTCTTTACCTGTCGCGGAGATGGATTTCTTTCCATCTCTATTCGCACCTGTTGTTAAATACGCATTACGAGCAAAAATTACACCAAGCCAGCATTTTAAACTCGCTTCATTTGATCTGATTAGAATACATGGCTCTTCATCCCGATATGTTTCTGGTGGTATGGTCCATGTGCTGCGAACCGTATTTTTAACGTCCACATCCTGCCCATTGATAACGAGATCACGTAACCCTGAAGGTACATCAATCATGTCTCTGAAAACGTGTTCCAAGCGCAATCCAATGAAGGTTTTTTCTACATTGACCAATTCTTTGAAATTTGTCCTTCCGGTTCTTACTGGATCGAGCGTAGAATCAATAACCTCTCGAATTGAAATTGGAAATTCTTGCTCAATACGTTGCAGACCACCAGCTTTTGATATGACAGTATCGGCAATGGCACGTAACTGAAGGTAATCAGGATGCGAAGGATCCATTACAGTGGCCTTTTATTTAGATTTGCTATTTACAATTAAACCGAGTCGTCAATAACAAACAAATCAACCTTTTTGAAACACTGCTTATTTCACGTTTTTGCACCAATATTGAGCCGGTTCCAGAAATTGATCATGGCAATGGCATAGGTCAATTGGAGGATTTCATTTTCATCAAAATAAGCAGCAAGTTTCTGGTGAATTGCATCCAGATCGTCTTGGTTTCTGTTTAGGCAGGTCAAGGCTTCTGTCCATTCAAGGGCAATGCGTATATCTGCTGCATAGGTTTCAGTTTCCGACCACACCGGCAACATATTGATCTTATCCATATCAACATGATCTATAACAGCTTCCTTGATATGCGATTTCAGACAATGTGCGCAGCCATTGATCTGTGATGCCCTGATTTTGACCAGATGCAGTAATTCACGATCCAATCCACCATTGGCAATCATGCGATCCAGTTCAAAGGCCGATTTGAAATATTCCGGCTGCAACTGGCGAACGTCAAACCTCCTGACCATCGGTCAATCCTCCCATTGATATGTTGAAGAACAGGTGTTGTTGGCATGCCCGACTACAAGCATCTGCCTGCAATGGATGAAATGCAAATCAATCATGGGCTTCCAGAGCCAGAGTTTGGTGGGGAAGTGGTGAGGATTGAGGGGCAAGAGAAGCCCTGAAAACCTCATAATCCAACCTATCAAGGAGAAACATCATGGGACTGGATATGTATGCTTTCAGCACAATGCACAAACCCAATATGGATTTCGGCTTTCATTCAAACAATGACGATATTGAATTCCATTATTGGCGCAAGCATCCAAACCTGCATGGCTGGATGGAAAACCTCTATCGCCAGAAAGGCGGCGAAGAATCCTTCAATACAATATGCCTGCTTTTGACAATCGAAGATATTAAACGGCTGGAACAAGATATTCGCAACAATAAACTTCCCACCACATCCGGCTTTTTCTTTGGCGAGACCGATGGCAGTGAATTTGACGATGACCTGCAATTTATCAAAGATGCTAAAGAACTAATCAATGCAGGCAAATCGGTCTATTATTATTCCTGGTGGTAGCGGCCTGCCAGATTACTCTCTCGACACTTCCAACCAACTAAACTCCGTTGTCACATCATGAACAGCGGAGCATTTCCATTTGAAAGGACTATGATCATGTCTGCATTAGCCAAACTAAAACCCGAATGCTGTACAGCGCGGTTTTCATTTCCGGTGCTTTATGATTGCGTACAAAAACTTTCCAAAATTTGCATAAAAACAGCGGCGGCCGATTATCTGAAAAGCATTTTCATACGCGCTGCCAATGGACAAGCGCAGCTTAGCACCACGGATACAACACATATCATGACCATCCGCCTCGATTGTGAAATCTCTGATAATTTTGCCTGCCTGATCGAGACAGAAAACCTCAAAAAACTGCTCGATAAATTCAAAAAAGCGCAGCATGTTACGCTGGGCATTATCGACAACAGCGTTATTGCCTCACTTGGCGGCATCAATGTTACCATACAGGCAATTACCGACCCTGAACAATTCCCGAAGGAACCACATTATTTTGAAACCGGACTAGATGAAGCCGCATCCTTTATGATCGATGCAGAGACTATTAGTAAAGCCTTTTCCAAACTACAGACCTGCATTGATCCCAAGCTCAAACGCGACATTCTGGAAGGCGTTTATTTCCATCCCGCAAACGATCAGCAGTTGGCTTTTGTAGCAACTGACGGATGGGTAATGGGCGTTTATGAAATCGCTATGCCAGAAGGTGCCAGTGCAATCCTGCATGATAATCTGATGATCCCCTTGGCCTCGATCAAGCTGTTTCTGTCTTTATTCCACAATGAGAAAGGACAAATCAGAATTGCCCTGACGGATAAGGGTATCGGTTTTTACACACAACGTTTTAGTCTGAAATCGGAAGTCAATAATTATGCCACTGTATCTTATGACCAGATTTATAATCGTGATTTTGACAAATCGGTGCGCATTTACAGCAAAGCTCTCAAAGAAACTTTCGATCATGTCACGATTGTCGCCAATGAAAAGAAGCCTTTTGTTACCATCCATTTCAGCCCAGACAAATTTATTGTCACATGGAAAAATGACAATGGCACCGAGATCACTACGGAAGGTTTTGCCGAAACCGATATTGATTTTACCATCAAATTCTATCGTGATCGCTTGTTCAGGGTAATCAACCACATTCCGGCAGTTGCGCTTATATCTTTCACCGAAGACACAGCACCCATAAGAATCCGCGATGTTGATGATGACTGTATCACCTATTTCGTCATGCCTTATATCGAACCTAGAACGAAGGAGGCAGCAAAATGACCGATACTGTCTATGCCGAACTCAATATCGGCGGACCCCTTAAAACAATCAAACAGGCACAAGATCTGATTGATCTTTTGGCAAAAGAAAAATGGACCAAACCTGTCGATTCGACCAACATTTTTTCCGAATATGATTTGAAGGAATATATTCTTGAAATAATCCAGAAAGAGCAACGCCTTTATCTGGCACATGATAATGCAGAAAATGGCGAATTTCCCGATATTGATCGCTTTGTAGCCCAAGATAACTCGCTCTGTTGCTCAACATTCTATCAAGCCGGAGAAACATTTCCTTCCGGTTTCAATACCTATCTGCTTGACGGATCACACCATGCCTGTGATGCCTATGATGGTGATGCTTTTATCCCGATTAGCTGGCTAGAGGCTGAATTGTCAGACTGCAAAACAAATAATGAAAAACAGCAGAAAGTTGATGACATTCTGCATAGCTGCCATATCCAATCCGGCCAGACCTTGCCGCCATTGGAAGCATTAACTGACATTATTGAATGGCTGCAGCAGGAAATAAACAATTACAAACCGCATCTCTATAACATTTATCGGGTGATACGCGAGGAAGAACACTATAGTGTTGAAGCCCGCTCTCCCTATGAAGCCTTGGAAAAGCTGGAAAGCGGCGAAGCCATTTACAAAGGCGGCGATACTGTTGGTATTCTCGATATGACCATTATCGATCAAACAACCGGCAAAAATGTAACGCCTAACAATCCGTAACTATACCAATTTCCAATCATTCAGCAGGGCGGCCATGTTTATCATTGGTTGCCCTGTTTGCTTTATTCTTCAAAATATGGAGAAATCCAATGATACCCTATATTCGACTGCGCAACTGCGTTGACAGGCTGCTTGCCGATGCAGCCAGGAACGAAACCATTGATCCATCCAATATCATTCCCAAGGTCGCGCTTAAAATGATCGGTACTGAGGCCAATATACTGATCACCGAGCGCGACAGCAATGAACCTGATCTTTATCACGGCCTGTTTGATCTTGGTCTTGGTTTTGCAAAAATCGGCGCGTTTTCGCTACGTGAAATCTATGGCCTTGCCAGCAACGAGCATATGATCATAACGGTTGAACCCATTTACACAGATCACACACTCGATTATTATCGGCAATGCTCCGAAGCAGAAGCATGTCATTGGAACCCGAACAAAACGAGGTTACAATGACATGCTCTTTCTATTTCCGATATTGCCTATGAATTGGCCGACCGTACTGAGGAATTTTGCCGACAATATCTTTCAAATGGCAAAAAAAACGGCAATTACTGGATTGTCGGCGATATAAACAATTCACCCGGCCAATCCATGTATGTACGCCTTCATGCGACCCATAACGGAGCCGCAGGCAAATGGAATGACAGCGCCACCGGCGAGCATGGCGATCTTCTGGATATTATCAGAGAAAGTCTAGGCCTTGTCGATATGGGAGATATCTTGCGCGAGGCGAGAGACTTCTTGTCACTTCCAGCATATAACAGCCAAAACCCCCATATTGTACCGAATACATTAGCCAAAGAACCGACAAAGCGGCAATCTGTTGAGAAGCTCTGGTCACTGTCAATCCCGATACGCGATACCTTGGCTGAAACCTATCTGCAAAAACGCGGCATCTATCTTGACAATGAGCCGCATTATTTGAGATTCCATCCCAAATGCTATTTCAAGACAGCAAACGGGACATTCCATCACCTTCCGGCCATGATCGGCGCTTTGACCGACAATTGCCGCCAGATAACCGGCTTGCATCGCACCTTCCTCAACTCGATCAATGCCAAAAAGGCTTCAATCAGCGATCCTCGCAAGGCTATGGGTGATCTTGTCGGCTCGTCTATCCGTTTTGGTACAGTCAACCGCATCCAGCTTGTCGGCGAAGGCATTGAGACCGTGCTATCATTGCATGTCCTTTTGCCGCAATTTACCGCTCATGCCGCCTGCTCATCATCCCATCTGCCATCCATTCCCCTTGATCCATCCTTGCGGCGGCTCTATATCGCGCATGATAACGATGCTGCCGGCGATGAAGCCACAAGACGACTGATTGACCGCGCCTCAGAGGCCGGTATAGAGACAGTCGTGCTTCTTCCCAAAAACAACGACTTCAATGATGACCTGCAAGCACATGGTCCAGAATACTTGCGTGCAAGGCTTGCCCACATGCTTCATCCAAACGACCGGCAATATCTGGACACCTGACAAAGGGCCGGCAAGAACACGATTAACGGCTGGCATCCAGATAAAGCCGCCCTTTATCCTTCCAGATTTGACACGCGAATACGGGCTTTGATGGCGGGCATTGGCACGGACAGCCCGTCCGGTCAATGCCTGCCAGCCGACTATTTTCCGCCGGCTTGCGCCTTTGCATCGCGAAACAAAATAGCCGTCCGTCAGGCATCACGTCTTGCGGATGACCGGTCGGCCATGTCCGTGCTGGTCAATGCCTGCAAAGCCCGCATGTCGCGGGCAAAAGGAAAGGACTATAAAATGACAACTTTGAAGGATACCACCAACACCGAATTCGGTTCTGCAACGGCCTATGCCATTAACGAGCTGCAGATATATGGCTATCGACCGTTTGTTGATGAAGCCGATCCGCGGCCCTTGCCCGAAGTTACCCGTATCAAGGAAGCTGTTGCCGACATCTTTGATGCTCTTGTCGCGACTTTTGAGGAAACACGACTGGAACCCGATCTTCCGGCTCTGCTCTGGTCAACTGTCAATTGCTTCCATCTTGCCGTCAGCCGCGCAGAGCGTGATCTCGACAAGAACGAGATTTCGCAAAAGATCAGCTCGCAAGAGCAGGATGGCTCGGAAGTCAAATCGGTTGAGCTGGAACGCTTGACCGCCGAAGGCCTATCAATGGTTGAACGGCGCAATGTCATGGAGATATTGCGCGATATTGCGGCAGAAGCCTATGAATTCCATATCGGCAATGCCTGGCTGCCACGCAGTTCGTCACTTGTTTCGCACAAGAACATGACCGCAGCCATCATTGACAGCCGTGACTTCATCGCCGCTCGCAAGCAGAGTGAACAGCAGATATTCATTCCGCACGGCACAAAAATCGCTCTTTCCGGCGGCGTTGACTTTAATGACCATCACCGTATCTGGAACATCCTTGACAAACTCCAGATCAAATATCCCGATCTTGTCCTGCTGCATGGTGGTTCGCAGAAAGGTGCGGAGCATATTGCCAAGTTATGGGCGAGAAACCGCAATATTCCGCAAATCGAATTCCTGCCGGACTGGAAACACGACAATCGTGCCGCACCATTCCGGCGCAATGACAAGATGCTGGCTCAATTGCCTGTCGGCTGCATCATCTTTCAAGGCTCGGGCATCCAGAATAATCTTGCCGACAAAGCGCGCAAGCTCGGCATCAAAGTATGGAAAGTTGGTGGCGCGTAAGCGCCATCATTTTTCTTTTTCCCACCCACCCAGCGGAATTATGGCGGCAAAATTAGCGTTTCCATGCGATTGGTCGGCACCCTTTCACAAACAACACTTATTTTGTCAAAAGGGAAAGTCATTCAAGGCCGTCTTGAAACGCTTCCATCTCCTTCTTTGCAAGCCCCGGGTGCAAATATCCCTGACAAGGATAGTGCCATTATCATTCTATCTCTTGCTATCCATCCATGATGCGGTTTGTGAAACGAACCGGCAACACTCATTGTCCATTTTCATAATGGTTGGCATTTTCTAGCCATTTCTTGAAATAGACACCGCACCATTTGGCTTTGGTCACATAGTCCTCGTTCATCACGTTCAATGGCCTTGATAGGCCGGTATGAAGAGACAAGGGTTATGAAAGTTCATGACTGCCATCCCGTTGATGCGCATTTTACGGCCGGGCTTTGCCACGATATTGCATCCTTCAATAGAATCCAATTGTCTGTCATTTAAATCTCATTTCCCAATCAAAAAGCATTCCCTTCGATGCTTAGACCTAAATCTTCCCTTCACCAATGCCAATCCGCTTCGTTACGCGACCGTGTTGCCGCTGCGCGGCTGCCCGCACCACTCGCTGACTCCGGGATACCTTGCCCATGGCAAGTGACATTGTTGCCGGTGAGATTTTTCACGGTCTTATCGATGGAAATGGCCTTTCGATCAGAAAAATAGGAGATTTTAAAATGACTAACATCGTATTTCTTGAAGGCAATATCGGTCAAAACCCTGAAAGCCGTAATTCACGCAACGGAATGACAATCACAAACTTCACCCTTGCCACTTCCGAACCGGTCTATAAGGAAGGCCATCTTGAACGTGACGAAAAGGGCTATGCCGTAACCAAAACCGAATGGCACCGGATTGTCTGCTTCAAGAAACAGGCTGAAAATGTTGCCAAACATTGTGAAAAAGGGACAAGAGTTATCGTTACCGGCTCGATCCACTACACCACATGGCTGGATAACAAGGGACAGAAACGCTATGGCACTGAAATCCTTGCCAGAGATATCCGCTTCCTGGGAGCTTTCGCAAAAAAGGAAGAAGAAGCCCCTCAAGTCGATCTTGATGACGAAATTCCCTTCTGACAAAACAGGCGGCGTCTACCAAGGACGCCGCCCACTCTTTTGCATGTTCACGCTTATTTTGCCGCCGATGGCGCGGCCGGCAATACTTGCCAGCCGCGCCACCATTCCGCCCCTAATTCTATAATAAACCGACCGTCAGTCACTAAAAATTTAAAAGTGTCATTAAACTTGAATTAGAAAGTCATCATTTTAACAAATATTTAAATCCGGTTGCAAATAATAATCCAACATAACAAGAGGATGGAACAAAACCGGGAGGTTCAAATGAAGCCCGAGATTATAGATTGGCATAAATCATCCAGCTACCAATTTCTTATTGACTATAATGCAGATGATTTTGCCTGGGAGTTTTTAAGGCGCAATCACAATTATCAATCTTTATATGAGAAATGGAAATCAGCCTTTTTAAGTTTCCAGTTTCTCGAGACGGATAATATCTGGGGGTTGGATTTTCGCGGCTAATCCGTGGCAATCATCTTATGAACAACCAATTTTTTGGCAGCCTGATCTGGATACCACAACCGTTCAGATGATCCCTGCTGCTCCTATGTCTTTCATTCCAAAAGAGCATTGCATCTATCTTTATTACCGCCAAATCAACCATATGCGCAAACGCAATGACCATTGGGATCTGATCCTCAATCGCGAGCAACATCACTTACGCATTGCTTGCTATGGCTCCGATGACTTCATCGAAACACCCTTGCTAACTGCCCTTGGCAATGACCCGGACCGACTCACCGGACATCATCGCCTCCTATGTGCGATCAACGGCTATAGAATTCCACCCGATCAAAGACTGACCAAAATGCAGAAACTACGCCTGATCAAGATGTTGCAGGCCGTGGATTCGCAATCAGGCGTAGCCAGCACTCGTGAAATAGCGACAGCTATATTCGGGGAACAAATGATTGCAGGAACCCATTGGAAAACATCGTCAGTGCGCATCAAAACATTGAATTTATTGCAAGACGGCCTGCGAATGGTCAATGGCGGTTATAAAAATCTGCTGCGACAGAACCGCAAAAAATAAACAGCATATTAACAAGGGGGTGTAATTTTTAGGTACCCCCCAAAATATTACACCCTCTGCCAGCAATAAATCAGACACAATTCTTGCAGTTCCAAATTTGCCCAAGGAATTGCAAAAATGAATACGCCATCTTTTAAATTTCCACCGCAATATATGAGCACGCCTCAAGCTGCCCATTATCTCGGTGTCTCGCCACGCACACTTGAAAAATACCGTATCACCGGCCAAGGCCCGCTTTTTTACAAAATCGGTCGTCGTGTTGTTTACACGATCGAAGATCTGGAAGTCTGGATAAGCCAGCCGCATTTGCGCACTGCCGAGTATCAGGCGAGCCAAAAAGAAGGTGCTGAAATCTGTGCAATAGCGGATCAAAAATCATGAAATCACCCTCATATTTGCCGCGTGATTTGCAAGATTTGATGGCCTATCCATTCTTTTCCCTGTCGAAAAACAAGCGCATTGAACCTATAGAATACCAGTCCGGCAATGTGTTTTTACGTGTTGAAGCCGTCAATCAATATGGGCTTGCCACGATATGGGATGCCGATATTCTTATCTGGGCAATCACCCAAATTGTGACAGCAAAAAACAAAGGTTTGATCGCACAAAAGCGCTATCACGCAAGCGGCTATGAGATACTAAAATTCATTGAGCGTGATATTGGTCAAAGCGGTTACAAAAGATTAAAGGCGTCATTAAACCGGCTGCAATCCACCACTATCTCCACTTCAATCCGGCAAAAAAATAACCGCTATGCACACCGCTTTTCTTGGATCAATGAATGGCACGAAAAGACTGATCACCGAGGCAAACCGATTGGATTGGAAATCATTTTTCCTGATTGGTTATTTAACGGTGCCAATGATGAAACCCTCGTTTTAACCCTTCACCCTGGTTATTTTTCCATCCGCAGCGGCTATGAAAGATGGCTTTATCGGCTCATCAGAAAGCATGTCGGCAAGAATGGATGGGCGTTTGAATTCCGTCATCTTTATCCCAAATCGGCAAGTCTCGCGCCTTTCAAAAAATTTGTCTTTGAATTGCGCAGGATTATCGCAAACCAGCCATTTCCAGAGTATCAACTTTCAGAACGCGCGAACCGTATCGGTGAACCTGTTTTAAGTTTTGCACATGCCTGTGGAAAAGCTGAGAACGGTATCGGGCTATCGGGAACCCGAACTATCGGGCTATCAGGAACCCTTTTATCGGGCTATCGGGAACCAAAACACCACTTAAATTCATGTAAACAAAAAGAAATTCGCTCCCTTAACTATCTAACTAACAGAGAATCTAACTTATTATTCAAAAAACCCTTTGTGGATAAACACAAACCGAAGGCGATCAAACCACCACAAGATCCCGTCAAGAAAAAGGTTTTGAAAGGCCATGCCCTTGTTCGCCTGAATAGGAGGACAAAATCATGACCAAAACAAATCAGTTGCCGCTCACCCTGGTTGACCTGATCTGGATCGAAGGCAAGATCGAGCATTGGCTTAAATTTGCCAATACGGTCTATGAACATCGAACAGACAAGAACCGCCGAACTGTCGGATTAAATCCCAATGAGGTTTTTGCCTTTGTCCGCTGGTCGGCCAATGATTACGGTACAGTCGTTTCAAGGCTCGACATCGTGCAAAGCGTTGATCGTGAGGAAAAGTACCAGACAATCCCCTTCGTGCGTCCTGGCGGCCTTCTATTGCTCAAAACAAACGGTCTCAACAATGTCCACTACGTTTTAGACCTCATAACCGAAATCGAACGCTCTGGCATCAATGCTACCGAAGTCTCCCCCGACTACTGGCGGCATGTCCATGCGCGACTCCTTGTCCACTCCAAACCGCATATCTACACGACAGAACAACATCAGGCGTGGCTTAAACGTAAAAAGGTTGGGCTATGACACTGCGCAATATAAGCCTATGGATGCTTTTAGCCATCATCTTGCTTTTCCTACCGGCACTGATCGCCATGCCGATCAAGCTGATCTGGAATGCCTCGGCAAGCCAACCAATCGGCCTTTATTGGATTACTGCCCACGATCGCTTGGCGATTGGTGATCTTGTTATTGCCAAGCCATCCGCAGAGCTTGGCCTCTATATGTCAGAGCGCCACTATCTTGATAAAGATGTTCCCTTGCTTAAGACAATTGCTGCGGTTTCAGGACAAACAATTTGTCGTCAAAACAACCTCATTTCAATTGACGGAAAAGCTGTCGCCCAAGCACTGGAAAGAGACAAAAAGCAACAGCTTTTACCTGTTTGGCAAGGTTGCCAGACACTCAAGCCAGAGCAAATTTTTTTACTCAATACCTCCGTCAATGACAGTTTTGACGGACGCTATTTCGGGCCGCTGCCGGTCAAGACCATTATCGGCAAAGCGGTTCCGTTATTCACTCCACCAACTCAATGAAAGGAAAAAACAATGCAAAAGATTGGCACTTTTACCAAGATTGATAATCACTTTGACGGCTATATCAGATCTTTGCTGATCGATTGTGGCTGTTCATTTGAGGCCACCGAACAAATGAATGATCATGCTGCAGCCTATCGCCTTGTCCTCACCGAAAGCCCTGACATAACCATCGGCTATGCGTGGCACAGGAAAGGGAAGAATGCCGGTGACTATCTGTCTGTTCAAGTCAGCTCGCCCGTATTGAGCCATAGCATCAAGGCCTTTCTATTTCAGGATCAGTCCGACAACAACACATGGAGCCTGCTTTGGAACAAGCCGGGCAGAAAAACACAAATGGAAGAAAGCGAATGAAACAGACTTTAAATCTTGCAAGGACAGCGGCAACAGCCGCCGCCTTTTTCTTTCTTTCCGGCCCACTTATTGCCGCCGAAATTGCTCCAAATCCTGAAAAACATACACAGCTTTTCATTCACAAACCGTATGAAAAACATATCAATGAAGCCGCGAAACGCTTTCTTTTATCGCAACAAATCATCAAGGCTGTCATCACTGTCGAGAGCGGATGGAACCCTAAAGCTGTGTCACCTGCTGGCGCTATGGGGCTGATGCAAATCATGCCCGATACCTATGCAGAGTTGAAACAACAATATGGTTTGCGCAAAAATGCCTTTGATCCGCATGACAATATCATTGCCGGTTCAGGCTATCTCAAACAGATGTATTTGCAATTTGGCAAAAAGGGTTATCTCGCCGCTTACAATGCAGGCCCCGGACGTTATCAAAGCCATTTGAAAGGTCGCGCCTTGCCTGCCGAAACCCGCGCATATGTTGCCAAGGTTGAAGCGGTTCTGGACGGAAAATCACCAACAATAAAGGTTGAGAAAAAAGCCAATTGGCGCGCTTCAACATTATTTGCAAGCAGGGAAAACAAAGGTCAATTCAGGTTGGAAACGGCCGATTTTAAGATGGCTAAAGCCGATATAAATGACAGACTTTTTGTGTCGGTCAGTACGCGTTGAACAGTCTTTGAGAAACCTAAAAAACAAGAGCCGGTATGTCTGATTATGAGCTTGTTTTGGAAGGGCAAGATAAAAAGGCATACATCAATAGTCTTCAACCTATTGATATATATGCGGGTTTTGTTTTCGGTCGATATGGGCTTGGTACCAGTTTTTTAAACTTATCGTTATTTTACAATAAGTTAGTTGGAACCAAAATAATCTTTTACCGCAGGATTTATATCAAATGTCTGAACAAAATCAAGAATTTAACATTAAAATGGGCAAGACAAAATCAGCACGTCCTGCAAAAGCACAAACTTACTTGCAAAAAATCCTCCAAGCAGCCAATGCCACCGGATTTAAATCCGGAAGATTCAAAGGCAGATCAATTGCGACACGATCAAAGAATAATTTTGGCAGAGGCAATTCATCCTTTGGAAAATATCGCCTATTTACACCTCATAGGCGCGTCATAATAAAGGCACGTATTATCAAACATGCTGGGCAAAAATTTCGTGCAAAGTCCATGTCAGTTTACATGAACTATCTTAAACGGGATGGCGTGACAAAAGATGGTGAAAAGGCCCATTGTTTTGACGCTGAACATGACCTTGCAGATGATCTGGAATTTTCCAAATCTTGTGAAGATGATCGCCATCATTTCCGTTTCATTGTCTCGCCAGAAGATATGACAGAACTGCAAGACACGAAAGCCTTTACACGTGATCTGATGAAACAGATGGAAGCCGATCTCCATACCAGTCTGGAATGGAAGGCGATTGAACATTGGAACACGGATAATCCGCATATTCATGTTGTTGTTCGTGGCAAAGCTGATAATAGCAAGGATCTGGTGATTGCCCGCGACTATATCAGTCACGGCTTTCGATCTCGCGCCGAGGAACTTGTTTCTATCGAGCTTGGCCCAAAACCGGAGCATGAAATCGAAAAAGCCCTGCAGCGCGAAGTCACAGCAGAAAGATGGACAAAACTGGATCGGGAACTGATGGGAGTTGCCGATGAAATGAATGCTGTTGATCTGAGACTTTCAACTCAAAATGAATATGGCATGAAACGGCGCAATCTGATGATTGGCCGATTGCAGCATCTTGGAAAAATGTCATTGGCTGAAAATATCGGCCCATCACAATGGATGATAAAACCCGATGCGGAAGCTACTTTGCGAAGTCTTGCAATCCGCGGTGATATTATCAAAACCATGCATATAGCACTATCAAACCAGAACCGGGAATTTGAGATCAACAACACACCCAAACCAGTCATTGGCAGGCTTGTCGAAAAAGGGCTTCATGACGAATTAACCGGGGAAGCCTATGCAGTTATTGATGGCGTCGATGGCAAAGCCCATTACGTCCGTTTTCCCAATATCAATGTGTTTGAACACGCCCCTCAAAGTGGCGGCATTGTTGAGCTGCGACCTTTGGAAAATGCAAAGTCCAAAACACCAACCATGATCATGTCATTGCGATCAGATTTTGACCTCAGCCAGCAAATCAAAGCCGAAGGCGCAACCTGGCTTGATCATCGCCTTGTCGAGCACGACCCGATGAAAATTTCTAACAAAGGTTTTGGCAAGGAAGTCATTCAGTCCAAAAAACTCCGGCTGGAATTTTTGCAGCAACAAGGACTTGCCGAAATTAAAAACAAACGCCTGCAACCGGTACCCAATTTAATCAGCAATCTCAAAGAAAAAGAGATCAGCAATCTTGCAAAAAAGATCGAGGCCGAAACTGGCCTAAAATATCAAAAAAACAAACAGGGTGAAACAGTGAAAGGCATTTATAAACGCCGGTTTTCTCTCATGTCTGGCCGCTACGCTATGCTGGATAATGGCCTTGGTTTTCAGCTTGTACCTTGGGCACCTTCAATCGAGCGGCAAAAAAAGCGCATGATCCAAGGCATGGTTAGAAAAACAGGTGGTATTGATTGGAATATTCAGAAAAATCGTTCTTTATATTTATAAATTTCATCTCCGAATTACCTGTTCTGGATGAAATTTATGCTCATCACTTTTATGAACAACCAACATTAAAACAACAACGATCAGGCAGCTCAGACCACCCAATATCATCGCCCAATGAAAACCGCTTTCCATCGCTGCGGTGAGTGAAGGCTCAAGCTGCGGTTCAATATCATGCTGCTGCACAGCTTGGACTGCGATTGCACCGGCATTGTCAAAGCCGCTAGTCTGCAGGCTGCTTTCCAGAACAGATATGGCGCGGCTGCTCATGATGGTACCGAGAAAGGCAACACCAATCGTCATACCGGCTTGGCGCAGGGCATTGAGCATAGCCGAGACAGAGCCTGATTGTGCTGGTGGCGAGATACTCATTATAGCTACACCTGTTCCAGGAACCGTCATACCTGCGCCAACACCAATAAAAGCAAATAGGATCGCAATCTGCCAATAGGGCGTTTGGCTGCCCAGAATAAACATCGAACACATGACAATTCCGATAAGACTATAGCCAATCAGATTGAGATGGCGCACCGAGAGCCATAGGCTCAATCGGCCAAACAGCATGGATACAAGACCGGTCATGGCAAATAGTGGCAACATCCGCCAACCCGCTTGCGTCGCTGTCCATGATTGAATCTGCTGCAGATAAATCGAGAAGAAAAACAGGCAGGCATAATAGGAAAAGCCAAGCACAAAAGAAGCAAGGTTTAAAACACTGAACTCGCCCTGTTTACACAAGGACAAGGGCAGAAGCGGCTGTTTGACACGCATCTCAATGATGGCAAAAAGGATAAAACCAATCACCGCGACAATTAACGAAACAATCGGAATAAAACCGCTAAAGCCGTAAGAGCCAGCCTCAATCATGCCATAAGTCAAAGCACCAAGAGCGATAATGCTGATAAACTGGCCTAAAGGATCACGCGCCGCATCATCTGGATATTTATGCTCAGGTATTCCCCATAGTCCCAAAACAATAGCAATCAGGCAAAGCGGGATATTCATCAGGAAAATGCTTTTCCAGCCCATTGTCGCAATCAAAATGCCGCCAATAATCGGCCCGAGAATAAGAGCCAATGCCGAAAAAGCCGACCAGCCGCCAATGACATGGGCCTGTTTTTCCGGTTCGGGAAAAGCATGGGTCAGAATCGGCATGGCACCCGATATCAACAGGCTTGCTGATATACCCTGTATGGCACGACCAATCAGCAACATTGAAAAGGATGACGCCAGACCGCATAAAGCAGAGCCGATGGTAAAGATCACCGCGCCGATCAGCCAAGCGCGCCTATGGCCTTGCCTGTCGGCGATAGGGCCAGCCGAAAGCATAAATGCTGACAAACAAAGCGCATAGGCATTGACCACCCATTGCAGACCGGCAATATCTGTCTGCAATTCAGTTTGCAATGTCGGAAGCGCTACGCTGACAATGCTGATGCTGAGCGAGGCAAGGAAGGTTCCAAGATAAGCAGCGGCAGCAGCTGCATAACGCTGTGTTGATGACATGATAAATATCCTTTAATATACTTCACGTAACTTGCCTCATGACCGACTGTCGGTCTAAACTAAAACGAAATAAAAAGACCAAGGTTTTAGACGAATGAAGAAAGCTGAAAAAAAGCAAGTCAGGAAACCGGGACGCCCACGCACCAAACCGGCAGAGGTGCGTCTTGACGAATTGATGAATGCGGCACTTGACTTGTTTCTTGCTAAAGGTTTTGAAGCCACAACAGTAAGCGATATAGTCGAGGCTGTGGATGTGGCTAAAGGTACCTTTTACCACTACTTCACGTCCAAAAATGAAATGCTGGAAGCCTTGGGACAACGCTATACCGAACAATTCCAAGAAAAATTGCAAGAAGCGATAGATCATTGCAGCGAAGATGACTGGGTCGGTCGCTTGCGTACATGGATTCAAGCCAGTGTGGAAACATATATAAACACCTACAAAATCCATGACATTGTATACACCAACCATCACCACCATAACCGATTGAATGCTGACAAAAACATTCTTGTCAATAATTTGATGGGAATTATCGAAGGCGGCACTAAAGCCGGTTTTTGGTCTCCTAAAAACCCAAGAGCTGTAGCGCTTTTGATTTATGCCGGGGTTCACGGAGCAACCGATGAAATAATTGCAGGCAATGTGCAAGACAGCAAATTCTTTGCTTCTGATCTTGTTGATAGTTGCTTGATGATGCTGCTTACACATAACGCAAATCACCAACGATAATTCATTGATGCAGTAATTGTCCGGCCAGATCCCACGAAACAATATAATTGTGACGTGCAACTTGCGACGTAATCTTTATCGAATAGATTACTCACGTTTAACGCCAAACTAGCACCAGAAAATTCTTCTGAAATTTTTTCAAAGTCATAATTTAACGCCAAGTCAACTAATGTAACACCTGGCACTTTGAAATTATTTGTTGGATCACCATAGGTCGAGCCGAGATATCGCATTCCGCCACCTACACTTAACCCTCTCAAGGGACCATCCTCCATATGGTAATTTAACCAAAGAGAAGCCGTATGCTTGGGAATTTGCGTTAGACCATTACCTTGATAGCGTGTATCCTTAAGCACCTCATTATCAAGATATGTATAACCAGCAACCACTTCAAAATCCAAGCCTATTTCTGCGCTTGCTTGAAGATCCAAACCTCTTGTTCGCACTTCACCGGCTTGCATATTATATCCCAGATGGAGTGCATCTCCCGTTTTGACATTGGTTTGTTCCAGTTCAAAAATTGCAGCACTTAACATCATAATGGATTCTGGTGGGCTATATTTAATCCCAATCTCGGTCTGCCTAGACTCAACCGGTTGGAACATTTTACCTTCCCAATCAGATTCCAATAACGGATCAAAAGCAGTTGAATAGCTGATATAAGGTGCTATGCCATTATCAAACTGATAACCAAGTCCAATACGACTACTCCAAGCACGATCCTGATTTTTCACATTTCGTGGTGTAGCGCTATAGCTATACGTTTCATCATCCGAATTTGACCAATCATAACGCCCCCCTAAAGTTAACCGCCATTTGTCGAGTGCAATCTGATCCTGAGCATAAATACCAGTTCGATTAAAATCTCTATCAACTTTCCAAGGGGCTGCCCGACTGGCCGTAAAGTCAGGAATGATATGCGTACGATAATCCGGTTTAAATGGATCAAATAAAATTGGTCCAACACTATAGAGCGCATTGGAAAGATTGCCGACCGAATAATCAAATCCAATAAGAAGATTATGTTCGGTGGGACCTAAATCAAACTTTCCACTGATATAATTATCGGTTGAAAACGATTTCATCTCCGCCGGCGTATCTTCATAATAGCCTCGCAGATAAGGCGCACCACCTACATCTGTAAATCCGTAAACGATGCTCCTTTTAATATGGGATTCAACCGACATATATCTGGAATTGGATGTCAATTTCCAACCATTATCGAATTCATGTTCAAAAAAAGAACTGACTGATGCCTGATTACGGGTCGAAGCATTATAATCAATATCAGTATAATTTCGCTTGCGATTTAACTGAGGGTAATGACTATGATTTAAGCCAAGTAAAACCCCGGGTAAACCGATATAATCAGGAATATGAGGCTCGCGAGAATAAGTCGCCATCACTGTCCATGAAGTGGATGCGTCAGGCCGCCAAGTTATCGCAGGTGCAATATAAAATCGTTGATGCTCTTTGTCTTCCACCTGATCATTCGTTTCCAATCCGGTCGTAGTCAATCTATATAGGAAAGTGCCATCGGCATTAAGAGGACCAGTGCTATCAAATCCAAGAGATTTTCTTTGATAGCTGCCATATTGCAAAATCATTTCATGAGAAGTAACGGCTTCTGGACGCCGACTGATCTGATTGATAATTCCACCACCTGTGCCTTGCCCATAAAGTGCCGAGGATGGACCTCTTAGAACTTCAATCCGCTGCAAGGCAAAAGGATCAATTTGTGGCAACCAACTACCTTGATTACTGATAACGCGAAGTCCATCAAGATAATAGTCAGCTTGAATCCCTCTAATACGCGTAATATCGATATAATTACCAAACGCACCATATGCCTCACTTGTAGCGCCAGCTGTATACCGTAAAGCAGCACTGGTATTAATCGGCTTTTGCTCGTCTAATTGTTTTCTCGTTACAACTGATACAGATTGAGGAGTCTCAAGAATTGGAATGTCAGTTTTCATTCCTGTTTGCGATTTATAAGCAACAACACCTGTGTCATCTCCACTACCGATAACAACAGTTTCAAGTAAGATTGTTCCAACAGAAGCCCTTCTGATGCTTTCATCAATTTCATCATCTTGGGCATAAACAGGTGCGCTACTTAAAAAAATAGGCATCAATGCAGATGCAAATAATTTTTTTTTCAACGCCCCTGAGCGACTTGACACCATTTAACCCTCCTTAACATGACTAAAATCATCAAGTAATCATTTGTTAAAACACGACTGACTGTCGGTCAATAAATATCTTTTATAATCATTCCAAAACAACATGCGACAGGTATGAATGAGCCAGCTAAATTGAACAAATCAAAAGAAAATTTTCTTTTTTGCCTTTAAACGGCCTGTCTTATTTTTCTCAATGATCGTTCGACAATAATATAGTCCAGCCCATGCGAAGAGGTTTCATTCAATGCCTCAACCTCATAAACTGTCTCCATCAAACTCGCGGTTAGCACCTCTTTTGAGTCTCCTACAGCAAGGATTGAGCCTTGGTGTAAAACGATGGCCTGATCACAAAAGCGCAAAGCATGGTTGATGTCATGGATTGCCATAACGATGCAAAGCCCTCGCTCATAGCTAAGCCTTTTCAGTAGTTCCAGCATGTCGAGCTGATTGGCGAGATCGAGCGCACTTGTCGGCTCATCAAGCAACAGAATTTGTGGAGCGCGAACCAGAGCTTGCGCAATAGAAACCAGTTGTCTTTGACCGCCACTTAAAGAGGCCAGTGCTAAGTGCCCAATATGAGCGATACCAACCATATCGAGAACATCAATGACACGATCGAGATCATTATGATTAACCGCCCAACCGCTACCTTGTTTGCCTGCCAACAATACAGCCTCAAAAATGCTCATGCTTGAGACCATGGTGATATCCTGCGGCACATAAGCTGGATAGTCAGAATGCCATGAAGGCAATGTTTCAACAGCATTGCCGTTAATCTCGACTGAACCGTCGCTTTGCAAAAGGCCGGCCATGCGTTTGAGCAATGTGGATTTGCCCGCCGCATTGGAACCAAGAAGCGCAATCATCTGCCCTCCTGCTAACGGTCCTATGGAAATATCCTTTAAGATAGGTGGGTTTGTGCCATAGGACAAAGTGACGTTTTTTATGGTGAGTTGAGCCATTATCTTTGCCTTGAGCGCAAGATGAGAATGAAGAAAAGAGGCACTCCGACAAGTGAAGTTACAATGCCAATCGGGATGGTCTGTCCCTCAACCAATGATTTGCTGAGAACCGATGCCGCCGACATCATGAAAGCGCCACATAAGGCCGAAGCCGGTAATAGAAAGCGCTGGTCCTCGCCAATCAGCATACGCGCAATATGCGGCCCGACCAGTCCGACAAACCCAACCGTGCCGACAAAGGACACACAGACAGAAGCCAGCAGGCTACCAAGCAGAATACCACGCAACCGCACACGCATAACCGGAATGCCAAGGCTTGTTGCACGCGCTTCGCCCAAGCGCATGGCTGTCAGCGACCAGCTTTGGCGCGCAAAGAATACAAAGACGGCCGCAAACACAATGGTCATCATCAGCAATTTCAGCCAGCTTGTGCGTGATAGACTGCCCATGGTCCAGAAAACCACGGCAGACAAGGCCTGATCGGGGGCGATATATTGCAACACCTGTAGCAATGCGGTGAAGGTGAAGACCAGTGTTGTTCCAAGCAGCACGATCATCTCTGTTGTGATGCCGCGCTGTCTGCTCAAATGAAAAATCAGCAACGCTGCCAGCATCGAGACGAGAAAAGCATTGATCGGTATGGAAAACGCCACAAGAGATGCGGGCAAAATGCCGATACCCAAGATCAAACCGAGTGCGGCGCCAAGACTGGCCGCGGCCGAAAGCCCCAGAGTAAACGGGCTCACCAACGGATTATCAAGCACGGTCTGCATTTCCACGCCTGCAACCGAAAGGCTGGCACCAACAACCAGAGCCGTTAAGGCGACCGGCAAGCGGATTTCCCATAAAATAACCTGAATGGCGACATTACTATTCCAATCCCATAAAGCGGATATGACCTCGGCCACATTGTATTTTGCCTGACCGATGGAGACATCAAGCAAGAAACAAGCCAGTGTCATCACTCCCATGAATACAAGCATCATGAAACGATAGCGGATAAGATGGGTGTAATAGGCCCGCCCATCTTTGCGCGTTGTCAAAACCTGATTGGTCATGTGCTTGAATCCATACTGACCCAATAACCGGATTGATAGGGAATGGGTAAAAACCGTTGATGAAGATCCTGAAAGGTTTTTTCGGGATCAAGCGAGATGAAAAGTTCAGGATGCAGCCATTTGGCAATTTGCTGCAGAGCTATGAAATAATAGGGATTATCGTAAAAAGGGTGCCATATGGCATAAACCTTGTGTTCCCTAACTGCGCGTAACGTGCGATAGGCCGGGCGCTGCATCAAACGCGACAAACGGGAAAGCGCCTCTTTTTGATCACTGCCAGGCCCAAGTTTAACCCAATCGCCGATAGGCGAATAGAGCGACCAATTGGCACCGGTCACAAGCACAATGTCGGGATCGGCAGCAATCACCTGTTCTGGGTTAAGTGTCCCGAATATACCGGCAATAAATTGCGAACCGATATTATCACCGCCTGCAACGCGGATCATTTCTCCAAAATTGCCATTGCCATAGGTCAGGCAACAATCATCATAAAGGCCAGCAGCCCGTTCAATCATGACGGTCGGTCTGGATGAAACCTTTGACAAAGGCTCGAGCACTTTTTCTATCTGCTCCTGCCGGAATTGGATAAAGGCAGCGGCTCTTTGCTGCTGATCCAGAAGCTCGCCCAAAATCAGAATGCTTCTGGTCGTATTGCCAAACATATCGGTACGAAAATCGATGAAGATAACCGGAATTCCCACATCATCCAGCCTGTCGAGCAGGCCGGAGGCTTGCGCCGATGCGCGCGAACTCAGATTCATAATGACAATATCGGGCTGCAGCCAGATGGCAAATTCACTATCGATCGCAACGGATGTGCCGCTTGAGAAAGCGGGGATTTTCTCAATCTGCGAATATTTACGCGCATAAGCGCGAAAACCATCGAGATCGGCAGCCCTGAAATTATCGCCCCAACCAATAACCTTAGCGAAAGGGTTTTCTGGTACGAGAAGCGCCATGACATAGGCAATCGGGCCATCACCAAGCAAGATCCTTCTGATCGGGCCGGTAATCTCAACTTTGCGGCCAGCAATATCGATGATTGCTTTTTTCGAATCAGACGTGGCAGCTTTCGCCAAATGAGAAAGCATTAACAAATTTGCACATAACACACCTGCCAATACATTACGCCGAGAATATACATTTTTTGCAAGTAATTCCCATGCCACATTAAATTTTCCTTGTGAAATAACTCTTGCTATTTTACTTATTGACCGACCGGCGGTCATATTGTAGCGTATATAAGTTGATAAAAAATATCAAGATATTTGTTGTGTTGGAAGTTTGCCATGTCTTTATCTTCAAATATGCAAAAAACTATGAGGCTTTTAACCGAGGCAGGTGTACCAACATACTGCAACGATATAGTTAGTTTTTACAGACAGTTAGAAGAAAAAAATATTGATAAGGCATGTATATTTAAAAACTTCATTATCGCTAAAAGCACAGAATTGTCATTCTTTTATACAGCTTCTCTTCGGAGCTTTCATCAAATTCAAACATTATAAAATAGCAATATTCAAGATAGCCAGAGTCTTGAATAGGAAAGCAAATCATGCCTCTTGTTATATATATTTTTTCGCTTTGTGCTTTTGCGATTGGTTTTACAGAATTCATCACTATTGGACTGACATCTGCTATGGCGGTTGATTTGAATACGGATGTTTCCAATATTGGTTTTACTGTGACAGCATATGCCCTAGGTGTTGTTATCGGGGCACCGATCTTGACTGCATTAGCATCAAAATGGCGACGCAAACGTCTATTGTTGACAGCTATGTTAGTCTTTACTGCAAGCAATATTATCGCTGGATTTTCTGAGTATTTGGAATTGCTTTTAATTGCCCGACTACTGTCGGGGTTGTCTCATGGCGTCTTTTTTGCAGTTGCTGCGAGCGTCGCAAGTCGATTAGTGTCACCTTCAAAATCAGGTTCTGCAATAGCACTGGTTTTCGGAGGCATCACTATTGCGATGTCGTTAGGTGTTCCCATAGGTACTTGGATTGGCAGCATTCTACACTGGCAACTTATATTTCTGATTATTGCAGTATGCGGTCTTATAGGTAGTGTGGGTATTTTTACTTTCATGCCACATGGGGCAGGTGACACAGAAACTAGCAATCATGAGAGGGAACGGCACCTGAAGGTGCTTATCAATAAGCATCTTTTGGCTGGTGCAAGCGTACCAATGTTATCTTTCACCGGCTCATTTATTCTTTATACATTCATATCACCAATCTTGCTGCAAATAACTTCCATGTCGGTGGAGTTGGCTTCAACGACTCTTCTTGCTTATGGCATTGGATCGGCCGTTGGAACACTAACTGCAGGTAGGCTTATCGACAGTAAAGGTATGGATTATACATCCACCCTTATGGTGGTTTGTATTACGGTCGCTCTACTCCTTACTGGCTTTTCGGAAAACAGCACCATTGCAATGTTTGTCATGATCACTCTTCTGGGTTTTGCTACTTACGGGGCGATCCCCCCTTTACAATCACGAATGATCATGCTCGCAAACCGTTATGCACATGTAGCCATCGATGTTGCTTCTGGGATGAATATTGCAGCATTTAATACAGGCGTTATGACAGGTTCAATCATTGGAGGTCTGCTCTTACGCTATACTGGATTGGCTTTTTTATCATGGGTGAGAACTTTAATAAGTATCATTTCAGTGTTTTTTCTGTTGTGGCAGGTCTATCATCCGTCCATGAAAGAAGATAAAATTTGCACTGATAAAATGCGTAATTAGTTTTCTTAATTTTCGTCCTGTTTTATAAATGAAATCCACTTATAATATTTAACAATTTATCTCATTCGATATTTCTTTGATGAAGTGTTTTTCACGTTGCAAACGTTTGCCGAGTGTCGTAACAAACGCATCAAACCGCTGCTTGCCTTTGGCACGAGCCTGTGCCTGCGCTTCCGTCTCGACTGGCTCAATGGTGGCAAGCCAGAATTCTATGAACAAGGCAAGCGTATCCAGTGCCACAATGCTGTCACGCTCGATGCGATCCATCTGGCGACCGATCTTGTCGAGACGTCGAACAAGAACGGCTTCCTTGCTGTCTTCCATTTCCGGTGTCAGAAACGAGGCTATAGCCGCTTCAATAATGGCAGTCTTTGAAACCTGTCTGGTCTTTGCCATATCGTCAAGTTTGCGCTGCAGTTCCCATTCCAGATAAAATGTATTGCGCGTTCTCATATCAACCTCCTAAAGCTCCAATCCATCATCCTGATCTAGCGAGGCTTGGCGTGCCAGCCCGCGCATTTGCCGGTTGAGTTGACGGTTATTGTTTTGCAGCCTCTCTTCATCATCACCTGTCAAAGCAGCAAATTCCTGCAGATATTCATTCTCGCTATTTGGTGGCACAATTTCTTCATGTGCCGGCAACATTGGCTCGCGCCTGATGCCTGCATTATCATTATCCTTGGTTGGCTCGAATTGATCATCCACCAACTCCGCGGCAATAACCTGATTGCTCCAAGGATCGTCATTGGCACCCACATGGCTTTTTCTTTCAAGAACGGGCGGCGCAACAATGCGCTCGTTCAATCGCCTGTCGGCATAGTATTTTGCCTTCTTGGCCCTGACCGGCGGCGTGGCCGATACCATGACGATTTCATCTTCCGGCGGCAATTGCATGATCTCGCCCGGGGTCAATAAGGGGCGTGGCGTATCAGAGCGGGAAACCATCAAATGACCAAGCCAAGGCGATAATCTGTGACCAGCATAATTGCGCATGACTTTGGTTTCTGTAGCTGTTCCCAGCGAATCCGAAACACGCTTGGCTGTGCGTTCATCATTGGTGGCAAAAGAAACCCTGACATGACAATTGTCGAGAATTGAATTATTGCTGCCATAGGCCTTTTCGATCTGGTTCAAAGATTGGGCAATCAGAAAACCCTTCATTCCATAGCCCGCCATGAACGCAAGCGCGGATTCAAAGAAATCCAGCCGCCCGAGTGCCGGAAACTCGTCAAGCATCATCAGAACACGGTGCTTTCTCTGCTTGTCATGCAAATCTTCCGTCAACCGTCGTCCCATCTGATTGAGAATGAGACGAATAAGCGGTTTTGTGCGCGAAATATCAGAAGGCGGCACGACGAGATAAAGCGTTGTCGGGGCTCTATTATGAACAATATCGGCAATGCGCCAATCGCAACGGCTTGTCACTTCTGCCATCACCGGATCACGGTATAGGCCGAGAAACGACATGGCCGTGGACAAAACACCGGATCGTTCATTCTCTGCCTTGTTCAACAACTCCCGCGCTGTGGAGGCAACAACCGGATGAACTTTGCCATCACCCAAATGCGGCGTGCGCATCATGGCAATCAGTGTCGCCTCGATGGAGCGTTCAGGATCAGATAGAAAAGAAGCCACACCTGCCAGTGTCTTGTCCTTTTCTGCATAAAGAACATGCAAAATCGTGCCGACCAGCAATGAATGGCTTGTTTTTTCCCAGTGATTGCGTTTTTCAAGCGAACCTTCGGGATCAACCAGAACGTCGGCAATATTCTGGACATCCCTGATTTCCCATTCGCCTTTGCGCACTTCAAGTAGAGGATTATAAGCAGCAGAGCGGGCATTGGTAGGATCAAACAACAGAACACGGCCATAGCGCGCCCGAAAACCGGCCGTCAGCTCCCAATTTTCTCCCTTAATGTCATGGACAATGGCCGACTCTTCCCATGTCAGCAATGTTGGTACAACCAGCCCGACACCTTTGCCGGATCTGGTCGGCGCAAAGCATAATATATGCTCAGGACCATTATGACGCAGATAGTCATTGTCATATTGACCAAGAATAACCCCTTCATCCTTGAACAAGCCTGCATTCTCTATATCTGCCTTTTCAGCCCAACGGGCAGAACCATATGTCTCGACGTCCTTGTCCTCGCGCGCGCGCATGACAGACAGGGTAATGGCAACTATGACCGATATAATTCCGCCAGAAGCGGCAATCATGCCGCCTTGCGCAAATATTGAAGGCGCATAGCCATCATAGAGATACCACCACCACAAATTCTCGCCAGGCACATAAACCGGATATCCGAATAGAGTGAACCACGGTGGACCCAATTGCGGCTGAAACCCCAATGACCATGCCACCCATTGCGTAGCAATCCATAACATTGTGATAATGATGATGAAGACAAATAAAATCGGGCCCCATAAAATTTTATTCGAAGGCATGATTTATCTCCTCTTGAAATCAAGAGAAAATAGAACCAGTAACAAACTATATCAATGAAACAAAAATAGTATTTATGCGTATTGAATAGAAACAAATAACACTTAATCGCACTTTATACAATTTATTAGTAAATATATTTTTTTTATTACTTATCCACAGGCGTAAAAAAAGTTTTACGACTGAATAATACCGCCTAAGATACTATGATTTATTACTCATTTTGATATTGAAATATTTTAATTTCAAGCATCACTATTGCTTCCTGATCCAGAGTTTACCTTATCAGGGCAATCATCATGACAACCATTCATCAAGAAGCAGAACAGGTTTCCCGTGGCACGCGGATGCTTCGGAGCGCGCTCGGAACCAATATCCAAACCTTCCTTGATGACCCCAATGTTGTCGAGATCATGCTCAATCCTGACGGAAAACTCTGGATCGACCGCCTCTCTGACGGTCTTGATGATACAGGCATTGTTATAGCGCCTGCCGATGGCGAACGCATTATCAGGCTAGTTGCCCATCATGTCGGTGCCGAAACCACACGCAAATCCCCGATATTGTCTGCAGAACTGCCAATATCCGGCGAACGCTTTGAAGGATTGCTTCCTCCTATTGTCGCCGCACCTTCATTTTCCATTCGCAAACCGGCCGTTGCCGTCTTTACACTCGATGATTATGTCCGCAACACCATCATGAGCCAATGGCAGGCCGATTATCTGCGCCATGCGATTATGGAACGGCAAAATATCATTGTCGCCGGTGGCACTTCATCCGGCAAGACAACGCTTACCAATGCCTTGCTTGCCGTCATTGCCGATCTTAACGAGCGCATTGTTCTCATTGAAGATACGCGGGAACTGCAATGCAATTCTCCCAATCTGGTTGCCTTGCGCACCAAGGATGGTGTGGCATCACTTTCCGATCTTGTCCGCTCTTCCTTGCGGCTTCGCCCAGACAGGATTCCTATTGGCGAAGTCAGAGGCCGTGAGGCGCTTGATCTTCTCAAAGCATGGGGCACAGGGCATCCCGGTGGCATTGGCACAATCCATGCCAATACAGCTCTTGGTGCCTTGCGCCGTTTTGAGCAGTTAATTCAGGAAGCGGTCATAACCGTCCCCAAAGCTCTCATTTCTGAAACCATTGATCTTGTCATTGTCCTGCGCGGTCGCGGCAAAAACCGGACTTTGAGCGAAATGGCTTTTGTCGATGGCCTTGATGAAAAAGGCGATTTCAAACTATCCCCCGTCACCCAAAATATAGGAGGTTCAAATGAACAGCCGTAAACTATGGCGAAATCCTATCGCCATTCTCAATCTTGCCAACCTTGCACTGGTCACGCTGCACTCAAATGCCTATGCGGCAGGTTCATCAATGCCATGGGAAGCCCCATTAAACAAAATCCTGCAATCAGTCGAAGGTCCGGTCGCCAAAATTGTAGCGGTAATCATTATCATTGTAACCGGTTTATCCCTGGCCTTTGGCGACACATCTGGCGGTTTCCGCAGACTTATACAGATTGTTTTCGGCCTTTCCATCGCTTTTGCCGCCAGCTCTTTCTTCCTGTCTTTCTTTTCATTTTCGGGAGGCGCGTTGATCCTATGAGTGAGCTTTACGAAATCCCCGGCTTTGTCGTGCCGGTAAGACGTTCTTTGACTGAACATATCCTGCTTGGTGGCGCACCGCGCGCACTTGCAATCCTCAATGGCACCATTGCCGCCTCATTAGGCCTTGGCCTGCGGCTATGGCTCATCGGCATCATATTCGGCTTTGTCGGTCATTTGCTGGCCGTGTGGGCAGCAAAACGCGATCCGCTTTTTGTCGAAGTTGGACGCCGCCATTTGCGTTTTCCAACATTATTCGGAGTATGATTATGTTCAATCTTTCCGAATACCGTAAACATAATGCCTTGCTTGCCGATTATCTGCCCTGGGCGGGACTGATTGCCGAAGGTATAATCCTCAATAAAGACGGTGCATTTCAACGATCTGCTCTCTTCCGTGGCCCCGATCTTGATAGTGCCGTACCAGCAGAACTCGTTGGCATTGCCGCGCGTCTTAACAATGCCTTCCGCCGGCTTGGCTCGGGATGGGCACTATTTGTCGAGGCACAGCGCCATCCTGCAGCCCCATATCCAGAATGTCAGTTTGCCGATGCCGCTTCGGAACTGGTCGATGCCGAACGCCGCGCCGGCTTTGATGAAGAAGGCAGTCATTATGAATCATCCTATTATCTGACTTTTCTCTATATGCCGCCCGCAGAAGAAGCGGCCAAAATGGAAAGCTGGTTTTACGAAGGCCGCGAAAAAAACGGTATCGATCCATATGAAATTTTGAAAAATTTTATTGATCGCACTGATCGTATTCTGCAGCTCATTGAAGGCTTCATGCCAGAATGTCGTTGGCTCAACGATGATGAAACGCTGACCTATCTCCACTCCTGTGTTTCGACAAAAAAGCAGAAGGTCAAAACCCCTGAAACACCGATGTATCTTGATGCCTTCATAGCAGATGAACCGCTAACTGGCGGGCTTGAGCCAAAATTAGGGCAAAACAATTTAAGAATTTTGACCATAACCGGCTTTCCTGGTCTCACAACACCGGGCATTTTGGACGACCTCAATCAACTTGCCTTTGAATACCGCTGGTCAACACGCGCTATTTTAATGGACAAATTGGATGCTATTCGTCTGCTTACCAAAGTCAGACGGCAATGGTTTGCCAAGCGCAAATCGATTGCAGCCATATTACGCGAGGTGATGACCAATGAGGCAACAGCCCTTGTTGATTCCGACGCTGCAAACAAAGCCGCGGATGCCGATCTAGCCCTGCAGGAACTTGGTTCTGATGAAGTGGGCGAAGCCTATGTGACAACAACCATTACCGTTTGGGATGAAGATCCAGCCAAAGCGGACGAAAAATTACGCCTTGTCGAAAAAACAATCCAAGGCCGTGACTTCACCTGTATGCTGGAAAGCGTCAATGCCATAGATGCATGGCTCGGTTCGCTGCCCGGCCATGCTTACGCCAATGTCCGCCAGCCAACCATTTCAACGCTTAATCTGGCACATATCATTCCTTTGTCTGCCGTCTGGGCCGGTGATGACAAGGATGAGCATTTCAATGCGCCGCCTTTATTCTTTGGCAAGACAGAAGGTGCCACACCCTTCCGTTTCTGTCTGCATATTGGCGATGTCGGTCATACATTGATTGTCGGGCCGACCGGTGCCGGTAAATCGGTACTACTTTCGCTGATAGCCATGCAGTTTCGCCGCTATGCAGGCGCGCAGATATTCGCTTTTGACTTTGGCGGTTCAATCCGAACAGCCGCACTCGCTATGGATGGCTCGTGGAATGATCTTGGCGGCTCGATCAGCGAAGACCAGAAAGACAGTGTTGCCCTACAACCCTTGCGCCGTATTGATGACCATAATGAACGCAGTTGGGCGGCCGGCTGGATTGCTGACATATTGCGCCGCGAGGGCTTGGCTCTCACACCAGAAATCAAGGAACATATCTGGTCGTCACTAACGTCACTTGCTTCCGCACCGCCGGAACAACGCACCATAACCGGCTTTTGTGTCCTGCTGCAAAACAATGATCTGAAACAGGCTCTGCAGCCTTATTGCATCGGTGGACCGCATAGACTTCTTGACGCTGAAACCGAACAACTTTCTAATTCTACGGTACAAGCCTTTGAGACCGAAGGCCTCATCGGATCAAGTGCCGCGCCTGCGGTTCTGGCCTATCTGTTTCATCGCATAGAGGATCGTCTTGATGGACGCCCGACCATGCTTATCATTGATGAAGGCTGGCTCGTTCTCGATGATAGCAGTTTTGCCGGACAATTGCGCGAATGGTTGAAAACGCTGCGCAAGAAAAACGCTTCCGTTATTTTTGCCACCCAATCCCTCAGCGATATTGACGGTAGCTCGATTGCGCCCGCCATTATTGAAAGCTGTCATACCCGTATTTTATTGCCCAATGACAGAGCAATTGAACCACAAATCACCGAAATCTATCGCCGTT
Organism: Bartonella sp. LJL80; assembly: GCF_054871565.1. Classification (NCBI taxonomy): domain Bacteria; kingdom Pseudomonadati; phylum Pseudomonadota; class Alphaproteobacteria; order Hyphomicrobiales; family Bartonellaceae; genus Bartonella; species Bartonella sp. LJL80. The sequence continues at coordinate 172,523 of NZ_JBTXLM010000006.1, forward strand.
TCGGCCTGAATGACCGGCAAATAGAAATCCTCGCCCGTTCCGTACCCAAGCTGGACTATTATTGCCAGTCGCGCCGCGGCAACCGCCTGTTCGAGCTTGGCCTTTCAGAAATCGCACTCGCTTTATGTGCCGCTTCCTTAAAAGAAGATCACAAGGCCATAAGCAACATTCTTGCCAATCATCAACGCAGCGACTTCCTGCGCCAATGGCTCATCCACAAGGATCTGACCTGGGCGCTTGAACTCATCCCTTCCTTTTTACCCTTCACAGAGGAGCATGTATCATGACCTATCGTTCCCATTATATCTTGCCGGCCATTATTGCAGCAACAATACTCGCCGAGCCTGCCTCGGCTATCACTGTTTTCGATCCGAGCAATTATACGCAAAACGTACTTGCCGCCTCACGCACGCTTGACCAGATCAACAATCAAATCCGTGCGCTGCAAAACCAGACACAAATGCTGCTCAACCAGACCAAAAATCTGACCAAGCTCGATTATTCGGCACTACAGCAATTGCAGCAAAATATCACACGCACCCAAAGCCTGCTGCGTGAAGCGCAAAACATCAATTACAATGTCAATTCTATTGATGAGCAATTCCGCACCACTTATGGCGAAGCTAATATGAGCGCGAGCGACAAAGAGCTTGTCGAAGGTGCCAGAGAGCGATGGCGCAATTCCATGGGCGGCATTCAGGATTCTATGCGTGTTCAGGCGCAAGCCGTCAGCAATCTTGATACCAACAAGACCCAAATGAAAAATCTGATCGAGCAAAGCCAGCAATCACAAGGCTCTTTGCAAGCCTTACAAGCTGGTAATCAGTTATTGGGAGTTTTGAGCCAACAAATAGCCGATATGATTGCTGTCGCAATCTCGGCCAACCGTGCCAACAACCTTGAAGCCGCAGAACGAAAAGCTGCCGCAGAACAAGGGCGCGAACAACGTCGCAGATTCCTTACGCCAGGCGCCGGCTATAACGGAGGCAAGTGATATGCTTGATACTCCGATGATAAAAAGGCTGACTATTTTTGTTGCCATTGTCGTTGCACTGGTTGCCATAGCAGGTAGTTATCTGCAAATGCGTGATAACGCACCTTATACGCCACCTGTGACGGTTATTCCGAACAAGGAACCAGCCACCAAAACAGAACTAAAACGCTGTAAAGATCTGGGGCAAGCTGCAACGAGTGATCCTGCATGTTTGAAAACATGGAAAGATGCCCGTGACACTTTTCTTGGCTCTACCAAGAAAGGCAGGTAAGCTATGAACTCTGTTGGTGTCATTGACCGATTTCTGAATACGTTTAACAGCCTGATCGATAATGGCTTCGGTCTGCTCAACAGTGAAGTCGGCTTCATCGCTTCAACCCTGATTGTCATCGACATAACCATTGCCTTCCTGTTTTGGGCATGGGGTGCCGATGATGATCTGATGGCAAGGCTCGTCAAAAAAACAATCTATATCGGTGCCTTTGCCTACATTATCAGCAATTGGAAATATTTGACCGACATCATTTTGAAAAGTTTTGCCGGTCTTGGCCTCAAAGCGACCGGATCAGGCTTCACTTTTGAACAAATGATGCACCCAGGCGCAGTCGCGCAAGTCGGCCTTGATGCAGGACGACCTTTGATCGATGCCATGTCTGATCTGATGGGCTTTTATTCATTCTTCGAAAACTTCATTCAGATTGTTTGTCTTGGTCTCGCATGGCTCATCGTACTGATCGCGTTCTTCCTGCTCGCCGTCCAGCTCTTTATAACCCTGATCGAATTCAAGCTGACAACGCTTGCGGGCTTTGTCCTTATTCCATTCGGCCTTTTCAACAAATCATCCTTCATGGCCGAAAAAGTACTGGGCAATGTCATTTCGACCGGTATCAAGGTTCTGATTCTGGGGGTTATTGTCGGCATCGGCAATACGCTTTTCGCAGAATTCAAGGCAGGTTTCGGCGATCAGATTCCCACACTCGATCAGGCCATGACCATTGTATTGGCTGCTCTTGCTCTTTTAGGGCTTGGCATATTCGGCCCCAAAATTGCCGATGGCCTTGTTTCAGGCGGGCCGCAAATGGGAGCAGGATCAGCCGTTGCCACAGGCCTTGCCGTTGGAGGAGCGGCACTTGCCGGTGGTGCAGCCATTGGTATGGCCGCCAAAGGTGCCATGTCGCTGGCTGCAGGCGGCGGCGCTGCCATGCGAGGCGCAAGCGCCATCGCAGGTGGTGCCTCTGCCGCGTACTCTATGGCCTCTGCCGGTAAAAGCGGCGCATCCGGTATTGCCGCCGGTCTTGGCGGTGCCGCCAAAGCCGGTGCTTCTGTCGCTGTTTCCCCTTTAAAACGTGCGGCACAAAGCGCCAAAAGCAGCATGGCCGCAGCCAATGCTTCAGGCGTAAAAGCCGCATATCGCGCTACGGGTGGTCAATTGAATGACAGTCAGGCCTCAACCAACAAACCATCTCCCAATAACAGCGCCTTGCGCCGCAGCCATTCGGCGACGGCAAGGCAGGGCGCTTCAATGGCCGCTCATGCTGTTCGCTCTGCCGATCATGGCGGTGCCGGCAATTCAGTAAAATTAGGTGATTGATCCCATGAATATTTTCAAAAGACCAACGACACATTATGGAAAAACCCCGCAACCGGAAACACCTTATCAGCGCGCCGGTCAGGTTTGGGATGAACGCATGGGGGCCGCGCGTGTTCAAGCCAAAAACTGGCGGCTCATGGCTTTTGGCTGCCTGTTTCTCACAGCCGGTTTTGCAGGCGCCCTTGTCATCCAGTCAACACGCGGCACTGTTGTTCCGTGGGTCGTGGAAGTTGACAAACTCGGCGAGGCGCGCACTGTTGCGCCTGCCATTAGCGACTACAAACCATCTGATGCACAAATCGCGTGGTATCTTGCCCATTTTGTTGAGCTCGTGAGATCAATTCCAAATGATTCCGTCATCGTGCGTAAAAACTGGCTGGAGGCTTACGAGTTTACCACCAATAACGGCGCAACTGCCCTCAATGAATATGCTCGAAGTAACGACCCATTCAACAAAATTGGCAGACAACAAATAGCAATTGATGTCTCATCGGTTATTCGTGCTTCACCAAGCTCGTTCCGTGTCGCATGGATCGAACGAACCTATGCCGATGGCGCACTTGCTTCAACCGAGCGTTGGACAGCAATCCTTACAATCATCATCCAGCAACCACACGACGCCGATCGTTTACGCGTCAATCCGCTTGGCATTTATGTCAATTCGATCAACTGGTCAAAGGAGCTTTCAAAATGAACAGAAACCCTATCATGATCGGCCTTCTTCTCACAACAGCTCTAGCCGGTTGTGCAAAAAACCTTCCGCCTGAAATTTCCTATGACAATGTAATGCCTGCGGCTCTTGTGCCAGAAGCGCCTTCACCAGTTCGTGTTGTCGAAACGGCCAGACCTTTGCCATTGCCAGGACAGCTGAAGCCGGTAAGCAATGCAGCAAAAGACAACAAGAAGCCAACCGAACGCATTGCCAATGCCAACAAAGCTGCCCGTATGGAACCGGTCAAGGATGGCTTTATCAATGCCATGCAAATCTATCCTTATACATCCGGCGCACTCTATCAGGTCTATACAGCCGTAGGGCAAGTCACCGACATTGCCCTACGGCCGAGTGAAACACTGGTAGGAAATGGGCCTGTTGCGATTGGTGATACTGTCCGTTGGATTATAGGTGATACAGAAAGCGGCACAGATAAAACCCGACAGATCCATATTCTTGTCAAACCAACCCGTGCCGGCCTTTCTACCAATCTCGTAATCAATACAGACAAGCGCACCTACCACCTCGAACTTAAATCAACAGAATCCACCTATATGGCTTCTGTAATGTGGCAATATCCGACAGACCAGATCATTGCCTTACGCCAACGAAACGCACGCGCACAAGCCATTCAGCCCGTGGCAACCAATGTCGATATTGCCAATATTAAATTCAGATACCGCATTAAAGGCGACAATCCACCTTGGCGGCCGCTCCGCGCCTATGATGACGGACGGCAAGTCTATATCGAATTCCCCCGCGGAATCGGCCAAGGCGAAATGCCGCCACTCTTTGTCGTCGCTGCTGACGGCAAAGGAACGGAACTGGTCAATTATCGTGTCCGGCAAAACTACATGATCGTTGATACGCTCTTTGCAGCGGCAGAATTGCGCCTTGGCACGGGCAAAAACAAAAACCAGCAAACCGTGCGTATTGAACGCTCCGATGGCAGGAGGCGGTAAAATGGATGTGCAGCCCGAAACAAATACCATGAAACTGCGGCAAGAGGTCCCGAAAGTCACCAGATTATCACGAAAAATGCTGCTGACTGTCGGCATTGTCGGCTGTCTCGTCATTGGCGGCTCGCTGATCTATGCGTTTCAAGAAAAAAATAACACCAATAATGAAAATGAACTTTATTCTATTGATAGCCATACCTATCCAGACGGATTGCAATCACTATCCAATGATTATTCCGGCCCGATCATAGGAAAGCCGGCGCCCGGCGATCTGGGTGCTGCCAGCGTTATCCAAAATCAGCAGGTTGTAACTTCAATCGCAAATGAACCCGTGGTTGATCCCTATGAGCAAGAGCTTGAGCAAAAAATCCGTGAGGAAATTGAAATTGCCCGTTTGTCTGGCCTCTTTGCCCCATCTCAAACAAAAGTGGACGCAGCACAACAAACGGCAATGAACAACCAACCAATTAATCCATTTCTGCCTGATCTGATGGGCGAGACATTGGCAAATCAGGATCATATCTCGCGCCAGCAAGCCTTCCTTAACAAACAAGACAATCAAGGACTGGTCTCTTCTGCGCGTATCATCAAACCACAATCACCCAATCTGCTGCAGGCCGGTTCTGTCATTCCTGCTGCACTGATTACCGGTATTCATTCAGATCTGCCAGGCCAGATTACCGCGCAAGTAACACAAAATGTTTATGACAGTCCGACCGGCCGTATCCTGCTTATCCCGCAAGGCACAAGACTGATTGGAGAATATGACAATCGTGTTCTATTCGGACAGGAACGTATCCTCTTTGTCTGGAAAAGCCTGAAATTTGCCGATGGCGGCACATTCCCCCTTAATCGGGCGCCGGGTGCAGACGCAGCAGGCTATTCCGGTGTTTCCGATCAGGTTGATCATCACTGGTGGGCTGTGACAAAAGCCGCAGCACTCTCGGTTTTGCTTTCTATAGGATCGGAATTGGCGATGGATGATGACGATGACCGGCTGATCCGCGCGCTTCGCAATGGCACCCAAGACACCTTTAATCAGGCCGGACAGCGCATTATTGATCGCCAGTTAAACGTGCCAACGACCTTGAAAATACGCAATGCTTTCCCTGTGCGCGTCATCATCACACAAGACCTGATTATCGAACCGGAAGGAGAAGAAGAATGAGCAAATTACGCATCGCATTGCCAGAAGAAAAAAAGCCGGTCAAACTGCGCCTAGATATTCCGGCTGATCTTCATGTCGATCTGAAACTCTATGCCGAATTGCTGGCGAGGGATTCAGGCCAGAACCATATCACCATTGAGAAAATCATTGTCCCTATGCTGATTGACTTTCTGCAAGGTGACAAAGGTTTTCAGAATGAGAAAAAACAAAACCCCAATTACTCAATTAGAAACTGAGAAATTAGAACGAGAGCGCGCTAGAGAAGCTGCTTGTCTAAGGGAAGAATATGAAAGAAGGGCAAAACTTGCCAAAAGACGGCAAGTCCGTGAAGACGATAGATTAGCTTATTTATTGGAACTCAAGTAGCTTGATGGAGAAATAAAAGAAATGCTATTATGAGTTGATACCCTAAAACAAAAGTATCAAAATGCCAATAATCGTAATCTTTCATGTATGATAGAATGGGTTGAAAATTACATATCTGAACAAGAGTCAAATTTATTGATTGAGAGTATTAGCGAGAAAATTGTGAGTAAGGATATGTTTCCTGAAATTGATAGTCTCTATGACCCACTTGGGAATCCATAAATAATTACGATGGATTGGACTACTACTATTTGTAAAAAAATGATTTGTATGCACAGCGTTACGAGTGAGTCTAAGTGAGCTTTAGCAATTTGTCTGTTTAAACTGGTGCAGTACATTGGACTGTCCCCATTTTTGACCGGACACATGACATAAGATAGAAAGGCTTAAGCCTGTGCTTAAGGATTGCTTATGTCAGATGGAATAAAGTAGGCCGAGTTTCTGGTTGGAGATATCCGCCGCCGTCGGACGGTATCGCAGAAACTTGCAATGATTGAGGAAAGTTTTGGGGTGGGCGAAAGCGTTTCGTCTGTTGCGCGTCGTCATGGTGTGGCTCCCAATCTTCTCTATCGCAAGTGGCGTTTGTTGCAGGACGGTGGAGAAGTAGCAGTTGGCTGTGATAGCAGCGTTGTTGGTTCAAAAGAGGTGTGCAGACTCCAGAAACGGGGTCGGGAGCTGGAACGCTTGCTTGATCGTAACACACTTGAGAACGAGATCCTCAAAGCGGCTGTTGTGCGTTGCCCGTCGAAAAAACAGATGTTGCGGCAGAACTGGTTGCCGAAAGGCGTTCAATAACAAACGTGTTCAGCGCACTGTCCTTAAGAATGGGGCTGCACCTGAACAGGCATCGGTCGGAGCTAGAGGTGGCCGTCTACGAAACCGTCGCAATGATACAAATAGACAGGAGTTGTGGATATTGCACTTACCAATGAAGAGTTGTATTGTAAGACACTTCTTCAACCATTCTTAGGCAAGCGCTGAGACTTTTATAGTGAGGCATTTTCATGAAGATCGAAACTATCGCGGTACGTAATTTTCGCTGCTTCGGTCCCGAGTGGATGGAGGTGCGTTTGCAAGAGCAGGTAACAGCCTTCGTCGGAGGCAATGGTTCAGGTAAGACGGCGCTCTTCCAAGCGCTGTCTCGGCTTTTTGGTGTGACGAGGACGGACAGGACTGTCTCCAAGAAAGACTTTCATATCGCTCATGACGAAGAAAAATTGCCGGATGGGCGGGACTTGGAGATCGAATGCCTACTGGGCTTCCCGGAGCTAGACCAAGAAGAGGACGAAGACGCCAACGCCGTCCCTGACTTTTTCAATCACATGGCTGCCTCGGGGCCTGATGAACCGCTGAAGGCGCGCATCCGACTTGTCGCCAGGTGGATTGAAGACGGAACGCCGGATGGCACTGTTGAAGAAGACATCAGGTGGATCACAACGCTTGACGACAATTTTGTATGGGAGACTTGTCCGAAGGTCTCGGCGGTGGATCGCGCGAGTATTCAGGTCATCTATGTTCCAGCCCTTCGCAACGCCGCTGACCGTGTCACCGAGCTTCTGAAGGGCCGTCTGTGGCGAGCGGCGCTCTGGTCGGCTGATCTTGGTGCCCGTGCTACCGAAGGGGCTGAGCTTATCCAGAACCAGTTCGATCAAGAGGCCCCTGCAAACTTTATCATCAAGCGTCTGACGCATAGGTGGCAGCAGGTTTACGAAGGCGACACAGATACGACCCCCAATCTTCGACTGATAGAGAGCAGGATCGAAGAGCTGGTGCGGCGCGCGGAGTTCGTATTCTATCCTGACGAGGCCGGTCGAAATAGAAACCTTGCCGATCTCAGCGACGGTCAGCGCTCGCTTTTCCACATCGCTCTGACTGCTGCGACGCTAGAAACCGAACAGGCTGCGCTTGCCCTCGCTGCGGCGGAGAGCCCGTTCGATCAGGAAAAGTTAAGGCGTACTCATCTAACCCTTCTCGCGATTGAAGAGCCCGAAAACAGCCTTTCTCCGTTCTTCCTGTCCAGGGTTGTGACGCAAGCGCGGGAGATTGGCGAGATGGGCACGGCTCAGGCGCTCATCTCAAGCCATAGCGCTAGCATTCTTTCCCGCATCGAGGCAGACGAAGTCCGCTTCTTCCGTCTTGACAGACAGACGCGCCGCACCTCCGTGAGGCTGCTGACTTTGCCGGAAAATGATGACGAAGCGAGCACATATGTGCGACTTGCGGTCCGCTCTTATCCGGAACTTTATTTTGCGCGGTTCGTGATACTGGCGGAGGGGGATTCGGAGCGGATCGTTGTTCCCCGGCTTGCCGAAGCCAAAGGCGTGCCGCTTGATCCGTCGTTTGTTCCGGTCGTTCCGTTGGGGGGGCGATATGTCTCTCACTTCTGGAGACTGCTCACCGATCTTGGCATTCCTTACGCCACGCTGCTGGATTTTGATCTTGGCCGCGCTCATGGCGGAGCCAACATGATCCGAAGTGCGGTTGCTGCTCTCGAACAAATGGGACATGACCTGACCGCAAATCCCCTCGTCGTTAACTGCACGATCGATCTCTACGATCTCGACAGTTTGGCCGACAAGGATGTTCTAAATGATTGGCAGGATAATGACTGGCTTCAGGCCCTCAGGCATGAAGCCGTCTTCTTTTCCGATCCCATCGACCTGGATTTCGCGATGTTGCAGGCGTTTCCTGCTGCCTACCAGCACCCAAATCCGAACGGTCGAGGTCCAAGGACAACGGCGGAGGCGATTGCCGAGAAAAAGAAGGTCGTCCTTAAAACTAATGGAAAACCCGATATCTATGACGACGATCGATGGAACGATAGCTTCGCCTGGTATCCATATCTCTTCCTCAGCCATAGCAAGCCGGAAACTCATCTCGCTGCCTTAAGCAGGATTACAAATCAAAACCTTGTCCACCACGCTCCGCGGGAATTGAGTGCCCTGATCGATCATGTGAGAGATGTTTTGTTTCCTGAGCCGGGTGAAGACTAATGCCAGTTTTGCCGGAAGATTGGCGACCACAAGGGGTCGATGACCTTGAGCCGCGAGCGTGGGAGGCTTTGCGAGAGACCGCACGGAGCGTTTGTGTTACCGCTGGCGCCGGAGCGGGCAAGACAGAATTTCTGGCGCAAAAGGCCGCCTATCTCCTTCAGACTGGTCTTTGTCCCGAGTCAAAGCATATACTTGCGATCAGCTTTAAGCGTGATGCTGCCCAAAATCTTGCAGCGCGGGTTCGTCAGCGCTGCCCTGCAAACCAGGCCCGCAGGTTTCACTCGATGACTTTCGATGCATTCACGAAGCAGATGTTGGATCACTTCCGCTTCGCAATCCCAGATGATTATCGACCGCCGACCGACTACAGTATCGCGTTTCCCTCAAGACAGGATTTTAACTTATTCCTGCGAACTCACAGACGCCTAGATGTCAGTGCAGACCGTTTTGAAAGGGCGATTGCCCGTACGGCGCTGCCGTTCGAAGAAACAGTTGTGGATCCGCGCGCGCGCGAGCTGCTTCGTGCCTACTGGGATGATCAGTACGCCATGCCGGACGGTGCGCTGGTCTCATTTGCGATGATCAACCGCCTCGTTGAGTACATGCTGCGCTCAAATCTAAGGATCAAGCGCGCCTTACGTCTAACTTATCCCTTTGTTTTTCTTGACGAGTTCCAAGATACGACCTACGGACAATACAGTCTCGTGAATGCCGCGTTTCGCGATAGCAATTCTGTATTCACCGCTGTTGGAGACGACAAGCAAAGGATAATGGGCTGGGCGGGCGCAATGGATAACGCGTTCGACGAGTTCACCGCCGACTTCAATGCCGTTCGCCATGCGCTTCTCCGGAATTGGAGATCACACCAGGCTCTAGTTGCCATCCAGCATGTCATCGCACGGCAGATTGATCCCGACGTCGAGGAAGTCGAGGCCCGGGGCGAGTTAGAGGTCGATGGAGAGACGGCAGCTATCTGGATGTTCGACAGCTGCGAGCAGGAAGCAGAGCAGATAGCGCGATGGATTAGAAGTGAAGTCGATGAGGGCTTTATTGCTCCGCACGATGTCGCAATCCTTGTGCGCATGCGGGCGAACAATGTTGAAGATGATCTTGCTCCAGTTCTGTGCAACTACGGCCTGACACTGCGCAATCTTGCCAGGAACGTCGGTGAAATCGCCATTCAGGATTTATTAGCCGAGCCTCTCACGGAAATACTCCTTCTACTCTTGCGGCTTGGAGCAAAAGCGCGCGACCCGGAGGCTTGGAACGCGACGCAGGAGCGTTTGCAAGCGTTGGCGGGCGCCCACTCGGAAGATGAGGCCGCGCAGGAGCACTTGCAACGGGATATCGAAAAGTTCTCCAGGAATCTTCGACAGGCAATGCGTGAGGAACTGCCTGATCCGGTAGTGGCTAACAGGCTGTTTGCGCAGGCCTTGGATTTTGTTGGAGTTGAGCGTCTGCGTCAGGCCTACCCAGAATATCGACGCGACGCTGATTTCCAACGCGTTCGGAATGGCTTCCAAATCCTTTTGCGAGAATGTGTCGAGAGCGCTGCGGATTGGAGTTACGTTCTTGATCGGTTCGAAGGTAAGGGACAGGTCCAACTTATGACGATTCACAAGAGCAAGGGTCTAGAATTCCACACAATGATCTTTTTCGGGCTCGACGATCAGACATGGTGGAGCCTCTCGCCGGATCGCGGTGAAGAACTCAATTCATTTTTTGTCGCTTTTACTCGTGCCATGCAACGGGCGTTTTTCGCTTATTGTTCCGAACGGGGTAATGCCATCGGCTGGCTAGAGCAGCTTCTTGTGCCCGCAGGTGTAAAACGGATCGACGGAGCCGATATCCTCACTTCCGATGAGCAAGAATGGCAGGTTCCGGGAACCAGAAATTAAATTCGCAGATGGTTTATGCCAATTGATTGTTATGGTATTTTAAATGGCACATATTGGGATGGGGCACAGACATCACCTATATCAAAACATATGAAGGGGTTTCCTGTCTGGCCATTGTGATCGACCTCATATCCCGGCGCGTTGTTGACTGGTCGATGCTATCGCGCCTAACAACAAAGCACCTCACTACAAGCCTACATGTGGTAGACATCGACCTATAGCAAGAAGTTTTAGCAAAATTTGACGCGATCTGGTCAGCTTCTGGTGAAGCACCTGAGGCATATGTGTGTGACTTAAATACAGAACAAACTATTTATTCTATCTTAGGTTGAATTTAATTGATCTTTAGCCGCGGTGATAGCGTAAAGTTTTTGCTACTATGGATATTCCCATTAGCTTTTACGTTATCACTGCATGAGATCTCAAAAACGTATATATTAGATAGAGCCCGTAAGGTAAAAAAATTGCGGATATTGGGTGCTAAATATTTGCTGCGAAAGAAAATAACAGGTGAATAGTCTTAAATAATCTACATTATTTTTTTATGCGATTTAAATAATGAAAACAGATAGATAAGAATTGCATGGTCTATAAATAGGCAAAAAATTTTAAGAAAATTATTTTCCCATTATAAATCAATTGGTTACAATGGAATTAATAATTGAGTGGGAATGATTCAGCCTCCCTCCAGGCAACCTAAAACACGCTGGAGTCGGTATAAGGCCCTGAAAGCAAATGAAAATTCTTTCAGGACTTTTTTGACTATTCGTAGGGTAAATTTGAAATCGCAGGGTAAATCGCAGGATCGTACGTCATTGTATCCATCTGTTTTTAGATTTACCCTACATCTATAACATAGCTGTGTTAGGTGAATTTTTTTGTAACTCATTGATAAATAAAAAAACCTTGAAGGTGGCTGTTAGGTAAAAACGTACTTCTGGAGGAAATTATATCTTAAGATCAATCAATTAAGTCACTTAAGCCAAAGGAAAAGATTTACAAGGTTCGGGATCAGCAAGACCTTCATGTTACAGTTGCCCTATCTGGGACAATTACCTTTCAGAATGATTATCGTATGGATGGCCGCCATGAGACGGTAACCTTCGGTCGATACGGTAAAACGGGGATTTCATTGGCAATAGCCCGCGAAATGTTGTTGGATGCCAAACGGGCTATTCGTGAGGGGCGCTCACCAGCTATAGAAAAGCAAAGTGAAACGCGGCGAATCAAGGAGGCCGATAATTTTGCGCAATTTGGTCAGCATTGTTCTAACCGAATTATGAGACAAAGAAAGTATAGCATCGCTATGTCGTCGTGAAGGCATTGCCTAGCCGCTTTATTACAAATGGTCGAAGGACCTTCTGTAGGCTACCTAGTCGGGATTACAGTGCTTGTTTTTTTGGGGGGCTTCCAGATATATCTCTGACATTAGCTTTGAGAGCTGTCAAAAAATAATACGGAATGTTTTTTCTAAATGTAACTACGTATCTATACTCTTATAATTGACGTATATGGTGCCGTTTTTGGCATTGTGACTGCCACTTTTGGCAAAGTATTGGAATTGTTTGGTAATTCATGTGTTTTTGGTTGATTTTGTTGGTTTTTTACTGTTTTGAAATGCCAAAATTGGCATGAT
>NZ_JBTXLM010000007.1:0-162995 GCF_054871565.1 Bartonella sp. LJL80
GTTGTTAATGGTTCACAGCTTTATTCAACCAATACAAAGGTCGATAATCTGAGTGATCGGGCAGTCACCTATGATGGTGCTGTTGGTGGGGCGAAAGACACCATCACTTTGGCAGGTGGCACGACGGGAACAAAACTTACCAACTTAAAAGCCGGCACACTCTCAGCCTCTTCAACCGATGCTGTCAACGGCTCCCAGTTGTTCGATACGAATACAAATGTTACGGCGCTTTCCACGCGAGTAACATCAGTTGCCACCAATACCTCGACCTATCTGGGTGGCGGCGCGGATGTTGCTGCAGGAACGGCACCCACATACACAATTCAAGGAACGGACTACAACAATGTCGGTTCTGCTTTGGGCGGCGTCAATACTTCACTGACCAGCCTTAATAGCAAAATCACGGGTATTACCGGGGATGTTTTGACATGGGACACTTCAGCCAGCGCCTATAGTGCAAAGCACGATGATGGAACAGGTACGGCAACAAACAGCAAGATTACCAATGTAGCGGCCGGAACTCTGTCCGATACTTCAACCGACGTTGTTAATGGTTCACAGCTTTATTCAACCAATACAAAGGTCGATAATCTGAGTGATCGGGCAGTCACCTATGATGGTGCTGTTGGTGGGGCGAAAGACACCATCACTTTGGCAGGTGGCACGACGGGAACAAAACTTACCAACTTAAAAGCCGGCACACTCTCAGCCTCTTCAACCGATGCTGTCAACGGCTCCCAGTTGTTCGATACGAATACAAATGTTACGGCGCTTTCCACGCGAGTAACATCAGTTGCCACCAATACCTCGACCTATCTGGGTGGCGGCGCGGATGTTGCTGCAGGAACGGCACCCACATACACAATTCAAGGAACGGACTACAACAATGTCGGTTCTGCTTTGGGCGGCGTCAATACTTCACTGACCAGCCTTAATAGCAAAATCACGGGTATTACCGGGGATGTTTTGACATGGGATACGACAGCCAGCGCCTATAGTGCAAAGCACGATGATGGAACAGGTACGGCAACAAACAGCAAGATTACCAATGTAGCTGCAGGCACTCTGTCCGATACTTCAACCGATGTTGTTAATGGTTCACAGCTTTATTCAACCAATACAACAATGAACACAATTGCCACCAACACCTCGACCTATCTGGGCGGCGGTGCAGATGTTGCAGCTGGAACAGCACCCACATACACAATTCAGGGCTCTGACTACAACAATATTGGAACGGCCTTTGGAGGGGTCGATACTGCCTTGACCAATTTGACAGTTGGTAAGAGTGGTATGGTTCTTCAGGAAAATTCAACAGCGCCTATTTACATCGGGTCAAAATCAGGTGGTTCGGTTATCAGTGTTGCCGGTATTGATGGCAATCGTAGAATCTCGGGCGTGAAGGCTGGTACTGCAGCTGATGACGCTGTCAACGTAGCACAAATGGAAGGTGGTCTAGCGGCTATCGCAAACAATGTTAGCGATCTTGGGCGTGCTGCCATTGTTTATGACAAGGTTGATGGCGTCAATGACTATAACAATGTGACACTCGGTGGTTCTTACGGACAGGGCCCGGTCCATATGAAAAACGTTGCCGCAGGGGAACTGTCAGAAACATCACTTGACGCGATCAACGGTTCACAATTGTATGCAACAAACAATACAATTTCCACGATCGCTACCAACACATCCACCTATCTTGGTGGCGGTGCCAATGTGGCAAATGGAACTGCACCTAAATATACAGTGCAGGGATCTGACTATAGCGATGTCGGCTCGGCATTTAGCGGTGTAGACTCTTCTTTGACAAGCATAAGCAGTAAGATTAGCGGTCTCTCAAATGATGCATTGTCATGGGATTCAACTGCTGGCGCATACAGTGCCAAGCATGATGATGGAAAAGGCAATAAAACTAACAGCAAAATCAAGTATCTGGAAGACGGACTTATTGCAGACGGCTCGACTGAAGCGGTCACCGGTAATCAAATATATGCTATGAACACCCAAATCGCCGCCTATTTTGGCGGAGGTGCAGGTTTCGCCAATGGTGCTTGGACTGCACCGAGCTATAATATCTACAACGTAGATAGCAGCGGCAAGGTGACAACCGGTACATACAATAATGTCGGTGACGCCTTAGGCGGCGTTAATGATAGTATCAATAATGTCAATAATCGAGTTAATGATGTCGAGGATACGCTGAACAATTTCAAACCCGTCGATGAAAATGCATTGCAATGGAATGATACCGAAGGTGGCTATGATGCCGGTGGCAAAAATAACCAACCAAACAAGATCGTCAATGTTGCTGATGGTAATATCGCGCAAGGTTCAAAGGACGCCGTTAACGGTGGTCAGCTTTGGGATACCAATAAGCGTGTCGATAACATCGAAGCAAGTGTCGGAGATATTGCCGATGGTGCTGCCATGTACGATAAAGACAGTAACGGCAATAAGACCAATTCATTGACGCTGCAAGGTGGCGACGCCAGCAAACCGGTAACGATTGCCAATGTGGCTGACGGAAAGATTGAAACAGGGTCAAAAGAAGCGGTCAATGGCGGTCAATTGCATGACTATACACAAGCGCAGATGACAACCGTGCTCGATCAATCCAAGTCTTATACCGATCAGCGGGTAGATAATATCGTAAGCGATGCCGTCGAGCAATCGAACCAATATACAGATATGCGCTTCGGAGAATTAAACTATGGCATTCATGAAGCAAAACGCGAAGCCAGACAAGCTGCCGCAATCGGACTTGCCGCTTCAAGCCTTCGTTTCGACGACAATCCTGGAAAGGTAAGCGTTGCATTTGGTAGTGGTTTCTGGAGAAGCGAAGGTGCCGTTGCTATGGGTGCAGGTTATACGTCCGAAGATGGCAAAATACGTTCTAATCTATCGGCTACCTCTGCCGGTGGCAATTGGGGCGTAGGTGCAGGACTTAGCTTTACGTTGAATTGATGATGAAGACACGATATTTCTTCTTATTTATTACATTAACCCTCGCCGTTTTCGGCGGGGGCGCAACTGCTTTTTCACAAACTGACGATGCCTATACTTTGCACCCTCCGGCTCTTTCTGTTCCTGACGGCCCACCCGGTGAAATCAAACGCTCCATCATGCAATTTGAAGCTTGGACATTGATATGTGACGAAAATAGAACTGCCAAGCAAGTGGTGTGTAACATTACGCAGGCCGTTGAAGACGCCAACCGAAATGTCGTTTTCAGCTGGTCGCTTGCCGCAAGCCGTGACGGAAAACCCTTTATGTTGCTTCGGGCATTGCCTGACGCTGATAAAGCCTTACCTATTGAAGTAAAATTTGATGAGGGTGAACAAGTCATAAAGATTTCTTACATTGGCTGTGACGAGAATGTTTGTCTAGCTCAAACACCAGTCGGACCAATTTTAAGCAAACATATCGGGGATGGCAGTATTGCTCATATTTCATACCGGTTGAAAGATGGCAAAACAATTGCGTTCGATGCAACTCTCAAAGGCTTGCGCGCAGCAGTATCATCTATAAACCAATAAAATCGGAACCCGGTTTACATCATGGTAAAAACAAATGAAGAATGAAAATATCCAAGCAGAAGCAAAAAAAGACATCACTGGAAAAGTTAAAACAAAACAATGGAAAAATCCCATCTATTGGGCAGTTCTTGCCGTTGTATTGATAATAGCTCTCAGCGGATGGTCGATTTTAAAACCCGTTAATAGCGGTAAAAACGGCTCCATGGCTTTTGTTGAGAATACATTCGGAGAACAAGCGAAGAAAATTGGCGCGGCGAAATGTGCGGCACTTTTCTCCAATCTTGGACAGACGGCAACCCAGGGTGCGCAGTTTCAAGCGGCCACTTCTTGGGACAGTAAAAAACCTGACGAACGTTCTCTAAGTGCGACGATCGGGCAGATCTATGGAGACAATACGACCAAGGGCGCAGGTTTTGTATTCACAGCGCCAGTCGAAAACGGTTGTGAAGGCAACATGGTCAGAACAGTGATTACGCAGACGTCTTGTTCGCAATTAGCGCAAGAGCAGCTTCCGCAAGGTTCAAAACGTATGGACGATCTGGGTGGCGTAGCATTATTCAACCTTCCAAATGTCGGTCAGGTTATAATGATACCCGCATCACAAACGAGTTGCGTGGTCGTGACAAGCATCAATTTAAGCGATACTGGTTCTTGAACTATCGGGATCTTTAATGCAATAATCCCCGATGCTCGGGGATTATTGTCGTTTCTCAACAATACACCATTCCATATCGTCCATGACGGTACGTTGTAACACCTCAAAGCCGATCTTTGAATGTGCTTTGATTGACGCGATATTTTCTACATTGATAAAAGCAAGCGGGCTCCCAGTATTCAAACCACATAATTCATCGCAAAGCATACGCAGTATCCCCTTCCCTCTTTCATCACCGGAAATGCAAACAGGCCCATATAGCCATCGACCATCTGCAAGATCCGGTGACTCAGAAAAAATGTAACGTGCAATAGCAGGTAAATGGTCTGTATCTGGTCTGAAACTAAATGCGACACCGGCTAAACGATCATCCTGCAGCGCAACAACGACGTTTAGACTTGATTGAAGCATATGAAGCACTTTTGCCTTGGGATACTCGCCAAATAGACCGCCACCGTTCGACTGTGCATTCCGCTGCAATAAAGCCGCTACAGCATCGCAATCATTTTCATTCATTTGACGCAGATGGATCATATCGACGCTGCTTCCTGACACATTTGTTTCCGACTTTGAAAAAAATTAGACAAAGCGCGCCTTCTGCGCAATAAGCATCTTCACAGTCGCATAGCGCGAAAGCATCATTCTTTCTTATACACAGCCGATTTCCACCTGAACCGCCGGGCATCCCGTACTAAATTTAATGCGACCGAAATCATAATTAACTGCAGTGCGAGTGTGTTCGTTGTCGACGAACACACTCGCGAACAGACAGCTTATTGTTTAATCATCAAATTCCTGGCTTGTGATGTTACCCTGATTGTCGACGTGTAACTCTAATCGTTGATGGTTGTTATCTGTAACCTCAACCTCCCATCCAAAATGTTTACGGTCAATATCGTGAATATGATAACCTGCTTGTTCAAGCTTCTTTGCCAGTTCTGAAACATTGATACGTGTTGTCTGTAACGGTGTTTGTGTGCTGGAGATTGCAGTTTGCGCTTGCACCCCTTGAACCAAAACTGCTGTACCGACTGTACCGGTCAAGATTGCTAAAGCAATAATACGTATTTTTTTCATAGACATTGTCTTCTCCGTTTTTCAGTTATGGTATGTCTATAAAATAAGTTTGCTGTCAGCGTCCTTACACGTCATATCAGGTTTCTGTCAGTTAAAGTCTTTTATCGCCATTGCGTCTCTACCGCACCGACGTTCATCTGCATTTATCCCACCTTTTACGCGTTAGTTTGGCGTTTATGTCGTTGAATTATCTTAAATTGGGCGCTGCCTCTCATGCATCAAAGTACGACTAAACCATGGAAAGCTAGGACTTTACTGGCTGGACAATTTGAACGAATAATGGAGTTTCAAGCGAACATGGGTATGGTGGGCCCGGAGGGACTCGAACCCCCAACCAAGCGGTTATGAGCCGCCGGCTCTGACCAATTGAGCTACAGGCCCCACGTTTGCCCCGATCTAAACTAAAAATACCTTGGGCACAAGTGCCTGTGTTACAACTCGTTACCTTTTTTCTGCTTCTGGCAATTTATCCGCTTTGCCCTATTTCCTACATCATACGCCGATAGGGTGACAAAGATCGTTAAGACAACAGGAGTGAACATGATAGCGTCAAACTTTTTCTCTCGCCCGATTTCGTCCTTAGCTATAGGAGCTGCGGCTGGTATGACACTTTTATCCGCTCAATACAGCGCACAAGCCGGAGAAGTCGAAATGAAGCATTCCACCATTGTCGTGAGCGCGACGGGTGAAACTCAAACAGCGCCAGACATGGCCGTCATTAATCTAGCGGTTGTCACCAATGACAAGACCGCACAACAAGCGCTAGCCGCCAACAATAAGGCTATGAATGACGTTCTGGAGTCGTTCAAGAAAAGCGGTATTGAACCGCGTGACTTGCAGACATCTGGTCTTTCCATCTATCCCGTCAATGAGGATAGCAAGGAAAAAAAGGTGTCTGAGCAGAAATATCGTGTTTCCAATTCTCTAACTGTTCGCATTAGAGACCTCGCGCTTGCCGGTAAAATTTTTGATCAGGCTATGAGCCTCGGCATCAATTCGGTAAGCGGCATATCGTTTACCAATGCGGAGCAGAAACCTTTCTATACAGAAGCACGTAAGAAAGCCGTAGCCGAAGCAATTGAAAAAGCCCAAACTTTGGCCGGGGCAGCAAATGTTAAGCTTGGCCCTATCATTTCGATCAGTGAAGAGAATTTTAGTTCCGGTGTTATGCCACGCCTGGCCAGTGCTGCTAAGCCCGCATATCAGGCTGATACAAACTTTGCCGGCGGCGAACTTGATTATGCCATCAATGTAACAGTCACATTTGCAATAGACCAATAAGTGTTGCTGTGAATGAATACCTCGTTTCCGCCCTTCGTTCATCGTGGCCTGAGGGCGGAAAAGAAAATTACCGGCTCAATGGGATAAAACGAAATAGCCACAACCAACGTGCCATTTAAATAAACTATCTGCCCTCGTCCATCGGTCCGACAATATATTGAAGATAGTCTTCCTCAGTCTCCAAATCATCTTCATGAGCCCTCACCCTGCCGCGGGCAGATATTTTTGCTTCATGAACGGTATCTTTACTGCCTGATACAAGGGGATGCCACCACTCCAGATCCTTCCCCTCGTCAATCAGTCGATAGGCGCAATCTTTGGGGAGCCAGCGAACCGTTTGCACTGTCTTGATATCAAGAAAGATACAATCCGGTACGATGGATTTACGATCAGGATAATTACTGCACTGGCACGTGTCAGCGTCTAGAAGGCGGCACGCGACGCTGGTCGCATAAATATCACCGGTATCTTCATCTTCCAATTTGTGCATGCAGCAACGCCCACAGCCATCGCAGAGGCTTTCCCACTCCGCAACGGTCATTTCCTCAAGCGT
Organism: Bartonella sp. LJL80; assembly: GCF_054871565.1. NCBI lineage: Bacteria > Pseudomonadati > Pseudomonadota > Alphaproteobacteria > Hyphomicrobiales > Bartonellaceae > Bartonella > Bartonella sp. LJL80. The sequence goes on from NZ_JBTXLM010000007.1 coordinate 7,103, forward strand.
CTTATATTTCCAAAAAGGTATCGTTTTTTCCATGGGCTCGCATTACTCTTTTAGTCTTGGAAAATCTAGCTTTCATTAAAACTAAGGCTTGAAAAAAGGTCCGACATTGGTCATGCAGATAGGATAAACTCAACGCAATAGGCTTGCCGGCATGAAACGTATTGAACTTCTTATTGAATCCATCATCCTCGCATCTCGCTGGCTGCTGGTTGTTTTTTACATCGGCCTTGCTGTCGCCTTGGCAATTTATGCGTTTTCTTTCGCTGGAAAACTCTGGGACTTTGCAAGCCACGTGCAAGAGCTTGACGACACCAATACAATTTTGAAGATGTTGGGTTTGATTGATGCCGCCTTGATAGCCAGCCTCGTTGTAATGGTTATCATTTCCGGATATGAAAATTTTGTCAGTCGTTTTGATGAAGGCGAAGACGAAGTGCATTGGCTCGGCACAATTGATGCTGGCTCGTTGAAAGTCAAAGTGGCTTCGACAATCATTGCGATTTCCTCAATTCATCTTTTGCAAATATTCCTCAACCTTGAACGTTATAGCTGGATACATTTGACGTTCTACACGGTTCTGCACCTGACTTTTGTTATTTCCGCGCTTTTCCTAGCCTATATCGACAAGATTTCGGGAAAGAAAAAGGATGCAAAAGGTAAAAAGGCGCCAGACCTCTAAGCACATCTCATTAAAGCCAAGAAGACCGTTCAGCTTTGAATAAACGCCAACGGTCTTAAAAAGAGATCATAACAGGATAATTTCGGCTGACCTCAGCGATTATCGGAAGATGTTTTCGCCTTGTTCATCGATAATTTGACGGGCTTTGATATGGATCATCCGCACCGCGTCTTCCATTTGACTGAAACGATCTGCGCGTACGAACCTATGTTCTTTGATCTCGCCTGAAATGTCTTTAGTTATCATTCCACAGCTTTGCAGTTGCCCTTCACTTTTATAGGGCGTGGCTTCAATGACAAAGCCTTGATACTCAATCTTCGCGCCAGGAATTTTGGCATTCTCTGTTGTATCGGAACCGTTTTTTCCAAAAAGCTTTTTGAGAAACGACATAAAATCCTCCATCCGCGGTATGAATAAAAACAGCGTCATCTTTCGATAATACGCTGTTTTTCTATCTTTATGAATCGAGGAAGCTGCGCAATTTGCGCGAACGGCTGGGGTGCTTCAGTTTACGAAGCGCTTTCGCTTCAATCTGTCTGATACGCTCACGCGTAACCGAAAACTGCTGTCCGACTTCCTCAAGCGTATGATCGGTATTCATACCGATACCAAAGCGCATACGGAGCACGCGCTCTTCACGTGGTGTTAACGATGCCAAAACACGCGTTGTTGTATCACGTAGGTTTGCTTGAATTGCCGCATCAATTGGCAGAAGCGCATTTTTGTCTTCAATAAAGTCGCCGAGATGCGAATCTTCCTCGTCACCGACCGGTGTTTCGAGCGAGATTGGCTCTTTGGCGATTTTCAGCACCTTGCGCACTTTTTCAAGCGGCATAGCAAGCTTTTCGGATAGCTCTTCCGGCGTTGGTTCACGGCCAATTTCGTGCAGCATCTGACGCGATGTACGAACAATTTTATTGATCGTTTCGATCATATGAACCGGAATACGGATTGTGCGTGCCTGATCCGCAATCGAACGGGTGATCGCCTGACGAATCCACCATGTCGCATAAGTTGAGAACTTGTACCCACGACGATATTCAAACTTGTCGACAGCTTTCATCAAACCGATATTGCCTTCTTGAATAAGATCAAGAAACTGCAAACCGCGATTGGTGTACTTTTTCGCGATTGAAATAACCAGGCGTAGATTGGCCTCAACCATTTCTTTCTTGGCTATTGTTGCCTCGCGTTCGCCTTTTTGTACCTGATTGACGATACGGCGAAACTCTCCAATTGAAATAGCGGTTTCTTGGGCGAGTATCTGAATTTCACCACGTAGATTCTGGATCGCCTTGGTTTCGCGTGTTGAAAACTCTTTCCACCCACGCCCAGACAATGTCGCGATGTAATTAACCCAGTCGGCATCAAGCTCACGTCCCTGATATTCCTTCAGAAAGTCTTCGTGACGGACACCGTAGGAATCGGCAAGACGTTTCAATTTGCCTTCATTTTGCACAAGACGCTTGTTAATGTCATAGAGCTGTTCGACAAGCGCCTCAATACGATTCTGGTTTAGAGAAAGCGATTTGACCGATTTGATGAGGTCATCTTTCAGTTGCTTGTATTTCTTTTCCTGCGCGGGCGACAGGGCACCATCATCATGGGCTGCCAAACTGCTTTCCACGTGCTGATCTTGAAGCTTCCGCAACTTCACATAAGTATCGGCGATGAAATCCAGCGTTTCCATAACTTGCGGACGAAGTTCATTTTCCATAGCCGCAAGCGAAAGATTGGCTTCATCATCGTCTTCATCATCTTCTTCAGTCGATGTTTCACCGCCAACATTTGTTATGTCATCGTCATCGCGTGAAGGACGGCGCGGAGCCTCTTCCTTTGGCTTTGTCTCTTCCACGCGTTCGATCACCGGTGCCTGCTTGGCTTCCGGTCCGGCATAGGTGGTTTCGAGATCAATAATTTCACGCAGTAAAATGCGCTGCTCGTTAAGCTCCTCGCGCCAGATAATCAAAGCCTGAAATGTCAACGGGCTTTCACACAAACCGGCGATCATCGTCTCGCGACCAGCCTCAATGCGCTTGGCGATTGCAATTTCGCCTTCTCTTGAGAGAAGTTCAACCGCACCCATTTCACGAAGATACATGCGCACAGGATCGTCTGTACGGTCAGTAGGCTCCCGTTTGGCAGCGGTTGCTACCGCACGCCCGGTGGCCTCGACCAGATCACCGCCTTCTACGCTTGCTTCTTCCTCATCATTATCTGTTTCGGTTTCAGCTTCTTCATCATCCTCCACGACATTGATTCCCATATCGGAAAGCATCGCCATGGTGTCTTCAATTTGCTCCGATGTCACCTCTTCTGAAGGCAGAACGGCATTCAGTTCATCCATCGTCACATAGCCGCGTTTTTTGGCGACCTTGATCATTTTCTTAACGGCGTCATCGGACAGGTCGAGAAGAGGACCGTCCGCACTCACTTCGCGCTCGGTCTCTGCATTGTCTTTCTGTTTAGCCTTCGTTGCCATTCCGTCTCAACTCCACTCGGCCATATCGCATCTTTTGCGTAACCGGTATTTTCTTATATTCTCATCCAACTCGCCACGCAGTCATGGCACGCATATTTCTTATTGTCTTTTAGGATTGATCCTTTGCGAAAGGATTAATTTTTGCAGTGTTTTTAAACGTGTGCGAAAGTGGGATCTTGAGTAATACACATTCCCACAAAGCATATATCTCTAGGGCTATAGTCGTGTTTCACGCCGTTTTTCACACACTGAATGCAAATAACTCCCGCCGCTACAGTTCAATTCCAATCCTAAAATGGCTCTCAATCTTGAGAAACCACCAGCCCAATCAGGCTTTCGTGGCTGATTCGCACCCAAAAAGCGAATCATTTGTTATGATTCGTATCGCTCTGATTCGATTCGTCAGCCTTCCAACGTCCGAAACCTTCAATCAAAGCTTCTGTTGCTTCTGTCTGTTCCAATTCGGCTTTTACATCACGCAACAATGTAAAGATGTCTCCGTCAGAGCTTTCCAAAAGCTGCATTTCTATATCGCGTAAGCGTTTATGTAGGTTGTGTGCGCGAAGATGCAAGTAGACAGCCTGTTTTAAAGCTTCTCTGGCGTCTTCAATCGGTGCAACGGCAAAAGCGCTTCTCATGCCGGTCTTTTGGAGTAAATCCCCAATACGGGATAAAATCTCAGCTTGGCCTTTTTGTTGCAAAAGTGCCAGCATGGCATCCGCGTCATCGGGCTGCCATTCTCCCAAAATTTCCAGCATCGCGCGATGTAAGCCGACAAGAGCACTATTTTCCAACTCAAGCGCTGCCAATGTTTCAAAGTCTTCATGCCAAAGGTCTGGATGGGTCGCCAAAGTCATGAGAATGGCTGCCTCCCGTAACGGAAGAAATGCAGAAGCATTGCGTACCAGATTGGAATTGGCTAAACTTGCACTGAAACCGCGCCCTGAGGCTGCCTGCCCTGTTCGACCCGTCTTATTGTTGTAATTTCCCGATCCGTTTGATTTATTTGCAGCAGGCCTGAAAGCCGGACGAAAAAAGTCGCGCAATCTCTCGCGCATGTCCTGTAAATAATAGTGGCGCAAACTTTCATCTTTTAAGGTGAAGATTGCCTGCTTCAGCTCGCGTTCAAGGCCGGCACGTTCTTCCGGTGTATTGAACTGGCGCCCATGCGTTTGGCGAAACCAAAGCAATTCCGCTAAAGGTATAGCCTTGTCAACTTCACCCTTGAAAGCCTCTGATCCGCCCGAATTGATAATATCATCGGGGTCCTGCCCTTCGGGAAGTAACACGAAACGGGCGGAAACGCCGGCTTTTAAAAGCGGCAATATTCTGTCTGCTGCGCGGAAAGCCGCATTCACCCCGGCATCATCCCCGTCAAAACACAAAATCGGGTCAGGAGACATCCGCCAAAGCAAACCGATCTGGTCTTCGGTCAATGCTGTACCAAGTGGGGCAACAGCGTGGTCAAAACCAGCCTTGGCAAGCGCGATGACATCCATATAACCTTCAACCACCAACATGGACTGCGCTGGCTTTCCCGCATTCGGTTGGCAAGCTTTTCGCGCATGCAGCGCATTGTAAAGCATGTTGCCCTTGTGAAACAGCATTGTTTCCGGGCTATTGAGGTATTTCGCACGGGCATTTTTATCGAGCGCACGCCCACCAAAAGCGACAACGCGTCCGCGCATATCCTCAATCGGAAATATAATACGATTGCGAAAGCGATCATACGGGACAGAGATATCCTCCCCCGATACAAGCAGTCCGCATTCTTCCATCTGCCTTACGGTAATGCCACGCGTGATCAAAGCATCTTTCAGCGCAGAGCGACTGTCAGGTGAATAACCAATACGGAATCTCTGACCGATTTGTTGCGAAAGGTGACGCTGATCCAAGTAATGTCTGGCATTTGCACCATCGTCAGTTACCAATTTTTGTTGAAAAAATTTCGTAGCCATTTCCATGACATCATAGAGATCGGCTTTTACTTTTTCCCGTTTTTCACTTTCGATATCGCGAGCAGGCATTTTTAGACCCGCCTGATCGGCAAGCCGCTCCACGGCCTCCGGAAAGGCCAAGCCATCAAGCTCGGTGACAAAACGAAAAATATCACCGCTCACACCACAGCCGAAGCAGTGATAACGCCCTTTAGGATCCTCGCAATGAAAGCTTGGTGTTTTCTCACCGTGAAACGGACAGCAGCCCCAGAAGTCACCACGCGAAGGGTTGCTTTTCTTGGAATCAAATGCCACCCTTTGCCCGACAACCGTCGAAATCGGTAGTCGGGCGCGGATCTCGTCAAGGAAATCGGGCGGAAAACGCATTAGCTCTCACAAAGGTTGAAAAATCATCCTGTTACTTAAACACTATAGCACTCGATTCCAACACTTGTCTGTGCTCGTCGTGAAACTTTACACTTGAATGGAAAAAACCAGCAATGGATATACAATATGGAAACTATGACAGAATTTTTAGCTCAACACGCATGGCTGGAAGCAGCAGTGTGGCTTGCTGGACTTATCATTCTGGCACTTATTATCAATCTTGTCGTCAAAACGGTTCTCATCCGGATCGTGCGCAAATTATCCGACCTGTTCCATTCGCATAAGACAGACGACATTGATCGGACGATCCGGCATATCGCAAACATCGCGCCGGCATTGGTTGTGTCTACCGGCATCAGCCTCGTGCCTTCACTCCCACCGGTACTTGGCACAATTATACAAAATGTAGCAAATGCATTTATTATTCTGACTGTTGTTTTGGCCATTGCTTCGCTTTTAAATGTCGTAAACCGCCTCTATGAGCAGCGTCCTGAAGCACGATTAAAACCGATAAAAGGGTTCATACAGGTATTCAAAATCGCGCTTTTTGCCATCGCCGCAATCCTTATGCTGGCGACCTTGATTGACCGCTCGCCTTTGATCCTGTTTTCCGGTCTCGGCGCCATGGCCGCGGTTTTGATATTGGTTTTTCAAGACACGCTTTTGTCACTGGTAGCGGGTATCCAAATTTCTTCGACTGACATGGTTCGCGTAGGTGATTGGATTGAGATTCCCAATCTCGGTGCCGATGGAGACGTCATTGAAATTGCACTTCATACTGTTAAAGTTCAAAATTTTGACAAGACTATTACCACCGTACCAATCCGCAAACTGGTCACCGATCCATTTAAAAACTGGCGTGGCATGCAGGAATCGGGTGGGCGGCGGATCAAGCGCTCATTGTTCATCGATCAATCGAGTATCGGTTTTCTAAATAGTGAAGATCGCGAAAGACTATCGCACTACAATCGACTGGAAAGCTATTTCGAAACACGGGCGAAAGAAATTGATGATTGGAACTCCAAGCTTGAAAGAAACAGGGACGTTGCAGCCAACACACGCCGCATGACAAATATTGGTACATTTCGGGCCTATGTGATGGCCTATTTACAAAATCACCCCGGCATCAGTCAGTCCATGACACTGCTTGTGCGCCAAATGGCTCCAGGTTCTGAGGGCTTACCACTCGAAATCTATTGCTTCACCAACACAGTCGCATGGGCGGACTATGAACGTATCCAATCCGACATCTTCGATCACCTCTATTCCATTTTACCCGATTTCGGTCTGCGTATTTTCCAAAATCCGAGCGGCAGCGATTTTATTGCAGCGGTAGCAGAACGCGAGGAACGCCGGCAGTCAAAATAAAATGATTGGCTTCAAAACGCGCTTTACAGCGGTCTAGCCACGCTTATAAATTTATGCATTCGTGGCAAAGCCGCCTTTGGCCAATTTTGCTCCCGACCGCCATTGTGTTGGCTGGGATAAATAAAAGGAGATAACAAACATTGAATGGTCCGTTGGTTATTCTTCATCTGGCAGGCGCTGTCGCGCTGCTTCTATGGGCCACTCGTATGGTGCGTACGGGCGTGGAACGCGCCTATGGCGACCGATTGAAGCGTAAATTACGCAACGTCATGGCCAATCCGGTTTTTGCCGTCGGATTTGGCCTATTCATGGCAGTGGTCTTGCAAAGTTCAACAGCCGTTACACTGCTTGTTGGCTCGTTTGTCGGCTCTGGTTTTGTATCGGGTGTTGCAGGGCTGATGGCAGTACGCGGTGGTGAACTCGGTTCGGCACTTGTGGTGAAAATTCTCTCTTATAACCTCACAGCTCTTGTGCCGCTCTGCCTTCTAATCGGAACGTTCATCTTCATGACCACCGAGAGGCGAGATTGGCGTCAACTTGGCCGTATCATTGTCGGCATTGGTTTGCTCATTCTATCGCTGCAAATGACAGGCGAGGCCACAGCGCCGCTTCGAGATAGTGCGGTTTTACCTAACATCATTTCCTATCTTTCAACAGATCCCGTGTCCTCTTTCCTGATCGCGGCTGTTCTGACATATCTTTTCCACTCATCCATCGCCGGAATTATCCTTCTTGTTAGCTTTGCCAGCCATGGCCTTATCCATGCCGAGCTTTGTGTTGTCATGGTTTTGGGTGTCAATCTTGGCTCATCACTGATAGCTCCGTTACTAACGCGCAATGCACCACCCGAGACGCGTCTTGTACCTTTAGGTAATTTGATGATGCGCGGTGCTGGCTCGCTTATCATGCTGGTGCTTTTTCTAGCGTTCAAACCTCCTGTCAGTTGGCTGGGAGCCGATCCCGTCACACAGGTCGTTAATGCACATATCGTCTTCAACCTCATTATCCTGCTTGTTGGCATTCCGCTTTCCCAGCCGGTTTTGAAGCTCACAAACTGGCTGGTAAACCTCAAAAAAACGCCCGCACAAGCGGTGGAAACAGCTGATTTTATGGCACAGAGCGCGCTTGATGAAACGGTATTGGAAAAACCGAACCTTGCTTTGGCCAACGCCGCACGGGAGGTGATCCGCATTTGCGATCTGGTTGATCTTATGCTTGACAAGGTCATGGGGCTTTATGAAAAACCTGATAAATCGGTAATGAACGAACTTATCCAACTCGATGATATACTGGATAAGAAACACGCCGCCATCAAGCTTTATCTCGCACGTTTAGCTGGCCAGAAACTGAGCGATGAAGAAGCTTTAAGAACCCAGGAACTCCTTGGCGCTTGCATAAAGCTTGAACAGGTAGGAGATATCATAACGCATAATATGCTGGCCTTGGTCAAAAAAAAGCAACAGCAGAATCTCGAATTTACCGAAGACGGCTGGCGCGAGCTTTCACGCTTCCACAGCATTGTGCTTGCAAACGCACATATGGCATTCAATGTATTGGTTTCTCGCGATACCAGAACGGCACATCTTTTGGTGCAAGAGAAAGATAATTTGCGTGAACTGGAAAAAGAAACCAGTCTCAAACATTTTCAACGATTGCGGCAAGGTGATGAGAAAAGTGTCGAGTCCTCAAGTTTACATCTCGACACATTACGGGACCTCAAGCAAATAAATTCGCTTCTGACATCAATTGCCTATCCTATTCTGGAAGAACAAGGCCTGTTGAAGAGTTCTCGCCTTCGCAAAGTTGCCTCTAGCAAGTAGACGTCAAGCCGAATGAGCGCTAAAACCCCTTGAACTCTATTGTGGCTGCGCTAATTCTGTCTCATATGTAAACTTGGACACAATATACAAATTTGGGCAAAGGAGAGATCCATGGAAGACGCGAGCATTGGCTGGATAGCTGCAATTATCATCGGTGGACTTGCAGGTTGGGCCGCACAGAGTTTTATGAAAAGCAATACCGGCATGATCCTGAACATTGTATTGGGTATTGTCGGCGCATCGCTGGCAAGTTTTCTTCTCGGCCTTTTTGGTGTGAGCTTTGCGGGCTGGTTTGGTTATCTGATTTCCGGTTTCATCGGAGCATGTATTCTCATCTGGATCGGCCGTCTCATCCGGCCTTAGCATGAGACATAAAAAAGGCACCCATCAGGGTGCCTTTTTCTTGAATTGAAGATTGGTTATTTCAATCTCTCGCGAATAATGGCGCTGGCTTTTGAAAAATCCATTTGACCTGTAAAACGCTCTTTCAGCCATGCCATAACCTTGCCCATATCACGCAAGCCTTCGGCATCCGTTGCTGCCACAGCCTCGGCTATGGCATTCGCCACCTCTTCATCGTCGAGTTGGCGCGGTAGAAACTCACGTATCACCGCGATTTCCTCCCGTTCGGTGGCTGCCAATTCAGGTCTGGCGCCTTCATCATACATTTTCGCCGATTCTTCACGCTGCTTGATCATGCGCGCCAGAATAGACTGTAATTCGGTGTCATCAACCGCAGGCTTTCCTTCTCCACGATTGGCAATGTCGCGATCCTTAACCGCCGCATTGATAAGACGAAGCGTTGCAAGACGTGCTTTGTCATGCTCTTTCATGGCTGTTTTCAAGGCATCATTGATGTCGTCGCGCAACATGATCTTATCCATTCCTGCTTGATGATTTTCACACGGTCTAACCAAAAGCATGCTTTCATGCAACGCAATTCAATAAATTATTACGCAAAAGCCATGAAAAAGCACCAAACAACCCTTTACCTTGACATGCAATGCTCCTATATCTCTAACCTTAGCTGAACATTGGAAACACAATCGTCAAGCAGGTGTAAATCTGCGGCTTTTGCATGAGTTCAATATCGCGCCTTTCGAATACTGTTTTTATGAGAGCGAGCCATGACCGATACCGCAAAAACGACAGCCCCTTGGGGCACTGCCAAACCAACCGCCCTGCTGGTTTTGGCAGACGGCACTGTGATTGAGGGTAAAGGTCTTGGTGCAACGGGCACTGTAGCAGCTGAAGTCTGCTTCAATACTGCGCTGACCGGCTACGAAGAAATTTTGACAGACCCATCCTATACAGGGCAGATCGTCACCTTTACCTTTCCGCATATCGGCAATGTTGGCACCAACTCGGAAGATATTGAAGACCTCAATCCTGCGAACAGATATGGTGCAGTCGGTGCGGTTTTTAAGGCCGACATCACACATCCTTCCAATTACCGCGCTGCAGAAGGCTTGGATCAATGGTTGAAAGCTCGTGGCGTGATAGCTTTATCCGGCATCGATACGCGCGCACTAACCGCGCTTATCCGTGAAAAAGGTGCTCCAAACGCGGTTATTGCACATGATCCGATGGGTGTATTTGATGTTGAAGCGCTAAAAAAACAGGCTAAAGAATGGTCGGGCCTTGTGGGACTTGACCTTGCTAAAGACGTGACATCCGGGCAGTCATCGGAGTGGCAGGAAACCCCTTGGGTCTGGGATGAAGGTTATGGCAGTGAAACCAAACAGGATCTCCACATCGTTGCAATCGACTATGGTGTTAAGCGGAACATCCTTCGTTTGCTCGCCGGACTGGAAGCACGTGTAACTGTTGTTCCGGCCAAAACAAGCGCTGAAGATATTCTTGCCATGCAACCCGATGGTGTGTTTTTGTCGAATGGCCCGGGTGACCCAGCTGCCACAGGCGAATACGCTGTGCCCACAATCCGTAAATTGGTGGAAAGCGGTGTACCTCTATTTGGTATATGTCTTGGCCATCAAATGTTGGCTTTGGCTGCCGGCGCTAAAACCGTTAAAATGCATCAGGGGCACCACGGTGCCAACCATCCGGTAAAAGACTACACCACGGGTAAAGTTGAAATCGTATCGATGAACCATGGTTTCGCCGTGGACTCCTCAACGCTTCCAGACGACGTTGAAGAAACGCATATTTCGCTGTTCGATGGTTCCAATTGTGGTATCACTTTGGTCGGAAAGCCAGTCTTTTCGGTACAGCACCATCCAGAAGCATCGCCAGGCCCTCAGGACAGCCATTATCTGTTTCAGCGTTTCCGTGATCTCATACGCGCTCATAAAAAAGCCGCTTAAAACCATTCAAACCTGCTTTTGTTGAAATGAAAAAGCGGGTTTTTCATTGATCTATCCGACATCATCAATGTGTAGCTCAATCAAAACCACACTTGGCTGCATTTACGGCAACGCAGCATTCCAAGATGGGTCGCGACGTCTTCATACAACGCTGTTAATCTGCTCCGACTGCAGTGGTCCAAGTCTTGCTTTCTCACGACTGCTCAGGTGGTATGATATTTTCCATAATGGTCTGTTGACGCGCCTTTTCCGGTTCACGCACATAAAACGCGAATATCAAGGTTGCAGCCAATAATACAAAAAATGCCGCAGCATAAGGCGCACCGGAAAAACGGAAAGGTGCATCGTCACTAGTGAAATACTGGAAAAGCGATGTATAGAATACAGGCCCAATCATTGACGTGATAGAGGTGATTGAAGTCAGCGCGCCTTGTAATTCACCCTGTGCATTTGCCGGTACTTGCGCTGCAGCGATAGCGCGCATCGGAGCATGGGCGAGATATTCCAACATGGTAAAGCCGAACACGACATAGACCATCCATCCTTCAACCGCGAAAGTGTATCCGACCATGCCAACAAGTGCGAAGCATAGGCCGGTCATAGAAATTCGCCAATCTTTCCAACGCTTGGCAATATACGGTAGAAACAGGCCCATAATGAGAATTTGCCCGACGCCAAAAGTCCCATAAGATAGACCGATGGAGAATTCGCTCCAGCCATAGCGTTCTTTCGCTACGAAGGCCCAAGCTGCAGGCCAGACAGACTCCGCCAACCAATAGAGAAAAAATGCCAATGCAATCCATAACACTGACGGATATTGGCGCAATTGTAATAGAGCACCAAGAGGATTAGCCCTTTTGAGGTTAAAGCGCCGGCGATGTCTTTTCGTCAATGTTTCTGGGAGCATGAACAATGCAAAAAAGAAGTTGATGAACGACAAGGCTGCCGCAAAATAAAATGGAACCCGTGGCCCCAATTCACCAAGAAGCCCCCCGATGAGCGGACCAAGGACAAACCCCGCGCCAAATGCGATGCCGATAAGACCAAAATTGCGCGTACGATTGCTATCATCGGATATGTCTGCCAGATATGCAGAACAGGTCGAAAAACTTGCGCCGCTAATACCCGCCAGTATGCGACCAACAAACAGCATGGAATAACTCCACGCGATAGCGCAAATGAGATTATCGAGCGCGAAGGTTATAATCGAAACGAGCAAAATCGGACGACGACCATATCGATCTGACAAATTACCGATAAGCGGCGCAAACAAAAACTGCATGGCGGAATAAACCATGAGAAGAAACCCGCCATCCACCGCAGCCGCACTGATATCATCACCAGTAAGCTGACTGAGATATTCGGGCATAACTGGCACAATGATAGCAATGCCTATAATATCTAAAAGCAATGTTATAAAGACGAGGACTAGCCCACGGCGGATGAATTGAGGATCTTTTACGACTGCCATAGCACAACCCTTGATATGCAAATTCGCCTATACGCTGTTTGATATAGGGGCGAAAGCATTTTTTTAATTCATAGTCTTGATATTATAGATAAGTTTTATGACGGCACATTGGTCGATTGACAGCGGGGATTTTCCATTTGCAAACGCCAACACCACTCCAATTGCGCAATAAGCGTCTTATGATAATCGCAGTCTTTGTGTCTTTTGCCGTTATACCTTCGTTATTCGGCTTTACATTGACCCTATCGACACTGAAATTCATGGAAACTGCAATCGTGTTAGACACCGATATTGCAGGTTTCAGAGCAAAGCCGGATGCCGAGGGTAGACAACCAGCAGCCGTTAAAATCAAGCTTCAGAATGGCAGCAGTCTCTATTCCTATGAGGAAGGTGTTCCCCGTCGAGGTCTTAAACAGGAGATAGACACCGCATAGCCTATCAATCCGATAGTCCTTATAGCTTCAGATTTGCTGATTTCTGGTCGTTATGGCTTTGGCCAATCGTCAATGCAATCTTGGCCTTGATACTCATCATATTACTGCCGGTTGGTTTGCGCTGCTTGCCAACGATGAAATGGCGACGTTATCAGGCGCTGGAAGCTGAGACAGATGTTCACTTATATTTTAATCAAAATGGTTTTCGGTTGAGCGTTAAGTCGGGTGCTAAAAACGGGTTCACGAAGGTGTCTTACAGCTATGAAACTGCTTTTGATGTAGAAACTTCAGACGTGGAGTCCGGACCAACAGTTCTAACAAAAAACAAACTAAGCTTCCTTGATAAATTTGGTTCTGAAATTGCTTTTCTAGCAATTGCCTGTTGTGCATATTTTTTTAAACTTGCGTTTCAAGTCATCGTTGTTTTCCTGTTCTTCACCATTTGGTCTGCATTTATCCTTCAGCAATATAGGGAGGGAAGAAAAACGCATTTTTTGGATAGGCGCTTAACTGAAGCGACTGGAAAGGTAATCGCTTTCGAAGAGAAAATTATAAATGATACGAAACTTTATGCGCCCATTATAGAATTTCACAATGAAGAGCGGGGAACGTTGAAGACTGTTTTAAACAGAGCAGATTTTCCTGCCCAATATGATATTGGTGAAAGTATTACCTTTCTTTATGACAAAAAAAATCCAAAAAAAGCTAAGCTGCGTCAAAAACAGATTCTTGGCTTTGATTATTTCAGTTTTGCCATCATTCTTGGCTTTATCTTCATGTCCACCATAACGCTTGCCATCTTCATTCTAGCATAAGACATTCATTGGCAGTCTTTACCTTCAAGCCTCTCATAGGTTGGCTGAAAACGTATCGCACGACTCCATTTTTCCCGATTGATAGCCGCGGTTGAACCACTCAGCCCGTTGTACAGACGAACCATGAGTAAAGCTATCGGGAACGACATATCCCTGAGCCTGCTTTTGCAACGCATCATCGCCGATTTTATGCGCCGCATTCAAAGCAGCTTCAATGTCACCACTGTCGAGAAGACCTTTTTGGTCGGTAGAATGTGCCCATACACCCGCATAACAGTCGGCCTGCAACTCCACTTTGACGGAAAGCGCATTGGCGGCGGCTGTGCTCATGCGGGCGCGCTGGCGATTGGTAGCGTTTAGAACGCCGGTTAAATTTTGTATATGATGGCCCACTTCATGTGCAATGACGTAAGCTTGAGCAAATTCACCTGGAGCGCCGAATTGACGGCTGAGTTGCTCGAAGAATGAGTCATCAAGATATAATTTGCGATCCGCTGGACAATAAAATGGCCCGACGGCTGCCGTGGCTAGTCCGCATGCCGAACGCACAGTACCTGAAAACCGCACGAGAACCGGCGGTTGATAAACCGCATTGTGCTGCTTGAATATCGTTGTCCATGTATCTTCAGTTTCCGCCAAAACCGTGGCAATAAATTGTCCACGTTTGTCATCGGCCTGCGGAGGAAGGGATTGTTGGCTGGTTTGGGAGCTGCCATTGCGCTCCAACGCGCCATCGCCAAATAAAAAGCGTGAAGGATTGAAACCGAAGAAACTAAGGCCGACGAATATGACGATAAGAATGAGAATGCCGCGGCCACCGCCGCGCGTCAACAACCCCAAACCTATTCCGCGCAAACCCGTGCGCATGGCGGAGCCGCCTGAAGCGCGCTGTCCACGTCGATCTTCGACATTTTTACTTTGCCGACGGCCTTCCCAGCGCATGCCCGATTTCCTTCTGTTACTTGTCTTGATTTTTATAGCATATAAAAAAGAAATGAAGGAAGAGAAGAGATAGAACTGTGATTAAAACGAAAAAAAGCACCCAATTTGGCATTTTGGGGGTTACTTTCATGCCCACTTTACCTATAAGGCAAGCTTAGCCTTAAAAGTTTAAATATTCAGCCTGCCGGTTTTCCGCGCGGGTGTTTGCCATAGGAAAACGCCATGCCAAAACGCACAGATATAAAATCCATTCTCATCATCGGTGCGGGCCCCATTGTTATTGGTCAGGCTTGCGAATTCGACTATTCCGGCACACAAGCCTGTAAGGCTCTGAAAGAGGAAGGCTACCGGATCATTCTGGTGAATTCGAACCCGGCAACCATTATGACTGATCCTGATCTGGCCGATGCAACCTACATCGAACCCATCACGCCGGAAGTCGTTGCCAAAATCATCGCACGTGAGAAACCCGATGCACTGTTGCCAACCATGGGGGGCCAGACCGCACTTAACACCGCTTTGTCACTCAAGCGCATGGGCGTTCTTGAGCGTTACAATGTCGAGATGATCGGTGCCGACGCTACCGCAATCGATAAAGCTGAAGACCGTGCATTGTTCCGCGAAGCCATGGCAAAAATCGGTTTGGAAACGCCCCGTTCCATGCTTGCCAATGCGACGGAGATCAAAGAGGAAGATCGTCAGCGTCATGAAGAGATGCGCAAGAAGCTGAAAGCGGAGCTTTCCGGTGATGATTTGCAAAATGCTCTCGATAAGCTGGAGCACGAATGGCAGCTTGGCGAAGGTGATCGCAAGCAACGCTACATGGCGCATGCGACGGGAAAAGCAGGGCAAGCGCTTGATCACGTCGGTCTGCCCGCGATCATCCGTCCATCCTTTACCTTGGGCGGGACTGGCGGTGGCATTGCCTACAACCGGTCTGAATTCTACGAAATTATCGAACGTGGTCTGGATGCATCGCCAACGACTGAAGTTTTGATCGAAGAAAGCGTTTTGGGTTGGAAAGAATACGAGATGGAGGTTGTCCGCGACAAAAAGGACAACTGCATCATCATCTGTTCAATCGAAAATGTCGATCCAATGGGTGTGCATACCGGCGATTCCATCACTGTCGCCCCTGCCCTCACACTGACCGATAAAGAATACCAGATCATGCGGAATGCTTCTATTGCCGTACTGCGCGAAATTGGTGTTGAGACCGGCGGCTCAAATGTACAATTTGCCGTCAATCCTGAAAATGGCCGTCTGATCGTTATTGAAATGAATCCGCGCGTTTCGCGTTCATCGGCACTTGCTTCAAAAGCCACTGGCTTTCCTATCGCTAAAGTCGCTGCCAAACTTGCTGTCGGCTATACACTCGACGAGTTGGAAAACGACATTACCGGCGGAGCAACACCTGCATCATTCGAGCCATCAATTGACTATGTTGTGACCAAAATACCGCGCTTTGCCTTTGAAAAATTCCCGGGCGCCTCACCTATTCTTACAACGGCGATGAAATCCGTTGGTGAAGTCATGGCAATCGGCCGTACGTTTCAGGAATCTTTGCAAAAGGCCCTGCGTGGTTTGGAAACCGGCCTGACCGGGCTTGATGAAATCACCGTTCCCGAGCACGCCGAAGGCGATGAGAAGAATGCCATTCGCGCCGCGATTGGCACGCCGACACCCGATCGACTGCGCTATGTCGCACAAGCGATGCGCATGGGTATGCCCCTGGCTGAAATTCATCAAATCAGTAAAATCGACCCTTGGTTTCTTGAACAAATGGCTGGCATCGTTGATATGGAGTACCGCATCCGCGAACAGGGCTTGCCGCAAGATGCTGAAAATCTGCGCATGTTGAAGTCGATGGGTTTCTCCGATGCACGTTTGGGCAGCTTGATCGGTAAAGATGCCGAAGATGTAGCAAAACTTCGTCATGAACTTGATGTGAAGCCGGTTTTCAAACGTATCGACACTTGTGCAGCAGAGTTTGCATCGCCAACGGCCTATATGTATTCAACCTATGAAGTTCCGTTTGCCGGTAGCCTGCGTTCGGAAGCTGAGGTATCCGATCGTAAAAAAGTCGTCATTCTAGGTGGCGGCCCCAATCGTATCGGTCAAGGTATCGAGTTCGACTATTGTTGCTGCCATGCAGCTTTCGCATTACGCGATGCAGGCTTTGAAGCAATTATGATCAATTGCAATCCTGAAACGGTTTCAACGGATTATGATACGTCTGACCGGCTATATTTCGAGCCTCTGACGGCTGAAGATGTTTTGGCAATTCTGGAAGCTGAAAAAGAAAAAGGCGAGCTTGTCGGCGTTATCGTTCAGTTTGGCGGACAAACACCATTGAAGTTGGCAGAATCGCTGGAACGAGCCGGAATTCCCATTCTTGGCACATCGCCAGATGCCATTGATCTTGCAGAAGATCGTGACCGGTTCCAAAAATTATTGATCAAATTGGATTTGACACAACCTAAAAACGGCATCGCCTACTCGGTTGAGCAGGCACGTCTGATAGCCAATGATCTAGGCTTTCCTTTGGTTGTACGACCATCCTATGTTTTGGGCGGTCGCGCGATGCAGATCATTCACGATGAACGAAATCTGCAAAGCTATCTGCTTGATACCGTACCGGAACTCGTGCCCGAAGACATCAAGGCACGCTACCCCAATGACAAAACCGGCCAGATCAACACATTGCTTGGCAAAAATCCACTTCTGTTCGATACCTATCTGACAGAGGCGATCGAGGTCGATGTCGATTGCCTATGCGACGGTGAGGAAACATTGGTCGCGGGCATTATGGAGCATATTGAAGAGGCAGGTATCCACTCGGGTGACTCGGCTTGTTCGCTCCCTGTTCATACTTTGTCGCCGCAGCTTGTGGAAGAACTTGAACGCCAAACCAAAGCACTTGCCAAGGCTCTCCATGTTGGCGGCCTGATGAATGTGCAATACGCAATCAAGGATGGCACAATCTACGTGCTGGAAGTTAATCCGCGTGCATCGAGAACGGTGCCATTTGTAGCAAAAACGGTAGGTCGGCCGATCGCCAAGATAGCAGCGCGCATCATGGCCGGTGAAAGGTTGACATCTGCACTCAACAGCTATGGCGGAAGGGCGGAAACACCCAACAAGCCCCATATCGCTGTCAAAGAAGCGGTTTTCCCATTTGCCCGTTTCCCCGGTGTTGATACCCTGCTTGGGCCAGAAATGCGCTCCACAGGTGAAGTTATGGGGCTAGACTATGATTTTGCGTTGGCTTTTGCCAAGGCGCAGCTTGGTGCAGGTGTTGATCTGCCACGGGAAGGAACTTTGTTTGTTTCTGTTCGTGATGAAGATAAATCACGCGTTCTAGAACCGGTAAAGCGGCTGGCAGCACTAGGGTTTTCCGTTTTGGCAACTGGAGGGACGCAGAAGTTCCTCGCAGAACACGGCATTGAAGCAAAGAAAATCAATAAGGTTCTTGAAGGTCGTCCGCATATCGAAGATGCAATTCGCAACCGGCAGGTTCATATTGTATTTAATACAACGGATACAGCCAGCGCTGTTTCGGACTCTAAATCGCTGCGTCGGGCAGCCCTCATGCAAAAAGTGCCCTATTACACAACCATGTCAGGGGCGGAGTCTGTTGCAGAGGCGATTGAGGCATTACGGGCAGGTACGCTGGACGTACGTCCGCTACAGGATTACTTCAACTGATTTTGAAGATGCCATGACGGATAAGCTGTCATGGCATCTGCATTTTATGCAATGATATGGGAGCATCATTGTTTTTTCATAAACTGCCGCTAAATGCATAAAGGCGGGGCGATTCGACGGGAATACCGTTATTTATATGTTTATTCGTAGCAGCTGAACGGTCGCTGTTAATATCATTGATATCGCATCCGAAAGAGCCTTATGCGCAAGCCAAAAATCTTTTTTGTCCTTCTAGCTTTGGTACCGGTCGCCCTTGGCATCCACATGGTCTATCAGCAATGGGTCGGCAATTTTCATGAAGTTCTTCCGCAGGAACTCTATCGTTCAGCGCAACCCAAACCCGAAAACATCGCATTCCTAGCGCGAGAATATGCGATAAAAACCATTCTCAATCTTCGCAATGATATTTCCGAAGAAGAGCTGGCCGAGCAACAGTCAGCAGCCAAATTAGCCGGAATTTCCTACATTCACTATCCGGTTTCGTCCGGTAAGATTTTGCAGGCAGAACAGATCGAGCGCTTGGTCGAGGTTATGCGTGCGGCACCGAAACCGCTTCTTATCCACTGCGAGCACGGTTCAAACCGTACGGGATTAGCGACAGCAGTATATGTCGGAGAGATCGCGGGAAAAACCGAAATGTTTTCTGAATTCCAGCTATCACCTTTTTACGGACATATCCCGATCCCAGGAATAGGACGATATGCAATGTATCAAAGCTGGGACGATTACGAGGAAAAGCTCGGCTTTTGACCAGCCGCATTGACATATGAGCTTACACGTAATTTTGAAGGGTGCGGCAAAAATACACTTTCCCGCGAAATAAAAACATGATAGCTCTACTCATGTTTTTAAATCGAGGGATTTACAATGCGTTTTAACAAGCTTTTTTTGGCCGCTTCCTGCACTCTTTTGGCCAGCCCAGCGCTTGCTGTTGAATATCCAATTGGCGAACCGCAAATGTGCGGTGGCATGGAAATAGCCGCTGTTTACTTGCAACCGATTGAAATGGAACCAGCCGGCATCATGTTGCCCGCAGCGGAGTCCGATGTTCATCTGGAAGCTGACATTCATGCGACTGAAGACAATAAAAATGGTCTACAGGAAGGATCTTGGGTTCCTTATTTGCAAGTTTCTTATGAGCTAACAAAAGAAGGTGCCAGCGAGCCTATGCACGGTCACTTCCATCCTATGGTTGCTAATGACGGGCCGCACTATGGTGAAAACGTCAAATTGCAAGGTGCAGGCAAATATCACTTGAAATATACAATCATGCCTCCGTCAAAAGAATCCATGTTTGGACGCCACGTTGATAAAGAGACAGGCGTTGCACCCTGGTTCGATAAATGCGTGGTCGAATATGACTTCACTTATGCCGGCACAGGCAAAAAGGGCGGCTACTAGAGCATTTCTTGCAATAGTTGATAGGCTTTTGTGCCTGGACGATGCGATAAAACAAAGAGTTGGAGTGAATCGATGTTTCAATCAAAAACGGGTTCACTCTAAGTAAAGTCACTCCTAACAGTCTCTGCATAATAGCCATATTGGGTTTGGGCTATATCCAGCATCAAATTGGCAGTTATCAAGACATTTTGGACATTTGTTTTCGGGTTTGCGTGACGATCTTCCACCATCGAAAGCAAACCCATACAGCAGACCGGCCGGGATGACCTCCCCTGCCGGTCTAGCCAATAAAGGGTCCGTCAAATGCGGTTTATTCTTGTCTTTCTATTTTGTCTTTTCCCTGTCTTTGCCGGAGCGGCACCTCTGGACAATTATGATGTTACGATTAAGGACGGCGTATTCGACCCACCTTCTATAGAGGTCGCCGCCGGACAACGTTTCAAAATCTCCGTAAAAAACATTGGTACCGGCCCGGCTGAATTCGAGAACCTCTCTCTACGGGTTGAAAAGGTCATGGGTCCCGGTGTTCAGTCTTTTGTCGTCATCCATCCTTTAAAAACCGGCACATATCATTTCATAGATGAGTTTCATATGGATATGGCTGGTTTTGAAATCGTCGTCAAATAGGAGCCAGTTTCATGGGTGCACCTCTTTTTATAGTCTGGCGCGAAAGCATCGAAGCGCTTTTAGTCATTGGCATCCTTTATGCATGGCTCAGACGGGAGAATCTGCTTGTTTTTACAAACCGTCTTTGGGCTGGCACCGCTTTGGGGCTTCTTTTGGCTGGACTTCTGGCTGTTGCTTTTTGGGTCGCCGGCAACTGGTTTGCTGGCCCTGGTGGTGAGTGGTTTTTCACCGCAATGATGGCTATAGCCGCTCTGCTGATATTGCAGATGGTTGTATGGATGCATCGCCACGGCCGCGGTATGAAAGGCGAGCTTGAACGCGAAGCCGCAAAAAGTCTGCAATCATCCGGCGGCTTCGGTATTTTAATTTTAGCCATGATAGCAGTCGCACGCGAAGGATCTGAAACCGTTGTCTTCCTTGCCGGTGTTGGCGCCCAGCATGAAGGCGCGTCGCTTGGTATGTTTGTTTTGGGCGGCGTACTCGGCTTCCTTCTTGCTTTGGTCACTTTTTGGATATTGCAAAAATTTTCAAAGGTCGTTCCATGGAAGTGGTTCTTCAGATTTAGCGCATTTGTGCTGTTGTTGATTGGCGGTGGACTAATTGTAACCGCTTTTGATAAAGCTGCTGCACAGATTTCCGTTTATGATTTGCCAGAGTGGCTTTACAGCTTTATGGATGATCCTCTATGGAGCACGAGCTGGCTGGTATCAGATAGCGGTACATTGACCGGACTGACCGGCTATCATGCAGAACCTTCACTCATGCAGGTTGGCGTTTTGGCTGTTTACTGGATTCTGGCCATTGTTTTGTGTTCTGCAAAGCCCAAGAAAACGATCGTTTCACCGCCATTGAAAGCAGCCTAGTTAACCCCATCATGCAACGCTTTATTACCCCTGCGCTTCATAGTTTTGGCACTGCAATGCAGCGCCATAAAGGGGTGATTCAAACCATTCAATGGTGCATTGTCGGGATTTATCTGGTGCTCCTGATTATTCCGGCATTTCTGCCTTTACCACCACGTCAGGCGCATATCCTTGATAATCTGGTTCTGTTTGCACAATTTGTGTTTTGGGGCATATGGTGGCCATTTGTCATCCTATCCATGCTCTTCATGGGTCGTATCTGGTGCGGCGTCTTCTGCCCTGAAGGTGCCTTGGCGGAGTGGACGAGTAAAACCGTTGGTCGCAACAAAACTATACCAAAGTGGATTAAATGGAAGGGCTGGCCTGCTGTCGCCTTTGTTCTAACGACACTATACGGGCAATTGATAAGCGTTTATGACTACGCAGAAGCAGCGCTGCTGATCCTTGGTGGTTCGACGGCAGCAGCTGTTCTGATTGGCTATCTTTATGGGCGAGGTACAAGGGTCTGGTGTCGCTATCTTTGTCCGGTGAGCGGTGTCTTCAACTTGCTGTCACGGTTAGCACCGATATCCTTCAAAACAGACGCTGAAAAGTGGAAAGACTATAGCGGCGACCACCCCGCAAATCCGAATTGCCCACCAATGATCAACATCCATCAGCTCCATGGTGTCTCGGGCTGCCACATGTGCGGGCGTTGTTCTGGATTCCGTGATGCTGTTGCCTTGGAACCGCGTTCAGTCAATGAAGAAATCCTGATTTATGGCGAAGACAAAAATTCAAACATCTGGGAAATACGGCTCCTGCTCTTTGGGATGATTGGCGTAGCCATCGGTGCCTTTACCTGGACGGTCAGTCCATGGTTTGTAACGTTTAAGCAGGCATTGGCGAACTGGCTGGTCTCCCATGACATTTTTTGGCCCTTGAATCCGACCGCACCATGGTGGATTTTGACCAACCATCCTGCCAACAATGACAGTTTCAATTGGCTCGACGGCTTTTGTGTAACAAGTTACATCTTGGGCAGCGGTGTTGTTTTTGGCGTGTTTCTTACCGCCGTTTTATCAATTATTTCCCTACTATTGCAGAGGCCCGGCTTGTTCAAACATTTGGCACAAGCTTTTCTGCCTTTGGCGGCTGCAGGTTTGTTCCTTGGCCTTACCGCAACAACGGTTAAGCTTTTGCAATATGATGGCTTGGTACTTTGGTGGCTCTCCGATGCTCGTGCTATCGTTCTTGGCGGCACTGCTTTATGGAGCCTCTATCTGGCTCTTAGAATTCTGATCAATACACCTGCTTCAACCTTCCGGCGTGTCGTTAGCTTTTTGTTTTTTGCTTTGGGAACTTTTCCAATTGTTTATGCTTGGTGGCTCATGTTTTGGGGTTGGTAAAGAGCGATAATCGCTATAAAACTGCGCCATCCCCTCGCCATTTCACGCCTCTCCTATTGGATATCTCTAAGAGATATTCTTAGCCATGGAGCCTTGTCCTAATTTTTTGCGTGTTAGCCCACAGTCCATGGTAAACTGGATACATCACACAAAAGCGCGGTAGATTGATTAGCGAAAAGCATTTTACCGGCATTACATCGGGTTCAAAGGATCGACTGGCTTATCCGACGGAGTAAACTTTACCTCAACGATCTGATCGAACAGATAAGTTTCGTCATTGCGACGACTGATATAAATGAAGGTCGTTTCCTTCAGATGTTGAAAGACCACCGAAGCAATACGCTTGCGCACTTCTTCATCAATTCCATCCATAACCTGATTTGCAACGATCCATGCAGGACGGGTCAGAAGAACACGTGCAAATGCCATAGAACGTCGCTCGACATCATTCAACCGACGGTCCCAATCAACATCTTCCTCGTCCAGTGTAGAAAAATATTCGCCAAGTCCAGTAATTTCCAGCGCGTTGCGTATCTCGTCATCATCCGGTTGCAATTCCGTTGCGGGATAGAGCAACACTTTCCGCAATGTGCCGGGCGGGATATAGGGCGCATCTGGGATATAGTTTGGCAATTCACCTGCAGGCAATCCCACTGTTCCCTGCCCCCAAGGCCAAAGTCCTGCAAGAGCGTGATAAAGAATTGTTTTATCGACATCTTGCGGTGCAAAAATCAATGTATTTTGCTGCGGCTTGATCGCGATACATGACGGTTCCATTGTCAACCGTCCATTTGCTGTGCGAATATGTAGCGAATCAAAAGACAGAACATCTTCGTCATTTTTCTTCACAATGATATGTCCGCTACGTTGCTTGTCAACGTCATCCATTTGAACAACGGCCTGGCGGAAAGTTGCTACACGCAGCATGGTTGCGCGCCAATCGGCCAAAGCTCCGTAATTATCGACAAACCAGCGCAAAGATTGATGGGCCTGATTAAATGCCTGCACCGCAGCTTGTAGCCCGCCAAGATCAATACCACCGCCAAAATAAATGGGCGAAGCAATAATATAAGGGGCCACGTTGGATATCCAACCGTAACCAGCGGTAATGCCGGTCAATTTCGTAGTGGCGATGACAATACGCCATATGGCATCCAATACATTCTGAACGCGACCATCCAAGAACTGCTTTTCGTCTTTTTCGGCACCCATCAAGGTGACGGAGTCGATCGAACGGTTTGTATGCATCAAAGCCGCGCGTAAATCGGCTTCACGCGCATAGCGATTGGCATTAATATCAACAAGGTTACGCGCAACAAACCAGGTTAGAAAAGACGCGCCGCTTACATAAAGTAAAACAGCCCAGATCATGTATCCGGGTAAAGGAAAACTATAACCTGAAAAACTGAAGACAAAACCTGCGGTTGTCGCCCATAATGTCGGAATAAAGATCAACAAAGTGACGCTTGCCTGTAGCAGATTGATACCCAAGTCTGCTGTCGCTTCAGCAAGATGGCGCGCATCCTCGTGCAACTTTTGGTCCGGGTTGACACCCACTTCCCCTGCCATTGTCAAACGGAATGCACGTTTGGGCATCATCCATTGTGTGATGAGATCATCTGTCAGCCCCTCTCGCAGTTTCATTTTGAGATACTGGTTAAGAAAGGTTTGAGTGATGTTGAAAACCAGCAATACTGCGGCAATGGCAAAGAAAACGCCCAGCTGGAATATAAATTCGTGCAGGTCTTTACGACTGATGGCATTCCAGAAATCTTTCGTCCATTCATTGATCTGCAGCTGCCCACGGCCAATCAAAATGATGAGAATAAGGATACCAAAGGATGTGACGATCAAACGGTTTCGCGTGTGGGAATGCCAAAAAGCAATGTAAAGTAGTTTTGCCTGATGGGAAAACCGCGTATTCTTGACATTACCCTCAAGCAACGATCCGGGCGGGGCATCAACGGGATTGTCCGCCATAGAGCCGTTTTTATCGCCGTCAACTTTGGCCATCTACCATTCCCCTGTCCCTGACACTCTTATAGTGTTGGGCTTGTATCAAATGACGACTGTGTGAGATCAAAATGGCAAAAGCAAGAAGGTGTTTTAACATTGATGTGAATAAAACTTGCTTTTCATGATCATAACATTTATTTATAGCCTTATCGATCTTTCGGTTGCGCGACTTTCTTTCCTGTGCGGCAAGCACTTTTTACGAAGCTCCCATGTCTAAATTTCGATCTAAACCCGTATGAGCGGCCTAACCGCCCTTATACATTACTTTATTATTCAAGGAGTTTCCTATGTCTACAGGAACAGTTAAGTGGTTCAACACAACAAAAGGCTTCGGCTTTATCCAGCCTGATGATGGCGGCGCGGACGTTTTCGTTCACATTTCCGCTGTTGAACGTTCCGGCATGAGCAGCCTCAACGAAGGCCAGAAGATTTCTTATGAAGTTCTTCAGGATCGCCGTTCAGGTAAATCAGCAGCCGGCAATCTTGCCGCTGTATAATATCTCTGTCTAAGCCAGCCAATATCATCATTGCAAAAGTTTTGAAGGTGGTTGTCTTAGGTAGGTTTTGAGTGTTTTTCGAAATGCTCGAAGATATTAAACCCCGTCATTTTGGCGGGGTTTTTTTATGTATGATATTCTGAACTTAACACAAAAGGGAATATTAAACGTGAACGCGAAATACATGCATAAGATTGCTCATACAAGCGGCACATGCTTGCGCTTATGGGCAAATTGTCTATAGTCACGCCATGACGGTTCCCCTGTAAGAAGGCTCTGAAGGGGAATAATAGGGAACACGGAAGAATTGACCTGAAAAGGAATTTAAGCCGTGGCTGCCCCCGCAACTGTGCGCGGCAGCGCCTCACCATCGAGCATCACGCTCAAGCCACTGTGAATAACGGGAAGGCTGGTATGGCGCGTTTATCCGCAAGCCAGGAGACCTGCCGTCATGCGAGGTTTTCAACCTCCGACATAACATAACTCGAGAGCACGGTGGGTGCAAAGGAGAAGCAATATGCATATCGAACCGGGCGTCGTAACGGGCGCTAAAATTGTATTGAGTTACGCAACGGCTGTAGGTTCATTTGGACTGGCTGCCAAAATGGCATGGCAGTCCCTCAAACAAGATCCGAACGTCATTTCGTTTTGTGTTCGCACGGTGGTCAGTACCGCTTTGGTTTTCAGCTTTTTTGAAATATTGCCGCACCACGCTGTTGGTGTATCCGAGGTTCACTTGATTCTCGGTTCAACGTTATTTCTTGTTTTTGGCGCGGGTCCCGCCGCCATAGGTTTGGCGATCGGCCTATTAATACAAGGAGTGTTTTTTGCGCCGTTTGATCTGCCGCAATATGGTATGAATGTTACAACACTGCTCGTACCGCTTTATGCGATGAGCCTCATCGCTAAGAAGATCATCCCGCAAAAAACCGCCTATAAAGATGTCAAATATGCGCAAGCCCTTGCCCTGTCCACATCCTATCAGGCAGGTATTGTCTTATGGGTTGGCTTCTGGGCATTTTACGGTGAAGGTTTCAGTATGGCAACTCTGGCTAATGTGTCCAGCTTTGGCGTAGCCTATATGAGTGTGATCATTGTCGAACCGCTGGTAGACCTCGCCGTTCTTGCATTGGCGAAAACATTTTCCCGCCTGTCAAATAGCGGCCTGGTGCAGCAGAGGCTTTATCACGCAGCTTAATCGGCATTTGCAAACATGTTGTCATTGTAACCGGCAATTTTCTACGCAACTGACAAATGCCGGTTATTGGCAAACCATTGATATTAAAAGAAATACACGATGATATTGAAACCATTCAAACACATACTCTCCACGGCAGCTCTTGCTGCATCGGTCATTATTGGCTGCACCGCGGCAAAGGCCGAAGAAACCCAATATCCGTTAACATTGAAAAATTGCGGGCGCGTCATTACCTTTTCGAAGGCACCCCAACGGGTTGTATCCGTCGGACAGAACACGACTGAAATCCTTTATGCACTCGGTTTAGCCGACAAGGTCAAGGGCACTGCACTTTGGTATTCAGCCGTAATGCCGCAATTTGCCGAATTGGATAAGAATGTCAAAGTTCTGTCACGGGATATTCCAAGCTTCGAAAGCATTGTAGAACAAAAACCAGATCTGGTTGCAAGTCATCAAGAGTGGGTCATCGGCCCTGCCGGAAGTTCTGCGACATATGACCAGTTCACCGAATTTGATATTCCCGTCTATACCGCTCCGGCGGATTGCGTCGGAAAAGATAATATGGCCGGCGGCGATGGTTTACGAACACAGCCATTTTCGATGGATATGATTTATCAGGAAATCAATGAACTTGCGCGTATCTTTAATGTCCAAGATCGAGGACAAAAGCTGATTGCCGACCTAAAGGCGCGAGAACAAGCTGCGATCGATAAAGTAAAATCCATTCCTAAAGACAAACTCAGCGCAGTTTTTTGGTATTCGAGCGCTGATTTGGATATTGATCCCTATGTTGCCGGACAGCTCGGCGCCCCCGGTTATATCACGAAGATTCTAGGCATCAGCAACATCATCCAATCGGATCACGAGTGGCCAACGGTGGGCTGGGAAACTATTGTGAAAGCCAATCCTACGATAATTGTTCTTGCCGAGATGGAACGTCGGCGTTTCCCGGCTGATGATGTTGCAGTCAAACGTGACTTCCTGAAAAACGATCCGGTTACCCGACTTCTGCCCGCCGTCGAGAAAAACCGCTTGGTTGCAATGGATGTACAATCCATGAACACAACCATGCGCACAATCGATGGTATAGAAAAATTGGCCAATGCATTGGTAGACCTGGGCTTGACAACACCGTGACAACCACTGTTTTGCGCACAAGCATAGTTTATATGTTGGCAGCGGTTCTGTTGCTTGCTGCCATCATTGCTGGTGCCTCTATCGGTGAGATCACCATCCCATTTG
This sequence comes from Bartonella sp. LJL80, assembly GCF_054871565.1. Taxonomy (NCBI): domain Bacteria; kingdom Pseudomonadati; phylum Pseudomonadota; class Alphaproteobacteria; order Hyphomicrobiales; family Bartonellaceae; genus Bartonella; species Bartonella sp. LJL80. The sequence continues at coordinate 34,702 of NZ_JBTXLM010000007.1, forward strand.
CAACTTTTCTCAAAACCCTTGCTAATCACCTATGGAATGCCGGCTACGACGTCGACACCATCCATAGCCGCGTTATCTGGCTTTGGCGCTTGCCACGGGCATTGGTGGGTGCTTGCTGCGGCGCGGGGTTAGCAATGTGCGGCGTTATCTTGCAAGCACTTCTGCGTAATCCCTTGGCCGAACCTTATTTGCTCGGTATCTCATCCGGCGCAGGTACAGGGGCAGCCATGGTTATGGCTTTTGGGCTGAACACCGGTGTTTTTTCACTATCAACAGGCGCATTGGTTGGCGGGTTGATGTCGTTTGTATTCGTGGCGTTTCTTGCTTATCATTCGGGTCGCAATGCCACCGCGATTATTCTGGCTGGTATTGCCAGCGCTATGTTGTTTAATGCCCTATCAGCGCTCATCCTGATGATCTTTACACCTATGGAGGGGCGCTCAAATATTTTTGCTTGGATGCTTGGCAATCTTTCCGGTGTCAGGTGGAATGACGCACTCTTAGCTATCCCCCTTACTGCTGTTGCATTTATCATCTTTTTTTGTTTCTCCCGGGTACTCGACGCCTTTGTGTTCGGCACTCGCTCTGCCGCCTCTGTCGGAGTTTCAGTCAAATATGTCAGCATGTTCCTTATTACCGTTGTGGCATTGGTCACGGCGGTAATGGTTTCAATCATGGGAACGATTAGTTTCGTCGGCTTGGTCGTCCCGCACGCGGCAAGACTGCTCGTTGGTGTAAGACACAGTCGCCTCATACCTGCTTCCGCCTTTATAGGAGCGGTATTTATGATAGCTGCCGACCTTGTATCGCGCATTATTGTTCCCGGACTTGCGTTTCCCGTCGGAATCGTTACTGCGCTCATTGGCGCGCCCTTATTTGCCATTCTGCTTTTACGACAGAAAGGCAGTTGATCATGCTTGAAGCCAATACAATCAGCCTGAAAAGAGACGGACATCTTATCCTCGATCAAGTGTCAATTACGCTGCAGAGACATGAAATATTGGGTATAATCGGGCCAAATGGTGCAGGAAAAAGCTCTCTGCTTTCAATTTGTGCGGGCCTTCTCACGCCCACAAATGGCAAAATTGTCCTCAAAGGAAATGATCTTACTGCTCTAAAGAAGCAAGACATAGCCCGCATCATTGCTGTGGTTGAGCAACAAGCCGATGCACACGAGCGCATCGACGTTCGCCAAGCCGTTGAAATAGGCCGAACACCACATAAAACCATGTTATCTCCTTGGTCACTCCAAGATGAACAAGCCCTGCAAGATGCCTTAAACAAGGTAGATATGTCGGGATTTGAAAAGCGGCTATGGACGAGCCTGTCCGGCGGGGAGAAACAACGCATCCATATTGCACGTGCCTTGGCGCAAAAGCCCGAAATTATGATATTGGATGAACCGACCAACCATCTGGACATTGGGCACCAGCTTGATATCCTTGCCCTTATACGTCAACTCGATCTTTCAGTCATGATCGCACTTCATGACCTTAATCACGCTGCCATGTTTTGTGACCGGATCGCTGTTTTAGCGCAGGGTAAATTGATGGCGCTTGGCACACCGAAACAAGTATTGACCTCGACATTGATTGAAAGCATTTTCAAAGCGAAAGCAGATATCCACGAATCCGATGATGGTTTTCAAACCATCCGCTATTATTTTCCCGCTTGTCGTAAAAGGAATTAAAATGATGAAAAAACTGATCGGCATGTTTATCCTGTTGGCTTTCATAGTACCGGCAAACGCTGAAACCTATGAAGTCAAAATGCTTAATCGAGGCGCCAGTGGAAGCATGGTGTTCGAACCTGATTATCTCTCGGTTCAACCGGGAGATACGGTTAAGTTTGTCGCGACGCAAAAAAGCCATAACGCTGCAAGCATTGATGGGATGATTCCTGACGGAGCGACGCCATTCAAAGGAAAAATCGATGAAGAATTGTCGGTCACTTTTGAGCAACCCGGATTTTATGGCATTAAATGCACACCACATTATGCAATGGGCATGATTATGATGATCAAGGTCGGACAGGCAGAACTTCCGCAGTCCTATCGCGATCATCCACAGCCTGGCTTATCGAAAAAGCGCTTCCAAGCCATTTTCGATCGGTTGGATAAAGAAGGAAAGTAAGATTTTTCGTCTCTGAACGAGAAATTGATGAGAGATTTCTTGCACTTTAAACGCGCTTACGACATAGCTTTGATGTGCTGGATTCCAGCGAAAACCGTTTGCCTATACCCTTTGAGGAGATGATAGAATGGCTTTTATTGCCGATACGCTTTCCCGCATCAAGCCTTCTGCGACTATTGCTGTTTCGCAAAAAGCCCGTGAACTCAAGGCCGCTGGACGTGATGTTATTGCTTTGAGTGCCGGTGAACCCGATTTTGACACACCTGATAATATCAAAGACGCAGCCATCGATGCGATAAAGCGTGGTGAAACAAAATATACCCCGGTTTCTGGTATACCGGAACTGCGGCAGGCAATAGCCGCCAAATTCAAACGGGAGAACGGGCTTGACTATAAACCCGAGCAGATCATTGTTGGCACAGGCGGAAAACAGATCCTCTTCAATGCCTTTATGGCAACCTTGAATGAAGGCGATGAAGTTATTATTCCTGCGCCTTACTGGGTCAGTTATCCTGAAATGGTAGCCGTCAACAATGGCACACCGGTTTTTGTCGAAGCTAAAGCCGAATTTGACTACAAGCTGCAACCTGACGATCTCGAAGCTGCGATAACGGACAAAACCAAGTGGTTTATCTTCAACTCGCCTTCAAACCCTTCTGGCGCAGCATATACGCATGCGGAGTTGAAGAAACTAACCGATGTTTTGTTGAAATATCCCCAAGTCTACATTCTTACCGACGATATGTATGAACATTTGACTTACGGTGATTTCAAGTTTGCAACGCCGGCCGAAGTTGAACCCGAACTATATCCCCGTACGTTGACAATGAACGGTGTTTCGAAAGCCTATGCAATGACTGGATGGCGTATCGGCTATGCTGGTGGTCCATTGGAATTGATAAAAGCAATGGATACGATCCAAAGTCAACAGACATCGGGCACCAGCTCGATTTCCCAATGGGCAGCTGTCGAAGCACTCAACGGCCCACAAGATTTTATTGCTAGAAACAAGGCCATCTTTCAAGCCAGACGTGATCTGGTTGTCTCAATGCTCAATCAAGCAACCGGCATTGAATGCCCGACCCCTGAGGGAGCATTCTATGTTTACCCTTCATGTTCCAAGCTGATTGGAAAGAAGACGCCTGATGGCAAAGTTATCGAGACAGACGAGGATTTTGTCACAGAACTTCTTCAAGCGGAGGCAGTTGCTGTGGTGCATGGATCGGCCTTCGGCCTTGGACCTGCATTCCGCATATCCTATGCGACATCAGAAAAACTATTGGAAGAGGCCTGCAACCGCATCCAACGTTTCTGCGCCAGTCTGCGTTGATAGATATTGAGCAATAGAAATTGTATTGATCTTAAAACCGCCAGCATTGGCGGTTTTTTATTTCCCTCGCACTTTTCGGCAACTTTTGGATAAACGTCAAGATTGCTTGCAATAGCGGCCTGTTCCATGCACCTGCAAAAAGATAACAAGTCTATGCGTGAATACGGCTTATCAGCTATCTCCACCATTGCCGATTGCGCAGCTTCTGTTCCAGTCGGCTTGCGCCAACAAATTTCAAAACACTTTGCGCAATGACGGAATTTTGTCTTTCCTTTTTCCAACGTCTCCGCCAAATTCAACGCGATGAGTTTAACAAACAACAACTGTTGAAACCTGAGAGATAGATATGACTGAACAATTGAAACCGCAGGGCAGCTTGAGTTTAAAAGTACCTGCTATGCCAAAAGACGCAAATGCAGCTGGGGACATATTCGGTGGATGGGTTATGGCCCAAATGGACTCGGCCGCTGGCTTATGTGCGTCTGAAGTCGCTCATGGCCGCGTGGTCACAGCTGGCGTTAAAGAAATTTCCTTTGAGCGGCCTGTAAAGGTGGGTGACACATTGGCAATCTATACAGATGATATTCGTGTGGGGCGTACCTCCATTCGTTTCCGCGTCGAAGCTTGGGCCATTCGCTATCTGAGCCATGTGATGGAACGCGTAACCGTATCCGAATTTGTTATGGTAGCGTTGGATGAATACGGTAAGCCGACCCCCGTCGACAACAGTTAAAACCGCTTTGTAAACATGCCCGAAAGGGAACAAAACCGGCTCGTCATTTTCCAAACTGTTTTGATGGATGAATGCTAAGAAGCGTGCAATGAAAAGCGGAAACCGATTTTAGTCGTAAAACACTGCGACAAAGCAAATAGCGATGCAAGTCGTGTGAATGCAATAAACCGCTTAATGCTTAAGAGGATATATTAACAATCAAAAAAAAAGCCGGACAAATGTCCGGCTGAAGTTTGAAGGTATCCAGAGACTAAAGTCGATCTGGGAAAACCTCCAGAGGGGAACACTCAAGAAACGCAATGGGAGGAGACGTATTCTTGAGACACGATCTTTATGCATTTTTTTTAGGCATCCAACAATCAAAAATTAAGCACACCAGCTATGCATTCAGTGCATAGCTGGTAATGTCACCTCGCCACACCATCAAATACATACCAAAAAAAATCGAATTAGAACAATGACATATCGTAAATTTCACAGAAGCTTGCAACATCAGCTATGTGCAAATTCGATGCGTTTAAGCTTGCTTAGAATGACCAATTCCTGGCTTTGGAGAAAATATAGTCACGAAATGCGTGCAGCTTTGCAGAGTTTTTCAACGCATCAGGATAGCAAAAGAAGGTGTCGAATGAGGGGATATCTGTCATATCAGGAAAAAGTCGAACAAGCTGTTCGTCACCATCGACAATGTAGTCCGGCAAAACAGCAATGCCCAAATTCCGCATCGCTGCTTTTTTTATTGAGATCACGTTGTTGATTTGGAGTGAAGGAACGCGCATCGAGCCATCAATTCTTCCGGCGGTTTCCAACCAATTCAGACCGGCCAGATAAGTGGGCACTGGTTCACCAAAAGAAATGATACGGTGATTATCCAAGTCCTCAAGCTGTTCGGGCTTGCCATTATTAGCAATATAATTTGCCGAGGCGTAAACATGCATATGAACGGTAAACAGACGGCGCTGAATAAGATCGGGTTGCTGTGGCTGGCGCAGGCGTACCGCACAATCGGCATGACGCATGGTCAGATCCAACTCTTCGTCATCCAATAAAAGCTGGATTTGGATATCTGGATAAAGATTGAGGAACTCGGGCATCCGCTCGACCAACCAACCCGATCCCATACCAAACGTTGTGGTTACACGAAGGTGCCCCGTCGGTTTTTCACGGCTTTCACTCAATTTCGAACGGACGTTTTCCAGCTTCATCAATACGTCATGGGCAGTACGATAAAGAATTTCGCCCTGCTCGGTTAAAATCAGCCCACGCGCATGGCGCTGAAAAAGGGGGACGCCAACATCTTGTTCGAGCGCTGAAACCTGTCGGGATATGGCCGATTGGGACAAATGCAAGGTCTGTGCGGCATGCGTAAATGACCCTGCCTCGGCTGCAGCATGGAAAATCCTCAGTTTATCCCAGTCCAATGGCGCGGCCAAAGTAACCCCTCCCCTACCATCTATACGAGCTATTCAAATGAATAAACCCGAAATCAAAGAGTCTCGTCGATATAATGCCGATGTCTCGACAGTACCGTTATAAATTAAAGTTTTATTCAGCAGCTTCTTTTTGAGAAGTTTGCATATCTAAAAAACGCTCGGCTTCAAGTGCAGCCATACACCCGCGACCAGCCGCCGTAACGGCCTGACGAAACACATCATCTGCCACATCGCCTGCTGCAAAGACACCAGGAATGTTGGTTGCCGTTGAATCTGGCGCAGTCCATAAATAGCCGCCAGGCTTTTGCTGCAATTGCCCTTGAAATAATTCGACAGCTGGTGCGTGACCGATAGCGATGAAAATACCATGGGCATCCACATGCTGTTCCTCTCCGGTCTTACTATGTTTCAAACGAGCGCCTGTTACAGTTGCCCCCATAGGCGGCTTCGCCGCGGTGCCAACAATTTCATCAATATGATGGTTCCAGATCACCCGCACATTTTCACGCGCCAACAAACGGTCCTGCATAATTTTTTCGGCACGAAAACTATCACGACGATGCACCACGGTAACGGTATTTGCGAGATGCGACAGATAAAGCGCCTCCTCGACAGCAGTATTACCTCCACCGACAACAATCACATCTTTACCACGATAGAAAAATCCATCACATGTGGCACAGGCTGATACACCGCCCCCCATGAATGTCTGTTCACTTTCCAACCCCAGCCACTTGGCCTGAGCGCCGGTGGCAATGATGAGCGCATCGCAGGTGTAGATAGTGCCCGTATCGCCATGCAATGTAAATGGACGCTTCGACAAATCCGCTTTGGTGATAATGTCGTAAACAATTTCTGTGCCGACATGTTTAGCTTGTTCAGCCATTTGCTCCACCAACCACGGTCCTTGTATCGGCTCTGCAAAACCGGGATAGTTTTCCACGTCGGTCGTGATGGTCAGCTGACCACCTTGTTGAAGGCCGGTAATCAAAACAGGTTTCAACATGGCGCGCGCGGCGTAGATAGCGGCAGTATAACCGGCAGGGCCGGAACCGACGATTAATACTGGAATATGGCGCTGCGACATGGATTTCCTCGTTGGTTCAGCATTCTCGTCCTGTCTGACAGAAACGCTGCATGAAAAATACATTTGTTGTGCTCGAAACTTATGGTGTGCGACATCTTTTTGCAAGGCGTAGAACTCACAACACAATGCATTTATCACAACTTGCACAAGTCGTTCATCAACTTCCCCATTGTCATGAAGGGGCATGCTCATGTAAAGCTTGAAACCCACAGCGAATAGCACATATTCGCGATAAATATCAGAGGTCTGCCATTTTTCGTTTTGTCAGCAATGTCTGCGCCCGCTTTGCGCTCATTATGGGGCTAACCATGTTGTTGCCTGCATTGGCGGATTTGCGCGATGGCAGTAGCGACTGGATGGTATTCATACGTTCTTCCGCGATAACCATTATGCTGGCAACGCTTGTTCTTCTGGCAACACGCGGCGCGGTCTACCGTTTTTCTGCTCGCCTCGGATTTATGCTGACTGTATGTCTTTGGCTGACGGGGTGCATATTGGGTGCCCTCCCCCTTTATTTCTCACATCTACCCTTAACGCCAGCGGCTGCATTGTTCGAGGCGGTTTCTGGTATAACAACAACTGGAGCAACCGTGCTGACCGGCCTTGATACGCTGCCACGCGGTATCCTGCTTTGGCGCTCGCTTTTGTGTTGGATCGGCGGCATAGGGTTTATCGCGCTCGCGCTATTGCTGCTTCCTTCACTCAGGGTCGGAGGCGTACAACTATTCCATATGGAGTCTTCGGATAAATCGGAAAAAGTCCTGCCGCGGGTAAACCAGATCGCCAACGGCATTATCATAGCCTATCTCGGACTGACCCTTATTTGTATGCTCTCTTATTTTGCTGTCGGCATGACAATGTTCGATGCCATCAACCATGCCATGACAACGGTCGCCACCGCTGGCTTTTCAACCCATGATGCGTCACTGGGCTATTTTTCCGAAACGCCTTCGGTATTGGTCATAGCAACCATATTCATGCTTTTGTCGGCGCTGCCATTCGTACTTTATGTCAAGCTGGTCCTTCCGGGACGCTCCAAGCGACTTGCCGACCCGCAAGTCATTGTTTTTCTAACCCTTGTGCTCGTCGCGAGCTTCGCATTGGCAGTTTGGTTACGTTTTCAATATGGTTTTGGATTTCACCGCGCGTTTCTCGACGCGATATTCCATTTCGTTTCCGTAATCACCACGACAGGCTATGCCGCAGAAGACTATCTTTTATGGGGGCCTTTCGCGCTAGGCGTTTTTTTTCTGGCCTCTTTCATCGGTGGATGTGCGGGCTCGACCTCGGGCGGAATTAAAATAAATCGTCTCATTATTCTCTGGCGCCTCACACAAGCCAGCCTGACGCGATTGCTCTCTCCGAACACGGTTGTCAAAGTTCGTTACGGTGGCTCGGATGTATCCGGTGATATTGCACAAACAGTCTTGCTCTTTTTATGCCTTTATATGACATCGCTGATTATTGGCGCCATGCTGTTGGTTGTCACCGGCTTGGATTTTGTCTCGGCTTTCACCGGTGCTCTTACAGCATTATCCAACGTTGGGCCGGGCTTTGGCGACACCATCGGGCCAGTAGGAAATTTCTCGACGATTAAAGATTCTGCCCTCTGGATACTGAGTTTTTTAATGCTGGCAGGGCGACTGGAAATCGTCACCGTCTTTATCCTTTTCACGCCAGCATTTTGGCGAAAGTAGTTTTAGTACGTGACGTTTTTACTATGCAGTGATAGAGCTGACCCAGCAACGAACAAAAAAAAGCCGAGCCCTATGCAGATCAAAGCTGACCTTGATTCAATCGACTGGAAAATTCTTAAAGAATTACAGAATGATGGCCGCATCACAAATGTTGAGCTTGCTTCGAAAGTCGGAATATCTGCGCCACCTTGTCTGCGTCGCGTTCGAAGACTGGAGCAGGAAGGCATTATCAAGGGCTACCAAGCCATCTTGAACGGCGCCACAATTGGACAGGACCTTGTAGCTTTTTGTTTTGTTGGGCTTCACCGTCAATCTGAAGCAGACTTGCGCGGTTTCGCTGCCATGGCTTATCAGTGGCCGCTTGTCCGTAAAGCTTGGATGGTATCGGGCGAATCCGACTTTCTGTTACATTGCGTGGCACCTGACTTAAAAAGTTTTCAGAGCTTTGTCATTGAACAACTTACCGCGGCTTCCAATGTCGGTTCTGTTCGCACAGCGTTGACCATCCGCGTCATCAAAGACGAGCCACCTTTTCTGTTATAAGAAGTAAAGCGTAACCGCCACGCAGACCAAACGTTACGCAACGTGATTGAAAACATCCTCATAGACGGCACCGATGGCCGAAGCCTCTTGATCAAGCGGAAAATTGGCGCGCACATGTTGCAGCGCTTTTTCTCCTGCTGCAACAGCCATTATCGGGTCGGCAAGAAAAGGTTCGATGGCTTGTGTCAATGCTGCGCCATCACCAGCTGCCACAACCGTTCCGGTTCCAGCGGTAACGAGCTCGCTATATGCACCGGCATCACTGGATACAACGGCGGTTTTTGAGGCCATTGCTTCCAACGGCGTTAAGCCAAATCCTTCATTTCGAGAGGGAGCAACATAAAGTGTTATGCGCCGATACCAAATTCGAACATCATCCACTTCGCCCAAAATCAAAATTCGATCCGCAAGTCCCGCTGCCTCTATTTTCTGACGCAGTTGATTTTCAAATGCCTGATGCTCCGACGTGGTACGTCCCGTGATAATAGCGGTCCAAGCCGGATATTGTGGCAAAAGGCTTATCATCGCGTCCACAAAAAGATCCGTCCCTTTTTGATGGCGTACACGCCCAAAACAGCCGACCGCATATTGACCCGGCAATTTCGACGCAGCAAATGTATCAGCAGCACTTTCCGGCGGCGTAAAACGATCCAGGTCGATACCGTGCATGATGACCTGATGTGGCACTTCAAGAAATGAGCCTGAACGGCCACTCGTTGCGATGACCCTATTCATGCGTCTGATAAGCCATTTCGTGAACGGTTTATGGTGACGCTGCGCAGCCGAGGTGAATACCAGTCTCAATCGCATGCGAAGCAAATCGCGCATGATGATGCCGGCCACCATCTCGACATTACGTCTGGCGTGCCAAATACGGAAAGGCCTATCGGGTGGCTTTTTCCAAAACCGCAAAAGGTCGCTGAAACCTATCGAAGGCAGCGTCTCAGGTAAACCCGGCCCTAAGGTCGATATACGAATGCCCTTTTTGCGCTGAAGTGGTATCAGCTGAACAATAGTTGATGTTACTCCCGACAAGCGCTTTTTGAAATTCGGCGCAATAACATCGGTTTCATTTAAGGGCACTCGCATATAATCACCGATCAGATATAATTGATTGCGATAATCTCATATCCGCGCGCACCACCAGGCGCATTGACTTCGATTGTATCGCCCTCTTCCTTGCCTATCAACGCACGTGCAATCGGAGAAGATATCGAGATCTTTCCCTTTTTCACGTCCGCTTCCTGATCACCGACGATTTGATAGGTTTTTTCTTCTTCTGTATCTTCGTCGATCAGTTTAACGGTAGCGCCGAATTTGATTTTGCTGCCCGATAATTTTGCAACGTCAATCACTTCCGCACGTGCGATATAATCCTCGACTTCGTTGATACGCCCTTCATTATGACTCTGTGCTTCCTTAGCAGCGTGATATTCGGCATTTTCAGAAAGGTCACCATGCGCGCGCGCTTCGGCAATGGCCTCGATAATACGAGGACGTTCATCTTGCTGGCGCCAACGCAGCTCTTCCTTCAACTGTTCATAACCACCAGTCGTCATCGGAACTTTTTCCATTCTCTGTCCCTTTCTTTCCCTCGCAGGGCTTCACAGAAGCACAAAAAGAAACGGCCTCCGAAATTGCTTCCGGAACCCGTCGCATGAAATATGTTATTTGGAATATAGCACAGTAGGCAAAATTTTCACACAAAAATTTCAATGCGTTCCAACATGCGACGTAACAGAGCCTCCATTCGACTAACATAATATACGGAATTGTAGCAATCTTTGATCGAATAAACATGGGAACGCTTTTGCTCCGCAATATTTTAGCTTAGATTAGGGCTTATACGCATACCTATAAAAAGTAAGGTGAAGCGCGAATGAAAAAAATCTTTGGTTCTTTTTTGTTAGGTTCAATATTGTTGGCTGGTACTGCGGCGCAAGCAGCAGATGCCATTGCAACAACAACCTTGAACTTCAGGGCCGGCCCGGGTACAGGCTACGCGGTTCGTGGTTCCATACCAGCGGGGCAGCCGGTTTCAGTGCGCAGTTGCGCTGGAAATTGGTGTCAGATCAATTACGGCCCTCGCACCGGCTGGGCATCGTCACGCTACCTTGCATTTCGCAGCAGTAATGATGCCTATAATAGCTACACCCGCCCCAGCTCTTCGTCATTTAACGTTATTATCGGCAGCGGATATTATGATGATCGCTATTGGGGGCGTGATTACGACTATTATCGGCCACGCCCACCGCATTGGAATGGGCACCATAGACCGCCGCCGCATTGGGATGGCAACCGCCCGCATCGTCCGCCACCCGGCATGCGTCCGCCTCCCTTCAGACCAGGTCCGGGGATGAGGCCGCCTAGCGGTGGTCGACCGCCCGAATGGTCGCATGGGCCGGGTCGGCCTAATCCAGGCCGTCCGGTCCCCAGACAGCCGGGGCCAAGCCGTCCGGGTCCTGGGGGTGATTTCGGCGGACCTCATGGTGATTTTAGTAAACGGCCGAGATAGCCAAAACTTCGAATGACTTGGAACCTCGTGTTCCCTATATCTTGTGGGTATTCATAGGAAGCTAAGGGTTTGCGTTTCGCTGTCTTTCAGCGAAACGCTAAAGATGACGATCGTGTTCTAACATTCCCCACTGGGCGACAATAAACCCCTTTATTTCTGTAATTCAAACACCATATGGTAACGTTATGAGAACGTCTAAAAAAAAGAATTCAGATGCGGGTGCAGTTAAAGGCTTTGGTGAACGCCCCCAAGCGCCGTTCGAAGGTGTTCCTTTGAGCGGTGACATTTCCAATTGGGCCGCCGAGATCAATCAACAGGCAGAAAAACCAGAAAAAAAACCTGCTAAATTGCAAAAGCCTTCCAAACAGGCAGGAAGGACATCCCGCGGAACATCCATGGGAGGCGTCGCAACGGCCAAACAAAGGGCCGCTGCTGGACTTAACCCGGTTGCCGGACTTGACGTTTCTCTTGAGGATGCAGCAGCGCTTACCCCAGGCGGCGCGACAGCAACTGTCGAGGCATTGTCCGCGCTTATTGCTTCTGGTAATCCGCTTTTCAAAAACGGCGAATTATGGACGCCGCATCGACCTGCAAGACCCGAAAAATCCGAAGGCGGTATTCCATTCAAGATGGAAACGCCGTTTCAGCCATCCGGCGACCAGCCAACCGCGATCAAAGATTTGGTGGAAGGTATTCGAAGTGATGATCGGACGCAGGTTCTTCTCGGTGTAACCGGGTCTGGTAAAACATACACAATGGCAAAGGTCATTGAAGAGACTCAAAGACCCGCACTCATATTAGCACCGAACAAAACCCTCGCAGCGCAGCTATATGGCGAGTTCAAAAGTTTTTTCCCGAATAATGCTGTCGAATATTTCGTTTCTTATTACGATTATTATCAACCAGAAGCCTACGTTGCCCGTTCGGACACCTATATTGAAAAAGAATCATCGATAAACGAGCAGATAGACAGAATGCGCCATGCAGCGACGCGTGCCGTCTTGGAACGTGACGATGTCATCATTGTTGCATCTGTGTCTTGCATTTATGGTATCGGTTCGGTCGAAACCTATACTGCTATGACATTCCAGATGCAGGTTGGCGACCGCCTTGATCAACGGCAATTGCTGGCTGACCTTGTTGCCCAGCAATATCGCCGTCAGGATATTAATTTTGTACGCGGCTCGTTTCGAGTCCGTGGAGATACGATAGAAATATTTCCTGCCCACTTGGAAGATCGGGCATGGAGAATATCTTTGTTTGGTGACGAGATTGACTCGATAACCGAGTTTGATCCTTTGACTGGAAAAAAGACTGGCGACCTCAAATCGGTCAAAATTTATGCAAACTCGCATTATGTCACCCCTCGGCCAACGCTCAATCAAGCGATCAAGTCTATCAAGGACGAACTTCGTCATCGATTGGATGAATTGAACAGAGCCGGGCGTTTGCTGGAAGCCCAGCGTCTCGAACAGCGCACGACATTCGATTTGGAAATGTTGGAAGCGACAGGCTCCTGTGCGGGCATCGAAAACTATTCGCGTTATCTCACCGGCAGAAAGCCGGGTGAGCCGCCTCCGACAATGTTCGAATATATACCAGACAATGCCCTTATTTTTGCTGATGAGAGCCACGTCACAATACCCCAGATTGGCGGTATGTATCGCGGAGACTTCCGCCGTAAAGCAACCTTAGCCGAATACGGTTTTCGTCTGCCATCCTGTATGGATAACAGGCCGTTGCGCTTTGAAGAATGGGATGCAATGCGCCCGCAAACCATCGCAGTGTCTGCAACTCCTGGTGGCTGGGAGATGGAGCAGGCTGGCGGTGTGTTTGCCGAACAGGTTATCCGCCCGACCGGATTGATTGATCCACCGGTGGAAATCCGCCCTGCCCGCACGCAAGTGGATGACGTTCTAGGTGAAATACGTGAAACCACAACGCAGGGTTACCGTACTCTGGTCACTGTTTTAACCAAGCGAATGGCAGAGGATCTAACCGAATATCTGCATGAGCAAGGAATACGCGTGCGTTATATGCACTCGGATATCGATACACTTGAACGCATCGAGATTATCCGTGACTTGCGTCTTGGTGCCTTCGATGTATTGATCGGTATCAATCTATTGCGCGAAGGCTTGGATATTCCGGAATGCGGTTTCGTTGCGATCCTTGATGCCGATAAAGAAGGTTTCCTGCGTTCGGAAACGTCTCTCGTACAAACTATCGGACGCGCTGCAAGAAATGTCGATGGCCGCGTTATTCTTTATGCCGACAATAAGACTGGTTCGATGGAACGGGCGTTGTTGGAGACATCTCGCCGTCGCGAAAAGCAGATGGCCTATAATGTTGAACACAATATCACACCATCAAGTGTAAAGAAAAACATCGCCGATATTCTTGATTCCGTCTACGAACGCGATCACGTTCGGGCAGATATTTCTGGTTTTGCAGCCGATGGAAATATGGTGGGCAACAACCTTGCTACCCATATTCAACATATGGAAAAGCGTATGCGTGATGCCGCAGCCGATCTTGATTTCGAAGAGGCCGCGCGCTTGCGTGATGAAATTAAGCGTCTGCAAGAAACCGAATTGGCGATTGCAGACGATCCCTTGACCCGTGATGTCGAGCGAACAATAGAAAACAGCGGTAAGAAGAAGAGCCTGTTCGCCAAGCCTGACCTTGACCATATGGGCCCCAATATGGATGCCGGTATCCTTCGTCCAAACGAGACGGAAACCAAATTCCGTAAAAACACACTGGACGAGATGACGGTCAAGCGCACGGAACTTCCCACAGGTGGCGATGTGAAACCGGTCAAACGAGAACGCTCGGGCATAGGCTCCTATGAAGATCCGGCGGAGGTGGCACGTAAACGACGTCGTCCGGGAAAAACCGGCCGGCCAGGACGCTAGAGCATTTCCAACAAAAGTTGATAGACTTTTATTTCAGGAAGATGCGTTAAAACAGAGAGTTAGAGTGTATCCATGCCTCAATCAAAAACGGATTCGCTTTAGGGTCAGGACCTATTCAATTGAACGAAATGGTATGAGGAAATTTTGTTGAGAACGAGGGGAAGAGCCAAAGGAAATATGAATATCTTCAAGGGGCTTCGACTTGAATTTCAGCAAAATTGACCATATCCCGAAGGCACACAAAAATAGCTTCGATGTGCATGTTAGGAAAGCTCATACCTAACTATACCACTTGGCTTTCGCTTTCCTTCGTGCATCTCTTTGCTGTTTAGAGCGGTTCCCGATTGATGTAAATCGTCAATCGGATAAGATACCGCGACAAATCAAAAGCTTGAGACGCGCCGGCCTGATAGCATCAGGTCGAAAAGCGCTCTATTTTGCCATATCATTCAAATGAATAAGTCCTGACCCTAGGCCTTGCAATAGAAGCATATAAATACTGCAGCTACTGTTTCTTCAGCAAGCAGCTGCGGCCATTTATATGGTGCCTTTACGTGGCGACCATTTTGAACCAAGTTCTTCGGACTTAAAAGTAGTTATAGCGAGATCGTTGATCCTTTAATTTTCCATAAAAGCTTCATTCTGATTTGCAGCAGCCGGCAAGGCAGGTTTTATTGAAGCTCCTCTGTTTGTCCAAAACATTAGAACCCGACGCCCATAGTTGTGACATTTAACAATTTCCAGGCTTTTTCACTCGATAGCCGGAAGCCTCAGCCATGCAACCGTTTGAAAAGCTTTTCCATATTTTACCATTTGAAGCACAAACAGGGCGATATTCTCGCGTACAAGCTTTGGATGGCACTGTTGCTACTGTTCCTGCAGGCGTGTCGACTGAACGGCACTGTCCTTGTGCCATAACACTGTAGCCTGCACGTTTTGCCTCGCACGGATTGGAAAAATTAGCTGTTGCTGCACCCTTGATACCACAGACCGGTTGATAAAGGAGCGGACATACTTTTGGTGTTCGGTCGGGTTGATTATCGGCCTTTGTGACACAGCCTGCTATCATGAGCAGTGCTGAAAATGTGATGGATATAGATGTCAAAGTTCGCATTTAAACCTCCTGTCAGATGGTACAGATAGAAGTGCAGCAACATCTGACAAGAATAAAACCAAGAAAGGACTTGCCAAAATCTCGTTTTTAAAGCAATCTCAAATTGTTCGGGCATTTTACGAACATTGGAAGACCGTTAACAGGCGTACCATGGCCGCTATAAGTCTTGGGCCGGTGAAAACTGGTAAATAGAGTGCTTTCCAGACTTCAAGAACTGCCTGCATAGTACCGTTTTGCGTATGGTGCGTGATGCGGTTTTTTTGAAATGAGGCCTGTTTAACAGGCGGCCAGACAAGGAAACATTCTATGGCTCAGACCGGCGAAGTAAAGTTCTTCAACAATGATAAAGGTTTTGGTTTCATTAAGCCCGATGACGGCAGCGCTGATATCTTTGTTCATATCTCGGCAGTGCAGGCATCAGGCCTTACAGGCTTGAATGATGCCCAGAAAGTTTCTTTCGACACTGAACCTGATCGTCGTGGCAAAGGCCCGAAAGCCGTCAATATCAGTGTAATAGGCTGATTAGACCACCAACATCCTATTGAGAAAACCGGATCTTCGATCCGGTTTTTTTATTTCAGCGCATTACACAATGTGATGAAAAAACATGCTTAACAGCATATTTACCACAATAAAAACACAAGGCGTGTTCAGTTTGGGTTCAGCAAGCAACGGTTAAAATCGCTGCTAACGAAACACATTCAAAGGAGTTACGCCATGAACAAGTTTACGAAAATGGCGGTACTTTCAACGGTAGCCGCTGCTACACTTATCGCGCCGATTGTAGGTGCATCAGCACGCGATCGCTATTATGATCGTTGGGACGGGCCACGTTATTATGACCACCACCGCCATCACCGCGGTAATGGCAATGCTGTCGCAGCAGGCGTAGTTGGTCTTGCAGCAGGAGCTATCATCGGGAGTGCTTTGTCACAACCTGCGCAGCCGCAAGTTATCTATCAGGCACCACCGCCTCCGCCCCCTGCCTATTATCCTGCTGCACCGGCTTATTATCCGCCAGCACCTGCTGCCTATCGTCCGGTTTACCAACCTTGGACACCTGCATGGCATCAATATTGCTCTAGCAAGTATCGTTCATTCAACCCACAGACCGGTACGTATCGCGGTTACGATGGTATGGACCATTTCTGTAACGCCAATTAAGCGATCCAGATAGAAAAATGAATAGCCCTGTTTACTACAGGGCTTTTTGTTTATAGTGCCATCCATTACGCTATGATTGGCAAATACACATGCTGGAACGTATTGAAAAATACACCATTAGTTAATCGGGGAGCCACGTCCATGTTCTGCCTTGACGACAACACATTAATGTCAATGCTGAAAGATGATTGCCCTTTTGATGATATCACGACCAACGGTTTAGGTATAAGCCATGTCGATGCAACGGCCGATTTTTTCGCACGTGGTTCCATGGTGCTGTGCGGTGTGGAAGAAGCTGCAAGATTAAGCGAATTGTCAGGCGCCCATGTTCAGCTACATATGACTAGCGGCGATCGTTGTAACGCTGGCGATATTGTTTTAAGTATCAAAGGCAAAGCGGGCGCTATCCACCGCAGCTATAAGCTTGGCCAAACCCTGATGGAAGTTTTATCCGGCATTTCTACGCGAACAAATAAAATCGTTCAGGCGGCCCAAAAAGGCAATCCAAACTGCCATGTCACTTGCACACGCAAACATATGCCCGGTGTCAAAGCTGCATGCTTGAAAGCCGTTTGCGTTGCGGGTGCGTCGCCCCACCGGTTGGGGCTTTCCGATTTTGTTTTGGTTTTCGACCAACATCGAGTTCTTTTGCCCCAAGGCGTAAAGCTGATTGATGTTTTCTCACAATTGAAACATTCAGCCCCAGAAAGAAAGTTGGCAGTTGAAGCCGATACGGTTGATGAAGCGATTATTTTTGCGCAAGCGGGCGCCGATATTGTCCAGATGGATAAGGTTTCATCGGAAGATATTAGCGGCTTGAAAAAGCTTTTATCATCTAAAAACCTTTCGACGCTTGTTTCAGCAGCAGGCGGTATTAACGAAAATAATGCAGAAAGCTATGCAAGAGCTGGTGCTGATATTTTGGTAACGTCGCAACCCTATTATGCGTCACCCTGCGATATAAAAGTTGCGATAAACCAAGGGCGATAATTGCTGCTTTGTTATTGTTGAAAGCAAAGCTGATTAGCTGAAAAGTTGATCTTTTGACCTTTATCTATACGAGCAAACGATTGTGGCGTTTTGATACGGCATGGGCGTCCATTGATTTCAACAATAATCCACGCCCCAGATGGGTCATATGAAAGGAAGTAACCTTCCAAACAGTTCAAAGCATTTTCTTGTTTCATCATATTGGCAGAGCCAACCGCATAATCGCTAGTTATTTGTCCTTTATCAACTTCAATAATCCGATCACACAAACGTAATAGCTCGGTTGCATCATGGCTCACCATAATGGTGGTCAAATTGAAAATACGGTGTAGCCGTAATATCTCTTCCTGCAAATGCTCTCTCATTTCCGGATCGAGTGAAGCCAAGGGCTCATCAAGCAACAAAATATCTGGTTTGCGTGCCAATGTACGGATAAGGGCAAGCCGCTGTTTTTGGCCACCTGAAAGTTGGCTTGGATAGGCTCTCCCCAATTGTGCCAATCCAACCAAATCGAGATACTCGAAAATTCTATTTTTATCGGTTTTCTTTGCCATGGCATATCGCAATTGCCCTGCCACAGTCATGTTGGGAAAAAGTGCAAAATCCTGAAACACCAAACCGATATTGCGCTTCTGCACCTTGAGATTTTTCTTGGTTTGACTATCAAACCAACAATCTCGTCCAATTCGTATAAAACCGGATTCAGGCTTGCTCAAACCGGAAATCATACGCAAAAGTGTTGTTTTTCCTGCACCCGATGGTCCCCGAACCCCCAGAAAACAGCCGTTTTCAACCTCCAACCTGATCTCGAGTTGAAAAACACCACCCGAACCATGCAGCGCTTTGGATAAGGACAGATCGATAAAACTATGGTCCATATATCAACCGTTATAAAGCGAAACTATACAACGATTTTTAGCCATGTTATAGCGCAACGGCAAGCTTAAAATGCGCAATTAAAGGGACAAAGCCAATGCTGAAACTTTCCTTGCTTACCATTCTGATGACTTCCATGGCAGTGCCTGCATTTTCAGGTGAAATAACCATTGCCGCAGCCGGTGGTTATCGCAAGCCCTTAACCGAGCTTGTGACCGTTTATGAAAAAAATCATCAAGACAAGGTTTATCAAGTTTATGGTCATATGGGCCAAATAGTTTCACAGGCAAAAGAGAGCAACGACATTGCCCTTCTATGTGGTGACAAAAGCGTGCTGGATCATTCCGGTTTAGAGTTTCAATCCATGCTTGATCTTGGCCCCGGACGTTTGGTCCTAGCTTTTCGAAAAGGTCTGACGCTGGATAATCCAAGTGATATCGTAAAAGACGAATTCAAGCGCATTGGCATTCCCGACCAAAAAAATGCCATTTATGGCATGGCCGGAAGGCAATTTCTGGATCGTAGCCAGCTTGCTGATAAGGTCGATGGCAAGCTTGTGCCAGTTGCCAGTGTTCCACAAGTCACAAGTTATCTTGTGAGCGGCGATCTTGATGCCGGTTTTGTCAATGCTACCGATGCCATGAGTGCGGGCGATAAAATTGGCGGTTTCATAGTTGTTTCAACACGAGATTATGATGCCATCAAAATTGCTTGTGGGTTGATAACCGAACGCGGTGATAAGAAAACGGTCAATGCCTTTATCGATTTTCTGCAAACGCAGACTGCCAAAGACATCCTTACCCGCTACGGTTTATAAATGATCCACGCACAAACGCTTCTCTCGATCTTGTGCGATCCAGCTTTGCTTGAGCCAGCATGGCTGACTATCAAAGTGGTCTTGACAACATTTATCATCCACATGGTGCTTGGTGCAGGTTTGGGATGGGCGTTGGCGCAACCGCATTGGCCAGGCCGAACGCTCCTTGATATTGTAGTAACATTGCCCTTGGTATTTCCACCTATGGCACTTGGCTTTTTTCTG
Organism: Bartonella sp. LJL80; assembly: GCF_054871565.1. Lineage (NCBI taxonomy): Bacteria > Pseudomonadati > Pseudomonadota > Alphaproteobacteria > Hyphomicrobiales > Bartonellaceae > Bartonella > Bartonella sp. LJL80. The sequence continues at coordinate 54,276 of NZ_JBTXLM010000007.1, forward strand.
CTGATTTTGTTGGGTCGCCGCAGCTTTTTGGCTGAGTGGCTAGATCAAGGTCTGGGTTTGAGTTTTGTATTTACCGTAGAAGGTGTCATCCTTGCATCCGTTATTGCCGGCTTGCCACTCGTTGTTAAACCCGTCGAATCTGCCATTCGGGCTTTGCCGAAAAACCTGTTGGAAGCATCGCGCACTTTAGGCCATAATGAATGGACAGGTTTTCTCAGAATTATCCTGCCCAATATTAAAGGCATCTTCATCGCCAGCCTGATTTTGGGCACAGCCAGAGCCATTGGTGAAGTTGGCATAACCTTGATGCTTGGTGGCAACATCATAGGTAAGACCAACACCATATCGCTCGAAATTTATAACGCGGTTTTTAACACCGAATATGACCGCGCCATGGCCTTGTCCTTGGCCTTAGCCGTGGTTTCTATGGGTGTCTTTATTCTTCTGCGCCGATTCTCTGCAAAAAGCCCGGATTTGATTTAGGTGCTGTCAGTTTATGATAACGCATCACAAACCTTGAATGAATGGATTGTTTCTACGTTCATCACCGATGCTACTGCCGGGTCCATGTCCACAAATAAAGCCGACATCATCACCCAGTGGCAAAACCTTTTCCTTAATTGAACGCATAAGATCGTCATGGTTACAAAATGGAAAATCTGTGCGGCCGATAGAACCATGAAACAGGACATCGCCCAAAAGTGCAAATTTGGCTGGCGCATTATAATAAATCACATGACCTGGCGCATGGCCCGGTGTATGAAAAACCTGAAATGCGTGGCCGGCACAATCGACAACATCACCATCGCTAAGCCACCGGTCAGGCGTACAATTGCGGACATCCGGCAAGCGATAGTCGATGGCTTTTTCCTCCAGCGTATCCATCAGCGGTTTATCATCGTGATGTGAACCAATGATTTGTACACCAAGCGCTTCCTTCGCTTGCATGGCTGCGCCAACATGATCAATATGCCCGTGTGTGATCCATATTGCCTTCACTGTTACGCCTGCTTTTTCAATTTCGTTAGCGATCCGCGGCCACTCACCACCTGGATCCACCAGAACGCCTTCCCTGCTTTGCTCATCAAAAAGCAATGTGCAATTTTGCTGAAATGGCGTAACCGGTATGATATGCGCTTTTAGTTTGCCCATAATGTCTCCTTTAGGGATAAAACAATACGAAAAACGGGTAAAATCGTCCGCCGAATCTCGAATTATCATGATATTTCAAGCCAAAAAAAGCAAAGCTTCTTGTTGTACAATATTTTGCCGTGTTTATTGGTCTATAAACGATGGAGATCGCCTCGACAGGTGGCACTCCTTTAGATACACTGACGTTTTTATCGGGCTTATCTTACCATGACGGAACATACTCCTACATTCTCAGACGATGCACCACACCTTTTGGTGATCGATGATGATACCCGTATTCGTGGACTGCTCTCACAATTCTTGGTCAAGAACGGTTTTCGTGTCTCTGTCGCTGCAAGTGCTGACGAAGCCCGACGGCAATTATTGGGCCTTGATTTCGATATGCTGATTGTAGATGTCATGATGCCGGGCGAAAATGGCATTTCCCTCACCCGATCACTGCGTGAAACGAAAACTGTTCCCATACTCATGCTCACAGCTCTTTCGGAGACGGACAACCGTATTGATGGGTTAGAAGCAGGTGCCGACGATTATCTACCAAAGCCATTCGACCCGAGGGAACTATTGTTGCGGATTAACGCAATCTTGCGCCGTGGCGCAACTCCGGGGCAGCCCAAAATAGAACAGGTGGTGTTCGGACCTTATACTTTCTCCATTCCGCGACGCGAATTAAAAAAAGCCGGAGAGGTTATCAAACTGACAGACCGTGAACAGGAAATCATGGTGATCTTTACCGAACATGCCGGTGATACGATTCCACGTCATGAGCTTGCCGCCGGTGAAGGTGAAGTAGGAGAACGGACTATTGACGTGCAGATAAACCGGTTGCGTCGCAAGATCGAGAATGACCCAGCCAATCCAGTGTGGCTTCAGACCGTTCGCGGGATCGGCTACAAATTGTCAATCGAATAGGCGGATAAATGGCCGGGCCGGTGAGCAGTTTTGGGCGTTGGCTGGCAAGGAAGATGCCGAAGCGTCTCTATGCGCGTTCGTTGATTATCATCATCGCTCCTATGGTGCTGCTACAGTCGGTAATTGCATATGTCTTCATGGAGCGCCATTGGCAGATGGTCACAGAGCGGCTATCGACCGCTGTTGTGCGTGATATTTCGGCCATTATCGATATTATTGAAACCTATCCCCAAAACGATAACTACGACAATATCACGCGTATTGCACAACAACGCATGGGCTTGAATATCTCGATATTGCCGCCAGATCCACTCCCCCCGCCCGGCCCTAAGCCTTTTTTCGCAATCTTGGATTATTTCCTTAGTGAAGAGATCACACGACAGATCAATCGACCTTTCTGGATCGATACGGTCGGTGATTCCGATCTGGTTGAAATTCGTATTAGACTGGACAATAATGTGCTTCGCGTCTTTGCTATGCGTTCGCAAGCTTACGCATCCAATACGGGCATTTTCCTCAGCTGGATGATTGGTACTGCACTTGTGCTTCTAATTATTGCGATTTTCTTTCTACGCAATCAGATCAAACCGATACAGCAATTGGCAGCCGCAGCAGAAAGTTTTGGGCGTGGGCGACCATTGCCGGAAGGGTTTGAACCGCGCGGTGCCGAAGAAGTGCGGCGCGCTGGCATGGCATTTTTACGCATGAGGGAACGCATAGAACGACAGATTGAGCAGCGAACTATGATGCTTTCCGGCGTTAGCCATGATCTGCGCACCATATTGACACGCTTCAAGCTGCAACTGGCTCTGGCGGGCGGTTCATTCGATACCGGACCTTTGGAACAGGATATTTCAGACATGCAGAATATGCTGGAGGGCTATCTGGCTTTTGCCCGCGGCGAAGGTCCTGAGGATATCGGTACGCTTGATCTTGCGTTGCTGATGCATAAACTTGCAGAAGACGCTGAATTGCGTGATCGCGGGTTCACCTTCAAAATTGAAGGTGCCGCCGTCGTGCAATTACGGCCAAGGGCATTCTCACGCCTTGTCGGCAATCTTGTCTCCAACGCATTTCGTTATGCAAAAAATGTCGAGGTTTCAATCAGACATGATGCAGGTGAACTGCTCATCTTGGTTGATGATGACGGTCCGGGTATTCCGATTGCCATGCGTGAGGAAGTGTTTAAGCCATTCTTTCGCCTTGATGAGGCACGCAATCAGGATGCGAGTGGTACGGGTCTAGGTCTTTCTATCGCGCAAGATATCGCACGAAGCCATGGCGGTAATATTGGTCTAGACCAGAGCCCTATGGGTGGCTTACGTGTTATTGTCGAGATTCCGCTCTAGATTCCAACTCGTCGAAACAAATCTTACCGATAAATTCTTACAAGGTTATTCGCCTTGTCTCGAGATACTCCAATATGCATGCTTTGCCGGTTATGCGATATCACAAGCATAATCTCATGCAATATGGCAACCTTGTCTAGCTTTCTGCATTTCATGTGAAAGGAGGCCTATCATGCAGGCAAAATCAAAAGCGCAACAAAAAGCCGCAGGCGCGGCTTTGGCGGCAAAAAGAGGTAAACAGCCAAAATCAAAACTGAAAGGTGCCTCGAAAACTATGGAAAAGACGATGGGAGAGAACACGTTGAAAGAACTTGCCTCCACGAAAACGTCTACTTTACCGGACAGAAAAAACGCTTAGACTTCGCCAACAGGTCGCGTTTGCGCGATTGTTATGCATATTGAGGGTTTGATATCTGTTAGGCTTATGCAGCAATGCAGATGCGAACTCCAGTGACTATAATCATTGAAAATGCAAATTTTACAATTTGTATCGCATTTCCGAAAAACCGAACCACGCATTTCATGCAGTCTATTGAGTGATATGGCATCCACCAAAATAGAAACAGAAATGCATTGCTGCCGAATACGCGCAGATGGTTTTTGTTCTAAGAACTGACTTTTTTATCCTGCACCCTGGTGATGCATATTTTCGGAGTGAAAACTATAAAACACAGGATCCATCCAGAGGGACGGTAGTCTTATCGCGGCTGAATAACAGCGGCAAAACGATTGGCTTTTCAAAACATACGGCCGCCCAAAGGAACGTTCTTTGTCGGTGCCAACAATACAACATCACCATTTCCGTCGGGAACGCCTAGTGTCAATACTTCAGACATAAACGGACCTATCTGCCTCGGTGGGAAATTAACGACCGCCATAACCTGCCTGCCCACCAATTCTTCCAGATTATAATGCAGAGTAATTTGGGCAGAAGATTTTTTAATACCGATCTCGTTGCCGAAGTCGATTTTAAGCTTAAACGCTGGCTTACGTGCTTCGGGGAAAGCCTCCGCTTCGATGATGGTACCTACTCGGATATCAACCTTTAAAAATTCATCGAAGCTAATGTCTGTCATAGCTCAAGCACTTCCAATTGTTTCGAACAGCGCATATTGAAGGGCCTGCCTTGCCGGTGCACCCGACCAGGCAACCATTTGAAATGCGCAATAATGACTTTCGCATATTTCCAATGCATTGATCAACAATGTTTCTACCTGCGCATCAGATGGATGCAGCCCGCCCGCTAAAAGCAATGCCTGCCGATAAATGACGCTACCTGAAGTCTGCCAAAAATCAAAATGGCCCATAAGCAATTTTTCATTGATCGCAAGAAGCAGCCTGTGCATTTCTGCATACCGGTTCTGAGCAACGCTCAAATCAAACGCGCAAGCGAGATGCAACGCCTCATGATCTTCCATCCAAGAGAAAGCGATATGGTAATCTGCCCAACGGCCCTCGACGCATACACTGATTTCATCTTCTGCCGTACGCTCAAATGTCCAGTCATGCCCATAGGCAATCTGCTCGATCAGATCGACCGGATGTGCGTCTCGTTCCGTGTTGCCGAAGGCAAGCCTCATTTTTATTCCCCAATTCCAAAGCACGTCCCAATCGCCACACAAAGCAAGATCCACCATAGCGTCGCCGCCATCGTCCACCTGCCCGCATTGAATTGTAAACGCATTAAAACACTGATCCGCGCAGAGTGATTGGAAAACGCACACCAAATTTCCCACTGCGACCGACTTGATGGGTTGAATACGAATCATCAAGTATTTTCAGTGTATTGATCCAGAGTCAGAGTGCCAGCCCCCTGTTTCAAAAAAAAACACCAACCATAAAAAAACAGACCGAAAATAGATTCACGATCCGTTGTAACAGACTCTGGATTAAGGATTTTTTCCGACTTATTCACAGTCAGGAAAAACTGGGGATTATTTTTTACCTTGATCCTTCGAGGCGGCCGTTGTGGTGGTTTTTGCTTTCGCACTGGTTGACTTATCCATCGCATCGAGACGATTTTTGAGTTCCGCAACTTCAGCGCGTGCTTTTACCGCCATTTCTTTGACAACTTCGAACTCTTCACGCTGGACGAGATCCAGTTTATTCAACACCCTCTCGGCTTGGGCTCTAAATGCGGTCTCTGCTTCCCGACGCACGCCTTGCGCAGCACCAGCAGCATCTGTCATCAACTTTGCTAGTTCATCAAGAACCCGGTTCGGTCCGTTACTCATCTGGCCTATCCTTATAAATTACGTTCAATAGCTTCTTATATAGAACATTTTGGTGGAAAAGTGTTACCGCTTTTGTAAGACACTTCATATAAAACATTTATCTATTGTTTGGTTCCACCAGCATCGTTATCATTTGTCCGTCAAATTGCATGACTTGACCCGAACACATTCCTCGTTCATGTTCCGCATAAAAACAGGATAAAGATACTTTTACCATGAATGATTTACCTGTCTGCCCAGCTATAGCATTTCCAGATTTCCTCCATCCTGTTATTGCTCAAGTTGGCCCAATCTCGCTCCATTGGTATGGATTAGGCTATGTTGTCGGTATTCTATTTGCTTGGTGGTACGGCGTTTTCCTACTGAAACGGAAATCGTTATGGCATAACGCACAACCGCCAATGGCCGCAGAAAAACTGGGCGATTTTGTCGTGTGGGCTGCAATCGGTGTGGTCGTCGGTGGCAGACTCGGACAAGTATTGGTCTGGGACCCGCAATATTACTTCAATCATCCAGCCGAAATCATTGCCGTTTGGGACGGCGGTATGGCATTTCATGGCGGTTTGATCGGCACAATTATTGCTATGGTGCTATTTGCCCGAAAGAATGGAATTGGTATTTGGACAACCTTTGATACGGTGGCAGCCGGCGTTCCGGTTGGCCTCGGGCTCGTTCGTATATGCAATTTTATCAATCAGGAATTATGGGGCAATGTAACCGATGTCGCTTGGGCAGTATGCTTTCCAAACGATCCTGAGTATCTCCCCCGTCATCCCAGTCAATTATATGAAGCGGCAATGGAAGGCCTCATCCTGTTCATTATTCTGGCAATTCTTATCTTCGGCTTCAAAGCATTGCGCAAGCCCGGCATCGTATCGGGTACATTCATCATGGGATACGGGCTGGCAAGAATGATTTCAGAACTCTTCCGCGTACCGGGAGAGGATCCACAATGGTTTAGCACTTTGTTTCACTCGACCGGTTTTACCTACGGCATGGCGTTGTCGTTACCAATGGTACTATTTGGAATTTTCGCAATTTTCCGGGCAAACAAAATAGCGAAAAATACAATTCCTGTTGCCAAAATTTAAAATCTCCAAATGTCCGATTTAAAAGATAGAATCCGGCATATCATTAAAGCAAACGGCCCTTTGACCGTCGATCATTTCATGACCATGGCGTTGGGTGACCCCGACGCGGGTTATTACCAGACCGAACCGCCTTTCGGCCTGGATGGAGATTTCATCACTGCGCCTGACATCAGTCAGATGTTCGGTGAATTAATAGGAATCTGGGTTGTGTCGACTTGGCAGATGCTGGACGCGCCTGAAACATTCATTTTGAGCGAGATGGGGCCCGGTCGGGGCACTCTGATGGATGATGTTTTGCGCACACTTCAAAAACTGTCACCACAGTGTTTTGAAAGCGCCCATATCTTTATGGTAGAAACCAGCGATCGCCTGACGTGCGAACAAAAACAACGCCTTGCTCACCACTCTTGCAAAATAGAATGGGTAACAACCTTTGATCAGATTGCAAACGGCCCGTTGATCTTGATAGCAAATGAACTCTTGGACGCCATACCGATCCAGCAATTTGTGAAACACAATAACAAATGGCACGAACGCCTGATCTCATTGGATGATGACAATGGTTTTATGTTCATCATCGGCGAGCATACTCTCGACGACCAGAATCTGCCGACCAAATATAAAAATCTGGAAGATGAAAGCATCCTGGAAGTCGCTCCATTAAGAAACCAGCTCGTGGAACTGGTTGCCAAACGGCTTGCGAATACCCGCGGATGTGCCTTGCTGATCGATTATGGTGCTGGCGATCTGCCCTATGGTGACACTTTGCAGGCAATGTCGAAACATGAATATAGAGATATTTTCGATGCACCTGGCTTGCACGATTTGACCAGTCATGTTGATTTCACCTCATTACAGGCAGTCGCACGAAAGCAAAATTGTCTAGCTGCTATCGTGCCACAAGGCGAGTTCCTATTAAACATGGGACTGGTCGAAAGAGCTGGCCAACTGGGTGCAAATAAGAACGCGGATGTTCAGGAACGGCTTCGTAGCGAAGTGGAACGTTTGGCTTCCCCCCAACATATGGGGCAGCTTTTCAAAGTACTGGCATTAAGTGATCAGGAAACAGGACTACATCCGGTGTTTTCAACTCCGCACTAGCCTATGCGATTGACAATGCTTATACTCTCACGCACCATCTCGTTCCGATCATCATTTTGGACTTTTCATGACACATCGTACATCCCCCGTCTTTTCTCCAGCGCTGTCAACTTTGCGCAGGAATAATATTATACACGGTTTTTTCACGCGCAAAGGCGGCGTATCAGAAGGGATTTACAAGAGTTTGAACGTTGGTCAAGGTTCGAGCGACGATCCGAAAAACGTTGACATTAACAGACAGATCGTCGCCAATTCCATTGGTGTAGACGTGACGCATCTGGTGAATGCCTATCAAATTCATTCCCCTGAAGCTCTTATTGTCGAAAAGCCATTCACAGGTGAACGCCCGAAAGCGGATGCCCTCGTTTCAAATGTACCGGGCTTAGCATTAGCTGTTTTGACAGCGGATTGTGGGCCAATATTATTTACCGACCATAAGGCCGGAGTGGTAGCCGCTGCCCATGCGGGTTGGCGCGGTGCTCTCGGAGGTGTCGTCGAAAACACCGTTGAAACAATGGAAAAATTGGGTGCTCAGCGCAGCGAAATCACTGCAGTTTTAGGCCCCTGTATCGGGCCAAGGCATTATGAAGTTACGAATGAATTTTTAGAGACTTTTACTGCGCAACGACAGGATTATGCATGTTTTTTTACTCCGACTGAAAAGGATGACCATTTTCTTTTTAATCTATGGGGCTTTATCATCCATCGGTTTGACAAAGCAGGCATCAAAGGCGAAAGCTTGGACATCTGTACCTATGCAGATGAAGAACGGTTCTTTTCCTACCGTCGTAAAACACATCGCAATGAGCCTGATTACGGGCGGCAAATCTCTGTCATCATGCTGGAGAACACAAAATGAGTTTATTTTTTACACCGGAAGAATATCAAAGTCGTAAGGACAAGCTCATCGAAAAAATGCAACAAGATAAACTTGATGCAATTCTGCTCTTTGCGCAAGAAAGCATGTATTGGCTTACCGGATATGATACTTTCGGGTTCTGTTTTTTCCAATGTCTTATCGTTACAAATGAGGGAAAAACAGTTTTGCTCACCCGTTCCCCCGACCTTCGGCAGGCGCGAGCGACATCCAATATTGAAGATATTGTTCTTTGGAGAGACAGGGAGCAAGCCAATCCCGCTTTGGATCTGCGCAATCTTCTTAGTGAAATGAACCTATTGGGCTGTAAAATCGGTGTTGAGTATCGGGCTCATGGGCTGACAGCTGCAAATGGAAGACTTGTTGACGAACAGCTGACGAGTTTTGGCAAAATCAGTGATGTATCAGGCCTAATAGACAATCTCCGCCTGATTAAAAGCCCAACCGAAATTTCGTGTATCCGCAAGGCTGCCGAACTTACGGACAATGCCTTGGACAAAGCTTTAAAGATCGTGCGCTCTGGTGCACATGAAGCCGACATTCTGGCAACCATGATGAAGGCCAATTTTGCCGGCGATGGAGATTTTCCGGCCAACGAATATGTCATCGGTTCTGGTGATGATGCTTTGCTCTGTCGGTATAAATCCGGAAGGCGCAACTTAAGCGAAAATGACCAGCTGACTCTGGAATGGTCCGGTGTTTATCGGCATTATCATGCACCAATGATGCGCACGGTCATTGTCGGGATACCGACCCCGCGCCATGAACAACTTTATGTTGCCGTGCGTGAAACATTGGAAGAGATGGAAAAATATCTTGTGCCCGGTGCGACTTTCGGTGATGTATTCGACGCCAACACACGCATCCTCGAACAGCATGATTTAACCCGTCACCGTTTTAATGCATGTGGCTATTCCATTGGAGCACGTTTCACGCCGTCATGGATGGAAATGCAACAATTTCACGTTGGAAATAGTATGGAAATTCAGCCTAATATGACATTATTCGCCCATGTGATGATTTTTGACTCTGAAACCAATACAGCCATGACGTTGGCGCGCAGCTATCTTATCACCGAAAACGGAAACGAGAGCCTATCCCGCCATCCGCTGGATTTGATTACCTGTTAAGAGGAAGATTATGCGTTATCTTTTTACCGGAATTATTCTCGTCATAGCAATCTTGGTGAGCGCCTGCGATAAGAGAAACACGGACAGCGCAACACTTGACGGCGGACAAAAAAATGCTGCGCAATATCAAATAGCACTCGGGATGATGGACGGGATTCCGCCTTCGGGTCAGCAGACATTTAGGAAGAATATTCAGCGCCTTGCCCCGAACTATGGTTTTAACATGGCGCATTCAGGCATGTCGGCCGTTTTACGCGGATATTTCTCCGCTGAAAGTTACAGCGAAGGATCTCTATCGCTTTATTATGTGTTTGACGTTTTGGATGATGATGGACAGCGCCTTCATAGGGTCAATGGCAGCATTACGACAAACACCACAAGCCGCGAGCATTTAGCTGAAAGTGATTATGAGAAGATCGCTGTCGATCTTTTGTCAAAACTACAAAAATGGCGTAATCGACGGTAAATGTTATTCGGTATGATTTGGCTCAGGTTTGAAAGCCTCATTGCTTACGATTGGCCCAATAGCCAGCAAGCAGGGAACCGCTCAAATTATGCCATACACTGAAAATCGCTCCCGGAATAGCAGCTATTGGATTCAGTGCTGCAGCACTGACCAATACCACCGCAAGTCCTGAATTCTCCATACCGATTTCAAATGTTACCGCCCGGCTTTGCGGTTCTGAAAGACCGAACAAACGGCTCAAAGCATAGCCGAACGCCAATCCCAAACCGTTATGAAGGACGACAGCTAGAAAAGCGATGATTGCCACACTGGCAAGATTGTTCGCATTACCTGCAACCACCGCCATAATAATGATGATGATTGCGATGATGGATATGATCGGCACCAATGGCTGTATACGAGCGACGAATTTTTCCATAGTTGTATGAAGAAAAACACCAATAGCTACCGGCAGAATGATGACCGCCAAGATACCGATAAACATAGACCAAACATCGACTTGGATATAAGAACCTGCAAGAAGATAAAAACTGACCGGTGTCAAAAGCGGCGATAAAACCGTTATAATGCTGGTCAGTGTTACTGAAAGTGCTGTATCGCCCCGCGCAATAAATGTCATGACGTTCGAGGCAGTCCCACTCGGGCAGCATCCCACCAAAATTAAACCGATAGCCAGTGCGTCTGGAAGCTGCAGAAGATGCGCGAGAGTGAATGCAATCAAAGGCATCAAAACACAACGCATCACAACGCCAAGACAGATGATACCGGGTCGTGTGAAGACGAGCTTAAAATCACCCGGCGACATTGTCAGCCCCATACCTAACATGACCAACCCCAACAACCACGAAACATAAGAGCCAAGTTTCAAAGCAAGAACGGCTTGTGGCTGTAGAAATGCAAATCCAGCGAAGGCGATGACCAACAAAGGAAAAAACTTTGTAACAAATTGTGCAAATATCTTCATTCAACTGACTTTCAATACAAAGTTCTATGCGGCTTGCATGCACATTCATAACAACCACATATCGCATCAAATGTTAAGCATCGCTGGCCAATTCCACAGTTGGAGCTATCGACAATACAATTCTTAAGGCTTTTATATCCAACATAGCACCTATTTTTCGCAAAATGCTGAGCTTCAAAGTACAATTTGGTCGTGACCACCTTGATACAAAACAAAACTCTGTGAGTGGAAAAACCATTGCGCATGCAGAAAAATCCACAGTGCGGCAATTGCTCCCTTGCAATCTCTTAGCAAAAAGTTAAAAACGCAGGAGCAATCCCATTACGATCAAGCCAGAGGCCAAGTCATGAAACTTTTCTGCGGCAATTCCAATCCACGCCTTGCCGAGGACGTTGCGAAATATCTCAACATTCCTTTAGGTAAAGCAACTGTCAGGCGTTTCGCCGATCAGGAAATATTCGTTGAATTGCATGAAAATGTTCGCGGTAAGGACGTTTTTGTTCTTCAATCAACATCCTATCCCGCAAATGATCACTTGATGGAATTGCTGATCATGATTGATGCGCTTCGTCGGTCATCCGCGCGACGTATTACTGCTGTGCTCCCCTATTTCGGCTACGCACGACAGGATCGCAAACCCGGACCACGGACACCGATCTCCGCAAAGCTGGTTTCAAATCTCATTACCGAAGCTGGCGCCAACCGTGTTTTAACACTCGATCTTCATGCTGGTCAGATACAAGGTTTCTTCGATATTCCGACCGATAATCTCTATGCTGTTCCGGTCATCGCTCGTGATGTGAAAGCCCATTATTCCCTCGAAAATGTCATGGTTGTTTCGCCTGATGTCGGCGGCGTCGTGCGCGCCCGTTCCCTCGCAAAGCGCTTGGACAGCCTTCTGGCTATCGTTGACAAACGTCGTGACCGCCCGGGTGAATCTGAGGTTATGAATGTCATTGGAGACGTCACGGGTAAAGATTGCCTGTTGCTTGATGATATTGTTGATTCCGGCGGCACCCTTTGTAACGCCGCTGAAGCATTGTTAAACAAGGGTGCCAATAGCGTAACCGCCTATATAACGCACGGTGTCCTTTCTGGCGGTGCCGTCTCGCGTATTACCGGCTCCAAGCTTAAAGAACTGGTGATAACCGATTCTATCATGCCGACACCGGCTATCGAGCAGGCACATAACATCCGTGTTCTGCCAATCGCCGATCTTATCGGTGAAGCTATTTCGAGAACAGCTGCCGAACAATCGGTTTCAAGCTTATTCGATTGATCAGCACTGTAAAATGATTATCGCAATAGTCATTGCGATAATCTGGCGCGGGTCCTTTTTCTCAAGCGAAAGCACGCTTAAAAAATGACATCCTAACGGCACGGATCCGGCTGTGCGATGAAAGCGGCTTCCAATTTGATTGATCCGCTTTACAAGCATTTTCATAGATATCCGAGAAGGCATCGCGAAATTTTTCACTTGCGATGGTCATGCCTATTCAGCAGCATCACGCCCGCATAAAGGATCATCCGGCAAATCGGGGTCTCCCGGTAGGGTCTCTAAACCAAGATCGGGAAAAACCGCTATGCGTTTACCGCCAAAATCGGTTCGCACAACCAGCAGGCCTCGTTCTTCAAAATAGGTTAAGAGTCGTCGTGCCCGGCTGATAGAATGCGTTCCATAAAGGCGCGCCAAGGTCGCATCTGGAGGACAAGGTTTTCCCGTTACCGCTGCTTGTGCAACGCTGAGAAAGACACCTTGAATATCGTCAGTCAAGCTTTCAGATAGCTGAAGTGCCATTTTCCAACCTTCACCAGCAGCTGCATCATCATCAATAGCCGCCTGTGCAACCGCCAGTTTGCGGCGAAACTGAGCGAGATCAAGCGGTGCACCAGTTACGCGATGAATCCTGCATCGCACCAGAAAATCCTGATAGAGGACAGCGACCGATCTGTATGCTGCTTCAGGATCATCGACAATTTCCCGCATGACCATATCCAACTGCGCATCGCGTTCGGCCTGCGAGATTTCTGGAAACAGACTTTGTTCCTCAACCGGCTCCTCCTGCTTTTGGCGCACGACCTCTTCTAATATTTCATTGGTGGGCTTGGGTGGTGGGGGCGGAGGGGCGCGCCGTACCGGTGTGATAATTTCGGCAGGAGATGGCGTAAAGATAAGATCCTTCGCATCAACAGATGCTACCGGTAATGGCATAAGCTTCGGACTAGTAGAACGTGCGGAGGTTTCTACGGCTCCAATAACCATAGGAAGCGGACGGCGAGAAAGGGCCGGCCCTAACGCCACAAAATGTCCGCGCTCCAAATCCCTGAACATTTCAGCCTGGCGCCGATCCATGCCGAGAAGATCGGCCGCTCGTGCCATATCAATATCAAGGAATGTACGACCCATGAGGAAGTTGGAGGCTTCAGCAGCAACATTTTTGGCAAGTTTTGCAAGTCTCTGTGTCGCAATCACACCAGCCAAACCGCGTTTTCTGCCGCGGCACATCAAATTGGTCATGGCGCCAAGAGATACTTTGCGCGCTTCGTCTGACACTTCGCCAGCAGCAGCAGGTGCAAAAAGCTGCGCTTCGTCAACAACAACCAGCATAGGATACCAATAATCGCGCTCAGCATCGAATAACCCGCCGAGAAACGCAGCCGCCGCACGCATCTGCTGTTCCGTATCCAGTCCTTCGAGGTTAAGTACCACTGACACGCGGTGTTGACGAATGCGGTTGGCAATACGTGTCAATTCCTGTTCAGTTCGCTGGGCTTCAACCACCACATGCCCGAACTTGTCAGCCAGAGTGACAAAATCGCCCTCGGGGTCGATAACGCATTGCTGCACCCATTGCGCGCTCTGTTCCAAGAGGCGACGCAACAAATGTGACTTACCGGAACCTGAATTTCCCTGCACCAGCAGACGGGTTGCCAAAAGCTCTTCCAGGTCAACCATTGCAGACGCGGATTTGGCTAGCGCCCCACGCTCAACAATGGTTCCTAGATCGATCTCGACTTTCATGGCGTGCCTATTATCCGGTAAACAACGATGCCGGAGCAAATTTGACTGATTCTTTTTGCATATGTCCTTCTACCATCTCATTCAAGAAAGAGGTAAAAATCATCATTTTTCCCACAACTCTTGCATGAAAGACGTGATTGGACTATAGAACCGCAATCTGCGTAGACACCCTTGGAGGCAACGCAGAATGAAAGAGCCTAGAAACTTAGCGCAATTTCATATTCATGTAAGGTAACAGATCGTTTCTGTCATGAATCTCCAATTTTTGAAAAGGACTTAGCCATGAGCAAAGGTTACACACTCAAGGCCGAAGCACGCGAACGGGTTGGTAAGGGGTCCTCCCGTGAACTTCGCCGCAACGGTCTCATTCCTGCTGTCATTTATGGTGACAAGCAATCCCCGATTGCAATTGCCGTTCCTTATAAGGAAGTTTACTACAAGATCCATGGCGGTGGTTTCCGTACCACTGTTGCAACGATCGAAGTTGGCAATGAAAAGATTCAGGTTCTTCCCAAGGACTATCAGTTGGATCCGGTACGCGATTTCCCGATGCATGTTGATTTTCTGCGTGTTTCTGCAAAGTCTGTCGTCCACGTCAATATCCCTGTTCACTTCCTTAATGAAGAAGCTGCACCTGGTATCAAGCGCGGCGGTGTGTTGAACATCGTTCGCCACGAAGTTGAATTTACGGCTCCGGCAAATGCCATCCCTGATGCGATTGAAGTTGATCTGACCGGTTATGAAGTCGGTGATTCTATCCATATTTCGGCGGTTAAGCTCCCGAAGGGCGTTACACCGGTTATTCAGGACCGTGACTTCACCATTGCAACCGTTGCTGCGCCTGCAGCTCTGCGTTCAGAAGATGAAGAAGCAACTGCAGAAGGTTCTGCTGAAGCTGAAGCAAAGCCAGAATAATCATGATCAGGCGGGAATCTTTCCCGCCTTTTTTATCTGACCGGAGGCATCCATATGTTGCTCATTGTCGGACTTGGGAATCCCGGTGCCCAATATCAAAACAATCGGCATAATATTGGCTTTATGGCTGTTGATGAAATTCAACAGGCCCAGCGTTTTTCTCCATGGTCCAAAAAATTCCAAGCTGATATTTCCGATGGCAGCATCGGCGGTGAAAAATACCTGCTGATGAAACCTCAGACATTTATGAATCTTTCTGGACAAGCTGTTGGCGAAGCCATACGGTTTTATAAACTGTCTTTGAATGACCTTATCGTCATCTATGATGAACTTGACCTTGCTCCCGGTAAAATACGCATCAAAACCGGTGGAGGTTCCGGTGGGCATAACGGTATCAAATCAATCGATGCCCATTGCGGCAACGCATACCGCCGTGTACGCCTTGGAATTGGCCATCCGGGTGCCAAAGAACTTGTCCACAACCATGTCTTGGGGAATTTTTCAAAGGGCGATCAGGATTGGCTTTATCCTTTATTGAAATCGATTGGCGAAAATATAACGATGTTAGGTCAAGGTGACGACAACAGCTTCATGAATAAAGTTGCTCTTGCACTGGGCAATGGTGATCAACGAAAACTGGCCACGGAAAAAAATGCCGTCCCGAAGCCGGCGAAAAGCCATATTCGTCAGGCGCGAGAAAACAAAAAAGTTGAGCTTCCACAGTCAGGACCGATGGCAGACATGCTAAAGCGGCTTTTCAAAAAAGATTGAATTAAAGCGTAAACGCATCTGATCACATAACGCTTTTTGCAGCCGCTCATTCAGACCAGTTTGCCAGTTGCGAATGGCGAGTGACGTTATCACTTGCCTTTAACAACCCCGGCCCGAAATACTTCACCCAATGAAATGACCAGCGTGCAAACGGCAACGAGAATGAGTGATGTTGCTGCGGCTGCAGGCATATCGGTTCCAGTCTCCGATATCTTTGAATACAGCACCAGCGGTAAAATATTGACTTGCGTACCGACAAGAGCAAGAGCTGTACCATAAGCCCCGATGGCGACCGTTGCCGTCAAACAAAAGGCCGCGACAACGCTCGGCATGATTTGCGGCAGCATAATGCCCCAAAAAGCACGAATACGATGTGCGCCTAAAGAGCGTGCTGCCAAAACCTGGTTTTTATCAAAATTTATCAAAGCAGGCAGGACCACCAAGACAACGCGCGGCACTAAATAATAAGAATAAGCAAGCGCCAAGCCTGAAGGAGAATAGATAAACGCTCCCGTCACGGCAGGATCAAAACCGATTTTCTGCAACAGCATAATCACAAAACCAGAACGGCCCAGAAGCAGGATAAAACCATAGGCTACGATTAGTCCTGAAAATGTCAGCGGAAGTGAGATTGCGATCAAAGCCGCCGACCGCTTGCCAGCGGAGAATTTTGCCAAAACCATTGCCACACAAAGCCCGATACAGACCGACAAAAGCGGCGCAGAGATACCGAGAATGATCGTTCCATAAAGCCCGTTCCAAAAAATACGGTCTGAGAACAAACGGACAAAAGCTGCACCACCATCGGTGAAGGCGCTGAGAAGGACAGTTGCGACAGGCAGGAGAAAAAATAATATAAACACAGCAATGCCCGGCAAAGCAAAACCAAACAACATTTTTCTGGATGCACGGACCGACATGTGTTTCCTCTTAAGCGTGATAAGCAAGTAGTAATTCAAAGCAGATGTTAAACAAAAACGGGCGACGTTCGCCGAACTATCTCACACGACAGTCCGGCGAAACATTTATTGTCCAAGAACTTCTTTAGCCCAGCCAGAATCGATCTCACCTTTGCGCGCTGTGGCTTTTTCGATGTCTAGCGGTTTGACCTGCGGTGCCGGCGGCATTTTGTCAGCAACGTCTGACGGCAAATCAACGCCTGGAACAGATGGACGTACATAACCTTCAGCAAAAATCTTCTGTCCCATATCACTCATCACAAAATTGAGCCATAATTTCCCAGCGTCCGGGTTTGGGCCGTTCTTTACCAACGACATGGCGTAGGGTGCCGCGGCAGAAGCTTCTTTAGGAATGACAACAGCGATATCATCGCCCATGCCATCGACATATTTGGCTTTCAAACCATCGTTTTCATAGCCAATCCAGATTGGGATTTCTCCCTTGAGGAACTGCGCATAAGGTGTGGTGCCAACCGTTCTTAAGACATTGCCAGACTTGGACAATTTACCCAGATATTCGATACCCGGCTTGACATCATCCATAGTGCCACCAGCACCAAAATTGGCAGCGAAGGCAACGACCTGTCCTTGCCCCGTCGAACGCGGATCAAGATAAACGATGCTGTTCTTATATTCCGGTTTTAAAAGATCTGACCATCCCTCAGGAATATCCTTGACCAATTTTTTATTGATCAGAAAGGCGACCGATAGGGTATGGACTGTGAACCATTCATTGTTTTCATGATGTAATTCGGCAGGAAGCTTTTCACCGTTAACAGGCTTGAAGCCTTCGACGACACCAGCTTTCGCCGCATCTAACGCTGAACTTGCAAAGTAATACGCCGTATCGGCCTGCGGGCGGTTACGGGATTTATCAAGAGCAACAACTGTTGCTGCTGAACCTATGTCGTTATAAACCACTTCAATACCAGGATACCGTTTTTGAAAAGCCTTGAATTGGCCTGCCCAGTTTGCCCAAGTAGGGCCTGTATCAAAGGATACAACCATGCCATGTTCGACAGCGTTTTTATAAAGGGCGGCCTCTCCATCATAGAGTTCAGGGCCCGTGAGTTCTTGTGCCAAAGCGTTTGATCCCACAAGGGCAAAAGAAGCGCCGACCACAGTCATCAAAAATTGTCTTCTTAACATCATCTTTCCTCTCCGTTATTTCTTATCCAGCGGCAGTAAGCGCACCGCCTCTGGCGGTATCATGATGCTTTCAACGGCATCACGAATATGGGTTTCTATTTTTATCAGCGCCTCACCAACCTTCAAATCCACCCTGCGGATCGGCCCTAAATACCGATCAGCAACAACATGGCCTTTGAAATACCCCGGATTGGTGGAAGGTGCGGTTGGCACAATACGCTCAGGTCTCACCAAAACAGTTACACCATCGCCTTTTTGATAAGGTGAGGTTTCACAGCGGATTATACCCAAACTTGTTTCTACCAGTCCGTTATCGACGACTTTACCGTTCCAAAGATTGGACTGACCGACAAAGGCAGCAACATCGGCATTGACCGGTGTTTCATAAAGCGCATGGGGCGTACCAATCTGGACAATCTGTCCATCGCGCATTACTGCAACTTTGTCAGCAATTGATAAAGCCTCTTCCTGATCGTGGGTAACCAGCAAGGTTGCGATATTGGCGGCTCTTTGCACGCGCAATATTTCATCACGCATATCCGATCGCAAACCGGCATCAAGTGCCGAAAGCGGTTCGTCAAGGAGCAACCCCAGCGGTTGAAAAACCAAAGCACGCGCTAAAGCAACACGCTGCTGCTGACCACCGGAAAGTGCAGCCGGATAGGCATCGACACGATGGCCCATTCCTACGCGTTCAAGCATTTCAACAGCTTGGTTGCGACGTTCTGTTTTGTTGATACCCCGCACTTTAAGCGGATAAGCAACATTTTCCCAAAGCCGCATGTGGGGAAACAGAGAATAGGATTGAAATACGACGCCGAGTTCACGCTTTTCGGGCGCCAAACCAGAAACATCCTTCCCATTGATACGAATACTGCCTTTTTGCGCTGCGATGAAGCCGGCAATTAAACGCAAGATGGTAGTTTTACCAGAACCAGAGGCACCTATGACAGCCAACAGCTCTCCGCGACCAATTTCTAAACTTATGTCGCGAACACCTGTCGTTGTACCAGGATAATTAAAAGAAACATTTTCGAGACTGAGAACCATGAGGCAACCTTAAACAGAATGAACGCGTGAGAAACGGGTGGCAACGCTGCTGGCAATCGACGCGATAGCCGCCAAAAGCAACAAAATGACGGTTGCCGCACATGCAAACCCAGTGGCCCCATAAAACGCTTGCAACAATACAACCGGATATGTGCGTGACATAAAGCCGGATATTAAATTGGAAAGCTGAAACTCGCCGATTGACAAGGCAGCAACGGTTAAACTTGTTGCCATAAGGCTTGGTCCTAAAAGCGGAATTGTCACATCCCACAGGCGACGAAAAAAAGGCGCCCCTAAAGACGAGGCCGCGGTTTCATAGTTTTCAAGATGCAGTTGATCCATATCGGCATTCAGAGCCGTCACGGTATATGGCAATGTCAAAACCAGATGCCCGGCTGTTAAAAGCCAAAAGCTTCCAAGCCACGGCATTGCATCTGATGAAAAAAGCAGAATGAATCCAAATGCCAACACCAATTCCGGAACGGCAATCGGTAACAGTGTTGCTAAGCGCGCGGCAACTTTTACACCACCCTTGGCACCCATATGAATGGCGTAAGCTAATGGCATCCCAATGAGTATGTTCAATACACAGGTCACGCCCACAACTTTTAAACTGGTAATGAAAGCCCTTTTGAAAGACGGATCATCCAAGACATTCTGATACCATTGCAAGCTGAAACCATGCGGCAGCAATGTATTGGTCCACACATCACCGAAAGAACCAACCAGCAGCAGCAAAACCGGCGCTATTAAAAAAATCAGATAGGCAATTGCGACATAATACAAAACGTTTGCCAGTCCTCTAAAAAGAAATCGTCATCACCCAATGACAACTTTGTTAAATGGAGCCTTCCCCGCTGAAGGCAATGGAAACCGTCATGCCCCGCTGATATGACAGTTATATTACAAAACGTTATTTATTTTACACAGCCAACAATCTTTCAGCAATGCATTTCATCACTTCACCCACCGTATCGACGTAAATGACACCTTTTACCTCGGGTGCATGTTCCATCGCGAGCACAAGCCGCTCAAATTGCAAACCCAAGGCCATTTCAGATATCGTCCCGACACCGCCACCGATTGCCACCAACACTAACGCTGCCCGCGCAATCAAAGCGTTGCGCGCCGGACCTATACCTGTTGCAATCGGTACGGCAACATAAGGATTGGCAAAGTGCCACTCGCCATCGGGCAAAATGCCAACAGGCATACCGCCGGCCTCTGCATGCCCCTTACAAGCAGCTTCCATGACACCGTTTTTACCCCCGCATATCAACTGGATGCCATGTTCGGCATAAGCACGTCCCAACGATTCTGCCAATTCACACTCCCGGGCCGTGGCTTCACGCGGGCCAATAATGGCGATAGGTACCCCGCGCAATTTTTTCTTTTGCGCCATTTTCTTCAAAGCTTCGACAGGGCTGACATTAACAAGTAATCCGTTATCGGGCTGAACACCTTCAATCCATTGCAGAAGATGAGGATCAAAAAGCTTACCATCTTTAAAAAGCTGGCCCTCACCTTCATACCATTGTAAATACGCCATAATTGACTTCTTTCTTTCGATTGTTCTGTTAGAATGTAAGAAAATTTACACGGAGGATAAAGCAACGGCATGACGGAATCCAGCCATGAATTGACAGAAAGACAACGTGAGATCATTTCGATGATAACACGCGATGGCTATTGTCCTCTGGAGAAACTAGCACTGCATTTCAATGTTTCTACGCAATCCGTACGTCGCGATGTCGTCTTTCTGGATTCAATCGGACTTGTTCAAAGGTTTCATGGTGGTGCAGGGTCTTTAAAACAATTTGGCCGCTCGCATTACAGCGTCAAACAAAATGAAGCCGTCAAAGCCAAACAAAAGATTGCACAAAAAGCCTGCTCTCTACTGCAAGCAGGCGATGTTGTTTTCATTGATGTCGGAACAACCACAGAAACTCTCGCACGAGCATTATCTGATCTCGACCTGCCGTTAACAGTCTTTACAAGCAGCATTTCAGCTGCTGCTATTCTTGCTGGCAACGATTTGATTACACTGAATATACCCGGTGGTTTTATCCGCTCCATTGATGGTGCCATTGTCGGTTCACAAACTGTTCAAGCTTTGGAGGCATTCCGTTTCAACCTGTCGTTCATTGCTTTTTCAGGTTTTGATCCTGATGGCGCTTTAACAGACTTCGATTTGGAAAAGATTGCTGTCAAACAGGCAGCCATGCGCCGTTCTGAACGGTCAATAGCGTTAGGCGACAAACGAAAATTCACCAGAAACGCTTTGGGGAAGATTGCCGCGCTGCAAGATTTTAGCACAATCATCACTGATAGCCTTCCCGCTGCAATCGAAGACGTTTGGCGAAATAAAACGCAGTTCATACAAACAGACAATGCATAAAAAAAAGCAGGTTTCTTAAGAAACCTGCTTTTTTTGGGAAGGTGGGATATTCGTTCAGGCAAGGCCACCCGAGCCATGTTGCTGCACGATTACGCGCGTTCCTTCAGGAACACGGCCATAAAGATCAATAATATCCTGATTGAGCAAACGGATACAACCACTCGATACGGCTTTACCAATCGACCACGCTTCATGAGAGCCGTGGATACGGAACAGTGTATCTTGCCCATTCTTAAAGAGATAAAGTGCGCGCGCACCCAACGGATTGTCTGGGCCAGCCGGCATCCCCTGCCCTAAATGACCGTAGCGATCTGGTTCACGTGCCATCATTGCTGGTGTCGGGGTCCAGCGCGGCCATTGGCGCTTATACTGCACGACGGCCTCACCTTCGAGCTCAAGTCCGGCTTTACCAACGCCAATACCGTAGCGCAGTGCGCGGCCATTGACACCTACCAGATACAGAAAGCGTGCTTGTGTGTCCACGACCAGCGTCCCCGGTGTATAAGGTGAATTATAGGAAACCTCCTGACGCCAGAACTGCGGGTTGATCTTGCTCATGTCGATAGCGGGTAAAGGATATGGCTCGTTTGTGACAGGGCCATAGAGCGCCCTTATTTCAGGCGGCACATTCCAACTAGGCTGAGCCTGATTGACAGGACGGTTATGTTGATTGGTCACACAACCAGCGAGTGCCAATGGTGCGGCAATCAAAAATGAGCGGCGAGACAGGTGTCCCATGACTTCTCCAATAAATTTTAACTTCTTATCTTGCTAACGTGCAAAGCTTAGCACTGAGTTAATGCCAAATAGGGCATTTTTATGCGTTAGCGATATTAGACGATAAAACTTTATCAACTGTATCTTTTTCGCATCATAAACATGCGCGACACTGGCTTGTTTTGAAAAACATGCTATAGATCCGCCTCAAATCATTAAGCTTTATTAGAACAGAATTGCGAGTGTGCTCATGGGTTTTAAATGTGGTATTGTTGGGTTGCCCAATGTTGGAAAATCCACCCTTTTCAACGCGTTGACAAAGACAGCCGCAGCACAGGCTGCCAATTACCCTTTCTGCACCATCGAACCGAATACGGGCGAGGTCGCAGTTCCTGATCCGCGTATGAAGAAAATTGCCGCGATAGCCGGTTCTAAGGAAATCATACCAACACGCATCAGCTTTGTTGACATTGCCGGGCTTGTCCGTGGCGCGTCGAAAGGCGAAGGTTTGGGAAACCAGTTTCTGGCCAACATCCGTGAAGTCGATGCCATCGTGCATGTGCTGCGTTGTTTTGAAGATGAAGACATCACCCATGTCGAGGGACGGATAGATCCGGTATCGGATGCAGCCACAGTTGAAACTGAATTAATGCTTTCTGACCTTGAAAGCCTTGAGCGCCGTATAACGCAGATCCGAAAACGTGCAACCGGCAAGGACAAGGAAGCGCTGACGGTTCTGCCAATGATGGAAGCTTCCTTGGAACTTCTTCAAGAGGGCAAGCCTGTACGCCTCCTGCTCAAAGACCTATCGCCAGAAGATCGTATCATTCTTGATGGGCTGAACCTTTTAACCTCAAAACCGGTTTTATATGTCTGCAACGTAGCGGAAGGTGATGCATCGGAAGGAAATGCATTTACCAAAGCAGTCGACACGATGGCGGCAGAACAAGGTGCTGAAACGGTTATCATTTCAGCCGCGATTGAAGCGGAAGTTGCACAACTACCCGATGCGGAAGCCGCTGAATATCTCGAGGCGATGGGCTTACATGAACCCGGCTTGGATCGTTTGATCCGCGCGGGATATCATTTGCTTGACCTTATTACCTATTTTACGTGCGGCCCTAAAGAAACCCGTGCATGGACAATCAAACGTGGCACCAAAGCACCACAAGCTGCGGGTGTTATCCATTCAGACTTTGAGCGTGGATTTATTCGTGCACAAACGATCGCCTTTGATGACTATGTTGCACTGGGTGGTGAAGTCGCCGCCAAGGAAGCCGGCAAAGCGCGCGATGAAGGCAAAGAATACGTCGTTCAAGATGGCGACGTCATGTTGTTCCGCCATAATACATAAATTCAAAGCCATATCCGGTATTCTAGAAATACCGGATATGGCTTCAATCCGTGACTTTGAAATTTCCGCCACCCTGATTTGAGAATTATTCGTATTTTTCTTGGCGGGCAAAATTGAGTGAATCGGTTTAAATAAAATGAAGGATTCACTCGTTTTTTCAGGCACTTTTCGAACGAAAAGTCGTTCAACTTTTTCTGGAACTACTCAGAAATTATAGCTTCCAACTGCCTTCATATTTAAATTCAGGCGCTGCCATCAAGCTGTCCTTGCTTGCATTGGTGACAATCTTCCACGAACCATTATCGTTGGTCATGCGGACTGTCGCTGGATCGACGACAACATAACGTTCCCCCATACCAAGAAAGCCGCCGACACCGATAACAATGCCTTCGACCTGATTTTGACGGATGACAACATCTTTGATCTCACCAATTGTTTCGTTCTGCATGTTCTGCACATTGGTGTTGATCAAACTTGAAGCGACGAAATCCGTATCGGCTGGTGTCACATATTGTGCGGCCATATCTGTTGTTGGCTGGCTTGCTTCAGTTGCCGGGCGTGTAGCCGGCTCGTTGGGCATGGTTGATGATTGAGCGAAAGCTGAGCCTGCAAGAGCCGTTGTCATAAGTGCCATAAGCGCGATTTTCTTCATTTTAGTACCTCCGTTAAACACTTAGACTAAATGTTTGCTTGTCAATAAGGTTCCAATCAGCCTTTAACCGTCAGTAAAGGCTTGAAGCGGGCTACACGAGACGCCATTTGATTGTCTTCCATTGTAACGACAACATTTTCTACCGAACGATAAGCTGCTGGCGCTTCTTCCTGCATACGCTTTTCGATTTCGCCAACAATGTCAGGACGGGCTTTGACACGTGGATCATTTAGATTGATCGGGCCAACAACTGTTAAATGTTTTGGAATGTGCACATCACGGCGTGCCTCAGTTCGCGACAGTTTACGTCCGGCACCATGTGCTGATGATGACAAAGTCTCCTTATTGCCCAAGCCTTTCAAAAGCCAGCTACAATCCCCCATTGAACCGGGCAGAATAACCGGTTCACCTTGCCATTCATAAGGACTGCCCGAAAGCTGTCCGATACCGCGAGCCGGACAGGAACCCTTTCTATGTCGGTACACATCCGCGTCTTTCCAGATCATATTATGCGCGGAATCATAGATTAAATGATGATTGACTGAGCGTCCGATTGTTTTCGACAAAGCTTGAATAGCGCCTAAGCCAATGAAAAAACGGTTAGCCAAAGCTATATTTGCGGCATTTGCCATGGCATTTTCATAACGGCACATCAAATTTTTATCATGAGCGCGCTCTAATATTCTATGATCCACCAAACCGGTACGCCGGACTAATCTCTCGCCGACAACACTGCCAACGCGCTGCCCAAAGTCGAGTGAACCGCTGTGCACAATAAGAACAATGGAATCTTTCTCCAAACCGACAGCATATGCAAATGCTCCATCGCATATCTGGTCCACCGTACAAAAATCGACAAAGTGATTTCCGCCGCCTATGGTACCCAATATCGCGTCATGACGGAATATATCAGGGTCTTTGACATAAGCTTCAAAGTCCGGATCGATATGAGTCGTTGGGAAAAATCCGTCATCGGCCTGCCTTGCACAATCCGCCCATGCTCTTGCCATATCAACGTTGCACAAAAGGCCTCGACGATCTCGCAAAGCGCTTTCTAATAAGCCTGGCATTCCTTCACGAAGAATGGCAGCGCGATTTCTTCCGTTTAAAGCGATATTACGCCCGCCTTGAAAAAAGATATGACGCAAATAACCCTCAAGGGCCTTTGTCAGTTGCCAATCTTTGATATTTTCAAGGACGATCAAACGCATGCCACAGCCAATATCATTTCCAATAAGATGTGGCAGCATTGCGTGTTTTACGTCAGCGACAATGCCGACCGGCACAGGTTTACCCGCATGAAAGTCGGGGGTGGTTATGATTTTTTCAATAGAACCTTCGGTAAAACCAGATACATCCGGCAACGCTGCAGATAAGTCTGCAAGTGCTTGGTTGAACTGTCGTTCAGGCTCATCTTTTGCCGTAAAACAATAAACTTCATGGCCGGAAACACGATATATGTTTCCAGCGCCTTTACTTTGGAAGGACATAAGACTTTTCCGTGATTGTTGGGTTCAGCAGCCGCAGCAATACGAAGAGAAGCGCTGGATATCACAAAATCCAGTCAATAACAACGCGCAAGATTGAATGCTTAGATGCATTCCTTGCTCATTCAGCCACCTTCATAGGAAACAAGCGTGCGGACATCCACGCCAAGCTTACCGAGCTTTTCTGCACCACCAAGATCCGGCAGATTGATCACAAAACAAGCGGCCACGATTTCGGCCCCCATTCGTTTTAACAATTCTGCTGCGGCAACTGCAGTTCCACCCGTCGCAATTAAATCATCAACGAGAACCACACGCTCGCCCGGTTTAATGGCATCTCGATGCATTTCCATCTCGTCAATACCATATTCAAGACTGTAGGCTATGCGGACTGTGTCGTATGGCAATTTGCCTTTTTTACGGATGGGAACAAAGCCGGAAGATAATTGATGGGCAACCGCCCCCCCGAGAATAAAACCCCGTGCTTCGATACCGGCTATCTTATCGACCTTCAAACCAACATAGGGATGAACAAGCGCGTCAATGGAACGGCGGAAAGCAGACGCGTTCCCGAGAAGCGTTGTGATGTCGCGAAACTTCACTCCGGGTTTGGGATAATCCGGTATCGTGCGGATAGCCGCCTTTAAGGTTTCTTCAAGCGTTTCGTTGTTCATCTGGGTCTTTATCCAATTCATTCCAAATCCGTCTTTTTACCGCATAGCTTAAAACGGCAAAGACAAGCAAAAACAAGATAACCCGAAAACCGGTTTTCTTGCGTGTTTCCATATGTGGATCAGCAGTCCACGTCAAAAATGCTGACACGTCGCGCGCATAATTTTCTACCGTTTCGGCCGTACCATCTTCATAACCAACAATGCTGTCGCTCAATGGAGGAGCCATAGCCAGCGTTGAACCTGAGATGAAATAAGGATTGTACCAATTGCCATCCGCAACCTCGGTTCCTTCAGGCGGATTCTGATACCCGGTCAACAGCCCGGTAATGTAGTCGGGACCGGCAGAGCTGTAATTGGTAAGGACATCAGCAATAAAGGCGGGAAAAGGCAACGACACCGCGCGTGCCCGCGCCATAAGGGAAAGATCTCCCGGAAGAGCACCGTTATTTGCGAATTTTGCCAATTCGTCATTTGCAAAGGGTGACGGAAAATAGTCCGTAGGCTGACCGGCGCGTGTGAACATTTCCCCTTCACTATTCGGGCCGTCTGTCACTTCGTATTGACGTGCAAAGGCTTTGATTTGCTCATCATTATAGCCAAGTGCTTTCAAATCTCGAAAGGCAACATATTTCAACGAGTGGCAGGTCGAGCAAACTTCTTTATAGACTTTCAAGCCTCGTTGCAGCTGTGCTCTATCGAATGTGCCAAACGGCCCCGAAAAACTCCAAGTCTGTTTTTCCGGCGGTTGAAGAGGATAATGAACCAATCCCTCCTCAGCAGAGGCATTGGACAAAAGACCCAGCAGAATCATTAACAGCACAGCAAATACATGTTTTACCATAGCCGCCCCCGGCTTGCGCTTTTTTGCGCCATGTCTTCACTGATTGAAGCTGGAGGCTTTTGCACTTTTTCCAACTTTGGTAAAAGCGGCATGACAATGAGGAAAAAGATAAAATAGTACGCCGTGGCGATTTGCGACCAAAGAACGGTGATATCATCCACCTGCCGCGATCCGAGCCAGCCAAGTAAGACAACGTCGGCAATAAACAGCCAGAAAAACCATCTATATAAAGGTCTATAGCGCGCAGACCGGGTTTTAGAACGGTCCAACCAAGGTACGAATACCAAAACCAGAACCGAGGCAGTGAGAACTAAAACGCCACCAAAAGTCGATGATATTGGCCCAAAATCAAAGTTGATCGCACGCAACATGGCATAGAAAGGCAGAAAATACCATTCCGGCACCACGTGTGACGATGTCTTCATCGTATCGCCGGCAATGAAATTGTCCGGATGCCCCATATAGTCCGGCATAAAAAATAGAAACCACGCAAAGAAAATCAGAAATACACTGATCGCAAAAATATCTTTGACAGTAGCATAAGGAGAAAAAGGTACTGTCTCTTTTTCTGACTGAACGTCAATTCCCGTAGGATTGTTCTGTCCCACTTGATGAACCGCCCAAATATGCATGCCTACCAGAAAGACTAAAATAAAAGGAAAGAGATAGTGCAGCGCATAGAAGCGGTTAAGCGTCGGCTGCCCGACACTGAACCCGCCTAATAAGGTTTCATGCAACCACGGGCCAATGAGCGGAACTGCTTTGAAAAAACCGGAAATGACCGATGCGGCTGACGTTGACATCATACCCCAGACAAGGACATAGCCAAGAAAAGCCGTTGCCATCATGACAAAATAGATGAGAACGCCGATGATCCAGACCAACTCGCGCGGGCGCTTATGCGAACCATAGTAAAGTCCGCGGGCCAGATGAATATAGGCTGCAATGAAAAAGAAGGATGAGCCGACGGCATGCCACGGACCAAAAAGCCAACCGAATTGACCGTCACGCATAAAGCGTTCTCGTGCTTCAAAGGCTAAATCAATATCGGGCACATAGTGCATGGCCATGACGATGCCGGTAAGCACCTGCGACAACAACATCAATGTCAGTATGCCGCCAAAAGTATAAAAATAATTGAGATTGCGGGGAACCGGAAACGAAACGGCAAGATCATGCAGGAAACGGACAACCGGCAAACGTTCATCGAACCAGCGCGCAAGCGGCCCTTTTGGAACATAAGATGAAGGTCTGGTCATCGAACTCATCCAATCCGCAGCAAAGTATCAGACAGGAACGTATAAGGTGGAATAGCAAGATTTTGGTTGGCTGGACCACTGCGTACTCTTCCGGCTGTATCATAGGCAGAGCCGTGACATGGACAAAACCAGCCACCATAAGTTCCGGATTGGCCTAATGGTACGCAGCCGAGATGTGTACAAAGATTGACCATAATCAACCAGTTTTCACGCCCCTCACCAGCTGAACGTGCCAGATCAGTCGCGTCTTGCATATCTTCGAGATTGGGATTTCGCGCCTTACCATCTTTCAAGCGATTGAGATCGACCGATCTTGCCTCTTCGATCTCTTTTGGCGTCCTGTTGCGGATAACAACGGGTTGTCCACGCCACTTGACCGTTACAGACATGCCCTGTTCAATTCCCGATACATCAACCTCGATTGAAGCTGCAGCCAAATGCGCTTCATCGGGCCGTAATTGATCGATAAACGGCCACCCTACACCGGCAACGCCAACGGCTCCGGCGACACCGGTTGCAAGAAACAAAAAATCGCGTCGGGTTTTATCATTCATTTTATGAATGGCAGCCTGTTATTCATCTTTCTTTTTAACCATGCCGCCTGGATTTGTTCAATGCGTATTGCAAAGAAAAGGCCCCTTTTGAGGGGCCTTTCCAATTCTTTTTATGCAGCTTCGCCAAAATCGAGGTGTCCACCGACCTGTCGCTTCCACAAACCGGCATAGATACCACCTTTCGCCAAAAGCTCCTCATGTGTGCCGTCTTCGACAATTCTTCCCTTATCCATGACGATGAGACGATCCATCTCGGCAATCGTAGAAAGACGATGGGCAATGGCCATAACTGTTTTGCCTTGCATCAATCGTGTCAGGTTTTCCTGAATGGCTGCTTCGGCTTCTGAATCAAGTGCCGATGTCGCTTCATCCAGGATAAGAATTGGTGCATCTTTAAGCATGACACGTGAAATGGCGATACGTTGACGCTGACCACCGGAAAGACGTGCACCGCGCTCTCCAACATAGGCATCATAGCCGGTCTGTCCATTATGATCACGTAAACCATCAATAAAGTCACTGGCTTCGGCATCGCGCACGGCATGTAACATTTCATCTTCGCTTGCGTCCGGGCGACCATACATGATGTTTTCTCGCAGTGAGCGATGCAGCAAAGATGTATCCTGCGTTACCATACCGATATTGGCACGCAGGCTTTCCTGCGTAACATCGGCAATGTTTTGCCCGTCAATCAAGATACGTCCCTTTTCCACATCGTGGAAGCGCAGCAACAGATTGACAAGCGTGGACTTGCCTGCACCGGAGCGACCAACAATACCGACCTTCTGGCCCGGCTTGATTTCGAGGTTCAGATTTTCCAAAACGCCATTGCCTTTGCCATAATGGAAACCGACATTTTCAAACCGTATATCACCCTTATTGACAACCAGAGGTTTGGCGTTTGACTTGTCTTCAATAAGGCGGTCTTGCGCGATGGAACGCATGCCATCTTCAACAATGCCGATATTTTCGAACAAAGCAGACATTTCCCACATGATCCACTGAGCCATGCCATTCAAACGTAAAACCAGACCGATACCGACAGCAACCGCGCCAACAAGCACAGAACCTTGTTGCCAAAGCACGATTCCCAATGCTCCGACGGCAAACAGCAACAGGCAATTGGCAGCATAGACACTGATTGAGAATTTCGAAATCAGGCGCATCTGGGAATGAACGGTTTTTTGAAAACCCTCAAATCCCTCGCGAGCAAAAGACTCTTCCCTTTCATTATGCGAAAACAATTTGACCGTTGCGATATTTGTATAAGAATCGACTACGCGACCAGTCATCAACGAGCGGGCATCAGCCTGTGCTTCAGAAGCGACACGCAGCTTAGGGATATAGTAACGCAACAAACCGATATACGCCAGGATCCAAGCGATGAAAGGTATCATCAAACGCCAATCCGAAGATGCTGCGATGATCAGCGTACCTGTAAAATACACAATCACGTAATTCAAAACATCAAACAGTTTCATCACGGCTTCACGCACCGACAGAGCCGTTTGCATGACCTTTGCAGAGATACGCCCCGAAAACTCGTTCTGGAAATAACTCATGGACTGGCCCAACAGATAACGGTGAACCTGCCAGCGAATGCGCATTGGATAGTTTCCAAGAAGCGTTTGATGCATCACAATATTATGGATAGCAACAACCAAGGGTAACAAGACCAATACGACAACGCCTATAAGCGCAAGTTTCACGCCCTGCGTTTGAAAAAACGTTTCCCGCGAGTTCTCGCTCAGCCAGTCAACAATGCTGCCAAGGAAACCAAAAAGCGAAACTTCCATAATCGCTATCAAGGCGGTAAAGACTGCCATGACAATCAGCCATGGCCAGACACCTTTTGTATAGTGCAGACAAAAAGCAACCAAACCCTGCGGGGGCCGCTCTGGCGCCTGCTCAGGAAATGCTTCCAATCTGCGTTCAAACCAACCAAACATGGTCGACCTCCTAAGTGCTCCCTTATAGTTCACGTCCGTTAGCGACGCCGATTTGGAAGCTGAAAAATAATTATGCCGTATTCTAAGGCACATTCCACCCCGCTATAATGGGGCAAGCGATAGGCAGGACATGAAACTCAATGCCCTTAAACAATTCATCTGGAGTTGGAAATTGACCGCCCCGCTGCGACCGTGACGACCTACTTTGTGTTATGCCAGCGGCAAAACTGCAGATCCGGAAAGTGAGGTTTCAAAATCTTTAAAGTTAAACATTAGGCAACCTCCTTTCTTCTTTCTTGTGGACAGCCTTTATACAGGTGTTTCAACCAAGAATCCACCCCATCCCCATGCAAATTTTACAATGCACCTATCAAAATCCGAATAGCTCTCTTTACAATAAGTGCGTATCAGGCCTATTGCATGGTTATGACCTTGCATATTGCTCTTTTCCAACCAGACATCGCCGGGAATACAGGAACTATCCTTCGCCTCGGGGCCTGTCTTGGTATCCACATTCATATCATTGAACCTGCGGGATTTGATCTCTCAGACCGCAACCTCAAACGCGCCGGTATGGATTATTTGGAATTGGCAACATTGCAACGTCATATAGACTGGCAACATTTTCACGCAGAAATGAAACAACAAGCCCAGCGTCTCGTTCTTTTCACGACAAAAACAGACCGTAGTTACACCGATTTCAAGTATCAAAGCGGCGATGTATTACTGTTCGGACGTGAGTCCGCCGGTGTACCAGACTATGTGCAAACGGTGGTTGATGCGCAAGTCACCATTCCCATGCAGCCGGCTGCGCGTTCGATAAACCTTGCCATGAGTGTAGCAATGGCAAGCGGTGAAGCCATAAGGCAATTGAAACCGGATTAAGTGCATGGACAAAAGCCGTGTCAGTGCCTATGCTTTTCTGGAGTAATTCTAAAAAGCAGACATAGATTCTACCTTTATCATGACCGTTCAAGACATCCCCGCCGACATGCCGTCCGATATCGAAGATAAGAAACAACTGGCTGAAAGCTGGTTTCAGACGTTGCGTGACCGTATCTGCTCGTCATTCGAGAAACTTGAGCGTGAGCTGACCGGCCCGTTTAATGACTTTTCTGCCGGTACCTTTGTCCGTACACCTTGGGAAAAAACCGGCGGTTTGAATGGCGGAGGCGTTATGTCGGTCATGAAAGGCCGTGTCTTTGAAAAAGTGGGCGTTCACACATCTACCGTCTATGGCGAGTTTTCTCCCGAATTTAGAAAGCAGATACCAGGCGCACAAGATGATCCAAGATATTGGGCAAGCGGCATTTCGCTGATAGCGCACCCGCAAAGTCCCCATGTGCCAACGGTACATATGAATACGCGTATGATTGTAACCACGCGGCAATGGTTTGGCGGCGGCGCGGATCTGACCCCTATGCTTCATGATCGCCGTACACAGACCGATATTGATACACAAACGTTCCATAAGGCTTTTCAGTTTGTCTGTGCAAAGCACCCGCATGTTGCGGACTATCCGCGTTTTAAAAAATGGTGTGACGAATATTTCTATCTCAAACACCGTAATGAACCACGCGGCATAGGCGGAATATTTTATGACTGGCTCCATAGCGCACAAGATAAAGGCGGATGGGATGCCGACTTCAGCTTTACACGCGATGTTGGTCGTGCTTTCGATGTGGTCTATCCCCACATTGTACGACAAAACTTCAATAAACCTTGGAGTGAAGCGGAACGCGAACAACAGTTGATACAACGCGGGCGTTATGTCGAATTCAATTTGCTTTATGATCGCGGCACAATATTCGGTTTGAAAACCGGCGGAAATCTCGACAGCATTATGTCCTCAATGCCGCCAGCGGTAAAATGGCCTTAAACCTAGGCTATCGTTAAGGATTGCGGACAGCCTAGAGTCAGGGCCTATTGCCTTTGCAATGGCGCATTGTCCCGACGCAAAAGTCTATGCAACTTTTGGTTTGAAGATACTTTAGGGTGTCAAGCTGGCGATAAGCGTATCCCGATCCATCAAAAACCCGCTGTCAATCCAGCTCTGCTCCATTGCTTTAAGAGCCTGCCCTAACAAAGGGCCATTTGTAAAGCCGCGCAGCAGCATATCTTTTCCGCTAACGGGAAAAGTAGGGAGTTCAAAACTCTCCGCCAGATCACGTAAACGCGCGAAACGGCCTGCCTGCAAAAGTGCCTGATCATCGTTGATGGCGCGCGCTCTCGCATCAGCCAACGCCAAAGCCAATTTATCTAAAACAGGTTGGCGCCCCTTGCGATAAATGAGTTTCTTGAGTGCAAGATCCGCGCAATCAGATTGGATAGGGTCTGTTTTTGCCCAATTTAGAATTCTGTCTTTTTCGGCTTTGGAAAAACGCAACCGTTTTGCCATTATATCAAGCCGCACTGCATCAGGTGGTAGCAAGCTTTCCAACCTTAACATCGGATCATCCGTCCAGCCTATTGCTCGTCCGGTATCAACCAGAGCATGAATGGCATCAATACCCCATTTTTCCGTCTCCGGAAGAACTACGGTTAAAACACCCGTCTGACGCATCCAAAGCAAAGCGCGGGAAGGATCCGGGGCGGACAGAAGCTTTTTCATCTCAGCCCAAACCCGCTCACTTGAAAGTTGTTCGACCCCGGCTTTCAAACGCGTACAGGCTTTTAATCCTTCAGCATCGGGGCGTCCTCTTCCATACCAGGCAAAAAATCGAAAAAACCGCAATATCCGAAGATAATCTTCGCGAATGCGCTCCTCGGCTTCACCGATAAAACGCAGTGTACCGCTCGCAATGTCCGCCAAGCCCCCGACATCATCATAAATCTTTCCAGATGCGTCGGCGTAAAGCGCATTGATGGTGAAGTCTCGCCTTTGCGCATCTTGTTGCCAATCGCGTCCGAACAAAACCTTCGCATGACGTCCATCGGTTTCAATATCCGCTCGCAAAGTTGTTACCTCGTAGGCTTCGCCATTTGCCACGACAGTAATGGTGCCAAATTCGTATCCAGTAGGTATCGCTTTGAAACCCGCCTTCTGTGCGCTGCTTATCGTCTCGTCTGGCAGGCAGGTGGTTGCGATATCAACATCGTTGATGGGCTTTCCCATCAGTTGATTACGCACAGCACCACCAACAATGCGGGCTTCGTCGCCATTTAGCGAAAGGCAAAGCAGCAATTTTTGCAGGCCTTTTTTTTGCAGCCAAGGAGCGTTTTCAAAGATCCTTTCCATTTTTATGCGTATAACCTTTCATAAAGGGCCCGAATCATACCGGCCGTGGCGCCCCAGATATAATAATCCTGATAGGGGATAGCGTAAAAGCTGCGGCGCTGGCCACGTATCTCTTTTGAAACAATGAGATGATTGGCAGGATTCATCAAAAAACTCAGTGGCACAGCAAAAATCTCTTCCACCTCGTCCGGATTGGCTTGTAAATCTATGTCGTTTGTCACCAGTCCGATGACCGGTATAACTTCATAACCCGTTCCAGTATAATAGGCAGGCTGCACACCAAGAACGGAAACATTTGAGCAATCGAGCGAAACCTCTTCACGGGCTTCACGCAATGCAGCTGCCTGATCGCTTGCATCCGATGTTTCGACTTTGCCTCCCGGAAAAGCTATCTGCCCCGAATGCTCCCGCAAAATCGCGGTTCTTCTTGTTAGAATAACATTTAAACCTTGTTCGCGCTCAATCAAGGCAATCAAAACCGCTGCACGTTTCCATGATGCGGAACCGGACTTCACACCTACGTTATTCAAAACATGATCGCCAGAATCTTTCATACCATAGGGGCGTTGCTCTAACCGCAACACCACATCTTCGGCAGAAAAGGCAAGGTTTCTTAAGCTCATCTTCTTTCGCAATCTTCATAATCAAATGGCGGAAAACCCTTCGATCAAGCTTCTTTTATGTTAATTTTCTGCTACAAGCCATGAAATGGTCATTGTTCATGGCACAAGGTTGGCGTGGAATTAAACTGTCGTCAATCCGCTAATTGATACGTAATGAAAACGTCTTAAGGAAAAAGCATGAGTCGCGCAGCCAAAACATCAGCTTCGGTAAAGAAAACGGATGCGAAAAAAGAAGCGTCTTCCATTGTTGCCGACTTTGACCAGGTTCATCGGGAACTTGATCAATTGCGCAGCAGTATTGACGAGGTGATTTTCGGGCAAAACGACGTCATCGAATATGCGCTGACTGCAATCCTTGCCGGCGGCCATGCACTGCTTGTCGGCGTTCCAGGGCTTGCCAAAACGCGGCTGGTTGAAACACTTGGCACGGTGCTGGGTCTTGATCAAAAACGTGTCCAGTTCACGCCGGATCTGATGCCTTCTGATATTATCGGGTCGGAAATTATGGATTCAGACAAAAGCGGGAAACGGTCTTTCCGCTATGTCAAAGGGCCTGTATTCACCCAATTGCTGATGGCAGATGAAATAAACCGTGCCTCGCCACGCACCCAATCGGCGTTGTTACAGGCGATGCAGGAATATCACGTCACCGTTGCCGGTGAGCGTTATGATCTGCCTCAACCTTTTCATGTATTGGCTACACAAAATCCGCTTGAACAGGAAGGCACCTATCCACTTCCTGAAGCACAGCTAGACCGTTTCTTGATGCAGATTGATATCGATTATCCTGATATGGATACCGAACGGCGCATCGTTCTAGAAACAACAGGTGGGAAAAAACAAATCGCGAAAACCATTTTATCTGGCGAAAGACTACAACAGATACAAGCGATGATCAGGCAAATGCCTATCTCTGAAAATGTCGTTGAAGCGATACTAAAGCTGGTGCGTGCGGCACGCCCAAATGCTGACAATGAACATGCCCGTAGCCATATTGCATGGGGCCCCGGGCCGCGCGCTTCGCAAGCATTGTCCTTATGCATACGCGCACGCGCACTTTATCAGGGACGTTTAGCGCCTTCACTTGACGATGTTAAAGCGCTTGCATTCCCTATTCTTCAGCATCGCATGGCATTGAACTTCAGTGCGCGTGCAGAAGGTATTGATATCCGCAATGTTATTTCTGATCTGGTGAAAGACACGATCTGATGGCTGTCGGTGCCAAAACAAAGATCGAACGGCCGGAGACTTTGGCTGTTGAAGCACGTAGTATCGCCCTACGCATGCCGGATCTTTTATTGGATGCGCGCAAAATTGCCAATAATGTCGTTATGGGTTGGCACGGTCGGCGCAAGCGCGGAAACGGTGAAAATTTCTGGCAATTTCGACCTTATGTCGAAGGTGAGCCTGTGGCGCGCATTGATTGGCGGCGCTCGGCGCGTGATGACCATACCTATCTGCGCGATCAGGAATGGGATGCAGCGCAAACCGTCTGGCTTTGGACAGACCGGACAGCCTCCATGTCTTATAGTTCGCGGTTTGCTACCATGCCAAAGGCGGATCGGGCCATTTTGCTCAGTCTTACACTTGCAGAGCTTTTTGCACGCGTAGGAGAACGTGTCGGCATTCCATGCAGCATGGCCCCGACCACCTCGCGCAATGCAAGCGAACGAATGGCTTTAGCGTTGATGAATGATAATATTTCAAAAACACTGCCGGATGTTTCGGATGTTAGCCGTTTTTCCCATATTATCATTATAAGTGACTTTCTCGATGATCCGGAGCGTATCAAAACCCAACTAACAGAACTCGCCAAAAGGCAGGTCACTGCGCATTTTATCGAAGTTTGCGACCCTGCAGAAGAACGTTTTCCTTTTTCCGGCCGCACTGAGTTTATAGATCCGGAGAGTGGTGAAAAGTTTCTCGCCGGACGTGCGCAACAGTATCACGACGCCTATCGCAAGCTATATTACGCACGCAGGACAGATTTAGCTGACTTTGCCCGTCGGCATGGTTGGAGCTATCACATCAGCGCGACCGACCAACCGATTACAGAACCGCTCCTCGCCTTGGCGAATGTCATGGGGTCGACAGTCGGCTACAGGAGTCTTTAAAGCATGGGTTTCGGCGCTCCATTACTCCTCATTGGTCTTTTTGCCTTGCCGGCGATTTGGTTTCTATTGCGCGTCACTCCGCCCAATCCACAAAAGGAAGTTTTTCCTCCTTTACGTTTGTTGTTGAAACTCAACAATCGGCAGGAGACACCCAATCGCACACCATGGTGGTTGCTTCTGCTAAGGCTTGCCATGGCAGCGCTTGTTATCTTTGCTTTAGCTGATCCTGTCTGGCGTCCTCAGCCTGCAGTCCTCGCGGGAACACAGCCATTGGCTTTGATTATTGATAATGGTTGGGCCTCTGCACCGGATTGGCAGAAACGTGTTGATGTAGCCGATGACTTGCTTAATCAGGCTGCAAAGTTACAAAAGACCGTTTATCTGCTTGCAACAGCTGATAATGACAATCAGGATTTACGCCCTTTAAGCGCGGATGCGGCCAAGCAGGCTCTTCACAATATCCAGCCGCGTCCATTGCCGACACACCGCTTGTCGCAGGTAGAAAAGCTATTGGCAGTAACGAAAGGCCAAACAATCGACATCGCGTTCTTGAGTGACGGTCTCAAAAATGTCGACGATCAGAAACTTATCGCGTTGATTGAACAAACCTCACCGCACAATGTCGTATGGTATCAATCAGATATTTCAATGCTCATAGGGCTAACAGCTCTAAAAAATGAAAGCGGTGCCATTGCGGTCGATCTTATTAGAGCGGTCGGGCATGGCGAAAAGAATCTG
This sequence comes from Bartonella sp. LJL80, assembly GCF_054871565.1. Taxonomy (NCBI): domain Bacteria; kingdom Pseudomonadati; phylum Pseudomonadota; class Alphaproteobacteria; order Hyphomicrobiales; family Bartonellaceae; genus Bartonella; species Bartonella sp. LJL80. The sequence continues at coordinate 92,016 of NZ_JBTXLM010000007.1, forward strand.
AGCCTCGGCGCTTATGACCTTAAAAATCGTCGTATCGGTGACACGCAGGCGCGTTTTGAAGATGGTGAGATAACAAGTTTGGCCGCCTTCAATCTACCGCTGGAATTGAGAAATGATGTCGTATCAATAGCTATTGATAGCCAAAATACCGCTGCTGGCACATATCTCGTCGACGGGCGAAGCCATATTCATCGTGTGGCATTGTTATCGACCACAGCCAATGAGATGTCGCAGCCCTTGCTTTCGCCGTTGTATTATGTGGCTAAAGCCTTGCAAGGTAATGTAGACCTTGTCACAGCTGGCAGTGGAGCGTTTTCTGACGATGTTGACAAACTTCTCGCGCAAAATCCTTCGGTATTCATTCTAGGCGATGTCGTCAACATGCCGAAAGAAACAGAAGTTAAATTGACAACATTTGTGCAAAACGGCGGTACACTCATACGTTTCGCCGGCGAAAATCTTGCTGGCGCCGAGCATGACGATAGTCTTTTACCTGTCCAGTTACGCCATGGTGAGCGTCAATTGGGTGGTGTCATGTCATGGGCAGCGCCACAAAAACTTGCACCCTTTGCTAAAGATGGCCTGTTTGCTGGCATCGCTTTCCCGGAAGATGTCACTGTTTCCAGACAAATTTTGGCAGAGCCGGGCCCAGCCCTTTTCGACCGCACATGGCTAAGCCTCGCTGATGGAACACCTCTCATCACCGCGGCCAATCGCGGCAACGGGAAACTTATCTTTATCCATACATCGGCAGATCCAACATGGTCGACATTGCCATTATCCGGGTTCTTTGTGGAAATGTTACAAAAACTCGTCCAGCTTGGCGCTGTTAAAGATAATTCAATCCAGCAGAATAATGAGAGCGTGGCACGTCAACCTTGGCGCACACTCGATGCTGAAGGACGTTTGGAGCAACCACCATCCTACGTTTCACCACTGATCCTTAACGACCAGACACCAGCGCTTCCATCCTTTAATCATCCTCCTGGTCTCTATGGCACAGAAAAGAACCTCTACGCAGTCAACCTTCTGGATTCCAGCAGTACGCTTCTGCCGATAGAGGGGATAAACCTGTCATCTACCACTCGATTGTTCAACTATACGGCAGACCAACAATTCAGACTTGCAGGATTTTTATTTGCAGCTGCAGTGCTACTCTTTGCAATTGATAGCGTGTTGGTGCTGTGGATGAGCGGCCTGCTAAGGCTGAAAAGACGTTCACTCGTTTTATTAGGTTTGGGGCTCAGCCTACCGCTGATGATGAATAGCTTTGCACCCTCACCCGCCCATGCCCAGACGCTGTCAAAGGACGATGCAGCCATGGTGCAATCAGCCGGCAAGACGCGCCTTGCCTATGTTATCACCGGAAATAGCGAGATTGACGATACAAGTAAAACCGGGCTCGAATCCCTTAGTCAATTTATACAAACGCGCACGACAATTGATCCCGGTCCAGTAGCGGGACTTGATCTCGACAAGGACGAACTGGCTTTCTACCCGCTTATATATTGGCCAATTGACGCGGACACAGCTCTGCCGACGCAAAAATCTATTGAAAAAATAAATGCTTTTATGCGGCAGGGTGGCACCGTTCTTTTTGATACACGTGATCAAATCACTGCCGGACTTGATCTTAAGGGTTCTGCTACTCCTAACACCCAACGCCTACGAACCATCCTTGATGGTCTTAATATTCCTGCTCTTGAACAGGCCCCGCCAGACCATGTGATCTCTCGTTCATTCTTCATAATGCCCGATTTCCCAGGCCGATATCGCGGCTCCCCCCTTTGGATTGAATCGTCCGCAATGGGAACAAATGACACGCGTCCCATTCACGCTGGCGATGGTGTCAGTGCCATCCTTATTACCGCAAATGATCTTGCGGGGGCATGGTCACATGATGGCAAAGGGGCATGGAAATACCCCCTTGTCCCAGATGATCAGATGCAACGGGTATGGGCTTTTCGCGGCGGTCTCAATATCGTCATGTATATGCTGACCGGTAACTATAAGGCAGACCAAGTGCACGTCCCTGCCCTGCTGGAGCGTCTAGGCCGGGAGAAACAGCAATGAACCATAGTCTGATGTTGCAGCCTTTAATTCCGTTAATATGGTTTTACACGCTTGTTGGTTTAGCATTCATTGTTGTGATGTTGGGCGTTGTTTTACGTCGGCGTGGTGCTTTGTTGCGTTTGTTGGCATTGGCGACATTGGCACTAGCCATCGCCAATCCTGTGATGGTCGAAGAACAGCGGGAACCGGTCAAAAGCACTGTCGGTGTGGTTATAGATCGTAGTCCCAGTCAGAAACTTGGCGAAAGGCAGCAAGACACTGATAGTGCTTTGGCCGCCCTTAAAACGATGCTGGCCAAGTACCCGCAGTTTGAAACACGGATCATCGAAGCTGGTATGACAACAGGTAGTAATAGCGGCACAGCTACAAATCTCTTTGCTGCGCTTAATCAGGCTATTGGCGATGTTCCTCCCGCTTTATATGCGGGTACAATCCTGATTACGGATGGCCAAGTCCATGATGTCGCGGCTAGTCAAAACAATACATCAGGCGAGAAACCCGTTAATGCACTCCTGACTGGAAGGCCCGGTGAGTTTGACCGTCAGATAAAGTTTGTTGAACCGCCGAGGTTTGGCTTAACAAACAAACCGCTTTCCCTATCGATTCTTGTTGAAGATAAAGGCCAAGCCTCTGCGGATACAGACCGCGCGGACGTCGTGGTGACTGTCAACGGCGAACGCATCGGCAGCTATTTTGTCACCCCGGGAAAAGCCTATCAAGTGGAAATCACTCTCCCGCATGCAGGAAAAAACATCATTGAAGCTTCTACCCTGCCGATGGAGGGAGAACTTACCGAGGTGAATAACCAGACTGTAGCAATGATTGATGGCATACGCGAAAACCTTAGAGTTTTGCTGGTTTCAGGTGAACCACATAATGGAGAGCGCACATGGCGTGATCTTTTGAAAAGTGATGCAAGCATTGATCTAGTTCATTTCACCATTCTAAGGCCGCCAGAAAAAGCAGACAATACGCCACTAAGCCAACTGTCATTGATCGTATTTCCTACCACGGAGCTGTTTGTCGATAAGATAAACGACTTTGATCTGGTTATCTTTGACCGCTATCAGCATTATGATGTTTTGCCACTGATCTATTACGATTATGTGGCGCAGTATGTCCAGAATGGTGGCGCACTCCTAATGGCGACCGGCCCTGAATTCACCGGTCAGACGTCTTTGGCTCGTACACCGCTCATCAGTGCTCTACCTGCATTGCCTACCGGTGAAGTCATTGAAAAACCCTTCCGCCCTACTTTGACCGAGCAAGGTAAACGACACCCGGTAACGCGTGGGCTCGACACCAATGGCACAACAGCCGAAAATTGGGGGCGGTGGATGCGCCAAATCGCAATCCGCGATAGCAAAAATAGCACGGCCGTTATGAACGGTGCAGATAACAAGCCGCTTATGCTACTGTCCCATGTCGGCAAAGGGCGTGTGGGCATGTTGCTTTCTGATGAAGGTTGGTTATGGGCTCGGGGTTTTGAAGGCGGGGGACCGTATGCAGCCCTCTACCGTAGAATGGCCCACTGGCTCATGAAAGAGCCGGAGCTGGAGGAAGAAGCCTTGACGGCGAGTGGCGACGGTCAAACACTGACAATCCGCCGACAGACCATGGCCGATAAGCCTGAACAGGCTGAAGTTAGTTTCCCGTCGGGCAAAAAAGAAGCCGTTTCTTTGATCAAAGAACAAGAAGGTGTGTTTGTAGCTTCCGTGCCGACGGATGAGGTTGGGTTATTTAAAGTGATAAACGGCGACAAAACAGCGCTCGCCCATATTGGTCCTGTCAATGCTCCCGAATATGCCGAACTTATATCGACATCTGAAAAACTTTTGCCGACTGTAACATCGTCAGGCGGCGCTATCGCTCGTCTTCATGCGGATAAGAATGATGGCATCAAGCTTCCAAATATTCAGATAAACAAGGAATCATCGACCAAATCATCAGCGCAAAACACAGCGATGATACTGAATGAGGCCGATCAGACTAGATTGGTAAACACAGCGCAATTTCCAATATTCTCAGGAATCCTCGCCCTTATCGCCTGTCTGATATTTATGGGCAGCATGTGGTATAGGGAAGGACATTAACCAGGCCACTGTTCCATAAAACGCGACGCGTTGTATCGTATAGCAAACTTAGAGCAAATTCAGTGTTCGGTGAATCGAACACGTGCTCTAGGTCTCTGTTTTTGGAGCATTTTTTGTCCGAAAACCGCTTCACACTTTTCGGAAAATGCTCTAGACGCATCTGATGGCAGGAAGAATGGGACAGTTGCAGATACAACATACATGCATCTGCAACTTTTATACTTTTTATGCACATAAACGATGGCGTACAGGCCCTACAGCACTTTCAATAGCACCGTCCACTAGTTCATAAGACAATAATCGTGCCGGATCGACAGGTGCAGGCATATGCATTTGTCCATTATCGACCTTCACAAAGCCAAATCTTCTATAATAAGGCTCATCCCCGACAAGCAGGACCAGGCTGCAACCATGCTTTTTTGCAGCATCAATTGCTAGAACCATTAATCGACTCCCAAGCCCCGCATTTTTATATTCCGGGCTGATAACAATAGGGCCGAGCAAATAGCCATCGATCGCACCTATCTTTATCGGTGTCATTCGAACTGATCCAATCAGCAACCCTGCTCTTTCAATAACAAAAGACAATTCAGTATCGTGTCCGCCTCCTTCCCTTATAAGGTGTGCGGCGCGTGTGAAACGCGCTGGCCCAAATGCCTGATCATTGAGCATCTCAATGAAAGGAAAATCTGATGACACTTCTGTTCTGACGTAAAAATCCTCATCGCCTATAGCAATGGGTTTGCAAGTGCTGCTTACAGCCAAGGGAGATGACATTGATAACTCCGGAAGAATAAAACAAACCAAACGACATGGGAAATACTGCCACTTGGCAGCCTAAGTATCACCTGTTCATCGTCGTTGATTTGGCAAAAACATCTCGGTTAGCTTTCCGGCATATCAATCTAACAACCGCCTCCAAGGCGGATTGGATTTATAACTATCGCCAGAAGACACATAAAAGCAATCGAAAAATTCAATCTTTAAAATCTCGTAAACCAAACATGTTCAACCGGTATTTTAACGACTCGAAAGGCCTACAAAGCGCTCGCTGTGATTCGACATAGTTAAGAATGAATTAAAATTTTTCGGAATCAACGTTATCGGCGGCGGTTGCGAAGATCATTTTGTTGCATTTTTGCGACACAATGAATTCAAACATGGCAGCAACAAGGCTAAAAATGAACGAATTGATTCAAATCAATGGATATTTGCCGGTAAATAGGCTTCAAGAAGATCAATCACTGTTATGTGAAACACGCACTGCATTGTTGATTTAGGAGATTTGAAATGAAGAAATTGATCGGTAGCAGCCTCGTTGCCATCACAGCGGCACTTAGCTTTTCAAGCTCAGCTTCGGCTGCCGACGTTCAGGGCACACAGCCGGTAGTACAAGAGGCTCAGAGCCCTTGGCAGATCCGCGTTCGTGCTCTTGGTGTAGTGCCACGCGATAAGGGCCATGTGAGCCAGATCCCTGATTCAGGTATGGATTTTTCAAGCACGGTTATACCTGAACTTGATATCACTTACTATTTCACAAACAACATCGCAGCTGAATTGATCCTCGGTACAACATATTCGTCAATCGACGGTTCGGGTTCGTTGTCTGCTGCAGGTGCGGGCAAGCTCGGTAAGACTTGGATTCTTCCTCCAACCCTTACATTGCAGTATCACTTCACCAATTTCGGCAACTTCAAGCCTTATGTCGGTGCAGGCGTTAACTACACCATCTTCTACAATACCGACGCTGGTAAAAATAGCGCTGGCATTGGTATGAGCGATCTTAACATCGACAATACTTGGGGTGCAGCTGTTCAAGTTGGTTTCGACTATATGCTTGATCAGCATTGGGGCTTCAACTTCGACGTTAAGAAGCTCTATCTCCGTCCAGATTGGGATGGCAAGTTGAATGCAGCTACTGCTGGTGCACTTGGTCTCGACCGTCACGTAAGCGGCGAAGCAAAGCTCGATCCTTGGTTGATCGGCGCCGGTGTTACATACCGCTTCTAATTAAGCGGGGACTAGAAGGTGAGCTGAGGGGGCTTGGTTCACCTTTCAAAAAAGGGACGCTGTTGACAGCGTCCTTTTTTGTTGCCTATTTTTCATTGCTCGCTATGTTGGCGCCATGTTCCATTTGGCCCATATCTCAGACATCCACCTGTCACCGCTTCCCGTCCCGACCATTAAGGAACTGATGGGTAAGCGTATAACCGGTTATTTAAACTGGAAAAAAAATCGCAAGGAAGAGCTTGGCACTGCAACGCTGGATGCTCTTATGCTGTTTCTCAAATCACAGAAACCCGATCACTTGGTTATATCTGGTGACATCGTCAATTTGGCAACCAAGCTGGAATTTACCCAAGCACGAGAATGGCTCTCGGCGCAGGGGGCGGCGCGCGATATCTCTCTAACCTTCGGTAATCATGATGCTTATATACGCGGCGCATTAGCTGAGGCCTGCAAAACGTTTCAACCCTGGATAAAGGGTGACGAACCAACTGCTTGGTGTAACAGCTTTCCTTATATGCGTGTGCGCGACAATGTCGCTATCATCGCCGCTTCATCGGCAATCGCCACGCCGCCATTTCAGGCCAGCGGATATTTTGACAGTGCTCAAGCCCATCACCTCGGGGATTTATTGGATGATGCGGCTGACAGAAAACTATTCCGCGTCGTGATGATCCATCATCCCCCCTTTAAGGGAGCGACCCACTGGCACAAAAAACTTTGGGGAGTAGACCGTTTCCAAGCTGTCATGAACAAGCATGGCGCTGACCTCATCCTTCACGGTCATACGCACTTACCGACTTTAAATCACATTTCGGGCAAAACCGGACGCATACCGGTGGTCGGCGTTTCATCGGCTTCGCAGGCATTTGGCGGCAGAAAACCACCGGCAAATTACAATTTTTTTTCCATAGGCGGAAGCCAGACAAAATGGACCTGTGAACTGCAACGTTTCACAATTATGAATTCGAATAATGACATTTCCTGCACCGAAAAGCTGAAGCTGCTTTAGAGATAACGCTTGTTCTCACCTATAACTGGTTCAATCATTTGCTTTTGAAGGCACCGAGATAAGTGACCATCGGCCCATCTATCACCATGCTCGGGCGCTGTTTATCACTCTCACTAGAGCAAACCTTCTTTTAGTTGGTGAATGGATTTGCTCCAGATTTTTTATTTGTCGCATTGTCCAACGAAAAAGCCGATTCAACTTTTTCTGGAAATGCTCTAGAGCGCTTTTCGACCTGATGCTATCCGGCCGGCGCGTCTCAAGCTTTTGATTTGTCGCGGTATCTTATTCGATTGATGGGTCATATCAATCGGGAACCGCTCTAAAACGAAGTGAACGATAAATACACTTTACTGGATATAGCTCAACCAACCTTTAAAAAGAATGCCGCCCGATGTCATCATACATCAGACGGCATTTAATTGGCAAAACAGGGCTTAGGCTTACGTCACGATACGGTTGACCGCGGAAATAATAGCAGCAAGTGACGCTGTTGCGATGTTGTCATCAATAGCCACGCCAAATACTTTGCCTCCAGGATGGGCGATTTCCATATAACAGATAGCCGTAGCATCGGATCCTTGCTGTAGAGAGTGCTCGGAATAGTCGACAACAGAAATTTTTGTTTCCAAATATTTCGATAGCGCGTCAATAAACCCATCGACCAGTCCGGTTCCCTTACCTTCTATGGAACGGACAACACCATTGTCAGTAATTTCCGCCGTAACAATACGTTTGCTTCGATCTGCGGGATCATTGATCGTTTGATGGTCAACAAAGTTGAAACGTGACCCTGGCTGACTGACATAGGTTTTAATAAACTCATCATAGATACGTTGAGACGGTAATTCCTTACCTTCTTGATCGGTTATATCCTGGATTACATTTCTGAATTCTACCTGCATAGCACGTGGTAAATTCAAGCCGTAATCCTGTTGTAGAATGTATGCGATGCCGCCTTTTCCCGATTGCGAGTTGATCCTTATAATCGCTTCATAGGAACGCCCAACATCCTGCGGATCAATCGGAAGATACGGAACTTCCCACAAAGGCTTGTTGGCAGTCTTGATAGCCTTCATACCTTTGTTAATTGCATCCTGATGCGAGCCTGAGAAGGCGGTGTATACCAATTCGCCAACATAGGGATGACGCTCGGGGATAGTCAACTGGTTACAATATTCGTAGACTTCTTTCATTTTTTCGATATCGGAACAGTCCAACTCGGGATCAATACCCTGGGTAAACATGTTGAGCGCCAAGGTGACGATATCGACATTGCCAGTGCGCTCGCCATTCCCGAACAAGGTACCTTCAACACGATCTGCACCGGCCATCAAGCCCAACTCGGTTGCGGCAATGCCACAACCACGATCATTGTGCGGATGTAAAGAGATAATGATGCTATCGCGCCGATCGATATGACGACACATCCATTCAATCTGGTCTGCGTAAATATTTGGCGATGACATTTCGACCGTAGACGGCAGATTCAAAATCATCTTATTTTCAGGCGTCGGTTTAACTATTTCAATAACCGCATTGGAAATTTCCAGTGCAACTTCCAATTCAGTTCCGGTGAAACTTTCGGGCGAATACTGAAAACGATAATCCCCACCGGCCTTAGCAGACATATCCATAATCATTTTTGCAGCATCGGTGGCGATTTGCTTGATGCCGGCAACATCTTTCCCGAAAACTACACGGCGCTGCAACTCGCTTGTTGAGTTGTAGAAATGAATGATCGGATGATGTGCACCTTCCAGCGCTTCAAATGTACGGGTGATGAGTTCCGGTCGGCATTGCACCAACACCTGAAGGCTTAAATAATCCGGAACATTACCCTTTTCGATGCACCAGCGCGCAAAATCGAAATCGGTCTGCGAGGCAGAAGGAAATCCAATTTCAATTTCGGGAAAGCCCATTGCAACCAGCAATCGAAACATGCGCTCTTTACGATCTTGTCCCATCGGGTCGATCAACGCCTGATTGCCATCGCGCAAATCCACTGAACACCATATTGGCGCTTTTTCGATTCTTTTGTCCGGCCAAGTACGATTCTTCAAATCGATCTGCGGGTAAGGTTGATATTTTACAGACGCATCCGGCATACCTTTAGCGGGGCGATGTTGGGACATTGCAATATTCATGAAACAAACTCTTCTTAACGTGACCGGAATAACCAGTATATTGATATAATGGATTTGAGAAAAGAGGAGCAATAATGCCGGCAGGCTTACGGCCGCCGGGCGCCCCTCACCGGACCCGGCAACCGCTCATAAGGTCAAGAAGAAGCGAGTTTAGAACGCACAGAGCGACATCACTGCACTCGGCAGAGACATTCATGCTCACAAAAGTTGGTTCTATACTGTCCATGGATTTAAATATTACATAGGTTTTTATTTCACGCAATCTTTTTATCAAACAACATATCAAACATTGTTTATTCGCTAAGCCGCAAGCGCAATGCTGCCAAAAGAAAGGCTGTTTTCATATCGTGAATTTGATGATCGTCGAGAAGTTTTAGTGCGTTACCAATAGGCAATTCAATAATTTCAATGTCTTCCCCCTCCTGCGGCAATCCACCTCCCGGCCCCTTGTGATATTCTGGTCGGTAGCGTGCCAAATATAGCAAGAGTTGTTCCGTTGAATAACCGGGGCTCGTAAAACCTTGAAAGATGTTGCTTAACGCGTCGATGTTATAGCCAAGCTCTTCCTGCGCTTCCCTTATAACCGCCTCCTCCGCCGTCTCGCCTTCATCCACAAGGCCTGCACATGCCTCTAATAAACCGGAAGCACCGATTTCAAGGTAGGCTGGAACGCGAAACTGTTTTACCAGAAGCACGGTTTTGCGCATTTCGTCGAAGGGTAAAACTGCAACCGCTTTGCCTGAATGATAGACTTCGCGTTTTTGCGGCTGCCAATGACCACCCGCATCCAATTGTTCGTAGGACACCGAGGTCAGACGCCTCCAGCCATCAGAAAGGACCGTTTGGTTCAAGTTTCTGATTTTATCCATGGACGTACCGGTCAAGCAAATGGCACCGCTGTCGTTCCGAGCGGTAGTTTTGCTTCCTCTTCAGGTTCGACATGGATAACAATACGCGCACTTTCTATTTCAGATTTAATTGCGTCTTCAATTCGGTCACAAATTTGATGGGCCTCACCAACGCTCATTACAGCTGGTACAACCAAATGGAATTCTATGAAGGTGGCACGTCCTGCAATACGGGTGCGCAGATCATGGGCTTCGATGGCGCCAGCTGCATTGGATGATACGATATCGCGAATGCGCATCGTCTCCTCCAGTTCAACACCAACATCCATCAAACCTTGCACGGAATTGTTGATAACCTTCCATCCCTGCCACAGAATATTCAACGCGACAATGATAGCCAGAATAGGATCAAGAATAGCCCAGCCGGTCAACAAGGCTGCCACCAAACCAATCAGAACACCAACTGACGTAAACACATCCGTCATAAGATGTAGACCATCCGCTTTCAAAGCAGGTGAACGATGCAATCTTCCTTGGCGGATGAGTACCATTGCCCAAACTGCGTTTAAGACACCGGCCAGCAAATTGATTCCAAGGCCAAGGCCTGGTTGTTCCGGCAAGCGTGCAGCCGAAAGAGCCGACCATGATTCATTCAAAATCATCAGCGCTGCGACGATAATCAATGCACCTTCAAGAACAGCCGAAAAATACTCGGCTTTATGGTGTCCAAACGGATGCTCCTGATCTGCTGGTTTCATGCTGATGCTGATTGCCCACCAAGCAGCCAATGCAGCAATAACATTGACTATTGATTCCAGTGCATCCGAATAAAGCGCGACCGAACCGGTTATGTAATAGGCCCAATATTTGAGCGCAAATACAATAAGGGCAATTGGAATGGACCAAATTGCCAGTCTTTTCACCCTTGCCTTTGCGTCCATTACCGACCAACCTTTTTTATCAAATGGGCAACAACATTTTCAATCATGCGCATACCTGCATCACCACCTAAGCTCATAATAGATTCAGGATGGAATTGTACAGCGGCTACCGGTTCCCGTTTATGCTCAATACCCATGATTATACCATCTTGAGTCTCTGCCGTGACATTGAAAACATCAGGCAACCGACTCGGGTCGGCAAAAATGGAATGATAACGTCCGACAGTGATTTCTTTTGGCAATCCGTTGAACACAATACCGGGTTCGCTGACGCGGATACGAGACGGTTTGCCATGCATCGGCAAGCCCAGCTGGCGAAGTTCCCCACCATAAGCTTCCGTCAGCGCCTGTAAGCCAAGACAAACGCCGAAGATGGGGATATTACGCCGACGGGCACGTTCAATCGTCGCATTGCAGTCGAAGTCTTTCGGCATTCCCGGGCCGGGTGACAATACGACGAGATCAGGTTTGAGACGATCAAACACTTCATCCGCGACTGGTGTGCGGACCGTCGTCACCTCCGCTCCCGTCTGCCGGAAATAGTTGGCAAGCGTGTGTACGAACGAATCCTCATGATCGACTAGAAGGATCTTGCGGCCCTGACCAACCTTGTGCGCTTGCCGATCGTCCACGATCTCATTACTCTTGGCACTATCACGAATAGCGGCGATCATCGCCGAAGCTTTGAGCTGTGTCTCAGCTTCTTCTTCTTCCGGGTTAGAATCAAACAGCAGCGTAGCACCAGCACGCACCGCGGCGATCCCGTCCTTGATACGCACGGTACGCAGCGTAAGCCCCGTATTCATGTCTCCGTTGAAATGCATCATGCCAATCGCACCGCCATACCATGCGCGCGCGCTTCTCTCATGGTTCTCAATAAACCGCATCGCCCACAGTTTTGGCGCTCCGGTTACGGTTACGGCCCATGCATGCGATAGAAAAGCATCAAATGCATCCATACCCTCACGAAGTCGGCCTTCGATATGATCAACGGTGTGGATCAACCGTGAATACATTTCAATCTGACGACGCCCAATCACCCGCACCGAACCTGGCTCGCACACGCGGCTTTTATCATTACGATCCACATCCGAACACATCGTCAGTTCAGATTCATCTTTCTTGGAATTCAGCAGTTTCAAGATTTGTTCTGAATCCGAAATTGCGTCTTCACCGCGTTTGATCGTGCCCGATATCGGACATGTCTCAACACGCCGTCCTGAAACCCGCACGAACATTTCTGGAGAGGCACCCACTAAATATTCCTGCTCACCAAGATTGATGAAAAAAGAATAAGGCGAAGGATTTGTAACTTTCAAGCGTTTGCTGATCGCAGAAGGCTTGCTGTTACACGGCTCAAAAAAAGTTTGACCAGGAACAACCTCGAAAAGATCACCCCGTTTGAAACTCTCCTTGGCATCACGCACCAGTTGCGCATATTCGCCGGGGTTGTGATCGCCTTGCGGTGGAGCCTTATCTGCGGGTTTAAATGGATAGGCTTTTGTTTCGCGTGGCAATCCATGCGTCGACTTTTCAGCAAATGAAAAATCATAATGGTCTACCCATGCTTGCGCCGAATAGTGGTCAACAATGAGTATCGAATCCGGAAGATAGAGAACGAGATCACGTTGATCTTGTGGACGCTCAATCTTGAATTCTATCGGCTCGAATTGGAACGCCAGATCGTAACCGAATGCCCCATAGAGACCGAGACTTTTATCCTCGGATGAAAAAAACAAATCGACGACTGCGCGCAACACCGTAAACACTGACGGTATCCGCGAGCGTTCTTCTTCGGTAAAGACACGCCCCGGCTGCGCGATATCGGCCGTTAGCAAATGCTTCGATATCTCGACAATGTTTACATCCGGCAAAGCCTCTACGACAGGCGCAATCGCATGCAGCAATATTTCACCGCGAGCGTTCAACGCCTCTATCTTGACATGACGTTGGCGGGTCGTGATGGCGATTGGCGGATCAACTATACCGGAATCCCAACGCGTGTAGCGGCCTGGATACTCGAAATTCGACGAAAAGACTGCGCCGCGATGACTATCCAGCGCATCAATAAGGTTATCAATTGCACCATCATAAGCAATAGCCTGCCTTTGTCTGGTAACGGCGATCCCACCCTTTGTTCGATATTCCAGACCGTGATGTTCCGTCATTTTTTCACCCATGTTATAAATTCCGTTGCTCTCTAGGCTACCAACAGGACCGGCACGGAGTATAGAAAAAGGCCGCCCGGTTTTCCGTCGCGGCCTTGTTCCATAAATTCGCACACCTAAACATGTACGGCCGCTATGTGCGACCCCACCACCAAGCTGTGAATGTGCATGTATTCTTCATGACTTCCTTTTATCCTGTCAGCTCAACGGATGCAATATCAAAATGCGCGAGAAAAATCGCAGCCATAGGTTGTAATTTGAATTTAAAAATTTTCAAAAAAAAGAAAAGTCCGGGCATTGGGGACCCGGACTTTTCCCCCCTATCCAATCAAGGGGTATACAGGCTTAGGAAATAGCGGGGGACCTAATTGCCTGCAACCGATACAGAAAACGTTGTTCAATGTGTTCGGTAATTTTGAATATAGCGTAGTCCGCAAAATAGTCAACTAATTTTGCAACCTATGGTTTAAATAATTAAATTATACCTCCCCAGTCGCACCGGCGCGCCAAACGATAAAAATCCATATTCTTTTTCGTTACAATTTCGGATTTTTTTTCTCCATTTGGCCAACACAGGGTCAAATCTATTTTTCCAGCGCTACGGCGCGGTGTATTTAAAACGCGTCGATAATCAAAATTAAGCGTTTTTTTTGAAAATGCGATGTAACAAAATTTTTCATCTTCGAATGGGACGGCGGCCTGTTTCGTCTGACGATGGAGTCGTGATCTTTCCACTCTGACGGAAAAATGACACCAGTCGGGTGCTTTCACCGGGCATTCGTTGCTATGGGGACAAGGTGCAATCATATAAGCACCGGCATCGAGTAATCGCTTGCGTTGATGCATCAAGCGATTCCAGCCAGCTGGTGTACCGGGTTCCACAATCACGAGAATGGAATGCGTCAGTTGCCATAAGGCATCGATCAGATGGTCTTGGCTATCTGGCTCCAATTCATCAAGCACATAGGCAAGCGTCACAAGGTCTGCAGCGGATAATCCACACGCCGCGAGATTTGTTATATTCGCGCGCGTCCATGTCGGTACAAAATCAACAGCTTTTGACGATAAGAATTGACCGGAATGCTGGATGTCCTCACTTTGCTCTACCAGCGTAGCCTTTGTAAGTGACGAAAAAACCTGGCTGGCTGCATAAAGCGCTGTACCCGGCCCTGCCCCAACATCCAGCTGACTTTGCGGTGTAAAATCCGGAATGAGTTCGCGGATATATTCTAAAGATGAATAAACCGCTGCATATGTAGCGGGTAGACGTGCGGCCAGATAAGCATGTGCAGCAATACGGCTGTTCAAATGCATTGTGCCATCGCGCTTTTCTGCGCGATAGCGGCGTGTTAGGCGCGCGCTGGCTGCCTCGAGTTCCGCCAAGCGCGTTTGTTCAAGAAGCTCATCAATCGCTCCTTTCAGTTTTGCCGGCAGCTGCATGGATACACCCTGATAAAAAAGCTTTTATGTTCAGGCTTATTTCATTTTTTATTGAAATAGTCTAACCCATAGCCAATCATAATTATTTCCGCAATTGAGGGATTGCAGACCATTTTGCCGGTTTTCTTGAAAAAACTCATAATGAGCTTCGCAGCGTTCATGCTTTCCTGTTCTTTGGTTGCTGCCAAAGAACCGGAAGCCTGCAAGCTGGTCAGATTCGCCGATACCGGGTGGACAGACATTTCTGCCACGACAGGTATCGCTACGACTTTGCTCAAGGCGCTTGGCTATCAAACCGAAATCCGTATCCTTTCTGTGCCTGTCACCTATGCTTCTTTATCAAGCGGCGATATCGATGTTTTTTTGGGTTATTGGAATCCGTCCATGACGCCCGATCTCAAACCCTATCTGGATGACGGCAGCGTCGAAACCCTGCGCTATAATCTCACCGGCGCAAAATATACGTTGGCCGTTCCGCAATTCGCCTATGATCAGGGATTGAAAAACTTTTCCGACATCGGAAAGTTTGGTGATGCGTTGGGCCACGCCATTTACGGCATAGAACCGGGAAATGATGGAAACCGCACAATTTTATCCATGTTGAAGGACGGCGCATACGGCCTAAAAGACTTCCACATCGTGGAAACATCCGAACAAGCGATGCTGGCGGAAGTCGAAGCGCGCATTCGTGAAAACAAGCCAATCGTTTTCTTGGGCTGGGAACCCCACCCAATGAATGTGCGCTTCAAAATGGCTTATCTAAATGGTGGCGACGCTTATTTTGGACCGAACTTTGGCGGCGCCAAGGTGGGAACCAATGTCCGTAAAGGCTATAGCCAGCAATGCGGTAATGTCGGGCAATTATTGAAGAACCTTGAATTCAGTCTATCGGCTGAAAACCAGATCATGGGCGCTATTCTGGATCGTGGTGAAGATCCTTCTCGCGCTGCACAAGAATGGTTGCGGGCGAACCCGGAAGCCATCGCGCCTTGGTTGGCAAACGTCACAACGATTGACGGTGATGATGCATTGCAGGCCGTTCAAACCGCCTTGGCGCAAAATGAAACGCAGGCGTCGGAAGACTATAAACTTCCCGTAGGTAAAGCGGCCAACGTTATTGTTGAATGGCTTAAGAACCATGCCAGCCTGTTTTTCGATACCATCCGATTGGGGCTCGATGCTTTATTAAAGACGACATTGGCAATCTTCTTGTGGCCCAATCCGCTGCTCCTTATCGCGTTCCTAAGCGCCGTAGCCTGGTTTATACAGCGCAATTGGCGGGTTGTTCTGCTCACGGCCTTGGGCTTTGCCTTTGTCATCAACCAAGGCTACTGGGTTGATACGATGGAAACACTTACGCTGTTATTCTGGTCATGTATTTTATGTATGGGTTTTGGGGTTCCAATCGGTATAGCCTGCGCCCACCGCCCTCGCCTTTACCGATGGGTACAACCGATTCTGGATCTCATGCAGACCCTACCCACATTTGTCTATCTCATTCCGGCCATCATCTTCTTTCGTATCGGCATGGTCCCCGGATTGATTGCAACGATTGTCTTCGTTTTACCGGCACCTATACGCCTTGCTCAGCAAGGCATCGCTTCTACACCAAAAGCGCTTATTGAGGCAGGAAAAGCTTTTGGCAGCAACAGACGCCAAATATTGTGGAAGGTGGAATTTCCCCATGCTATGCCGCAAATTCGCGCTGGCATGACCCAAACCATCATGCTGTCTTTATCTATGGTGGTCATCGCTGCAACGGTGGGCGGCAATGGTCTTGGCGTCAAAGTATACCGCGCGCTCCAGCAACATGATGCAGCCATGGGTTTTGAAGCCGGATGTGTCATTGTGGTTGTTGCTATTGTGCTTGATCGCTTGTTCCGTCCTGGAAAGGCACACTAGATGGCAAGAGTCATTATTGATGATGTGAGTGTTTTATTTGGCACCCGCCAGCGAGAGGCTCTGGCGCTGGCCGACGAAGGGGCCACGCGCGGTGAGATCAAAGAACTTACAAATACGGTTCTGGGTGTCCACCAGTGCAGCCTTGATATTGCAGAAGGTGAAACGCTCGTGCTTATGGGGCTTTCAGGTTCTGGAAAGTCAACGCTCTTGCGCACTATCAACCGTCTGATAAGACCTGTTACCGGACACATCTATCTGGGAGATATCAATCAAGAAATTGATGTGACGAATGCATCCTCGGAACAATTGCGGTTTTTGCGAACGCGCTTGGTATCGATGGTTTTCCAGCAATTTGGATTATTCCCTTGGCGCACTGTCGCTGATAATATCGGCTTCGGACTGGAAGTCGCCGGTTTCAACAAGAAACAACGCCAAGCCATCATTGACGAGCAACTTGATCTTGTCGGTTTGCGTGAATGGTCAAATCGCTTGGTCACAGAATTGTCCGGCGGCATGCAGCAGCGCATCGGCTTGGCACGGGCCTTTGCAACAGGTGCACCGGTTTTACTGATGGATGAGCCGTTTTCCGCGCTCGATCCGCTTATTCGCAATCATTTGCAGGATGAACTTCTCCAACTGCAACAACGGTTGAACAAAACTCTCATCTTCGTCAGTCATGATCTTGATGAAGCAATCAAAATGGGAAATCGCATCGCCATCATGGAAGATGGCCGCATCTTGCAATGTGGCAGTCCGCAAGAAATCGTTTTAAACCCGGCAAACGAGCATGTAGCCAATTTTGTACGACATATAAATCCGCTTAATTTTTTGACCGCTCGTCATATTATGCGCGCACTTAATCCGGTCAACGCCGACGTCACAGTGGCAGCTGTTGCCAAACCGGATACCAGCCTTCGTGATCTTATCACCGCCTGCGATCGAAAAAGCGGGGCAATAGGTGTGGCGGAAAATGGCCGTATTATCGGCGTTATCGAGCAGGAAGATATCATCCATCATCTGGCGGAACATCAAAAACGATGATAGATAAGCAGCATGACATTGGACATTACGACAATCCACGAATCTGATGATCCGCGGCTGGCAGCTTATCGCGATATACGCGAAAAAGATCTGGTCGGGCGGCAGCATCAATTCATTGCCGAAGGCAAGGTTGTTCTGTCCTCATTGTTGACATCGAACCGTTTTGCGCCTCAATCGCTGTTGGTTGTCGCTGGCCGCCTTTTGGGCTTGATGCCACTTCTTGAAAAAACCCAGCCCGCATGTCCAATTTATTGCGTGCCACAGAAAATCATTGACGAGATTGCCGGCTTCCATGTGCATCGTGGTATTTTGGGCATTGGGGCGCGTATTGACCTGCCAAGTCTTGAAGACTTTCTGCAAAGCCTGCCACAACGAGCTTTGGTGCCGGTATTATGCGGCATATCAAACCACGATAACATGGGTTCTATATTTCGTAATGCCGCCGCCTTTGCAGCCGATGGTATTATTGTCGATAAAACAAGTTGCGATCCCCTTTATCGCAAATCGATTAGGGTATCTGTAGGAGCAGCCCTAAAAGTTCCCTACACACAAGGTGAAGATATCGGCGATATTTTGACCGCTTTGAATGCTGAAAATTTCCGTATCTACGCGTTATCGCCCTCCGCGCCCAATTATTTAAAAGACGCTGAAATTGCTGATAGGACAGCTCTGATCTTTGGTACCGAGGGCGAAGGATTACCAGATTTCGTGTTGCGCAATGTTGAAACTTTGCGAATTCCCATTGCCTATGATTTCGACAGCTTGAACGTTGCCACAGCGACCGGTTTGGCCCTAGCCCATTTTGCCGATTTCAATAAACTCAACTAAATGGAGTGGCACTTTGTGCGCCACTCGCAAAATGGGCGCGAGTCTTTATCAGGCTGCCGTTTCGGTTTTCAAATTAACCAGAAGTTGCTTTAACATGGCCTCAGCTTCGGCCGCCCGTTCTGAACGGGCAATAAAACCACCACCTAAAACGCGAGCGTCATTGTCATCCTGATTATAGAGAACACATGCCTGCCCCGGGGCTACTCCGCTTTCGCCTTCGAGCAATTCAACCGAGAAAGTATCAGCCTCATAACGTAGAATTGCCGGACGCGGCGGCCTTGTCGAACGGACTTTTGCAGCAACAGCAATACCCTCAGCAGGGAAATCTTCCAATGCTTCGTCACCAAGCCAGTTTGCATCGCGAAGAAACAGTTTATGTGTTTCCAACGCTTCGCGCGGGCCGACAATAACACGCGCATTATCAGCATCAAGATGAACCACATAAAGCGCATCACCCGTGGCGATGCCAATGCCACGTCGCTGGCCAATCGTGTAATTGACTATACCTGAATGTTTTCCCAGTATGCGACCGTCAATATGAACAATGTCGCCGGGATTTGCTGCTTCCGGCCGAAGCTTGGCAATCACGTCGGTGTACTTTCCTTGCGGGACAAAACAAATGTCCTGACTATCGTGCTTGTCAGCAACAGAAAGCCCCATTTCCGCAGCGATTTCACGTACCCTTGGCTTAGGAAGATCCCCTAAAGGAAAACGCAAATAGTCAATCTGCTCCTGCGTTGTAGCAAACAGAAAATAACTTTGATCGCGATCCGCATCGACCGGACGGAACATCGCACGATGAGCGCCGTTGGCTCGGCTGCGTATATAATGGCCCGTTGCAAGCGCATCGGCACCCAATTCCCTTGCGGTTGACAAAAGATCAGCGAATTTTACAGTCTGATTGCATGCTACGCATGGAATAGGAGTTTCCCCGTGGGCATAGCTCTCGGCAAAAGGATTTATAACCGCTTCACGAAAGCGCGCTTCATAATCCAGCACATAATGCGGAATGCCCAAGGTTTCAGAGACACGCCTCGCGTCCTCAATATCCTGACCGGCACAACAAGACCCTACACGATGGGCGGCCGCCCCATGATCGTATAGTTGTAATGTCACGCCGACAACATCATAACCTTCTTTTTTCAACAAACCGGCAACGACAGAAGAATCAACTCCTCCCGACATGGCAACTACCACGCGAGTATCTTCGGGACGGCCTGGAAGGTCGAGACTGTTGAGAGACATAAATTCACCTTCTGTTTGCATTACGCCTATTTCCAACAGACCTTATATTGCGTTTTGAAGACGCTATACAACCATCAAGGAGGAAAATTGCATGTTGCGCGATATCAAGAAATCGCTCGCTGTGGCGATATTTTATAAAAAAAGTGAAAAAAAATAAAGTGGTGTTTTTTATTCAACTTTAAACAAAAACACACTAAACGTATAACCATCTGTAATATAACAATATTTTATTTTCTGGAAACGGCACTTCTCGGATTTTATTAACTTTTCCTTTCTTCCTGTTTAGGTCTTTTTTAAAGCTAAGCCGCTATGGTCGCGTCAGGTCCTTGAATAAGAGTAGAGAGTACAATGACCGAATTGGTAAGACCACGAGTAAAATATGTTATCGGCCCGGATGGAAGTCCGCTCACGATTACCGATCTGCCGCCAACCAATACACGGCGCTGGGTTATACGTCGCAAAGCAGAAGTCGTTGCTGCTGTCCGAGGGGGGCTCTTGAGCCTCGATGAAGCTTGCCAACGTTACACGTTGACGGTGGAAGAGTTTCTTTCTTGGCAGTGCTCGATAGATGAGCATGGTCTGGCAGGATTGCGTACCACACGCATCCAGCAATACAGACACTGATTGCACATCAATCATTCTGGACCGTGAATATATTAAAAACAGTCGTATCTTTCATCTGAAAGATCGACTGTTTTTTTTTGCCAACTGACCAATCAAACGCAGATGAACCAGAGCGTTTTTTTGCAGAGACGACATCTCTCTTTAAATCTATAGTTGCGCAAACAAAAAATGGCCGGTTTCCCGACCATTCCTTAACACTTTAACCAGTTTTTGATACGATATTAGCCGAGCATTGGGCGCAAAGCAGCGCCCCCTATTTAATGTCAACACATTTTGCGCCACCTTTCAGCCGCGCAAATGTGTGGAATTACTCAAGCCTGACAAACGTGTCCTTAAAGGTCCAGCCGTCATCTCTCAATGGGGAACCTTCGCCGCTCAGGCATTTTATCCGATCATCGAACGACGCTGAACAAATACAATCTCGTCTTCTGCAAGAACTTTCCCGTCCCGTTCCTCTAATGCCTGCGCACGTTCAAGTTCAGCTTCTGATTCGTGCAAAGCCATTTCAGCCGAGGCTTTTTGGATTTGGAGATCGCGAATGGAATTCATCAAATTTTCACGACGTTGACGCGCAGCACGTGCAAAAGTCGGATAAGCAAAATGATGAATGTCGGTCAGACCCGATTTGCGTTCCTCACTGGCAATCTGCATTTCCAGTTCCGTTGCCATTCTTTCAAACTCAGCCATCATCATATCAAGCTGCGATATTTGGCGGCGTTTTTCGCGCACCTGAAACATCTTTAGTCGAACCACACTTTCACGCGGCTTCATACGCAGTACTCCCTACTCCGTGAACAATACGCGTTCACGCCATCATGCTGTTTATTGTACCCACCCGCATCAGCACACCAAAAACACAGTGCTTCGCATAGCCTGAGCGATACAATTTTCGGCTTTTTCCATGTTTGCTCAACACGAATCCATGCCATTCGGTAACCAATTATTTACGGTCTTCACACACTATAGGGGGAGAGGCTTAAAGCTCGGTAAACAAAAAGACAGTTTTTTAACCGTAAAACTCTGAGTCAGCTGAATCACTTAGAGCATTTTCTTAAAGTAAATATTAAGCATAAAATTTTACTTTTTTCTCCCTTGAATCAACTGAATACATGTTTTTTCTCATAAAAATATATTAACCACTTGCCAACAAGAATCATATTTTGTTAACCATTCTCATGCAAAGTGGGGAAAGAGGCAACGACTGTTCTGCGTGCTGCCAGACCATAAATTTGCACTTCTAGTTCAAGAGTATGATTTTATGGTGTTTTTAGATCAACTGAGCAGCCGGATATGCGGTTGTTTGCCATGTACCACGGTCATGCCTGATTCGGCTGGCGGAAAGGGGATATTCGAATGCGCGTATTATTGATTGAAGACGACAGCGCCACAGCTACCAGTATCGAGCTGATGTTGAAGTCGGAGAGTTTTAATGTTTACACAACCGACCTCGGCGAAGAGGGTGTCGATCTCGGCAAGCTTTATGATTATGATATCATCTTGCTCGATCTCAACCTGCCGGATATGTCTGGTTATGAAGTGTTGCGTACACTGCGTTTATCCAAGGTTAAAACACCAATCCTCATCCTTTCTGGTATGGGCGGAATTGAGGATAAAGTCCGTGGCCTCGGTTTTGGTGCCGATGACTATATGACCAAGCCTTTCCACAAGGACGAACTGATTGCCCGTATCCATGCGATCGTCCGTCGTTCCAAAGGTCATGCACAATCCGTTATCACAACCGGGGATCTGATTGTAAATCTTGATGCCAAAACAGTTGAAATCGGCGGCCATCCCGTTCACCTGACCGGCAAAGAATATCAAATGCTTGAGCTGCTATCCTTGCGCAAAGGCACAACCTTGACGAAGGAAATGTTCCTGAACCACCTATACGGCGGAATGGACGAACCAGAATTGAAAATCATCGACGTATTCATCTGCAAACTGCGGAAAAAGCTTGATGCGGTTTCTGGGGGCATCAATTACATCGAGACCGTTTGGGGCCGTGGATACGTATTGCGCGAACCGATGGGCGAAGCGCTACGCGAAACAGCTTAAAATGTTTAATGCCGCATTAATTCGGCAACAAATCTATCTTATATTAAACGCCCATGACGAAAAACTGTCATGGGCTTTTCTATTTGGCTATAGCAATTGACGATCGCTGTATTGTAAGAATCTTTTTTAACCGAACCGAAACATCTTCTCTGGATGTTTTCAATCAAAGCTAGAGATACACAGCAAGGTGTGGTGCATCCCTAGACCCGGCAAGACGTGAGCAATTTCAGCCTGCTGAAAATGTGATGGTTTCCGGAGCTACTTGGACGGAAATTGACATACCACTCAGTTCCGATAGTAGAAGTGTATAATATGGCTGGATCGCATGTGCATCGATTGCATCATCCGGCGTCTGGCCATTATAAAGTTCTAAAAATTTCGGCGGCACGCGCAGCATTTTGCCGCTTACATCAAACTGGAATTTACGTTTTCCGGCTTGTTCAACGATAGTCAGTATAATGTCGCCGCCGCGTGGAATTGCCGCATTTGCTGTAAGCAACAGATTGAGCAAAAGCTTGACTTCATTTTTTGGTAACAGCAAGCGTTGTGCCCGCCATTCGAGATTTGCTTTCTCGTTCGCCATATAGTTTTTGGCAACCTGCTCGGCATCACCGGTGTCAATCTCACTGCCTGCCGAACCTGCCGCGCCAAACGCAATCCGTGCAAATTGCAATCTTGCAGAAGCATTGGCCGCTGACATACGGATCAATTGCAAGGCATCTTCTTCTGCGCCACCCTCGTCGTAGAGTTCCATTCCATTGTTAATGGCACCAACCGGCGATATCAGATCATGACAAATACGGCTGCAAAGCAAAGCAGCTAAATCGGCAGGGCTTAGGGTGACGGCGAGCGACATTTTGCGGTTAACTCCTGAATTCTTGATAGGCGACCGATTGTTATCCAAAAGCCTTAAGATTCCATGGATGATTATAAAAAATCGCTTTTACGAAGTTTCTTTACCTATTTTGGCCGGATTTAAGGATTTGAATAGCTTTGATGGTTAGCATCACATCGAATCGGATACAGCCCAGTGCTGTTCCAGTAATAGAGTGACCAAAAAAGGGGAAACCCAATGACCCATTCCATCCGTTTTCACTGGCGCAAAGTCGTTTTTATGTTCACTTGCCTGTTTTTTGCCAATGTTGGATTGGCTTCTGCGCAGATGGAAAACCAGCAACAGCAAGATGCACGTTATTCTTCGCAAGAGATTGTTGATTCCGGACACCGTTTTTTTGGTGATGCTGCTGGCGGCATGGCAACGGCTATCGAAAATATTTTCTCAAAATATGGCCTGCCAAATGGTTATATTCTCGGTGAAGAAGGTTCTGGCGCATTTGTGGGTGGCCTCACCTACGGTGAAGGTCAGCTTTACACAAAAAATGCAGGCGATCACAAAGTTTTCTGGCAAGGTCCATCCGTCGGGTGGGATTTTGGTGGTCAAGGATCGCGCTTGATGATTTTGGTTTACGATCTAGATAATGTTAATAATCTCTGGGGCCGTTATGCAGGCGTCTCGGGATCAGCGTATTTTGTTGCCGGCGTGGGCTTTCATGTGCTTAAAAGGCAAAATGTCCTTCTGGTGCCCGTGCGCACCGGTGTTGGTGCCCGATTGGGCATAAATATCGGCTACTTGAAACTGACACCGGCTGCAACATGGAATCCTTTTTAACCTTCAGTCGTTTGGCCGGGTCGTTTTATGCTTATACAGTCGGTTTTATTCTTTATTCTCGGCATCGCCGCCACAGCGCTCGTGCTTATTTTGATAGCTCCAGTTGCATGGCGACGCGCCCTTTTTCTTGCGCGGAAAGTGATTGCCAGCGAAGTGCCGCTTTCTCTAACCGAAGTACAGGCGGATAGGGATTTTTTGCGCGCACGCCATGCGGTGGAGCTCGTTCGCCTTGAAGAGAAATATGCTTCATTGCTCGAAAGATACAACAGTCAGAAGATCCAACTGGACTCCGCCAAGGAACAATTCTACCGGATGGGTGAGGTTGAAAAGCGCACACTGATCTTGGAAGAACAGCTTGCTGATACCCGTGATGAATTGGACGTCGAAAAACAGCTTGTTACAGCACTTGAGAATAATAATGGACGTAATCTTCATGAATTACGCGAATTTCTGTTTAAGGAGAAGCTCGTGCGTGTTGATGTGGCGGCGCAAGAAGCCGAATTGAAAACCCTTCGCGCTGAAATATCCGAGTTAAAGCAGCTCTTGGCAAAATCCACCCAGAAAACCAGCAATAGTGGCAACGATCAGTCATCAATTGTGAAGCTACGCCAAGAGATGATAGACTTGGCTGCGTTATTGGCGGCGAAGACAGCTGACGCCGAAGGGGAAACCTCGCCAATTCGCGAATTGGTAAAGGGAGCACGTGGTGAAAAGAGTCTTGCCGCACGTATCCGCAAGCAGATTGCGCCAAACACTGTAGAAAAAAATAAAACAACGCGGAAAAAGCAGGCTACAAAAACAAAACGCCAGCAAAAAGCTGTGACGGATTGATGGGCTCACACCGTCAGAAAACTGTGAATCATATGCATTAAGGGCCATTACGGTGCTTTACGGTGTAGCGTCTTTGCCTTCCACCTGTATAGAGTATCTTTTATTCAACGTAATGTAGGGTATTAGCCTTTGTTTGGGGAACGGGGGCTTTGGGTTGAATGCGGTACCGCAGGTCATCCAACGTGCGGGAAAGCCATAGCTGATACATTATCAAACGTTGGGTTGGATTGAATGCGACATGCGTCGACGTAAGAGGGATTGGCTACATGCTTGAGAAACTTTTCCGCTTAAAAGAAAACAATAGCCGTGTGGGCATTGAAATCGCAGCCGGTTTTACAACCTTTTTGACGATGTCCTATATTCTTGCCGTCAATCCCAACATATTGGGTGATGCCGGCATGGATAAAGGTGCGGTATTCGTAGCTACATGTTTGGCGGCTGCGCTGGGCAGTGTCATCATGGGGTTGGTAGCAAACTGGCCTGTAGGCATGGCACCTGGCATGGGGCTAAATGCGTTTTTTGCCTACTCCGTCGTGTTAACAATGGGTTATAGCTGGCAACAGGCACTTGGCGCAGTTTTTCTTTCAGGCATTGTATTCATCATTCTGACAGCCACCGGCATTCGACGCTGGCTGATTGATGGCGTCCCGCAATCTCTTCGAAGTGCGATAGCAGCGGGAATTGGCATGTTTCTGGCCATGGTGGCATTGCAGAACGCCGGTGTTGTCGTCAAAAGTGAGGCAACCCTTGTCGGCTTGGGAGATGTAACAAAAACAGGCCCCATTCTCGCCGGGATCGGACTTATTGTTATAGTTGCACTGGATGCCTTTAAAGTGCGCGGAGCAATTTTAATCGGTATCCTCGTTGTGACCATCCTTTCCTTCATCTTTACGGATGCGGGGTATCAGAATTTCCAAAACCTGCTTAAAAGCGGTGGCGTTTCACTTCCCCCCTCAGTTGCCCCGACCTTTCTTCAACTTGATATTATGGGTGTTTTGAATACCGGTATTTTCCATGTATTGCTTGTCTTCGTGCTGGTGGAAGTATTTGATGCAACCGGCACATTAATCGGCGTTGGAAAACGTGCCGGTCTTATTCCGCAGGATAAACCGAATAATCTTGGTAAAGCACTTTTTGCGGATAGTACCGCCATTTTGGCCGGTTCGTTGATCGGTACAAGTTCTACTACAGCCTACGTCGAAAGTGCCTCTGGTGTTGCAGCTGGTGGCCGAACAGGCCTTACAGCATTGACCGTAGCTGTGCTGTTTCTCCTGGCTCTCTTTCTCGCGCCAATTGCTCTTTCAATCCCGGCTTACGCTACTGCCCCTGCCCTTCTCTTCGTCGCATGCTTGATGATGCGCGAGTTCGCTGAAATCAACTGGAATAATCTTGTTGATGCTGCCCCTGCCGCGCTTACGGCACTTTTAATGCCTTTGACCTATTCGATCGCCAACGGCCTGGCATTCGGCTTTATCAGTTATGCCCTATTGAAAACACTCACCGGAAAATGGCGTGAAGTGCATCCTGCAACATGGATTATCGCAGCGCTGTTTATCATCCGTTTTGTAATGGAAGCTGGCTTAATTTGAAAAGGCATCATGCCGGCGCAACAACCGTTAGATTCGTTGAATGGACATCATAAATATGCAGTTTGTCTAAGGCTTCGGATGGTAAAAACAATGGTGTCGTTGCTTTCGTAGAATGTTGCATCGATCATATGCGGAAAGCTGACAATTGCTAATGCAATGCTTTTTTTTGCAAAAGACCTCGATGATTTCATCGTTCTTCCTTTTCCTTGCTTCTTTAGGAGCTAACCAGTGGCCAATAGCCACGCCCAGCTGCCATGGCGGCCAATGATTAGGCGGTGTGAACGCCACTTGATTGATGCTGGATATGTCATCGGCTTGCATATTTTCAATGCGCGGCTAACCGCTAAACCGGACGAGGATATCGCAGCCCAAGCGCTTGACAAACTTTCATTTCCGCTATTATGTCTATACAAAAAAACAAACAAATAGATGGGAACAAATTGATGGCTGAAAAACCAATCATCGAGCGGCGTACAATCGACATGGTGCCAATTAAAGAACGCCATGGCTCACCCTTTAACCAATTTACACTTTGGATGGCGGCGAATTTGCAAATCACCGCCATAGTCGACGGTGCGTTGGCTGTAGCGTTTGGTACGGAAGCCCTGACCGCTATTTTGGGCCTTCTTGCGGGGAATATATTAGGCGGGATCGTCATGGCTCTCCATTCGGCTCAGGGGCCGCATCTGGGACTTCCACAGATGATTTCAAGCAGGGCTCAATTCGGCGTTAAAGGCGCGGTGTTGCCGCTGGTTCTTGTTGTTCTCATGTATCTTGGTTTCGCTGCAACCGGTACAGTTCTGTCAGGACAGGCCATCAATCTTATGGCAGGGGTTCAAGCTCCGGCTTTTGGTATCATTATATTCGGTTTGTTGACCGCGGTGATTGCCATAATCGGCTACCGCCTCATTCACATTATTGGTCGCGTGGCAACGGTTGTCAGCATTATCGGTTTTATTTATCTGACCTACAGATTATTAGCCGGTCACAACATTTTAGACGCTTTTGGTCAAAAGCCTTTTTCAATCTCGACATTCGTTTTGAGCATGGCGCTTTCCGCCGGCTGGCAGTTGACCTTTGCACCTTATGTTGCAGATTATTCGCGATATCTCCCCGCCGACACCCCATCCAGCAAAACGTTTTGGATGACATTTCTGGGAACTTGTATTGGTGCCCAGATATCGATGACATTCGGCGTGATCATAGCGGCGCTTGTCGGCAATGAATTCAAGTCCAATCAGGTAATCTTTCTAGGCGCCTTAGCCGGTCCCTTTCTAGCTGCAATGCTGACCTATTTCGTCATTGTCTGTGGTAAACTCACAGTGTCCTGCTTGAATGCCTATGGCGGCTGCATGTCCATTTTAACCACCGTAAGTGCTTTTAAAAGAAGCCAGTATATCACACCATTCTTGCGTGCCAGCATCATCGTCGGATTCATAATGGTATCGGTTTTTATTGCTTTGTGGGGTAGCGCGGATTTTTTGAACAAATTCAAAAATTTTGTTCTACTGCTTTTGGCAATGTTTGTGCCGTGGAGCGCGATCAATCTTATTGATTACTATCTTATATCGCGCGAAAAGGTCGATGTTCCTGCCCTGTATGACGTCAAGGGCCGCTATGGTGCTTATAATGCGGCTGCATTGACCAGTTATTTTATCGGCGTCGTTATCCAGATACCATTTTTCAATCTGACACTTTATGAAGGCCCGATCGCAAAAGCTCTCGGTGGAGCTGATATCTCATGGATAGTGAGCCTATTTGTAACGGGAATTATTTATTATGTGTGGGCCAAGGCAACCACCAAAGTTCCCGATCAAATGATCTTTCCAGATGATAGTTAGAGCGGTTCCCGATTAATGTGAACCATTAATCGGATAAGATAGCGCGACAAATCAAAAGCTTGAGACGCGCCGGCCGGATAGCATCAGGTCGAAAAGCGCTCTCGCATCAGAACCTACCCGCAAAACGCAAAAAGGTCGATTTACATCGACCTTTTTTATTTCCATTCAATTCAGTGGCTTCATACAGGAGCCGTTCGAAGCAAAAAAGCTTATGCTCCGTAGAACTGTCTAATTGCAGCGATAACAGCATCCTGATCACTTGTAGAAAGATAAGGATGCATCGGCAAGCTTAACACATGATCAGCAGCGTACTCAGACACAGGCAAACCACCCGGGCCTTGCGGATAATGATGATAAGCTGTTTGTTGGTGCAATGGCTTGATGTAATAGATCATCGTGGGGACTCCCGCACTTTGCAAATGCGCTTTCAACCGGTCACGATCTTCCACTTCAATTGTATACTGTGCGTAGGCTGAACGCATTCCCGATGCAAGAACGGGCGCTTTCAAAATATCTTTCAAGCCATCGGTATAGCGTTGTCCGATAACGGCTCTCTTTTCCATTTCATCTTCTAAGATAGCCAGTTTTTCCAAGAGGACGGCAGCCTGTATTGTATCAAGCCGGGAATTCAGTCCCACGCGGACGTTGTCATATTGGGTTTCTCCTTTTCCATGAAAAAGGATAGATCGCAAACGGTCAGCAAGCTCGTCGTCGTCGGTGAACATCGCACCACCGTCGCCGTAGCAGCCAAGTGGTTTGGCCGGATAGAAGCTGGTCGCAGCGACATTACCAAAAGCACCGCACATAGCGTTGTCACGTTTGCCGCCTATAGATTGGGCAGCATCTTCGATAACAAATAAATTTTCCTTAGCAGCAACAGCGGATATCTGGGCGTAGTCTGCAGCCAAGCCAAAAAGATCGACGGGGATAATGGCGCGAGGTGTCAAACGCCCTTCCTTTTTGACCATTTCAACCGCTTCAGCCAACTTTTCAGGATCGATATTGAATGTATCCGGCTGAATATCGACAAAAACCGGCTCTGCACCAACCAAAGCCACAACTTCCGCAGTTGCTGCAAAGGTAAAGCTCGGACAAAAAACGGCATCGCCAGGACCGATATTCTTCGCCATAAGCGGCATCATCAAGGCATCTGTACCGTTGGCGCAGCCGATAACGTGTTTAACGCCAATGTAATCGGCCAACTGTTTTTCCAGTTCGCTGACTTCGGGACCAAGAATATATTTTCCACTTTCTACCACACGAGCGATAGCGGCATTAATTTTGCCTTCAATACGCGCGCGTTGCGCACCAAGATCAATAAATTGCATGTTAACTCCGTTGCTATCAGCGACATAAACTGACGAATCAGATTTCCAATATCTCCCGCTTTGTAATACCGCTTACAAATGCACAAGGACAATCAAAGTTCGGTCATTTGTGTAACAGCTTTTGAAAACTACTTTTTCACGCCATGGTCAACGCTGCCAGTGGTCAGGATGCGTAGCACCGCAATGGCTTCGTCCCCGTTGGTACGTGGTTCCTCTCGCGTTTCAATGCAATGAAGGAAATGCTGCAATTCCCGTGTCAAAGGCATGCCTTCATCAACCGCGATATATTCCGGCTCATCAGCCGTAAACGCCCACTGATTATTGTCCTGCCAAACTTCAAAACGATAGATTGCCAGCTTACGATCCCACGGTTCGACATCGTCAAAGACAGCCATTGCCTTTGTCCCGACCACGGTCAAACGCCTTTCACGATACGGATTAAGGCGTGACGCAAACAAATGGCTGCGCAACCCGCTTGGGAAAGTCATATGCACATGGGCAAAGTCAGAAAGCTGGTCAATAATAGCCGCACCCTCACCACGCACTTCTGAAGGCTCACATCCCGTCAACGCCAATATCATGGATAAGTCATGTGGTGCCAAATCCCACAATGCGTCACTTTCGGTATGGAATTTCCCTAACCCTAGACGGTGGGAATGGATATACCTCACTTCGCCGAGCTCACCGCTATTGACCAATTGAAGCATTTTTTCAAAAGCGGGGTGGAAGCGCAATACGTGGCCGACCATAAATATACGTTTATGCTCGCGGGCTATGCGTACTTCACGTTCTGCATCGGGGACATTAAGCGCAATAGGCTTCTCAACCAACACGTCCTTGCCGTTTTCAACCGCACGAATGGCGTTTTCAGCATGGAACTGTGGTGGCAAAGCTAAAACAAGAGCATCAATGTCATCTCTGGTGAAAAGCGCGTCAACTGCTATTGCTTCAACATCATGTTCAGCTGCAAAGCCTTCTGCCCGATGCGGGTTCGCATCGGAAACGGCTGCAAGTGCTCCCAAACCTTTCAAGGTGCGTATATGGTTACTCCCCCAGTAACCGCATCCTAAAACTGCTACGCGTGGCGCCATTGTCTATGCCTTATCCTGACTGCTGGTATAAAAAGCCATGTCTCATTCGTTCAATATCGGTGATGAGAGCCAATGACAAGAGAAAAGCTCAAAATCGATGCTTGACAGAGTGTCCATCAACGCCTTATATCCGCGCCACGGTTAAATTGCATTTTGCAGAACATACCTGTCCCGGCGGAGTAGCTCAGTAGGTTAGAGCAGAGGAATCATAATCCTTGTGTCGGGGGTTCGAATCCCTCCTCCGCTACCAATTTTTTACGTTCCACTAAAAATTGTCAGCCAGATTTTCATTGTTGCTGTCTTTGTAAACCAGCATAAAAACAACGCTACAAATTCAAAAGTGCAATTTACACTCTCATTCCTAAGATCTCTCTATAATACAGCTGAAAGATTCTCGCATAAATCAGAATGTGCGACGTACCCATTTATTCCGTTACGGGCTGCTGAAACACCAGTCAGCTGTTCCAATATTTCATGCCTTCCAAAAGATTCCTCCTCTCAGAAGGCATCGTTTTTTAGCGAACCGTTTGGCGCCTGTCACAACTTCAATGAACAGTCGCGTTTTCCTTTTGTCCAAGCGCCGCTATTTCAGACTTCGCAGCCGCCAACTCGCGCACAAAAGCAGGCATTGTGTGTAATTTGGCAACAGCCGCCGCACCAATAATCCGACCGGAGGTAACATCACTCTGCCAATGGGCACCGCAAATGACGCGGGATTGGCCGAACTCATAGCCGCGTTGTAAAATCGCATCTTGACGTTCAGGCTTTATCTCAGCCAAAATAAGAGCAAATCCCCATCCATAGGCCGTATGACCAGACGGATAGGAACCATTTTTACGCATTGCTTCTTCATCCTTGTCAGGCTGACAACTATGGGTTTTAAACCGCACAAATGGGCGTACCCGCATATAATGCTGTTTTGCTTTATCTGAAGCCGGGCCTCCAAGGTCGTCAACAAGTCGATACATCAAATTGTAGGTGATAGGCGTGTTACTGGGGCTGATCTCGACACCTAAAGCTTGTGAAAATGCTTTACCGATTGCACGCGGTGAAAGATCGGCATCCTGCCGCGCTTGTTCACCCCTAGCGGTATTGCGGATAGCCAGACCGGCTTTATATGCCGCTACATCCGCCTCGAAAGCTGCAGACCCATCTTTTGGCGGTGGTGGTAAAAGGGCCAAGCTATCCGGCGCTGTTTCCATTGTCAGGAAGTTATCTTTTTGTCCCGGTTCAGGATAATGCGACAAATCAAGGCGACTGAAAGGTGCATTGACACCTGCCTGAGAAGCTGGATCTAACGTTTGTGCAAATAAAGCCTGAGGCGAGATAAAAGCCCCTGCGAAAAGTGGAACAACCAGTGCTTTAAACCATATGGAACGCATTGTGACCTATCCTCCCTGATCAATGTTCAACAGACAGAACCTAACCGGTTTTTTCCCAATGCGAATTCACAATGTTTTGTAGTGGTGAGATGATTTGCGTTGATATTGGCCGCAACTGATAGCCACAAAAAAACGGGGAAGTGTTTTTACACATCTCCCCGTTTAAAAGATAGGACGCATCATCGTAAATTTCGCTACAAAACGACAGCGTTCAGGAGCGCCAGCTGATGGATTTAGCCCGCATATTGGTCAAGTGCACGTTGTAATGAGTTTACCTCGCGCTCCAGCCTCAAAACTTCCGAAGCTGATGTTGATGGGTTAGACCGCGCCGTGCGTAGTCGCGCCTGTGCACTATTATATTTCCGTCGCAATTGGTCGGCTTGAGCTTGCCGACTGTTAGCCGTCTGGCGCAATTGTGCAGTCTGCTGCGTATAGGTGCCGTTCGAAATATTGGACCGTGCACAATAATACCCATCAAAGCGCGCATCACCTGTGCAAGAACTTTGGCAGCCGCTAAGCGCTGTGGTCGTAAATAAAACGCCAAACAGTGCAAGCGGAGCCGTGACTTTTCTAAGACTTATCATGTTTACTTTTCCTCGTAAAAAACTGCCGGTGAAAACCGGCAGTTGATTGAAGCTTATTAAGCGTCTGCGCGACTGACAGCCGTTTGCATACGAGACAGTTGCGTTTTCAGCTGATTACGTTGTGCGGTCAGCTCTCTAACACGTTGCTGGGCAGCGGCGCTATTGCTACCACTTGTTGCCCTCTTGAGATCAGCAATGTCCTGATCTGCATCTTTGACATATTGGTCAACGAGTTTGACATTTGCGCGCGCATTGTTGACTTCTTTTTTGTAAGCGTCTTTGGAAATTGCTCCGCTGGCCAGCCGCTTTTTGCTGTTCGCTATGCGGTTTGCATCTTCTGCTGCAAGTTTTTGCGTCAAACCAGAAGCTTTACTGTAATAAGCGATGTTTTTATCAGCCGAAGCAATAACTTTGCGCAACCCGTCCTGCTCTGCTGCAATGCCGCGGGTTTGCTGATTGACGCGATTAGCATCTGCACCGCCAACGACGCCGCCGCCTACACCGCCTATGATAGCGCCGCGTGTAATTGACTTGCTGTCGCCGCCAGCCACAGCGCCGATGGCTGCACCGGCCAAAGCACCAATTACCGCACCAGTTGCAACGCCTTGCACTATGCGGGTGCGTTCTGTCTGTTGCTGGCGAAGAGCTATTTCGGTGGGTGTCATATTCGATGGATCAACTGCGGTAGATGTTGTGGTACAACCACTTACCAACATTGTTGCTCCTAATGCTGCGCCGATGATTTTTTTTCCGATGAAAGACATATATATCTCCTGTCCAAATACGTCCCGTCTATATCCCGCCAACAATGCTTAGCCGCATCTGTGACGATACTGTTTTTCATTGATCAGCATCTGCGCTTACATACAAACTGATTACTTTGCATAAAAACTACCCCGCCGTTCAATCCCCTCTCAACGCAACTTCACGCATTGCTTACACTAGCGCAATTTATCCCCGTCCCCATTTTGTCCCACATGGATTTGGCGAGGCATTGAACGTTCTGCCGCTATAAAGGCATGTTATCAACAACAATGCGGGGCAAAAAAACAAGTATTTTTTTCATCATTTCCTGCCTTTACACAATAAAGCTGTGAACAGATGTAAGTTACAACATTTTTCAGATAGACCCTTAACCTTTCCAAAGCATAAGAACACTATCTTGATTTTGCAGCATATTTCTGGTCTGAATGCTTTCGGCAATATTCAGACAAACCAGATCAAAAGCGGAGGTTAATAGTGCGGGGGCAGTTTTACTTCATACCTAATCATAAATGTAGCTCGCTTGATGAGGTACGAAAATCTTTCACTATTGATTTATTCGTCAACCCTTCAGCCGAACGTTCCGCCCTTATAGCCAGAGGAAAAACATATGCAGTGATGCGATTAAGCACTTCCTCGGGCGGAGCTTAACCGCATGGCTAACTACGATTGTTTTCTGAAAAGCAACAGTTTAGAAGGATTAACGCAGGCTATATATGACGGGCGTTCTGTTCTAGAAGAATTTGACAAGGTCGAAGCAGCCTATAGGCGCTATAGCCATTCAAACGAACCGTTCCTTTTTGCAAAACCCTTTATATCGGCTGCCCGCGACGGTAAAGGGCAAGTTGTTTCTTGGTATACCGACGCTCACGGGCCAGCTATCCGCTTTGTCGACCTTGATGCAACAACACAGAACCATCTCAAAGAACAAATCACCAAACAATTGCATCAACTCTCTGTCCTTTTCGACGACAAAGATGTCGGGCCGATTATACAACGCTGGCTCAATATAGCCGATATCAGCCGTGATCTATTCTTTGTAGCCAACCGACCAGTATTGACGAATTGGGGCCTTTTACCCGATGCTGTGCTTCATGACAAAAATGTACGTTTGGCGCATGCGGCGAAGGGATTGTCTGGGCTATTAGGGAACATCGGATTGCCGCCCTTTCAGCAGGATGATCATGAACTGGCAAGCAAGTGGGCGGGAGGTTCTTTTATGGAAAAAAATGAAATTGACAACAGGCCGCCAGAAATAGGTGATAGTTTGTCTGAAAATATTGGATCCGGAGCAAAATCAGACAAGCATTTATCAGCACCGAACTATCTTGTGCCGGTGATAGCATCCGGAATTCTGTTGTTTCTCATTGCCCTTTTGCTTCTCGTATATTTGTTACCTGCAGGCAATATTGGTTTGAGAGCAACTTCTGATGCAAAAGATGAAACGATTGCCCTGTTGGAGGAAAAGCGGACCAGTCTCAAAAATGCTACCGATGGCTTCTCTTGCTCTATAGAGGGAAACGCATCACAGCAGCCTTCCAATGGTTTAAACGGGCCCAAGCCAGAAACTCCTCGGTCACAATCCGCAATTCCTAGAGCGTTATTAACGCCATCAGCAGGCCCTATAGACCACGCCGAAAAGGCAACTGTACTGGTTCTCGTTGCGGATGATGGCAGTGAAGAGGTCAGCATCGGATCAGGCTTTTTTATCAACCAGACCGACGTTGTCACCAATCTTCATGTCATCGGTCAAGCAACTCAAGCAACTATAATCAATAAGGCATTAGGCAAAGCTGTGTCAGCTACTTTGGTTGCAAAATCGCGCGCCGATGCACAGATCGGCGCACCAGATTTTGCTGTCTTGCGGGTGCAAGGCATAAGCGCACCTGCCGTACTGACGGTGGGAGGTGCAACGGCAAAAGGGGAGAACGTTATAGCGGCAGGTTTTCCAGGAATTGTCATGGAAACGGATCTCGTTTATCATCGCCTGCTGCAAGGTGACATGACAGCCGCACCTGAAATGGCGGTCACTCAGGGAATGGTTACGACCTTCCAAAGCGGGATTGAAGGGCTCGACCTGATTTTGCATACCGCTGCCATTTCTGGTGGAAACAGTGGTGGTCCTCTCATTGATTATTGCGGCCGTGCGATCGGGGTTAATACTTTTCTGCGTTCTGGAAGTATGCAAAACTCTCCGCTAAGTTTTGCCCAACGGACAAACACTTTAAGTGCGTTCCTCAAAGGTGCAAATATTCCTTTCAGCTTTGATGCCGGCGCCTGCAATCCCGAACAGTCCCGTGGTTCACAAAATAGCGCTGAATCTAACGTTGAACCAGCTGAAAATTCCTCTTCACCGCCAACAGATCAGACGAGGCAACCAGATACCGGGCAATCGCAACCTCCAGGCCAAGTATCGGGTGATCATACAACGCAACCAGCGCAAAATCACAGCGTACAGCCTTCTTCAACACCACCCACAACGGTTAATCCTGCACATTCGGAAACACTGCCTTCACCTGAACGTCCGCGGGGAAATACTCCATGAACAACATACGCCTTGCTATAACGCCGCTTAATACGATGCGCCAGGTTGGCCCGGTCAATGAACGTGACTATGCATTATTGAATGACACGTTGCAACGCGAGCTGGGGCCTGACTATGCTGGCTTCCTAGCCGAGCCCGTTCCATCGGGCGACGGTGTACGAATTGATTGGTATACGGACGCGAAAACCCGTCCACAATCTTTGGAAGAACTTGATCCACAAGAGCGATCCGCGTTATTAAAAACGACCGAAACGCGCAAGCAGGCTATAAGAGCGCTGGCAGACAAGCTTGATCTTGGCGCCCGCAGTGACAAGGAAGTCGCCAAGGCGTTACGCAATGCGTTGCAGACACCGGATACGGGCTGGCTTTATAGAGTTGATGGCAAACCAGTTATCGTCGGCTGGGGATACACATCGGGCGTTAGCGAACAACGCGACATGGGGATGAAAGCAGTAGGAACAGCGACCGGTACGCCAACAGCCAGTATGGCGCAAGCAAGTATTCCAAATTCACCGATGTCGCAAATTGATGGCGATCAAGCGGCTTCAGAAAAGGCGGCGACTGGAACAGGCGATCAACCGATACGTCAAACATCCCATATCGTTCATGAGACGGTTGTCTCTAGATCTTCATTTCACTGGCTTTCTCTATTTTTGTGGAGTCTATTCGGCATTCTTGCGCTGATCTTTTTATGGTTGTTGTTGAGTTCTAATGCACTGAACCGATGGAGCGGTGTTTTTAGCAAGTCTGACATAGCGGTTGAAGAACCTTTAGATCCCTCATTGCAAAGAATCGCAGATCTGAACAACGAAATATCCGCGCTTGAACAAGCGCTACGCGACAAACAAAACCAATGTACCGAAGATAACCAACCTAATTCCGCATCGGTTCCACCTGATGGCAACCAGGTCAATCCGTTTGGTCATCGCGAACCGGAAAGACGCGCTGATGCAGCTCCATCAATAGGTGAAAATGAAACACCACCTATTCAAGTCATCGTTCCTCCGGTCATTATTGCACCACCAGCTGTGGCTATCCCCGATCAGCGCGCAGAAGCTGTACCGCCTGAAGCAACACCGCCGCAAACACCTTCAGCGCCGGAACCGGAAGAGACCGAGCCACAACAACCTGACGTACCACAGCAATCCGATAGGCGGCGTGACCTTGACGAGCGCATCAACCGCGCCGGTGTAAAAACGGGTGCGCTGCAAATCACCCTGACATGGGATGGACGCAGTGACTTGGATCTTTCCATAGTGTGTCCGAACGGAACGCGCGTATTTTTCAAAAGACGTAGCAGTTGCGGCGCGACTTTGGATCGTGATGCCAATAGGCGTCCAGATATGATCTCACGCGAACCGGTGGAAAATATATACTGGAATAATCCAGCGTCCATACCGAAGAAGATCCCCGTTTACGTTGATTATTTTGATAATCACGGTGATCCGCGACGTAACATTCCCTTCCGTTTACGGATTAGAAAAACCACAATAGACCCACAAACAAACCAGCCTAAAGTGGAAGATAAAGTCATTGATGGCGTCGCCGACGGCAATAGACGTCGTAATCCTCGCCAGATTTATGTAATAACAAACCCATGACGTATTCAACGTCGGAAATGAATGAAGCAGATAGCTGATGATTGAGCCCAAAGATATCGTTCTGGTTCCCAATAGCGGAATTCAGTTTGTCACACTGCCGTTTTATTTCGATAAAATAGCGCGGTTTGACCGGCCGTTTATCGAAAAGCGCATGGATGTGCATTCCGATGATGGCAAACCGATATACAAACTCTATCCTGGTTGGAACGAGCATGATCCACAGGCCGAAGCACCTTATCAATCGCAAGATGGCGACGAAGAGTATACAGTCAATAAAAATAAAGCACTCGATCCCTTTCTTAATGAATGGGTGCCCCTGCCCTGGTTACGCATATTGCCCGGACGCGATGCCGACGGCCAGCATAATTTTGATGCGGGACCAACAAACTGGGTAAGAGTGCGGGTAATTAAAGCTTCGCCGAGCAAAGAGATTAACGCCGCGTCCCACTTGGCAGTATTTGCGTTTGACACTGCAATCGACTTGAAAGTTGACGATGATCTTGTCAACGATCCGCAATCACGTGGATGGCCCTACACTTCGCCAACAGCGAATGATGTTATCAATCCGCAGGAATTCGAGCTCGTCACGAGTATAAACCGCAATGGCTGGTTTCTTGGTGATCCACGTCGTCACCCTGTCAGCGGCGAAGAGATGGATTTCCAAAGCTGGGTGCTTGGATGGATTGAGAACCTGTATCTTAATCAACGAGAAAAGGAACTCGGCCGTAAGCTACGTGAGAGTGATCGCAAATTTGCCTTGGAACATGCTGCACGCTGGTTTTCATTCCTGGAAATACTTGCAATAGGGTGTAATGTTCCGAAGGTGCGTTTTGTCGATACGATATCTTCTCCATCGCAAACGAAACCTGTTGAAGTTGATCTTGTACTTGATATTGGCAACAGTCGTACCTGTGGACTCCTGATTGAAAACTACCCCAATGAAGATCATGTCGATTTAAACAATTCGCTTATTCTGACGCTACGTGATCTTGAAAAACCTGAGCTGGTATATTCCGATCCTTTCGACAGCAATATTGAATTCTCTCAGGCTTCTTTTGGCGATGATACGCTTTCTCGCCTTTCGGGACGACAGCGTGCCTTTTTATGGCCAGGTGTTGTTCGCGTCGGGCCTGAAGCTTCGCGGTTACGTGCGGTGAAGGGCGGAACAGCAGCTGTTGGCGGCATCTCCAGCCCAAAGCGATATTTATGGGATATTCATGAAGTCAATCAGCCATGGCGTTTTCCCTCGTCGCAATATCAGGCTGATGGAGCTGCTCCGCCCATCAGTCGAATTGTGCGTCCTTTCCTAAATCGCAATGGAGACGTGATTTCACAAATTAAAAAAGATCGATCGTTATATAAACGGCTATACGGCCGTCGCTCTGATGCGGATATGACAAAGCCTAGCCCTGCTTTATCCTATTCACGATCTTCACTTTATTCTTTGATGCTGGCCGAAATCATCTTTCAAGCCATTGCGATGATCAACAATCCGCAAGTGCGGGCCGAGCGGAAGCAGAGCAATACACCGCGTCGGTTACGCCGAATTATCATGACCCTGCCATCTGCACTGCCTACCCAGGAGCAGCGGCTTATGCGGTCACGTGTGGAGGGTGCCGTAAACCTTCTGTGGGAGCTGATGGGTTGGAACTTGTCGACACTGGCAAGCCTTGCAAAACCGACAGTGCAAGCCTCTTGGGATGAAGCAACCTGTGTCCAGTTCGTCTGGCTTTACAGCGAAATAAGCCGGCGATTTGGCGGGCGCATTGTTGAATATTTCGATCTTTTTGGAAAACCGCGAAAACGCTTCGAGCCAGGTAAAAAGCCCGATGATTCCGCGTTACCCGAACCGTCGCTGCGTGTTGCAAGCATCGACATAGGTGGCGGAACATGCGACCTGATGATCACAACCTATTACCAAGATGACGATCGTGCTTTGGTGCCGGTGCAAACATTCCGAGAGGGTGTTGGCATTGCGGGTGACGATATTACCCGGGCTGTTATTGAGCGCTCGATCTTACCAGCAATCGCCAAGCATTTGTCGCAATGCGGGGCAAAGAATCCTCGCGCGATATTGAATGAGCTATTTGGTGGCGACCGCTCTAATATGGCGGAGCAGATGAAAGATCGGCGGCGTGAAGCCGTGATAAAAATCCTTACACCTGCTGCGCTTGCTGTAATGTCTGCTTATGAAGAAAGTGGACCCGACCGCTACGAGACCATCCAGACCAAGCGTCTTGATGCTCTGGTTCCCTCTTTGACAAAATCCGAAATTCTTGACCTTTCCTATATAAATGATGGGGCTATAAGCGGCGGAGCCAAAGACTTCAACCTTGCCGAAACGCCAATTGACTTGGACTTCCAACGCGTAAGATCTGCTATCAACGAGACATTGCAGGTGGCGCTTGATTGTTTGAGTGAAGCGATAGGCCATTTCGATTGTGACAAGGTACTGTTATCCGGGCGCCCTTCACGACTGCCGGCAATCACAGAATATCTCGAAAATACACTAGCTGTAACGCCCGACAGGATTCAGCCTTTGCATCGCTATAGGGTTGATGTTTGGTATCCTTTCCGTTCGCGCAGTAATGTCACCATTGGCGACCCTAAAACAACAGCGGTGGTGGGAGCAATGTTGTGCGCTTTGGCGGAGGGAGCGATTGTCAACTTCAATCTCCAGACACATCGTTTACAAATGCGTTCGACCGCCTGTTACATCGGCGAACTGGGCAGTGACGGGATCTTGGAGCAGTCACGTGTATTGTTTACAGCAGACGAACTGCAAAAAAATGGTGCGCTGGAGGCCGAGCATAAGCTTAAAATCTATAGCCGTGCAAGATTGGGCTACCGGCAACTCCCTCATCAACGTTGGATAACCAATCCATTATATGTATTAACAATTGAAGAAGGTGCGAACTCGCTACCCCGTCCTATAGAAGTTTGCATCGGTCGTGAGGTGCAACAGGAAGAGGAAGGTGATTTCAACAATCTTCTGGAACAAGAAGCTTCGAAGGAAGAACTATCGATACGCGAAGCATGGGACGCCAATGGGGGGGATGTGCGCCAATCCATTAATTTAACGTTCTGTACTCTACAGCTTGACGATAAATCGAGTGACTATTGGCTGGATTCCGGAACATTGACAGTGCTGTAATGGATTACGCAGTTTTATAAGGTGCATTTATGAAATCGATTGAGAATTTGGCACTTGCAGCCGAGCAAACCCAAAATACGGCACGCACTGCGTTGCAATGGTTGAACGTGAGGGGCAATCGGGAGCTGATTGGTGACAATGCAGCGCGGATCGAACGCGCTCTACGCCTTGGGATCGTAAATGCCGGTCAACTGACAAAAGCAGCGCGCCGTCCCATGGCCGTCGCTGTATTCGGCGCAAGCCAGGTGGGAAAATCTCATTTGATTTCAGTGCTGGCACGCAAAGAAGAAGCATTAATGGCACGCTTTTCTGGAATGGAAAAGCCCGTCAATTATATCACATCAATCAATCCTGACCGCGGCAAAGAGGCTACGGGCCTTGTAACGCGTTTTACAATCCGTCCACCGGCTGCAAGTCCGGATGGCTTTCCTGTTTGTCTGAGGCTTCTGAGCCATGCAGATCTGATCAAGATTTTGGCCAATGCATACCTGTTTGATGGCCAACCTGGACGATATGAAACATGGCCAAGCGAAGATGATATCAAAAGCTTTTTGGCACCATTTCGTCAAGATGCCGCTGCAACAACAAAAAGCGAAAATGGTTTGACGTTGGAGGATGTTTGGGGACTTGAAGACTATTTCAATAAAACATTAGGTGAATTTGAATTAAGCCGACGTCTCGGTTCTTATTGGATCGTCGCAGCAGAGATCGCTCCAAAACTTCCTATCCCGCGCTTGGCAGAGTTTCTTTCATTACTGTGGGGACGGCATCAACCAATAAGCGATGTATATTTGAACCTCGTTGAAAGCCTTAAAAATCTCCACTTTTCAGAAAATGTTTTTGTGCCTTTTAGTGCGATCGACATTTCAAACGGCGACCATAAAAGCATTTTAGATGTCGAGACACTGGCTGACATCGTTGACAGAAATGCGGCGGAAATTGATGTATCTATGGCAGATGGACGGGTTTGTGTTTTGGCAAAACCTGTTATTACTGCTTTAACAGCTGAATTGGTTATCAACCTTGCTGATAATCCTTGGCCGTTTTTCGATCATACAGATTTGCTCGATTTTCCCGGATATCGCACCCGCGGATTGCCACAGTCCAACGTCGAAGAAGACGAGACATCGGTAAAA
The DNA here is from genome assembly GCF_054871565.1 of Bartonella sp. LJL80. Taxonomy (NCBI): domain Bacteria; kingdom Pseudomonadati; phylum Pseudomonadota; class Alphaproteobacteria; order Hyphomicrobiales; family Bartonellaceae; genus Bartonella; species Bartonella sp. LJL80. The sequence goes on from NZ_JBTXLM010000007.1 coordinate 133,950, forward strand.
GGGCTTGCACGCTATCTCGCAGAGGCTCCGCGTGAAACTATGTCTTCGTTGATCTTGCGCGGCAAGGTTGAGTATTTATTCCAACGTTATTGCGCCGAACAAGATATCACCGCCATGTTGTTTTGCGTCAAGGAAAGCAACCTTGATGTCAATCAATTGGCTGATGTAGCAGCGAATTGGATAGCGACGACGCATGGAGCAAAGCCACAAGATCGTGCGGGAAAGCCGCCATTGCTGTTTTTCGTGCTTACACGTTTCGACATGCATTTCGAGAAAAAAACCAGCGATTCTGTTATGGGTCTGAAGACACGTTTCGAGGGTCGCATGATGGCATCATTGATCAAGCCGTTCGGATCAAGCCCGGATTCGTGGGTGCAGCAATGGAGCCCCGGGGAGCCGTTTCGCAACTGCTTTCTAATGCGCAATCCCAACGTCATGAATGCCGATATGTTTACATTTGACGGCGCTCGTGAACTCGCTTTACGAGATGACCGAAAAGAATGGTTAGCCGCCTTGCGTGAAAGCTTCATTGAGACACAATATGTCCAACAGCATTTCAATGATCCGGTGCGTGCATTTGATGAGATGATGCGGATCAATGACGGTGGTGCGAGCTATATTGCCAAAAGTTTAGAACCCATCTGTCGTCCTGAAGTGAAATATGAGCAAGTAGAATTCAGGCTAACGAAACTCAATCAAGATCTCCACGCGTTATTAAAACCATTCTATACAACCACTGACCTCGAAATTCGCTTGATTGAGCGCGAAGAAGTTGCGAAGTCCGTAGTCAACGCCCTTTACAACTGCGATGAGCGGTATCATCGTTTCGGCTCGGTCATGGCGGGGCTCATGATGGATAACGCCACAATAACTGATCGTCTTTACGAAGCTTTGATTGAGTTAGACCGACGTCAGCCTGAATCCGAAGAACAAACGCAGCCGGTTGCCCGTCGGCTAAGGCCCTGGGAAAAGAAAGATGCGGACATTGATGTTCGTAAGCCGGCACAGATCGTGACGACCGGTCGTCGAGAAAACCAGTTCGTATCAGCAATTTTATCGGCTTGGGTGGATTATCTGTACCGGCAGGTTGATAACGTCCATTTTCACACCGAAACAGCAATCGACAGCATTACCCTGCGTGAATTGGCGGACGACATCGTTATGGGCGCAAAAAGGCTGCACTTACAGGAGTTGATGGCGCAAACGATTAAGCGCGTTGCTTTTGTCGAAAGGCGCGACGAACAAATATCTAAAGCAGCGCTGGTTGCCGAGCACTATCTCAATAAGTTTGTAGCGGATCTTGGAACGTCTTTGTTAGATGAAGAGGATAGAGCGCAAAACACCCATGTCGCTCCACCGCGGATAGTCTTCGATCACGGCCCGTCTGCCTATGATGCAGAAGGCATAGGCGCTGAGCCGAAGGCATACAATATTGATGTTCTTGAAGACTGGTCCCTTGCATATATGCGCTTGTCCGCAGACAATGCAAAATGCGAAGAAGGCCTGACGATCGATATCGAACAAAATGCGGCTTTGGGTGCAATTCTCAAAAAACTTTCAGATCATTGTCCATCGGAGGTATCGAATGTCTGACATAATTGCAGCAACGGAATTCGGTCCGGGCCATGTTTGGCTGATATTCGATGAACAGCTCAGCGATGATCTTAGCATTTATGTCATGCGGGAATCCGATACCTCGAATTGCCTCGGTCCTGACGGCTGGCAACAGCAGCCCTATGGGATTACACCGATATCAAGTAAACTGGCGGGTATGGGTACGAAATTCTTATTGGGTCCTCAATTTGTCGACTCTGTTCTGGATGGTGAGTATGTTACGGTAAAAGCTGGCAACGTTGAATTCTTCGCGTTTTGGCCGTCTGTTATAGCTGCAGCAAAAAAAAGCAACAGCGCTATCGTCGAACGCATAGAGCGCGAACAAGCGTCGCAGTCCGTTCCACCTGTGCCAACCACTCCTCATATATCTACCGAAGAGCCAGCCGCAAATGCAGATAATGACGCTGTGTTGGGTCGTGCGCCGGTGGATGATAGCGATGATGACGTGAAAAAAGTTGTTGATGCGGCACTTTCCGCTCAAAATGCATATGTTATCGACCAACATAAAACAAAGAAACCTCTTTGGCCTTTGGTCATATTGGGAGCAGTTCTATGGGTGGCGATCCTCGGCGGCGGCTTCTTTGCATATAAGACCTTCTTGGCGGATAAAAACACAGAACTGCCACAAGCTGCGGCTTCACAAACACCACCTGCAACTGAACCTGAAGAGACAGCAGAGCGAGAAGCCGATGCGTCTGCTCCAACCCAATTAGATCAGGATGTTGCTTCAGGGCCCGATGGCTGGAGCCGTTTATTAAACTCTGCCGATACAGATCCACAAAGGCTATATGATCTCGGACATGCTTTGCGAAGCCGGGAAAACGGTGATGCGAATATTGGCTTTGAAGCAATTTATAAGGCGGGACAAAAAGGAAACCGCGCTGCCCTCGAATGGTATGCGCGTGCGAATGATCCGACTTCCGACGCATCCGGTGCCGATCGCATTACGCCACCTAATATCCGACGCGCTTTTGAAAGTTGGAGTCTGCTGGTCAGGCAGGATGCTTCAATGACCACGCACATAAAGCAATTGTGTGAAAGTCTGCGTGAACGGCGCTATTCCGGCACCAATGAGGAACGAACAACTTTTCAGGATTACTGCCAATGAAATATTCAATCAGTGTCTCGTGGAAATTACTCCGATATGCCGCTTTGCTCGTGGCATCCCTTATCGCTGTATTGCCAGCATCGGTCGCTACGTCAACCGCAGCACATGCCGTTGACCGGGAGGCGATAAAACAAGATGGAAGACAAACGCTGTATCAGCGCATCATTACCAAACCAGGTGCCATCCTGCTGCCTAAAAGTGATGCGGCCGACAATACCGGAAAGCCGCTTGCTGCTTTTGAAGTTTTTTACGTTTTTGCGCGGGTGAACGGTTTCGTCGAGGTTGGGGGGAACAGCCGAGGGGTACCTCTTGGATGGATCAAACAAGACCACACCGTTGATTGGAAACACTCTATCATTGCAGCCTTTAATAACCGGGTTGAAGTTGGACGTCAGCGCCAGTTATTTTTCTCGGATAAGCAAAGGCTGGAACAGCTGGTGAGCAACAGCGATGTAAAGGCAAAGATAGCAGCTCTTCGACAAAATCCCAACCAGCCCGGCAGCCCTGTCATTGCGATGGAACCAGAGCAAATACAACCTATTGACGAGAATTTTTATCTCTTGCCGATATTGGATTTTGAAAAAGGTTGGTTGCATGACGATGCGGAAGGAACATTTCTTGGGGTTGGCTCGATAACCAAAACGAATGAGCCATCGACAGAACCCGCACCAGCAACGGCTCAAAATACACCGCAAAATCCATTTGCGCCCCAACCACCGGTACAACAAAACAATAACAATGACGGACGGCAAGTACCGCACCAACAGCCCAAAACCGGCGTTATGTTCGTTATAGATACGACGGTTTCCATGCAGCCTTATATTGATGCAACACGGGACGCAGTGCTAACACTGAAGGGCGAGATCGAAGATTCGGGCAAGCCCATCAATTTCGGTCTGGTTGGTTTCCGTCAGTCGGAAAGAACAAATCCTGGCATCGGCTATAACGTTAAAGTCTTTCAACGCCTGACACCCCAGGCAAGCGCAGATGATTTTGTCAGCCAAATAAGTTCAATGCGCGTTGCCACACGATCTACCCAAGGTTTCAACGAAGATTCCCTTGGCGGTGTGTTTGAAGGTATTGATGCAGCTGATTGGAACGCCTTTGATCTGCGTTACATCATACTGATCACAGATGCAGGCCCGCGAAAGCCACAACTCGGAGATAACCACTCAGGCCCTCTAGACGTTGATGAAATGAACGAGCTCGCGCGTAAAAAAGGCATACGTATTACAACCCTGCATGTGCGCACACCAGCAGGCAACAGCGATCATCAAAGTGCTGAAGCTGCTTATCGCCGCTTATCTAAAACTGCGGGTGGCAGCCTCTATACGCCGATTAGCACGACTGACGTATCTGGCTTCATTGATCAGATCCGTCCTGCAGCACAGCAAATCGTTACGGACTTAAACAATATAGCAAACGGCCAGTTGACGCAGGAACCGCAACAAAACGACCAATCAGCTGCCGCTCAAATTGCTCGGGCAAGTCGTGCCATGCAGCTCGAATATATGGGTCGCCAAAGCAACTCCAGCGTACCCACCTTTTATGAGGCTTGGACTATAGACCGTGACTTTGATCAACCGACAGTAAAACCGGCTCTCGATATTCGCATTATGCTGACAAAAAACCAGCTATCGACGCTTTCTGAAATGCTTCGCGCTATCGTCAACCGAGGTGAGAATATGAGTGGTGATCCGATGGATTTCTTCCGTGATATTCGTGACCTAGCCGCGCGTGCGTCCAACGATCCGCGCCAACTCGCTGCTGATGCGCCTTTAGGCGATGCTTTCGGTGAATATTTGGAAGGTCTGCCCTATACCAGCCAGGTCCTCAATCTTACACCGGAAGACTGGGTGCAAATGCCTGCGTCGCAACAGCGCGACCGGATTCTTGATCTCAAATCAAAGCTGGCATTCTACGAAAAGGTTCACAACGACCCAAATGCATGGCTACAACTGCAATCTGATGCGGCCGCTGGTGAATTTGTGACAACAATATCGCTTGACCGTTTGCCTTAGGACGTCCACTTGATCCAGCTTATGGCCCAAAACGTCATGAAAACCTTGAGCGATCGTGAAAGATCGTTCAAGCTTAGCATCCCAGCATTTCATTTGAAATCGGGAGACCGTAAAGCCATTGTGGGCCAGACGGGCTCAGGAAAGACAACAGCCATGGATCTGTTGGCGCTGGCAAGCCGTCCTGAAAGAGCGGATACCTTCGTCATCAGTGGACGTGATTGCGGTCAAATTGATGTAAGCCCGCAAAAGATCAAGCAGGAAAACGCTCGTCTGGCTCATTTACGCGCGCGTTTTTTCGGATATGTTGTACAAACCAGCCCGCTTTTTTCGTTTTTAACGGTACGTGAAAACATCGCCGTTCAACAAAAGCTCGCTGACAAGCGTGACGACGGTTACATAACAGCTTTGCTTCAGGCTGTTGGCTTAGCCGGAGATTCAGATGCGTTTCCATGTGACTTATCGATTGGGCAAAGACAAAGAACGGCGATCGCAAGGGCATTGTCACATCGTCCGGCTTTCTTAATGTGCGATGAACCGACGGGCGCGCTGGATGATGAGACTGCAGATTTATGTTTGCGCATGATGACCAGCGTTGCAGACCATACCGGCACAGGCATTCTGATGATCACACATGATCGGCAGCTGGTAGAAAAACACGGCTTTATGAAGATAAATGTCGAACGCAAAACCATTGCGCCTGGCCAATCTTTCGCGACACTTCAGGATGCATCTATGCAGGTGCGACCATGAAGTTAGGCTTTTATTTGGGGTTGCGCACGATTTTGGGCCATCCACGAAGCGCAATGCTCTCCATGCTGGTGCTCGCCGCCATGTTAGCACCCATACTTGTCCTATGGGGGCTGAAAAGTGGGACGCTTACAGGCTTGGTAGAAGAACTGCGAAACGATCCGCGAAATCTGGAAATTCGGATCATTGGCGACCATCAATTGGGACAAAGTGAGCTATCGGCGATCAAAAATTTGACAGGGGTGGGTTTTTTACAACCCACAACACGAGGTCTTTCTGCACGTGCATGGTTGACCGATGCGCGCGGCACAGGGAGGGAAGCAATATCTCTGTTACCTGGAGGTCTGAATGATCCCCTGTTACCGAAAAATATTGAACCTCCGTCCTTAAATGAAATTATCATATCCAAACGCATCGCGGACACGTTGCATCTTCAGATTGGCGATACCGTCAATTTACGAACCCAACGGGAGAGCGATAGGCTGATGTTCACGCAACCTCTGTTGGTGACAGGTATCATCGATGCCGCGCAGGCGGCAGGAACGCAATCGCTTCTCAATGCTACCCTCGTTGAAGACATTGAAACATTTCTCGACGGCTTTGCAATTGATCGACTTGGTCTTTCGGGCCGTCCAATCATTGAACGGCATATGCGATATGCGAATGTGCGCCTTTATGCGCAAATGATAGAGGGTGTACCCGCCCTCACTTCGACATTGGAACAAATGGGATATCCAGTACTTTCAAGAGCGGCGGATGTTGAAAAGCTTCTGAATATAGAAAAAGCTTTAAACGGCATTATTGCTATTGTCGCATCTTTAATGATCATTTCCTATCTGGCGGCGGCAAGTGCCAGTATACTGGGTGTGTTTGACAAGCATCGCCGCGACATTGCTTTATTGCGCCTCATGGGCGGCTCCCGCATGACCATATTCTGTTTTGTAGCTGGGTTCGGCTTCGTTACCGGACTGGCGGGACTAGCCATCGCCTATATACTCTACGGCGGACTATCCTGGATAATCAACCGATGCTTTCCACTCGATCTTGCAAATGGATACACCAATTGTTCTCTCAGCTGGTTCCAATTGACAATGACGGGCGTTATAACAATTCTTATGGTATTTCTAGTCACCGCATTATCGGCGCGGCGGTTTATTTCTGTACCACCGGGAGGGGCACTACGTGAAGAATAGTATCAATAAAAAACTTGGTTTACGTTGCTTAGCTCTAGCGACTTTATTTTTGGGTAGTACTGTAACCGGCATTGTTAACGCTGCCGAATGGAATGGACGGGTGTGGAATCCAAAACCCACGGCTGACGATGTTGTTATCGATCTTCCATGCGATGGAAAGATGGCACTAACGCGGGTGCAAACTGTTCTGGTAGAGGCATCAGAACCAGAGGCTGCTTTAAGTGACAGCCCTGTGACAATGGGTGCGACCGAAGGCGAACGCGCTTATATGGAGTATCGTCGGGAAGAACACATTAGCGGCTCCCTTAACAACGATAAGGGGAATTTTTTTCTTATTGGAAAATACGAGATAACCCACGCCCAATATGCTGCCGTTATGACCGATGACCCAGCACAATGTCCAACCAAGTTTACACCTGCCGATGCTATACCCCAAACCGGTGTAAGTTGGTATGACGCGGTAGAATTCACACGACGCCTCAATGCTTGGCTTTACAAAGACAATTCCGCGAAGCTGAAGCAGATCGGTGCGGAAAACGGCTATGTGCGCCTACCGACAGAAGTCGAATGGGAGTTTGCTGCGCGAGGTGGCTTATCGGTGAATGATGCCGAGAGAGCCAATAACCGTTTCTTCTCGTCCGGTACGATCGATGATTATGCGTGGTATAATGGTAGCCAGTCATCGGGCGGAAAAGCGAAACCCATTGGTCAAAAAAATCCCAATCCACTCGGGCTTTACGACATCTATGGCAATGCCGAAGAAATCATGCTGGATCCTTTCAGATTGACACGGCTAGATCGTTTACACGGCCGTGTAGGTGGTTTTGTTGTACGCGGAGGCTCTTTTCTCGATGGTGCGGAAACACTGACATCGTCACGTCGTGATGAATTTCCATTTTTCTCCAATGACGCTAAGGGTGAAATGCGACGTAGAACTGCAGGTTTTCGTGTGGTTGTCAGCACCGCCTCTATAGGTGATCTTGCTTCTGTCGAACGCTTGGAAACAGCCTTTCAAGCGCTCAGCAAGCAAATTGATGGCAGCCCATCGGAACAGCCCAGTGCCCGCTTACAAGAAATAGAAGCGCAGATTGAAGGGCCGTTGCGGAGCGAGATAGCCGGATTGCGTACGCAGCTTGAAACTGAATTCACCCGTCGGAATGATATCGATAATCGCAGTTTGCGTCGGGCACTCTTTAACACCGGATTGGCGGCAAGAGAATTGCATTTAGCAGCACGTGCGCTTGATAATTTCTATGCGAATGTCAACGATCCGGACTTTCCAACCGATGTAAAAAAAACAACACAGGCACGGATAAAGCGTGAAAAATCAAATTTTGATATGTTTGCAACCATCTATACCGAGTCAGTTGCACAGATTGCTAACGATCAGGGACAAAAAGTCGCAGCGCAGGCCGAAATCTTGAAAAAAGAATTACGCGAACAAAACCGCGATAGTCTTATAGACTATATTGACCAAGCAATAGCGCAGATCAACGCCTATCAGTCGGGTCGAGAAACACAGACCGACAAAATTTTAGCAAAGCTAATCGGTCAACATGACTGGTTGCAATAGCGGCTCACATTATACCGCCACTGTAGCAACCCTATCCTATACTGTGCTAGGCTCTTCAATGAATGGCGGATTGATTCAACTGGTCATTGAAATGAGGGCTTAGAGTGCATAATACCGATATAGAAATTGCGCGGCGGGCAACGAAGTTGCCTATAGGCCAAATCGCTGAAAAATTGAATATTCCGTACAATAATCTCGTGCCCTATGGGCATGACAAAGCTAAAATAGATGCAGACTATATCGAAACGCTTAAAAGCGGCACAGATGGGCATTTGATCCTTGTGACCGCGATCAACCCTACGCCTGCCGGTGAAGGAAAAACCACAACGACTGTCGGTCTCAACGATGCTCTGAATAAGATCGGGAAGAAATCCGTTGCAGCCTTGCGTGAACCATCTTTGGGGCCATGTTTCGGGTCTAAAGGTGGCGCGGCTGGAGGCGGCTACTCCCAAGTCATTCCCATGGATGACATTAATCTGCATTTTACCGGCGATTTCCATGCCATCACCAGCGCTCATAATCTGCTTGCAGCGATTATTGATAACCACATCTACTGGGGTAATGATCAAAATATAGATTTGCGCCGTATCGTCTGGAAACGTGTATTGGACATGAATGATCGCGCTTTGCGTGAAACAGTCATTTCGTTGGGCGGCATCAAAAATGGCTTCCCCCGTGAAAGCGGTTTCGACATCACCGTCGCATCCGAGGTGATGGCGATCTTATGTCTCGCTGAAAATCTCGATGATCTGACGCAGAAACTCGGAAAAATCATTATTGGTTATCGCCACGACCGAACTGCCGTTACAGCCGCCGATCTAAAAGCGGAAGGCGCAATGACAGTGCTGTTAAAAGATGCCTTCCAACCCAATTTGGTGCAAACGATCGAGAATAATCCTGTTATCATCCACGGAGGGCCTTTCGCAAATATTGCGCATGGCTGCAACTCGGTGATTGCTACCAAAACAGCTTTGAAGCTGGCGGATTATGTTGTGACGGAAGCCGGGTTTGGAGCAGACCTTGGCGCTGAAAAATTTTTTGATATCAAATGCCGTAAGGCAGGCTTAATGCCCGAAGCGACGGTTGTCGTAGCAACAATTCGAGCCCTCAAGATGAATGGCGGCGTTGCCAAGAGTGACCTTGCAACAGAAAATGTCAGCGCTTTGGAGACGGGTTCTAAAAACCTTTTGCGACACATTGCGAATATGGAGAAATATGGCGTTCCGGTGGTTGTTGCAATCAATCATTTTTATACCGACACGGATAACGAGATAGCCGCGCTGCAGCACCTTGTTTCTCAAACCGGACATAAAGCCATCATATGCCGCCACTGGGAAAAAGGTGGTGAAGGTGCCATTGAGCTAGCGCAAGATATTGTAGAGCTCATTGGACAAAAAACCGCGCAATTCCAACCAATCTATCCTGACCATCTTCCTCTTGATGAGAAGATTCAAACGGTGGTCCAGCAGATTTATCGTGGTCGTGAAGCCATCATAAGTCCGATAATCCGCAAGCAATTAAAGGACTGGGAAGCAAGTGGCTTTGGCCAATTACCAATTTGCATGGCAAAAACCCAATACTCTTTTTCAGCAGATCCAACATTGCTTGGCGCGCCGGAAGACTTCAACATACCTGTACGCGAGGTGAAGCTTTGTGCCGGCGCTGGTTTCATCGTCGTGATTTGCGGTGACATCATGACGATGCCCGGCCTGCCGCGTCATCCGGTGGCAGAAAAAATACATCTTAATGGTGACGGACAGATCGAAGGGCTCTCGTAAGTTTACGAGTTTATACTTTTCATACGATCGCTATCAAAACTGTTTCACTGCGGCGCCATTGCTAGGCCGCGGTGAAAATTCGAGGTATAGCCTTGAAGGGGTTTGTAGAAACTTCAACCAAATGCCTTGAAAAAACTGAACGGTGAAATCGCGCCGCCTGCGATTTCTCTCCTATCTAAGCTGTTTTTTTGGCGAACTCAGCTAGCTCTTTACCCATCACTCACCCAAGGGCAACATAAAAAAAACCCGGCTTTCACCGGGTTTTTTGTATATCTGAAAGCGCTTGTTTTGATCAACTGTGTGACGCAGCTGATCCGCTTGTGGAGCCTTCACCGCTTGGAGATGAACCGTCCCCACCACGACCAGCAGTCTTACCGCCAAACAAACGATAGAACATAGGAATGAAGAAGGTCGCAATACACGTTGCTGCCAACATACCGCCGATAACACCCGTACCGATTGAGTGACGACTTGCAGACCCCGCTCCTGTTGATGTGGCCAATGGTACCACACCGAGGATAAAGGCCAATGAGGTCATAACAATCGGGCGGAACCGCAGACGAGCTGCCGAAATAGCGGCGTCAATTGCAGACTTTCCGCTTTCTCGCTCGATCACCGCAAATTCCACAATCAGAATGGCGTTTTTAGCGGCAAGCCCCACGAGTGTCACCAGACCAATCTGGAAATAGACGTCATTGGTAAGACCACGTATCCAGGTGAATGCCAATGCACCAGCAATAGCAAATGGAACCGCGGTCACAACAGCCAACGGCAAGCTCCATTTTTCGTATTGCGCTGCCAAGATCAAGAACACCATGATAACGCCGAAGATCATCGCAGTAGAGCCCGCACCACCAGCGACAACTTCCTGATAGGCAGAACCTGTCCAAGCAATCTGGTAGGTATTTGGCAGAACCTGTTTTGCAACTTCGGTCATCACGCTGATCGACTGACCAGATGTGAACCCGTCTGCTGGACTCCCCATGATTTTGGTCGCAAAGAAGGCATTGAAACGTTCAAGCTGATCCGAACCGGTAATACGTTTGGTTGTAACCAAGGCATTGAGCGGGATCATCTTGCCCGAATCCGAGCGAACGAATACCTGCTTGATATCATCGGCACTTTTACGGAACTCACCTTCAGACTGAATTTTCACCTGATAGTTACGGCCATAAAGCGTAAAGTCATTGATGTAGATGTTACCGAAAGTAGCAGACAACGCATCATAGATGGTGTTGATCGGAACATCCATGGCGCGTGCCTTTGTACGATCCACTTGGAAATCATACTTCGGAACGTTGGGATCGAATGTTGTCCGTACACCCTGTAATTCGGGTCTTTGGTTAGCCGCGTTGACGAGTTTCATTGTCATTGAATAAAGATCGTCAATAGAACCGCCACTACGATCCTGAAGATACATTTCAAAACCACCAGTTGTCGAAAGACCAATAATTGGAGGTGGGTTGAATGCTATTGTCACACCATCCTTGATACCGGAAGCCATACCGACGACTTTCGGCGCAAAGACACGGGTATCATCTGCAGGATTGGTTCTTTCTTTCCAATCCTTGAACATGATGAACATGGCACCCGAACTGGTCTTCAAACCGCCAGACAACAAGTCATAACCTGCAATCTCGGCAACGTCTGCAATAGCGGGATTTGCCTGCATAATCTTAGACGCTTTATCGATCACGCCTGAGGTACGTTCAAGTGAAGATGCCGATGGAAGAATAGACACTGCAAGAATGTAGCCCTGATCTTCATCCGGCACCAGTGAACCGGGTACTTTTTCAAACATGTAGAATGCCGAAGCGCAGACCAGAACGAAAACAAGCAGTCCAGCCCAGACATTATGGACGAAGAATTGCACGCCGGCGACATATGCATCCGTAACTTTTTCAAAAAACTTATTGAACATACGGAACGGTGCAATCGGCTCTTTATGCGAAGGTTTAAGCAAGATAGCGCAAAGAGCCGGTGTAAGGGTCAAAGCCACTGTACCGGAAATGACCACAGACATCGCGATGGTCACAGCAAACTGCTGATACATAACGCCTGCCATGCCGCCCATAAACGATACGGGAATAAACACGGCACAAAGAACCAGAACAATAGCAATAACAGGTCCGGTAACTTCGCTCATGGATTTGACAGCTGCGTCATGTGGAGACAGCTTCTCTTCTTCCATGAGACGTTCGACGTTTTCCAACACCACAATAGCATCATCCACCACGATACCGATTGCCAGCACCAGACCGAACAATGTCAACATATTGATCGAGAAGCCGAGCACATACATACCCGCAAACGTACCGATGATAGATATCGGAACAGCAATGATCGGTATGAGCGTCGCACGCCAATTCTGCAAGAAGATGAACACCACAACAATCACCAGCAAAATAGCTTCGATGAATGTATGGATAACCTCTTCAACCGATACTTGGATGAACTTGGTTGTGTCATATGGAACTGAATATTCAATACCGGCTGGAAAAGCGACCTTGAGTTCAGCCATACGTTTCTTGACAGCATCCATAGTAGCAAGAGCGTTTGCCCCTGGCTGCAAAAACACCAGAATCGGAACCATAGGGTTGCCGTTAAGCTTGGATTCAACAAAATACTGCTGTGTACCCAATTCAATCCGCGCAACGTCCTTCAAACGCAAAGACGCACCTGTATCATCCGATCTCAGGATGATATTGCCAAACTCGTCAGCTGTAACCAAACGTCCTTGTGTAGTAGCAGAATAAGTGAATGCGCCGTGGATGTCAGGTTGCTCGCCGATGCGCCCCACAGGGTACTGCGCATTTTGCTCATTAACAGCTGAAATTACATCGGTCGGTGTCAGATTATATTGAGCAAGCTTATCGGGACGAAGCCAAATACGCATAGCATAGTCAATATTACCCAAGACCTGTGCATCACCGACACCTTGGATACGTTTAAGATCGTCAACCACGTTCAGCAATGCATAGTTACCAACATAGGTTCGGTCATAGGCACTGCTGGTCGATTGCATCGACACCATACCAAGGATAGAAGACGAACGTTTGTCGGCAACAACACCCAAACGCTGCACCTCCTGTGGCAAAGTTGTCAATGCACGCTGCACGCGGTTGTTCACATTGATCGTTGCTTGATCAGGATCTGTTCCCAAGGCGAATGTGACTGTCAACTGCAATGTACCAGACGCATTGCTGGTCGATTGCATGTAAATCATGTCTTCAACACCGTTGATCTGCTGTTCCAACGGAACAGCAACGGTTTGTGCCACGGTTTCAGCGCTCGCACCAGGATATTGCGCTGATACAACAACCTGCGGTGGCAGCAGGTCCGGATATTGGGCGATAGGCAATATGCGGATACACATAAAGCCGGCCAAAACGATGACAATAGAAATAACCGACGCGAAAACGGGTCGGTTGATAAAAAAGCTATAGCTCATTGTGCGGGCTCCGCAGTTTTGGCATTGTCTGCTTTATTTTGTGCGGGCTTGTCGTCTGTCACTTGGACTTTCAAGCTTTGACCCGCTGGAACACGCATCATACCCTGTTCGATATAGACCTGACCGGCGGTGACAACTTCTTCACCGTCTTTGATGCCACTAACGCTTTTATTGCTTTGTGCATCTGTCTTGGCATTGGCTAACAACCATTCGCCATTCTGCATTTGGCGGATAACCTCTACGGGACGCTGTTCAACTTCCATCAAACGGGCGCCTTCTTCCAGCTTTGGCGCAGCACCAGCTGCAGCTGCATCACCAGCGGCCGGTGCTTCAGGTTTTTTAAGGGTATAGACAAACTGGCCATTGCTGGTCTGCATCAACGAAGCTTCAGGGATGGTGATCGCGTCAGCCATTTTCAGCCCTGTTACCGTGACACGTACAAACATACCCGGAACCAAACGGTGCTTAGGATTGGCAACAATGGCGCGCGCGCCGAGCGTACCAGTTTGTTCGTCAATCGTCGGCGATGTAAAGTCGACCGTTCCCTGCTCGGGATAATCAACGCCTTCACCAAGGCGAACCGTAATTTTCAGATTATCGATTTTTTCGCCGCGTGCTTGCATTTCCTGCATCAATTTGCGGATCTGCTCATATTCACCGTCAGCAAAAGAAAAGTTGACATAAACTGGATCAAGCTGCGTAATCGTCGTCAAAAGGCTGGAGGTTGTATCCGTTCCAATCAAAGAGCCTTCTGATACGGCCTCACGACTGGTCAAGCCGCTGATAGGCGCTGTCACCTTGGTGTAATCAAGATTGAGTTCTGCCGTACGCAACTCAGCCTGGGCCTGCATCAACGTTGCTTGATCGGCATCGCGCTTTGCAAAAGCCTGATCGCGTTGCGCTTTTGACTGAACCCGCTGTACCACCAGCTCTTCAGCGCGATTGGCATCACGAACCGATTGGTCATAATTGGCCTGCGCCTGCGCAACTTGCGCACGCGCGGAAGCGACGGCGGCTTCATACTTATCGGGATCAATCTCGAACAAGACATCGCCCTGCTTGACCTCAGCACCCTCAACGAAATTGCGATGCAGCAAAATGCCACCGACACGCGCACGCACTTCCGTTTCTTTGTATGCTACAATACGCGCGGCATATTCATAGTTGATAGGAATTTCTGCCTGATGAATGACTTTACCGCTTACCTTTGACGGTGGCGGAGTATGCTGCTCTTCCTTACCGCAAGCAACGAGGCCGAGAGACAATGTGCCGACTATAAGACCGGCTGAGAGTTTTTTTAATATCGTCATATGAAGTCAGACCTTGATTTTTATCCGTGTCCGGTAAAATATACATACATGGATGATTGTAAATAGCCAAAAAGCTGTTAAGCATTAATTATCAGCAATAATAAGGCGTCACAACCGGCTGGCAACCTTCAGGGTTGTTTTTCCGTTAAGAATAAAGTGATCGCCATAGGGATGAAGACATGCGCCGGACGAAAGCCGAGGCCGCAGAGACGCGGGAAACGATACTGGATGCGGCGGAATTGGCCTTTTTGGATAAAGGCGTTTCCAAGACATCGTTGAATGATATTGCCGAACGAGCGGGGGTAACGCGAGGTGCAATTTATTTTCACTTCCGCGACAAACCAGCCATATATAATGCCATAATCGACCGGATCAGGTTTCCACAGGAAGAGCTTATCGAAGAAGTGCAGAGCAATGATTCGGTTAACCCGATCGATGTCTTGGAAAAGTGTGCCTGTTCCTGTCTGGAACGTTTTGCAGTCGATGAACGCCAGCAGCGTGTCATGACCATCATAACATTGCGGTGTGAATATGTGCAGGAATTCTCGGAAATGATCTTGCGCCTTCGTCAGGCACATGACGGCATGTTGAATTTGTTTGAACGTATGATGTCGGTTGCAAAAAGAAGAAGCATGCTTGCTGATGACTGGGCTCCACAGGATGCAGCGCGTGTTCTGGTATCGGTTGTCGGTGGCGTTCTCAATGAATGGTTGAACGCAAGCCGGGAGTTTGACCTCATTGCATTGGGACAAAAGATGATTTTAACGCTTACATCTTCGTTTCGAAAGCAAACGCATCACATGGCGTGAAAACGCTTGAATAGCTCAGGAAGTTCAGCGATGGACGTTAAGATCATATCGCTATTGGCTTCCAACTGACTTTGTTCACCATTACCGGATAAAACAGCGATAGCCAGTCCGGCTCCACCATTACGGGCGGCGAGCATGTCGAGACCATTATCTCCAACCATTGCAATTTCGTCCACATCTAGCTGCGTTGCCTGTGCAAATGCAACAATCTGATCACCCGCCGGTTTCGGCTGCTTGACACTGTCATAGCCTAGATAAACATCAAACAGGTCGCTACAGCCAAGAATATCCATGGCCGTCAACGCACCATCGCGGGAGTCATTGGTGCCTATTCCGGTTTTGAGTCCCAATCTTTTCAACTTACGCAAACTTTGTTCCATACCAGCAACCGGTATGACCTTTTCCTTGGCTTTTTCGCTACAATACGCGCGATAATAACGAACCTCGTCTGCATGTGACTGTTCATCTAGATCAGGATGCCATAATTTGATGATGGACGAGACAGAACCTGCTGCAAGAACACTGTCGCCTATAAAACGCTTACGATTAAAATCGTAACCACCGGCCTCTAAAAGGGTACGCGCTTTATGTTCATCATTTCCAGCCGCACGAAGTGCCAAAGCAAAGGTTACCGGCGTCCAAGTCTGCTCAAAATCAATAAGCGTGCCATCCTTATCGAACAAGATGGCCTTTATCCGGCGAAGTTTCTCTTGCACCTTATTGGCTCCGTCGTGTTGTCACGTGACTAAGCAAGCCCATTGTCGAGCTATCACGGTCATGAGCAACCTTTTCTCCGCTGACCATAGGCAACAACTCGCTTGCAAGCTCTTTACCAAGCTCAACCCCCCATTGATCAAATGAGTTGATATTCATCAACACGCCTTCGACAAAAACGCGATGTTCATAAAGCGCAATCAAGCGTCCCAAAGAGAACGGTGTCAGTTTGTCCTGCACAATGGTTACACTGGGGCGGTTTCCGGCAAAGCTTTTATGTGGACAAAGATTTTCGGCACCGATCTGGTCCATACCTTTGGCAAGCATGGCTTCCTTGGCACTTTCAACACTGCGCCCACGCATCAAGGCCTCTGACTGCGCCAGACAGTTTGCTACCAGCATGTCATGCTGCTTTTGCAAATTCGGCTCGTGGCCATTGACCGATACAATAAACTCCACTGGTATAATATCAGTACCTTGATGCAGCAATTGGAAAAAGGCATGCTGGCCATTACTTCCAGGCTCACCCCAAACGATAGGGCCACTGACCGTCGTCAACGGCATGCCGTCGAGCGTCACATGCTTACCATTGGACTCCATATCGAGCTGTTGGAGATAGGCTGGCAACCGCGATAATCGTTGTTCATAAGGAATAATTGCCCGCGTTGGAAAGCCGCAAATGACGCGATGCCAATATCCGATAAGTCCTAAAGTTATAGGCAGATTGACGTTGAGGGGAGCATCACGAAAGTGCTCGTCCATAGCGTGGGCGCCAGCGAGGAACTGGCGAAACTGAGAACCACCAATAGCAATCATCACGGAAAGGCCAACAGCAGACCAGACTGAATAGCGCCCACCAACCCAGTTCCAAAAGCCGAAAACCCTTGAACTATCGATCCCGAAATCCGCTACCTTGTCGAGCGCTGTTGAAACCGCGACAAAATGTTTAGAGACGGCCAGTTCGCCCAACGCTTCGCTGACCCATTGGCGCGCTACTCGTGCATTCGCCATGGTTTCAGCCGTGGTGAATGTTTTCGACGCTATGATGACCAAGGTCGTAGCTGGATTGAGGGCTGATAATGTATCGACAATATGTGCACTATCCACGTTTGAAACAAAATGGCAACGCGGCCCATTATGGTAAGGGCGCAAAGCCAAGGTTGCCATAACCGGCCCAAGATCGGAACCGCCTATACCAATATTGACAATATCGGTGATTTTATCGCCGTTTTCACCTTTGTAGCTTCCATCACGAACGGCATCAGAAAATTTCTCCATTCTGCCAAGAACGTCCTGAACTTCTGATACGACATTCGTATCACCAAGCATCATCACGCTATCTGAAGGTGCCCGTAGCGCCACGTGCAGGACGGCTCGATTTTCCGTTATATTGATCGGCTGGCCTGAAAACATCGCGTCGCGACGTCCGGCTATGTCGGCTGCAAAAGCCAAATCGTCCAGAAGCTCCATCGTTCTCGACGTCAGAGAGCACTTGGAATAGTCAAATAAAAGATCATCGAAGACAAGTGAAAAGCGTTCAAAACGCTGGGAATCCTGCGCAAATAATTTGCGAATATCGTGCATATCGGGTTCGCCGGCATGCTGCTTCAAAGCTTCAACAGCTATATTGAACGTCTGTTCATTGCGAGGCATTGATGCATTCTCCCTTGTCTCGATGTTGGAAATTTAGGACCAAACTGTGGCAAGGGAAAGGGGGGGAGCGATCTTTTGCCCGTTTTTGTTGCAAAAGATATGATCTTCATGCGCGAGGTTGCGGTGAATAATTGCAAATGAGCAGCGTTGGAGCATTTTTTTTGCCCGAACGGGAGAAAATTCGCAAGCGGTATGGTTCCACCGTCAAGGTGTGCCAAAACAACCGACTGGCCGGTAATATCATTCACAGTTTTCCAGACATCCCGACCTTCCTCAAATGCCGCATTCATTATCTATTTGCGTATCTTGAGAAAAACCACAAAGCTTAGTCAGTGTTAGACGGGGTCGGCTGCCGCCAACTCTTTTTCCAGACGCGCTTCTTCTTCGGCACGCGGGCGAACAAACCGGCCAAGAAGAAGGTAGGCCACAGGCGTGACGTAAAGCGTAGCAACCGTTGCAAGGCCAAGTCCACCGACAATCACCCAACCCAGCGATATCCGCGCCTCGGCACCCGCACCGGAGGCTAAGACCAGTGGCACACCGCCCAAAATTGCACAGATCATAGTCATGCACACCGGACGCAACCGGATGTTCGCCGCATCCTCCACCGCTTGACGGACAGACTTGCCCTGATTGCGCAGCTGATCTGCAAACTCCACAATAAGAATGCCGTTTTTTGCCATGATGCCGACCAGCAATACCAATCCGATCTGGCTATAGACGTTTAAGCTGCCACCACTGATGATCATTGCAATAATCGCGCAGCCAAGGCCGAGTGGCACCGTTGCCATTACAATAATACCGGAAACAAAGCTCTCAAATTGCGCAGCTAGTACGAGCAAAATGATGATAAGGGCGAAACCGAACACAATGATCAAACCTGTTGACGTTTCATCCAATGTCGCTGCTTCTGCAAGCGGTATAATATAACTCCCCGGTGGCAATAACGGGGCTGCAATTTCCAGCACTCTTTGATAGGCATTGCCCAATGCAAAACCTGGCGCAAGATTTGAAGTCAATGCCACCGAGCGCATCCGTGACTCGCGCCCCAATTCCGGTGGTACAGGTTTTTCCTGCACAGTGGTGATTGCAGACATCGGCACAAAACGATTATCTGCTGTTTTCATGAAAATGCCTTCCAGATCAGTCGGGTCATTCACCGGATTGGTATTGGATACAAGCTTCACATCATATGAGCGATCACCGATATAAACGGACCCGATTTTCCGGCCATCAAGCATCGACTGAACCGCATTTGCCAAACCGGTGATGTCGATACCAAGATCTGTGGCTCTTTCACGGTTAATGTCAATGAACAGCTGTGGTTGTGTTGCTTCCACACTCAATCGCGGCTGAACAAACCGTGTATCAGCCTGCATGGCCGCAACAATTTTATCGGCCACCGGCTGAAGCGTGGCATAGTCTGTGCCCAGAATGGCAAACTGCAACCCCTGCCCTGCTCCACGGATACCGAGCGAATTGCCTTCTGCTGCAAAAACACGCACGGCGGGAAGGTGCTTCATCGCCTTATTGATGTCTTCAATAATCTCTTGCTGGCTACGGCTTCTCTCGTTCCAAGGAGCCAGCGACAGCATTAAAAAGCCATTATTTGACGAACCGAATGTGCCCGCTACCGAATAGGTATTTATAATTTCTCCATTATCACGCAACGGCTTTAAGGCGGTTTCTATTTGGTCGATCTGCGAACTTAAATAATCGACTGATATGCCCTGCGGACCATTAATGCGAAGGAATACTTGCGCCCGATCCTCAGATGGCGTCAATTCCTGCCTCAAGGTTGTATAGGCTCCCACACATAGAGCGGCAAAGACAATGGAAACACAAACAACGGTCCAAGGACGATTCAAACAAGCGCGCAACGTACGGGCATAAAAGCCCCCCAACACGCCGCCAACCTTTTGATAGATAACTGGGACATGATGTTCGTGAGATTGACCGGCATTACCTTCCTTCAAAAATCTTGATGCCAGCATGGGACACAGCGTCAACGCGACAACAGCTGAAAGAAGTATGGCAATCGCCAAAACGAAGCCAAATTCGCGGAAGAGCCCTCCGGCCTGCCCAGGCAGAAATGAAATGGGCACAAAAACCGCCGCTAACGTCAAGGTCGTAGCAACAACGGCAAAAAACACCTCTTTCGTACCCAGTACCGCCGCAGCACGCGGGCCCATGCCCATATTGCGACGGCGCACAATATTTTCCAACACGACAATGGCGTCATCAACAACCAGCCCCGTTGCTAAAACAAGTGCGAGCAAGGTCAGGATATTGACCGAAAAACCCACGAGGTAAATAGCTGCAACCGTACCAATAAGCGCAACGGGAATAGACAATGCGGGTATCAACGTCGCCCGCGCGTCCCAAAGAAACAGGAAAATAACAACCACCACGCTCAATACTGCTACAATAAGCGCGATCTCGACTTCATGGATTGCACCATTAATAAAGCTCGCATCGTCGCTTGTGATGGCAATGTGGACACCGGAAGGCAAAATCCGGTTTAAATTATCAACGGCTGTGCGCACGCCATTGGAAATATCGAGCGTATTGGATTGCGCCTGTCGGACTATTCCAAGACCAATACCTGTCTGCCCATTCACGCGCACGATGGATGTTTCTATATCCGGCCCCAAAGTGACATTGGCAACATCGCCTATCCGAACACGGGAATTCAGGTAAACTTTTTCGAACTCTTCCGGGGTGGAAAGATTTGCCGTTGCGCGGACCACAAGCGCCTGATCGGAGCTACGCAATGAACCGGCTGGCGCATCAAGCGCCATATCCGACAAGGTTTTAGTAATATCTGCAACAGTCAAGCCGTAGCTCGCCAATTTTGCCTGATCAATATCGATGCGGAAAATCTTTTCGCGATCTCCATTGACTTGCACATCGGCAACTCCCGAAACCGCAGACAGCGTATCGACTATCTGGTCTTCCGTGAGAACTGTCAGATCATCAACACTCATTGTCGGTGATGTAACAGCCAATCGCATCACAGCATCGGCATTTGAATCGGCCTTGACGATCCGTGAAGCATCCGCATCATCGGGCAGATCATTGGTCACACGCGAAATGGCGTCCCTGATATCGGCCGCCGCCACATTCAAATCAATACCGTCGTTAAACTCAACCGTCACACGCGAACGCGCAAAGGACGAGCGTGAAGAAATCGTTTTTACACCTGAAACGCGCGCTACCGCATCTTCCAATGTTTGGGTGATTTCACGATCGATCGTTTCTGCCGAAGCGCCATCAAAATCGGTGGCGACACTGATAACAGGGCGATCCACATCCGGTAATTCACGGATATCAACCCCCGTAAATGCCGCTAATCCCGCCACCACAATCAATGCATTCATGACAAAGGCAAAAACCGGACGACGGATGAACAACGCCATTAAACCGCCTTTATCGCCGGTCGCAGTATTTTTAACTTCAGATTGCTGCACACTCATTTTTTAGCTTGCCCGTTCACTGAGGCAGCCAAACTCAGATTTTCTGCAGGATTAGATACGATAACCTCACTACCCTGGCGGATATTCTGTACGCCTTGCGTAACAATTTTGTCGCCCTCTACAAGGGGAGCCCTGACCAGCACGGAATTGGTATTACGCTGTACGATGGAAATACCAACCCGCTCCACCCTGTTGTCGACAACACGCCATACATAAGCCCCCTCACCGCTCCACTGGATAGCCAAAGGATCAACCGTTGGAAATGGATCACCGGGGAAATGCAATGAAACGGCAAATGACATACCACCGCGCAGCGTATCTTTTTTATTGTCAATTTCAGCACGAATGCGCAATGTCCGGCTCTGCTCGTCGATCATATTGTCAATAGCGCTGATGCGACCGTTATATGTTTCGCCCGGTCGGGCAATAGACGAAGCCGAAAGCTCGTCGCCTATATGGATCAGTGGTGCAAACCGTTCGGGCACCCACATATCGACGAGAATCCGCTCGCGATTATCAATCCGTGCTATCGTCGTATCAGAAGTAACATAATTGCCTGCATCTACGGGCAAGATACCGACAATTCCGCTGATAGGCGCGCGGATCGTGCGTCTATCCAACGCAAGTTCCGCGTCCCGCAATGCCAGTTTTGCATTGTCGAGATTAAGCCTCGCTGTAATTTCCTGAACTTCCGTTGCTGTATTTGTTGCCCGCAACTTTATCGTACGTGCCAAAGTAAGTTCTGCGTCGTTGACTTGTACCTTTGCTCGTTCGACCGCGATTTCCTCATTATCAGAATCCAGTTTTGCAATCGGATCTCCAACGGAAACCTTTGCTCCGGCGCTGACAAATAATTGGTCCATAACGCCGCTCGACCATGGTGTAACACCGACTGTCGCGTCAGCACGGCCCGTTCCTATAGCACTTAAACGATCATTGATCAGGCGGGTCGTCACCGGTTTGACAACCACGACGTTTCCAGCATTCGTTATCGCCACATCGGCTTTCGAAGCCTTGGCAGGTGTATCGGCTACCCCAACCGGTATGGGCTGTTCACGCCGCCACTCAGTCCATAGATAACCACCGGCCAAAACAACAGCAAGAACAGCAACCGGAACGATCTTATTCAGCAATCTCATAATATACCCTGATCCAGAACGTCGCTTGCACGATTGACCTGTCAAATTTATTAAAACAGCGCTGGAGATTTTTCTCCAAGTGTTATGATATGGTGGCACAGAGTGGTCGCAGTCCAGTTAAATTTCGGTAATGCTGACGTTAAATGTAAAAGAGCCTGGTTGAGTTGCAAAAACCATTTGTCTCAAACACAATATATTTATAGAATGAATCTAATTTCTGACCGACATGTCCGTGGATATGTCTTCGTAAACGGGACCTGAATGGCTACAGAAGATATAACCGAAACGGCGCAGAATCCGACCGCCAGCATGACCCTTCGGCGCGGACATGCAAAAATTCCTTTGCATAGGCGGATGCGCACACGTTTGTTGCTTCTTATCGCTTTGTCGGTTTTCATCACCGAGATACTGGTCTTCATGCCTTCTATTGCAAGCATGCGACAGAGTTGGCTTGAAGATCGCCATCAATCCGCCGAAGCAATCAGCCTTATTTTGGCAGCAACACCCAACCGCCCTATCAATGAAGAATTGCAAGACAATGTTCTGGTTGCAACAGATGCTTTGGTGATCAGTATTTTAGAAGGTGACAACCGACGGGAACTGGCAGTCAATAAACGCCCCGAGAGGATCGATGAAACGATTGATCTATCAGTCTTCAGCGAAACCAAGGCTATACTCGATTCGTTTTCAACGTTGTTTTTCGGCGGTGACAAAGTTTTATTGCTGCGCGGCCCCATCACCGGCACGGATATCGGGCTTGAGATTACTGTTGAAGATGAACATTTGCGCGATGCGATGGTGCAGTTTACATGGCACTTCATCCTCATATCGTTGACAATAGCCATTGTGGCAGCCACGCTCATTTATCTGATCATACACGAACTTCTGGTTCGTCCACTGCAGAATATCTATGCGAATATGCTCGATTTTGTGATGGAGCCTGATAACCCGAGCCGCATCATGGTGCCGGAATCCCGACAGGACGAGGTTGGCGCAACACAAAGGCGGATTGCAGCTATTGAGATCGAGTTGCAAAAAAGCTATGCGCGGCAGAAGCACCTTGCCAATCTTGGACTTGCCGTTTCAAAAATCAATCACGACATGCGCAATATCCTGGCTTCGGCACAGCTCATGTCCGACCATCTGTCCGATGCGAAAGACCCGATGGTTCAAAAGCTCGCACCCAAACTGATCAAGGCCATCGACCGCGCCGTCAATTATAGCCAGAGCGTGATCACTTACGGCCGCACACAGGAAACACCGCCTAAGCGGGAGCATCTTGCGCTGCGTAAACTTATCGACGATGTGCAAGAGTCGTTGACTTTACCTGGCGCCGAAGAGGTGGAGTTTGAAAATTTTGTACCGGCAAATATTGAAGTTGATGCTGACAGCGAACAATTGCATCGCGTTATCACCAACCTATGCCGCAACGCCATTCAAGCGATGGTGGAACGTGGGCAAGAAGATCATTGTGTTGTGAAACGTCTGACCGTGCGCGCCGGCCGTATAGGGACAAGCACAATTATCGATGTTGAGGACACCGGCCCCGGACTTCCTCCAAAAGCGAAAGAGCATTTGTTTTCACCATTCCAAGGCTCTACCAGCCGCAACGGTTCAGGCCTTGGCCTTGCTATCTGCGAAGAATTGATCAGGGCACATGGTGGCGCAATCAAATTGCTAGAGGATGGGAAACCTGGGACGCATTTTGAAATTCGTATACCGGACACGCCGACATCTTTGAAAGAATGGCGTAAAAATCGTGACGCCGCTTCTGCTTCATAAGAAGAACAGTTGCGAAGACACTGCTGTTGATAAAAATTGACTTTTTTATGAATCTTCTCTTGCATTTCAGCAGCGAACCAATTAGGAACCGCATGTCTTCAAATGAAAGACAAATGATTGCGCACCCGTAGCTCAGCTGGATAGAGCACCAGACTACGAATCTGGGGGTCAGGAGTTCGAATCTCTTCGGGTGCGCCATTCTTTCACTCAGCTATTGTAAATATTCGTTCGATGACATGAAGTCCATGCAGCGTCGCAGACGTAGTTATTTCTGTATATTGAGTGAAAATTTGTTTTGTCAGCAATGCCTGCAAATCTCACAACGCATGTTCGTATTATCTGCGCCGTTTTGACGTTTTACCGCATAACCTTTGAAGTGCCTAAGGGAGGAATTCTTAGCTGTCGCTTCGCTCGAACTACCGCGTTGGTGGGCGTGTGGTTTTCTAGGATGGCTTTAGTTAATGGCGTGCATGATACGATGGATGGTTTCTACGAGAAACATAGTTAAATCATGGATGCCGTGAGAACTGTCTGCTCGTCCTCAAAACGTTAGATGCGGTCTCTGACATGATGTTGGAACAAACAAGATCTATTGGGTCGTGATGCTTAGTTGGGCATTGGGGTACCCAACTAAGCGGAGACAGTCATATAAAGCAAAGTGGGGTCAAAATTTAGCTTTAAAACCGACTGTCCCATTGAGTGAATAGCTATCGGCAAAGTCAGAGAAAGATGTTCTGCCATCTACCTCGCCATAGATTGAATAGGCATCATCCTTCCAATTATAGGATACCCCGCCACCAAGACCGCCCCAGAACCGGTCTGATCGGTTGCGGAAGTCTACATTGGTGACTGATACTTCCGTTCCATTCAGGAATTCATAGTAAAGATTACCAATGCCATAGGTCTTCAAACGGCGCATATCACCAGCTGCTGACTTCCATGCCTGTTCGCGATTAAATGCAAGCCCCAAACGTCCCGTCAAAGCATCGCCGTCTTCGCGGTTTACACGTCCACCATAACCATCATGAAAACTATCAAAGTCTACCGAGTTGTAGCTCAATTGCGCCTGTGGCGTCATTGTCCAGTCATGGTTGAGAACGATCTTCTTGCCACCCTCAAGGGAAAGTGCATAACCCGTTCCGTCATTGCCATTGACAAGATCACGATTGTTCAACCAGTCCGAGCGGACGTCCGTGTCGTACCACATCACCTGCGCAACACCATCAACATAGACGTCGTTTGCACCGTACCATGTCAATGTGCCGCCAACGCCATAACCATCTGTCTTGATCGACCCATCACCATAGCGCGATGAGACATCGGCTTTGGCATGTCCATATTGGAAGTAAATACCACCAACCAATTTTCCTTTGTCAGTATCGCTGGCAACGATGTCTAATCCCAATTGTGTCTTGATCATATTAAGGTCATAGTCTGACTTGGTCTTGCTGACGTCGGGATTTACGTGACCGGTCGAACCTTCAACCTTCATCCAGAAACCACGACCTTCCAACTCGTTTAACAAGGCCGTCTGAGCGTCGGCTGTTGTGGCCAACCAGGTCCGGTTGCCTACACGCTGTTCTAACGTGCCAAGCTTGTTCAACTGCTGCAAAACCTGAGGATACACCTCATACATTGGCACTGTCGCAGCATAAACCGGTTTGACTGGTTCAGGAATAACTGGATTCGTCGGATCGATCGGTGGTTCAGTTGGCTCGACATAGAGCGAACGCAGATACCAATCCCCAGCAAATGCACCCGCCTGATTGCCCGCATACAGCGAATAGGCATATGCACCACCGATAACAGCGGCCTGCCCCTCAAAGCTATAGTCGCTTTTTAAAGCAAAATTGCTTTTATCCGATGATCCGTCGACTTGGATAAGTTGGATTCCATCACCAACAGTTAATGCGCCCAAACCGTTGCGATTGAAAACCTGAACATTTGTCGTACCAGCCGCATTACCGGTAATGTGCAAGAAATCTGTCGGGGACTTGTCGTCGCCGAGCTGGGTATCGAACAGAACAGTTCCGCGATCACCGGCGTAATTTCCCGAGATTGTCAAAGTTCCGATACCATTATCACCAGGCGCGACGATCCCTGCATTTATTGTACTGCCTACCGTGCCGGTTCCTTCGAGACGCCCCTTATTGCCGATATTGACAGCGCCACCCAATACATTGTTGACAACCAGAGCTCCCCCGGTAATGTCCGTTTTTCCGCCGAAGCCACTACTATTCGCTGTTAAAACCGTACGCCCGGCTATTTGATGGATTGTGCCGTTTGTTGCTCCGTCAGTGGCCTCTGTTATTTGCGCTGAAAAAAGGTAATTGTCTGAAGTGTGATTGAAATTTATACTTCCCGAGCCGTTTCCGAAAACAATCCTCTCCCCATCGACAATGCCCGGCATCACAGCCGCACTACCCACACCTGCACCTATATTTAATGTGGCTGTCGTATTGGCATTAATTCGAGTAAGTTGTATGTCTCCACTACTTTTAAGAACCGCGCCATTGGATAAATTAAGGGTGGAATCGCCTCCACCATAAGCCAATGTCAAACCAGCAATGCTCAAAACCGAATTAGCCCCATCGACGGTGATGATATTACTTGAATTACCATTCTTGACGGTGCCAACGATAAGTTCATTATTCAGATTGACCGCACCGCCAGAAGTCACATTGAGCGTAGATTTTCCGACTTGTCCAAAAATAACACCATATTGACTGATTGCATTGAATTGCGAGCCGGCACCAGAAACATTGATAATACTGCCTTCGGTACCACCTCTAATTGTCACACTAAGTCCATCAAAATTTACGACACCACCGTTGGTGATATCCAAACGGCTGCTAGGAGAACTATTTCCACCGACAACCAATGTGACATCTCTCGAAATATTACCTTTACTGTCATTGATATTCCATTCAGAGCCTTGCCCGTCCACTATCACATGTCCCGAACTCGCAGCCGTACCGATAGCTAAAGAGGATGAAGTCGCGACTCCGCCGTTTTCGATTTTGAAGAGAGCTGCATCAGCACTAGCACCGGCAAGGGTGACAGGACCGACCCAAGTAGATCCTGCACCGCTTATTAAAACACTGCCATTGTTTGAAACTTTTTCGCTATATCCGACAAAAGTCATTACACTGGATGCATCTATATGCGCGCCATTACTGACCTTTATAGCGCCCTGACCAGATAGCCCGACATCGACGCTGGACAGGAACGTGACATTGGAACCCACTCCATCAACGCTCAAAGTGCCAGTAGCCCCGCTATTTTGCCCTAAAACAAACCGAGCTTGCGCGCCAAAACCTCCGAATGTTGCAGACCCGCCATTTGAGACAGTTAAAATCGCCACCCCATCTACACCAATAAAGGCTGTATCTTGAACAACCAGATTGGAACTCTTTCCGTCGACATGGATCGAACCTGTCGCATTCGCCTTGGAAACGGACAAAGTTTTTGTCGTAACTTCAGCACCATCTTTGATATATAGAACAGCTGCGCCAGCAACTGGATATTGCTGGCCATTTCCAACACCGAGCTCATTTGTGTTGGTCCAATAGCTGCCAACTCCGCTGATTGTTATGTTACTGGTTCCATCATAGCTTCCGAGATAGGAATCAACACTTTCAATAGCGCCGCCGTCATCAACAGTTATTGTACTTTTACCCGTCGCATTAGAAAACAAAGTACCTTCAACAATGAGTTTTGAACCCGCTCCGGAAATAGTCGTTACACTTTCTGATCCATCAATCGTTGCGGCCGATCCATAAAAAATTCCCGAAACAGGTGAAGCGTCCTTAAACACTCTTAAAGTCGCACCGTTGATAATATTGAGTGTAGCATTTGATGAATCCGCCAAAGTCACGAGACGCGCATCAACGGTAGCGTTATCAACCGTTAAATTAGCCATTGATCCAGCCGTTGCATTGGCTCCTATATTCAGTGTCGTAGCGATATGAAGTGCTGCGCCATTAGAAACGATCACTGATGAGTTTGATTGCTTGTTGTTTACAGATGAGCCGATAAACAAAACACCTGGATTAGAGGCAGCACCGCCAGCCAAAATATTTAATACAGTACCCGGATTGGATAGTGTATAAATAGCACCGTCAACCGTTACTCTGCCGTATTCTATCACTTCACCAGCATTATCGGTGGTATTTTTATTTATATCAATGTTCGTATCAGGATTAGCAAACGCATAGATACTATAAATACTAACAGTACTAAACAATGCAATGAATATTGATTGTCTATAAAATTTTTTTTTCAACAGCATTAAAGACAATATCGTGACTCCACATCCGATGATTTTTTTTCGAAGAAAAAATCAATATGCGAATATTGACTATACTTTTGGCAATCGAAATCTGACGAGCGTGGCGCGCGCACAAATATTACCCACGAGTATGAAGCGCATAAAGACAATGGGCATGGCAGATAAAGTAATGCTGCCCTACACAGACGCAAAACCACCTCAGCCAACACCAAAAGAAAAAAACGTGAACGAAATAGAAAGTCCGCTTTATTTAGGCGGCTTAATAAATTGCCCCTACGCTGGGGGGGGGGGGGGGGGGGGAAAAAAAAATTAAAACCAGCGGTAAACCACTAACCTCAAATCCAAACCCAACATATCTACCCGCACGATAAGCCAAAAATATCCCCT